>JBGUHQ010000047.1:0-152471 GCA_045112195.1 Christensenellales bacterium | reverse complement strand
TGACCCAGGACTCCACCGGCACCATGGCGTACCTGCAGTTCGAAGCCATGGGCATCGGCCGGGTGAAAACCCGCCGGAGCGTGGCCTATATCGACCACAACACGCTGCAGACCGGATTTGAAAACGCGGACGACCACCAGTACATCCAGAGCGTTGCGAAGAAGCACGGGATCTGGTGCTCGAAGCCCGGGAACGGGATCTGCCACCAGGTGCAGCTGGAGCGCTTCGGCGTTCCGGGGATGACCCTGCTCGGCAGCGACAGCCACACGCCCACCGGCGGCGGCATCGGCATGCTGGCCATCGGCGCCGGCGGCCTGGACGTGGCGGTGGCTATGGGCGGCGGGGCATACTACCTGACCTATCCCAAGGTTGTGGGGATCCGCCTGAGCGGCAAACTGCCTTACGGCGTGGCCGCAAAGGATATCATCCTGGAGGTGCTCCGCCGGCTGACCGTCAAGGGCGGCGTTGGCAAGGTGATGGAATACATCGGCGAAGGCGTGAAGACGCTGACCGTGCCGGAGCGCGCGACCATCGCGAACATGGGCGCGGAACTGGGCGCGACGACTTCCGTGTTCCCCAGTGACGAAGTGACCCGCGCCTTCCTGAAAGCCCAGGGCCGGGAGGCGGATTTCAAGGAACTCAAGGCAGACGATGACGCGGCATACGACGAGATCGTGGATATTGACCTGAACACGCTGGAGCCCCTGGTAGCCCAGCCTCATATGCCGGACAATGTGGATACCGTGAAGAACATCGGGCCCATCAAGGTGGATCAGGTATTCATCGGCAGCTGTACCAATTCCAGCTACCAGGACATGATGCGCGTGGCCCGGATCCTGAAGGGTAAAACCGTGCATCCTGAAGTAAGCCTGGTCATCGGCCCCGGATCGAAGCAGGTGCTGACGATGCTGGCCCGCAACGGCGCGCTGGCGGATATGCTCGGCGCCGGCGCCCGGATCCTGGAAAGCGCCTGCGGTCCCTGCATCGGCATGGGCCAGAGCCCGAAGACCAACGCGGTCTCTGTGCGCACCAACAACCGGAACTTCTACGCCCGCAGCGGGACGGCTTCCGCCGGCATCTATCTGACCAGCTGCGAAACGGCGGCGGTTACGGCGCTGACCGGCGTGCTGACCGATCCGCGGACGCTGGATCTTGACCTGACGGTGGAACAGCCCGCGCAGTTTGAAGTGAACGACAACCTGGTGATCCCGCCGGCGGCGGAAGGCCAGGAGGATACTGTGGACGTGGTCCGCGGACCGAACATCAAACCCTTCCCGCTGGGACACGACCTGGAGGATTCCGTTTCCGGCAAGGTACTCCTGAAAATGGAGGACAACATCACCACTGACCACATCATGCCCAGCAACGCGAAGCTGCTGCCCTTCCGCAGCAACATCCCGCACCTGGCTGACTTCTGCCTGACGCCGGTGGACGAAACCTTCCCCGCCCGGGCGAAGGAAGAAAAGGGCGGTATCCTGGTGGCGGGAGCCAACTACGGCCAGGGTTCCAGCCGGGAGCACGCGGCGCTGGTGCCGCTGTACCTGGGGATCCGCGCGGTGGCAGCGAAAAGCTTCGCCCGCATCCACCAGGCGAACCTGATCAACAACGGCATCCTGCCGCTGACCTTTGTGAACGAAGCGGACTACGACAAAATCAGCCAGGGAGACGTGCTGAGCCTGCCGGGCGTGAGGGCGAAGATCGAGGCGGGCGAGGAGATCCTCGAGCTGCGGAACGACACAAAGCAGGAGAGCTATGAGGTGAAGCTGCCGCTGACCGATCGCCAGCGCGGCATGATCCTCTCCGGCGGACTGATCAATTTCATCCGGAAAAACGCGTAAAACAAAAACGGACGGGGCGGAAGCCCCGTCCATTTGATTTGTGTACAGTTTTCAGTTCGCGGGGATGAAATTCAGGTTGCTCAGGAAGTCGATGGCTGTCTGAACCTGAGCGTCTGTCAGCACCGGCTGGGCGGCATCTTGATTAGGAGCAAGCAGGAATTCAACGGAATACCCCTTGTACAGGGTGATGATGCTGACGAAGTCCTCGTCCGAGCCTGTTTCCCGGGCGATCAGGAGCTTGGTTCCCGCCGCGGTCACGGTTTCGGAGAAAGCCACTTCATTCAGATCGGTGAAGGAAGCTTTCAGCGTGTTCATCTCCTCCTCGGACAGGTCGTTCAGCCGTTCCACATTCGCGTACATTTCGCTGAAGGCGACGTTCAGGATCATCTGGGGCCTGTTCACGTCATCTGGGATAAGGCTCGCGACGATCTTGGAACCGCGGGCGGACATAACCTGCAGCTTGTATCCTTCCGGAACTTTGCACTGCAGCTGGAATTCGCCGTTCACATCCAGCGTGCCGATCCGGGTGACCTCATCCACTACCGGCGAAGGGGCCGGCACGGGAACGATTACGACGTAATTCTTATCGATATAACCCGTATTGCCGGTTGCCGGATTGGTGACATGGTACCAGTTGGTTGTTTCCGCGAAGGCCACCAGTTCGGTTCCGTCCGTCAGCGCTTCAACACGCCGGGTTGCCCGGGAAGGTTCGATCCGCAGATTGACCCAGCCGGAGACGCGGGAAGCCTGCACCTGCAGCAGGAGGGAATTGACCGGGATTTCACTGCGCAGTTCCGCTTCCTTCTGCTCTTCTTCTCTCCTGTCGGGATCTTCCGTAGGCGCGGGTTCGGGTGCGGGCGTCGGTTTGGCTTCCGGCTGGTACCACTGCAGGAAGCGGCTCTGCACGTAAGCGTAAGAATTGCCCCAGCGGATGGTGGCCCATTCGCCGTTAAACTCAGTGACGTCCACCTGCGAGCCATACGGCAGTGATCCGATGATATTGTCTTCTTTGACCGGCGCGCTGCGGACGTTCAGTCCTTTTCCGTTCTCTGTATACACAAACATGGGGCCCGGACCGCCGATGATTTTTTCCGCCACCGATACGGCGGTGATACTTAGCAGGACAACTGCCAACAATAAAGCGATCAGTTTCTTCATGTTAACTCCTCCTTCTGTCAGTTGGTTTTATGGTCAGCCAGGACATTGCTGCTCTGGTGCCTGTATATACGCATGACCGGGCGGGCCTGGCAGGGGAGAATGGAAAAACAAACACGGGCGGAGCGTAATGCTCCGCCCGTTGTGATTTATACTGGGTTTTATTCCGCTTCCGCGCCGTAGGTGCAGAGGCTTCCGGCGTCAAAGTCCGCGATATTCAGGATGGAAACGTTTCCCTGCAGGTCCTCATACAGATAGATGATCTTCCAGGACGGAACCGCATTCGGAACAACGACGGTGGCTTGGCAAAGGATGGCGTGGTTCCTGCCGGCGACAACCTGGCTGCCCAGGTAGGTGACGGGTTCATAGTTCACGCCGACCATGCCGTTCAGCCCCTTGGCCAGCAGCGCTTTGACTTCATCTGTGACAGTAGGGTCCGCCGCGGCTTCCCAGCCGCCGGCCAGCGGAACGTCGGGTTCCACCGCGTCGGGGTAAGTGACGAATCCCGCCTCGTCCGCCTCACTCCAGATGGCGTAGTACGGAATCTCCGTCGCCTGGGGATCAATCTCCTGCAGGTGGGACCAGTCGGCGAATCCCTCCGGCAGGCGATCGACGGGCGTGCCGGGGACGAAGAAAGTGACGGTCTGCGCCTTTTCGATTCCGTACGGAACGCTGGTCACGTAGCGGATGCCGTCCTCGATCATTTCCGGGACCTGTCCCTCATCCGGCTCCACGGTGACTTTGGCTGTCCAGCTGTATTCGTCCACCTGAGTCAGATCGGTGAACTGTCCGTGGAAGGAGCAGCCATACAGCGTTCCATCCGGATAGCCGTCCCCGGTTTCTCCCATTTCGCTGTCGTGGTAGTTGCCGATGAAGGATCCGTCGGCTTCGACAGTCAGCTCCGTGCTCCATCCGCCGGCGCCGCTGGTGAATTCAAACAGTTTTCCCTGGATTTCCGCAAACAGGTCCGGGGATTCCGCGCAGGCCGTAGAGGCAAGGATCAGCGCGGCGGAGAGAATCAGAACAAACAGCTTTTTCATGCAATATTACTTCCTTTCCTTTGAGCTTTTCTGCTCTCATTATACCTGACGATGAAGGACATTGCAAAGTTCCCTGTTTTTTGTTTTGTGATCCGCTTTTTTTCGGAAAGATGATCCGGAAACCGTATGAGGCAGATCCGTGCTTGTTTGCATTCAGGGAATAAAACCGCTATAATATGCCCGTACTGAACGGATGGGAGGATACCTGCATGAAGATTTCAGCAGCGTTCAAGGACGCGTTCCGGGTTTATGCCGGACATTTCGGCACGACCCTGAAGTTCCTGGCGGTGGAAGGCTGCATTACGCTGGCGGCGTTCACCCCGCTGCTGTTTCTGACGGACAGTGGCATGAAAATGCTGGCGCTGCTGGCTGTTCCGTTCTATCTGCTGCTGGTGCTGTGGGCGCGGGTGAACGCGGCCGCGGCCATGCGGGACGCCCTCGGGGAGGGCAGCCTGTTCAGTTACCGGCTGGTCGAACCGGACGGATACGGAAAGAAGATCCTGTACGGGCTGAAGCGCTGCATTATGCTGCTGTTCTGGGGCGCACCTCTGATTGCTTCCCTGATTATCGCCAAGATTCATTACTCCGGGGATATGGACGGCCTGACCCTGCTGCGGATGATCAAGGAATTCGGCGGCGGGAACCTGATGACGGGTGTGTATTATCTCATACTGATCTTCGCCGCGACGCTGCTCCTGCTGGCGATCGGCTGCGCCTTCCACAGCGGGGACCGGCATGCGTTCGTGCGGGAGAACCAGAAGCTGCTGAAAGGCCATCACGGCAAGATGATGCTGTGCTGGCTGTGCTCGCTGGCTGCCGTCCTGCCGATGATTATCGCGGTAATCGCGGTGGTGATCCGCTATCTGCCGGCCCTGAATGACTTGAGCGCAATCGTGACCAAGACCAAATCCCTGCCGTCCACGAAGATCACCGTGATCATCCTCGCGGTCGGTGCGGTGCTGACGGTGCCGCTGCTGCCCCTGCGCTCCCTGATTCACGCGGCGTTTGTGGACGGACTGGAAAAGGAGTAAAACCGGCTTTATGAAGATGAGGCTGGACCGCTGGCTGGCGACGGTATCCGCCGGCAGCCGAAGCGAAGTGAAGCAATGGATCCGCGGCGGACAGGCCGCGGTGAACGGGCAGGTCATATCGGATCCTGCCCGTTCTTTTGAAACGGAGGAAGACCGGCTGACCCTGAACGGGAAGGCACTGGACGGGCGTGTGACGCGTCATGTCATGCTGTATAAGCCGGCAGGAATCCTGACAGCGGCCCGGGATGCGAAGCAGCCCACCGTGATGGATCTGCTGCCGCCGGTTTACCGGAGTATCGGCTGTATGCCGGTGGGCCGGCTGGACAAGGACACCACGGGGCTGCTGTTCCTGACGACCGACGGCGAACTGAACCACCGGCTGCTGAGCCCCGGCCGGCATGTGGACAAGCGGTACCGGGCGATTGTGGATGGAACGCTGGATGAAAAGGATATTGAGGCCTTCGCGGCAGGCATGGACCTGGGGGACTTTACCGCCCAGCCGGCGAAACTGACGATCCTGGGGCCTTCCCTGGCGGAGGTTGTGATTTCCGAAGGGAAATTTCATCAGGTAAAACGGATGTTCGAGGCAACGGGCCACGAGGTGCTGCAGCTGCACCGCCGCTCATTCGGCCCGCTGGAACTGGATCCGACGCTGGGGGAGGGAACCTGGCGGGAACTGACAGCGGAAGAGGAAAAAGCCCTGCGGGAGGCCGCAGGCATGGTGAACGCATGAACGATCATTATTACACCCGGGTGCCGCAGAGCGAATCAAAACCGGTGGGCTGCGAGTATACCTACCGGGGCGTCGCGCTGACCTTCCAGACGGACGCAGGCGTGTTTTCCAAAGGCGAGGTGGATACCGGCACGCGGCTCCTGCTGGAGGCGCTGCCGGAGGAGATGAGCGGGGAGATCCTGGATCTGGGCTGCGGCTGGGGCGTGATCGGCATCAGTATCGCGAAGAAGTGGCCGGGAGCCCGGGTAACCATGGCGGACGTGAACACGCGGGCGCTGGACCTGAGCCGGGAAAACTCGAAGCGGAACGGGGCGGAGGTTACCTGCGTGGAGAGCGACGGCATGGCTGAGCTGGCAGAGAAGACGTTCGACGCGGTGGTGACCAATCCGCCGATCCGTGCGGGAAAACAGGTGATCTACAGGATGTTCGCTGACGCGGCCGCCCGGCTGAAACCCGGCGGCGCGCTGTATCTGGTGATCCGGAAACAGCAGGGGGCGGAAAGCTGCATGAAGTATCTTCAGACGATCTATGACACTGTGGAAAAGCTGGACAAATCCGGCGGGTTCTGGGTGATTAAAGCAATTCACAATTCATAATTATATATTCTTTTATTGCTGTTTGAAGAAATAAACAATCCCTGTGCCGAAAAGCACAGGGATTGTTGTGATATGGGCCGGTTTTCGGGATCAGCGTTCGTAGCTTTCGCCTTCGTCCTGAGCGGCAGCATTCCTGTTTTCCTCCGCCAGGGCAGCCAGACTGTCATAATCAGCCAGGTTGTAGCTCTGGTTATAGGGGACGGGCAGCAGCCCTTCGTTGATCCAACTGACCAGATCAGCGCGGCGGGGATCATCCCAGCCCAGGTCCACTCCGGTAATCCGCCAGTTGTCGGTTACCTCGGGTTCCACGGGAGAGTGGGCGGCAAAGTAAGCCACGATCATGTCGCGGACGGAGCCGGAGGATTCCCAGTCGCGTTTGGCTTCCACAAAATGGTTTGCCTTGAGGCAGGATGAATAGCGGTAGTTGTTGACAGCCAGCGTCAGGACGTTGTCGTCCTGCAGAGGGCGGCCTTTGAACATCACGTTTTCGATCCGCTGCCCTTTAGGCTTGGACAGGTTGATATCATAGTCGACGCCGCTGAACATATCATACAGATAACCGGGGTATTCCGGGTCGAAGGAGATGTTGATATCGCCCGGAAGCCACTGATTGTAGCATTCCGCGGCCCATTCCATATAGCGCTTCAGTTCCGCTCCGGTCACGGTAACCCGGTAGAGGGTGTTGTCATACTTGTAGATATTGAAAATGTTGGCGTAGTAGATTTCGCCTTCCGGCAGGTCGCTGGTATCCCTGAACAGGGCGGTGGCGGCCACGTCAGCTCCGGCGTTTTCCCTTTCCACTTCCAGAATCAGGCTGACCACGGCGGTGGGCCGGAGTTTGCCTTCCGGGATCCCCCGGATTTCATTGTCCGGTTGGAACCGGGAGGCAGTCACACCCAGCGGCGGGCCCTTTTCCGCCGGATCATCGTCATCGATGCCGACGCCGGCCAGGGCTACCGCCCGATCGTGGTCGAGGCGGACGACAGGGATTTCCCGGACGGCCTGGCTTGGCTCGTAATCCGCCATGTCGACGATGGTTACTTCGCCGTCAATGATTTTTTTGTTTTCATCCAGCGTCAGGTCAAGACGGGCAATTTCCCGGCCTCCGTTGCGCACGCCGCCCACCGGGGCGGACCCTTCATCTTCGTCGACGGTGATGTGCTGATGGGCGACCAGCAGCACGTCCACTTCCGGATTGTCATCCAGGATCTTCTGAGCGGAATCGGAACCGCCGTTTTCGTCGTATTCCGCTTCCAGGCCCATATGGGCGGTGACCATGATGATATCGGCCTGATCCCCGATTTCCGCGATGGCGCGCCAGACGGCGTCGCTTGCCGCTTCGTATGTCAGGTCGTCTATCCCCTCCTTGCCGCCATCCCATCTCGGGATCTGCGGCGTCGTAACGCCGATTACCGCCAACCGGATGCCGCCTCGCTCGACGATGGTCCAGCCGGCGCCGGTCAGGCAGGATCCGTCCGCGGTAAGCACGTTCTGGGAAAGCACCGGGAATTTCGCCGTTGAGAGGATTTTCAGCAGCGTCGGGACACCCCAGTTGAACTCATGGTTCCCGAGGGTCATGGCGTCGTAGCCCATGAAGTTCATGGCGGCAATCACGGGATGGGGCTGATCCGGTTCCCTGTTGGCAATATCGTCCGTCATGATGGTTCCCTGGATATCGTCGCCGCCGTCGACCAGGAAAGTCAGCGGATTTTCCTCCCGCACCTGCTGAATATAGGTATACAGGCGGGCCATGCCATTGTTGGTGGTTTCCGTGCCGTCCTCATAGGACCAGCCCCAGACGTTTCCGTGCATATCGGAAGTGCCGAGGATCACGATATGCGTGACGTCCTCCGCCAGGGCGGCATGGTACAGCAGCGCGGCCAGCAGCAGGGACAGGACGAGCAGGGTTCTGAACACGGCGCGTTTCATGACAGGTTTCCTCCGTTTTTCAGGATCAGGTTATCCAGGCTTTCGTTTTCCCGCAGCCTGCGGGCGGCTACAATCAGCCGCTGGTCATCATCGCCGACGCAGGTGATCAGGAGGAGCAGCTGGTCTTCCTCATTTACATCCAGAATGTTGTTGTACACGCTGACCGACGTCAGGGCGTTCAGTGCTTTCCGGCGGGTTTCCCTGCGGTCGGACCGCAGATCCGTCAGGCTAACATATCCGGCGGTACCGGGCGTCAGGCGGATCGTCGCCACGGCGAAGATGGCGTACTGCCCTTCCTCATACAGGGTATCGAAGCGCAGGATCCGGTGCCGGTTGCAGTAGGCGGTCTGCTCATACCGGTGCAGGTTGCCGAACATGGCGCCGGTTTTCATGTTGTGTCCGTAAATCAGAATCGTATAGGGCCGGGTTATGAGCCGGGTGTCCTCATCCATGAAAAGGGCGCCGTTTCCGTTCCGGTTTCCTTTTACATCGTGGTTCAGGAAGAAATCGTTATCTTTGAATGCCACCGGTTCGTCCAGGTCGTCCATGGTAAGCCAGCCCATGATATATTCGCTCTTTTTCCGCAGGTCCCGGATACGGGGAACGATGTTCATCCCGCCGGGATATTCCACGGTCGGCAGATATTCCGCCGGGACGGCGGTTTCCGCGGCCGCGGTGACAGGGACGGGAGCGGATTCAGGTGTGGGTTCCGGCGTGGGGTTCACTGCCGGAGGAACCGCTGTCTCCGGAGGCGGCGCCGTCGATGACGGTTCTGTCGCAGCGGCGATTTCCCGCAGCTCCTGAGATGTATTCCGGGAAGTGACCCAGTCGGCGCCGTATCCGAGGAGCCGGAAAGCACCGTAGGAAACCAGCAGGGCGGAAAGGCACAGCAAAATCAGCCGGAAGAGCGGCTGCTCTTTCAGCGGCGGTTTCTTGGGCGGCTCTTTCGGACCCTGCGGATAGTATGGCATCTGTTATACCTGCAAGCAAAAAGAATGAGTTTTTGTCCGGGAAAAGTGTACCATGTCCGGCCTGAACTGTACAGGCAAAAGGCAAAAAAATCCGCGCCGTACAGGATTGTACGACGCGGAGGTCCTTCGGCGTTACACGATGATGATATCTCCATTGGCGTCCAGGTCCACGGTCAGTTCTGTTCCGGGAGCCACATCCGCGGCGATGACCTTCCGGGCGATCAGGGTTTCCACCTTGCTCTGCAGGTACCGCTTGAGGGGACGGGCACCGAAGACGGGATCGAAGCCCCGGTCGATGACGGCGTTCAGGGCGGCGTCGGTCAGGGTGACCTTCAGCTGCTTGTCCTCCAGCCGCTTGTTCAGGTTTGCGATCATCAGGCCGACGATGGCGCCGATCTCGTTCCGAGTCAGCGGCTTGTAGCAGACGATCTCGTCGATCCGGTTCAGGAATTCGGGACGGAACCGGGTCTTCAGCAGACGGTCCACCTGCTCCCGGGCTTCCGCGGTGATCTCCCCGTCGGCGATGCCGTCGAGGATATACTCGCTGCCCAGGTTGCTGGTCATGATCAGGATGGTGTTCTTGAAGTCCACGGTGCGGCCCTGGCTGTCGGTGATCCGGCCGTCGTCCAGCACCTGGAGCAGGACGTTGAACACGTCCGGGTGCGCTTTTTCCACCTCGTCGAACAGGACCACGCAGTAGGGATGGCGGCGGACCGCTTCGGTCAGTTGGCCGCCCTCATCGTAGCCCACGTATCCGGGAGGCGCTCCGATAAGACGGGAAACGCTGAACTTTTCCATGTATTCGGACATGTCGATCCGGACCATGTTTTTCTCGTCGTCAAACAGGGCCTGGGCCAGGGCTTTGGCCAGCTCGGTCTTGCCGACGCCGGTGGGGCCGAGGAACAGGAAGGAGCCCAGCGGGCGGTTCGGGTCCTGGATGCCCGCGCGGGAGCGCAGGATCGCTTCGGAAACCTTTTTCACGGCCTCATCCTGGCCGATGACCCGCTCGTGGAGGACGTCTTCCAGGTGCAGGAGCTTTTCACGCTCGCCCTCCATAAGTTTGGATACGGGAATGCCGGTCCAGCGGCCCACGATTCGGGCGATCTCCTCCTCGGTGACCCGGTCGCGCAGGAGGCTGTTCTCGCCCTTGCTTTCCTCGGCGATGGCTTCCTCTTTTTCCAGTTCCTGCTTCAGTTTCGGCAGTTCGCCGTACTTGAGCTCCGCGGCCCGGTTCAGGTCGTAGGAACGCTCTGCCTGCTCAATCTGGGCGTTGACGCGCTCGATTTCCTCCCGCAGGCCGGTGACCTTGGAGATGGCTTCTTTTTCCGCCTCCCAGCGGGCCTTCATGGTGTTGAACTGATCCCGCTGGTCCGCCAGCTCCTTCTGGACCTCATCCAGGTGCGCCCGGGAGAGAGGATCGTCGTCCTTCTTCAGGGCGGCCTCCTCGATTTCCAGCTGCATGATATGGCGGCGGATGTCGTCCAGTTCCGTCGGCAGGGAATCGATCTCCGTGCGGATCAGCGCGCAGGCTTCGTCCACCAGGTCGATGGCCTTGTCCGGCAGGAACCGGTCGGTGATATAGCGGTTGGACAGGGTGGCGGCGGCGATCAGGGCATTGTCCTGAATCTTTACGCCGTGGAAAACTTCATACCGCTCCTTCAGGCCACGCAGGATCGCGATGGTATCCTCCACGGTTGGTTCGGAAACCATAACCGGCTGGAACCGGCGCTCCAGGGCGGCGTCCTTCTCAATATACTGGCGGTATTCGTTAAGGGTTGTGGCGCCGATACAGTGCAGCTCGCCCCGAGCCAGCATGGGCTTGAGGATGTTGCCGGCGTCCATGGCGCCGTCCGCCTTGCCCGCGCCGACGATGGTGTGCAGCTCGTCGATGAACAGGATGATGCGCCCATCGCTCTTTTTGATCTCCGCCAGCACGGCCTTCAGCCGTTCCTCAAATTCGCCGCGGAACTTCGCGCCTGCGATCAGGCTGCCCATATCCAGGGAGAAGACGGTCTTGTCCTTCAGGCTGTCCGGTACGTCCCCGCGGACAATCCGCTGGGCCAGGCCCTCGGCGATGGCGGTTTTGCCGACGCCGGGTTCGCCGATCAGGACGGGGTTGTTCTTGGTCTTTCGGGAAAGGATCCGGATCACATTCCGGATCTCGCTGTCACGGCCGATGACCGGGTCCAGCTTCTGTTTCCGGGCCAGATCCACCAGGTCGGAGCCGTATTTCTTCAGCGCGTCATAGGTATCCTCCGGGCTGTCGGAGGTGACGCGGGCGGCGCCGCGGACCTCGCTCAGCGCCTTCAGGAAGGCATCGTCGCTGTAGCCCAGGGACTTGAGAAGGCGCTTCACGTTGGCGGAGGCCTTGGCGGTGATCCCCATCCAGACGTGTTCCACGGACAGGTATTCGTCCTTCATGCGCTTGGCAGCTTTTTCCGCCTCCAGCAGGGCCTGCTCCACGTCGTTTGCGATGTAGACCTTGCCGGGTTCCCGGCCGGAACCGGAGACCCGGGGAATCCGGTCCAGGTTTTCCTTCAGCCCGGAGACGAGGGCCGGCACAGACAGCCCGCATTTGGCAAGCAGCTGGGGGATCAGCTCATTCTGGTCCTCGGTCAGGGCGAGCAGCAGATGTTCCTGCTCGACATTCATATGCTGATATTCGATGGCGAGGGACTGGGCCCGCTCCAGGGCGGCCACGGTCTTCTGCGTAAACTGATTCATATTCATAAGGCATTCCCCTCCTTCGAAGGCAGTTTGACTAACTTTGACCTTCAAGGATATTATATCCCATTCTTTATGCCTGTCAAGAGGTAAAATGGAAGAAAAAAGGGGAAGGAAGCGTTGTTTTTTCAGGTCCTGTTTTTTGGACAAGCGGGATGAAATATGGTATTATATACTGTCTTGGTATTGGCTTTTTTACCGGGACGGAGAAGAAACCGGAGGAACACCATGTTCGGAAAGAAGAAGCGTGACGTCAGCCCGGAGGAATACGAAGCGTATTCCCCTGATGAGGGCTATACGCCTCTTTTTACAGATGAAAACGCGCCGGAAGAAGATTATGCGCCGGAAGAAGGCGCCTGGGACGGCGCGCCTGAATACGACGAATACTATGAGGACGGTTACGCCGGGCAGGAGCAGGGCTGGGGCGCGGACGACGAGGAGTATGAGGAGGAGCCGGAGGAAAAACCGGAACCGCGGAGCATCTTCCGTCCGGAAACCCGGAAGCCGAACTTTGTCGTCAGCGTACTGCTGAACACGTTCCGCGTCCTGTTTGTCATTGCGGTGCTGGCTGGCGTGGCCGGGCTCGGCGCGCTGGCGGGCATCTCCAAGGGCTATGTGGACACGGCGCCGGAGTTGAATCTGGTGGCCCTGGATACTCAGGCACAGACCTCCTTTATCTACGATTCCAACAACAACCTGATTACGGAATACAAGGGAACGGAGAATCGCGTGCTGGTATCCCTGGACGCGATGCCCAAACGGCTCCGTAACGCGTTTATCGCCGTGGAGGACGCCCGTTTCTATACCCACAGCGGCGTGGATCTGAAGCGCATTATCGGCGCCTTTGTTTCCAACCTGACGTCATCCGGCACCCAGGGCGGTTCCACGATTACCCAGCAGCTGATCAAGAATACGCTGCTCTCTTCCGAGCAGAGCTACAAGCGGAAAATCCAGGAAGCCTACCTGGCCCTGCAGCTGGAGATGAAGTATACCAAGGACGAGATCCTGGAATGCTATCTGAACACGATCTACCTGGGCGAAAACTACTACGGCGTCCAGGTGGCGGCCCAGGGCTATTTCGGCAAGGAGCTGGGAGACCTGACCCTGCGCGAGTGCGCAATCCTGGCCGGCGCCACCAACAACCCTTACTACTACAATCCGCGGCGGAATCTGTATACCCGCCGAAGTGAGGACAAGGATTACGCCGCAATCACCAACAACCGGACGGACTACGTGCTGCGGTGCATGTACGAAAACCAGTTCATCACCCGGGAAGAGTACGAAGCGGCGCTGGACCCGGCTACTGCCCATGTGCTTCAGGAAGCGCCTGCGTCCGGTGACGGGATGTATCCGTACGCCCACTATGTGGAATACGCGGTGAAGGAAGTCGTGGGCATCCTGCTGGAGCTGAACGGCCTGGAGGACAACGCGGCCAACCGGACTACCATGGAGAACAAATTCCGGACGGGCGGCTACAGCGTGAAGCTTGCCCTTGACCCGACGATCCAGGAAACCGTGGAGAGCACCCTGCAGAACTGGAGCAAATATCCCTCCCTGCGGGATCCTTCCGACAAAGTGTACCGGACCAAGAATTCCGACGGTACCTTTACGGAAACCATCCAGCCCCAGGCTGCCTGCGCCGTGCTGGATTACCGGACGGGTGAACTGAAGGCCATTGTCGGCTCCCGGACCCCGGTCACCGCGAAAAAGACCCTGAATCGCGCCACCGATATGAAGATGCCGGTGGGCTCCTCCATCAAACCCATCGCGGTGTACGCGCCCGCGCTGGAGCTGGGCAGAAGCCCGGCGTCGGTGGTTTATAACATGCCAATTCCCATCGCCGGCTGGAAGGACGCCCGGGGCAACGACTCCTGGCCGAAGAACTACGGCGGTGCCGGCTATGTCGGCCCGGAAACCCTGCGGACCGCGATGGCCAAATCCCACAATACTTCCGCAGCGTCCGCGCTGATGACCATGGTTGGCGTGGAGCGCAGCGTGGACTTCCTGCACCGGCTGGGCATTGACGACGACCATATCGACGCGACGCCGTTCGGCCTGAGCCTGGGCTCATCCGGCATTACGCCGCTGCAGATGACGGTCGCCTTCGGCGTACTCGCCAACGGCGGCGTATACCAGGAACCCATTTCCGTGCTGGGCATCTCCGATTCCGCGGGCAACGTGGTCTGGGACGGGCACCAGCATCAGGATCGCCGCCGGGTGTTCTCAGACAGCACATCCTGGCTGATCGTGGATATGCTCAAGACCGCCGTGCAGAGCGGCACGGGCACCAGCGCGAAGATCAGCGGCCAGGTGGTCGGCGGCAAGACCGGCACCAACTCGGACCAGAAGGGTGTTTTCTTCTCCGGGATTACGGGATATTACTCTTCCGCCCTGTGGATCGGCCATGACAACTATAAGGCGCTGTCTTCGAAGTCCACGGGTTCCGGCGCCGCGGCACCGCTGTGGCAGGCCTATATGAGCAAGATTCACCAGGGACTGGCGAAGCGGGAGATCCTGGACGGGAATCCCTCCGATTACGGGTTGGTCAAGGTGACCACCTGCGTGGTCAGCGGACAGCTGGCGACGGAGGCGTGCCGCAACGACGCGATGGGTTACGGTGTGGTAACGGACTGGTGGGCCAAGGGGACCGAGCCGACGGTCAGCTGCCAGATGCACACCGTGCAGACGGTCTGCAGTGAATCCCATATGCCGGCTTCCCCTTACTGCCCCAATCCGGTACAGCAGGGCGTGATCACGATTCCCAGCGGGCATCCGCTGTACAACCTGCTGGCTCAGTATCCGGACGTGATTGCCCAGTATCTCGGGTCCACCGCAGCTTACAGCAATACCGTCTGCACGCTGCATAATGAGTACACCCAGGTGCCGCAGCCTGTTTACCAGGATCCGCAGTCGAACACGGGCGCGCAGCAGATGCTGACCATGGCGGATAATATGCTGCTGACGCTGGATCCGGCCAGCCCGAAGTATCAGGCGGTACAGAACGCGGCGGACTACCTGCGGATGCTGCTCGGCTCCGGTACGGCGGACCAGACGGAAATCCAGAACGCCATGGATACGCTGACCATGGCCATGGGCGGTATCTATTAATTCGTAATTAAGAATTCATAATTCATAATTATGAAATGCTGACCGGGTTGCTTGCCCCGGTATCATCCTGAACGAAGTGAAGGATCTTTAGGAGGAAAGATGAGGAGACTGATGGCGGCAGCGGTTATGCTGCTGGTGCTGCTGGCGGGGATCGCTCTCGGTGAAGGATCCGGGCTCAGCGTCAGCGCGCCCCGGGAGGAAATCCGTCCCGGGCGTCCCGTCATTGTCTCTTTTACGGTGCCCGAAGACGGCGTCTGCGACGTCGGGGTGCGGAACGAAACAGGTACGGTTCGGACGATCGCGGAAGGGCGGCCGGTGCAAACGGGATATAATTCCCTGTACTGGAACGGCACCTGCGGCGGCGTTCCGGTTCCGGAAGGCGAATGGTACCTGACGATCTGGATGAACGGCCAGGCCGCGGAAACGAAGATACAGATCGGACGAATGATTCCCTGCCTGATCTCCGTGACTGTGGAAAACGAAACGGTTGAGGAGGGTGACACGGTTCTGCTCAGCTTCTACGCGACGGAGGGCGGCACCCTGCTCCTGCGGGAAGACGGGGACAAAGGAGATCCGCTGTACTGGGACAACGTGGCCGCCGGTACCGGGGAAGCCGGTTTCCAGGCGGAGATGGAACCCGGGATCCATGAACTGATCCTGACGCTGGCCGGAGAGGACGGCACCCTTTCGGAACCGGTGAAGCTCACGCTGGAGGTTCTGGAGAAGGTGGATCCGAACGCCATCCCGACGCCGGAACCGCTGCCGGATTATCTCCGGGAAAAAGGGGAAAACGGCTTTACACCGGCGCATACCAGCCCCCGCCAGGGCCAGGATCCGACGCTGAATTACTGGACGCTGCCCATGGACATCACGGACGAGGAAGCGGTCTGGAAGGTGCTGACCTCGCCGATTACGGTGCTGGACAACGGAAAGAAAAACGCGGAAAAGATGCAGGTCATTATCCGCTCCGGGCCGTCCGAAGAAAGCGATGGCGTCGGGATGGCCACCTGCATCAGCCAGGGCGTCCATGTGCTGGAACGCGGAGAGGAATGGTCGCTGATCGAGTGCTACTCCTCCTCCTTCCATGACAGCCCGATCCTTAACTGGAATACGCTGGTTCAGGGCTATGTGCCCACAGCGTATCTGAAGGACGTCAAACCGAACCAGGAGATGGGCCTGGTGGTGGACAAACTGACCCAGCGCCTGTACGTTTTCAAGGACGGAAAACTGTTTTCCACGTTGCTGGTTTCCACGGGCATCGCCAACGCGAAGCAGCCCTATAACGAGACCCGATCCGGGGAGTTCCTGCTGGTCAGCAAGGTGGGTGAATTTGCCTCCGACAACCTGCGCTGCGCCCTGGCGATCCGGTTCAACGACGGGGACCTCCTGCATGAGGTACCGTATATCGCGGGAGACTACGGCCGGGATTACAGCGTGAACGAACCGAAGCTCGGCAAGAAGGCCAGCCACGGCTGCATCCGGGTACAGCGCCAACCTTCACCGGAGGGCGTCTGCCAGAAATGGCTGTGGAACAACTATGAGAAGAACACCCGGATCCTGATCTGGGAGGACTGGCAGGGGAGGCAGGTTCCGGTTCCGGACAGTGCGACGCCCCTGTACTGCGTCCGGAAAAGAACCGGGAACTACCATACGACGGACCGGTGTACGGCCATCAGGGGGAAACGGATTGAGGAGCTGACCTACGGGCAGCTGGAGGACGAAGCCTACCGGAAATTGAAGCCGTGTCCTCTCTGTGCAGCACCGCCGAAAGCGGAAACCATAGAGGAAATCAACCGGACCTATGCCGAGGGCGGCGACCATGACCCGATCCTGACCGAAGCCCGGAAAAACTGCCCGCGGAAACTGAAGGGAAAGTGACAAGCTTCAGCTTGTCATCCCGAACGAAGTCGAGGGATCTCGATTTCCGAAAGGAATGAGTAAACCATGAATGTTATCGACATTGTGATCCTGGCGATCCTGGGGCTGAGCGTCCTGGTGGGCCTGTACCGGGGATTCATTTCCTCCGTGGCCTCCATGGGCGGCTGCCTGCTTTCGCTGGGCCTCAGCTTTTGGCTGAGCCCGAAGCTGGCGGAAGCGATCCAGAATAATCCGAGTATCCTGAAGACACTGGTGTCTTATACCGACGCGGCTACGAAGCTGGGCGACCAGGCACTGGCCAGCAGCAACGTCACGACGCTGACGGAAACCGGCATCGCCGAGATCCTGAACAAGGTTTCCCTGCCGGCGCCGCTGAATACCCTGCTGCAGAACAACCTGCAGAACCAGGTCTTCGGCGCGGCGGCGGACGTTGGCACCTATGTTTCCCAGACGATCATCGGCGCTATCCTGAACGTGATCTGCTTCATCGTCTGCTTCCTGGTGCTGATGCTGGTGATCCACTTCGTCATCAACTTCCTGAAAGTGGTCTTCAAGTTCCCGGTGCTCAAGCAGCTGAACTCCGTCGCCGGCGGCGCCTTCGGGCTGATCCGCGGCGCACTCCTGTGCTTTGTGGCCTTCGCGCTGCTGCCCCTGATCCAGACCCTGCTGCCGGTGCAGGATATCAACCAGTTGGTGGAAACAAGCGCCTTGGCACCGCTGTTCAACAGCGGGAACCTGATCCTGGCGATTATGAACGGAAAACTATTTTAATTCAGAATTCAGAATTCATAATTCAGAATTAAAAACCAGCAGCCTGTATCACACAGACTGCTGGTTTTGTTTTGCCGAGGCAGAATGATTGATAGCGTTAGCTGTCGATCAGGCTCTTTTCCGTTCCGGGATCGAACAGGTGCATGACCTTCGCGGGGAAGGTAATGTAGAGTTTATTGCCGTAGACCAGGCGTTCGCGCTGTTCTTTGGTCAGATCCACGGTGGGAAGCCGGACGATGATCTTGTCGTCGTTCTTGCTGGACAGGTGCAGATGCAGCTCGCTGCCCATCATTTCATTGACGTTGATCGTGCACTCGATGGCGCTGTCATTGTTGTCAAAGAGGACGGATGTGTGTTCCGGGCGGACACCCAGGATGATTTCCTGAGAGCCAACGCCCTTTTTCGCCAGAATGGTATTCTGTTCGTCGTTCAGCGGGATCGTTGAGCCCAACAGTTCAACGCTGTAGCTGCTGCCGGAACCCTTGACCAGGTTCGCCTTCAGGAAGTTCATCTGGGGGCTGCCGATGAAACCGGCCACAAAGAGGTTCACCGGCGTATCGAATACTTCCTGGGGTGTGCCGACCTGCTGGATATAACCGTCTTTCATGATGACGATCCGGTCGCCCAGGGTCATCGCTTCCGTCTGGTCGTGAGTGACGTAAACGAAGGTCGTATCCACGCGTTTGCGCAGGAGAATGATCTCCGCGCGCATCTGGTTGCGCAGCTTGGCGTCCAGGTTGGACAGCGGTTCGTCCATCAGGAAGACCTTCGGATCACGGACGATGGCGCGGCCAATGGCAACGCGCTGGCGCTGGCCACCGGACAGGGCTTTCGGCTTCCGGCCGAGGTATTCGGTGATGCCCAGAATTTCCGCGGCCTGGGTGACCCGGCGGAAAATCTCCTCATTGTCCATATGGCGCAGGCGCAGGCTGAAGGCCATATTCTCATAGACCGTGATATGAGGATAAAGGGCGTAGTTCTGGAAGACCATGGCGATGTCCCGGTCCTTTGGTTCCACATCGTTGACGACCTGGCCGTCGATCTTCAGGGTACCGCCGGAGATATCCTCAAGGCCGGCAATCATCCGCAGGGTGGTGGATTTGCCGCAGCCGGAGGGACCGACGAAAACCACGAATTCCTTATCCTTGATCTCCAGATTGAAGTCGTGGACAGCCACGACATTCTTGTCATAGACTTTTTTGATATGCTCAAGTGTAACGCTTGCCATTTTATTCTTCCTCCTTATCCTTTAACGGCTCCACCGGTCACGCCCTCGACGTAATACTTCTGCAGGGCGAGGAACAGGGCAGTGATGGGCAACGCGACCAGCACGCCGCCGGCGCAGAACCGAGTGAAGTATCCCTGGTAGTCATTCGTGTTGATCCACTGGTACAGACCGACAGCAACATTATAGTTTGCTTTGCTCTTGAAAGCGATCAGCGAGGCGAACACGAAATCTCCCCAGGGAGCCATGAACGCCATCAGCACGGTGTAGATCACGATCGGTTTTGCCAGCGGCATGATGATCTTTTTAAATACCTGGAAACGGGTAGCCCCGTCGATCCGGGCGCTCTCATCCAGGGACTTCGGGATCGTATCAAAGAAGCCTTTGGAGATGTAATATCCCATACCGGAGGAGGCAATATAGATCAGGATCAGGCCGGGTACGGCACCGTCCTTGGTCAACCCCAGCTGCTTGAGCAGGAAGTACAGGGTGATCATCGTAAGGAAGCCGGGGAACATACCCAGAACAAGGATGATGTTCATCATCAGTTTGCGGCCTTTGAAACGGATCCGGGAGAAGGCATAGGAAACGGACAGAACGATGATCGTCTGCAGCGCGGCGGTGAACAGCGCGATGATCAGCGTGTTGCCATACCAGCGGAGGTATTCGCTGGGCGTCATCGGAACCAGGTAGAACCGGAGCAGCAAGAGACAGAAGGCCAGCTCTCCGAACAGCGCCAGCGCTTTTTTTACCAGATCGCCGGTGCTTTGGGCCTGCATTCCGGGAAGCCTCGCAAGCAGGAGGTCGTTTTTCAGATAGATTCGGGCGAAGATCCAGCAGACCAAGGCGCAAAGGGCAACGGAGATCAGGATGCCCGGCAGGCTGCCGGCAAGCTGGATCTCTTTTGCAATGAGACAATAAACCGCTATCAGGGCGGGCCCTAGCAGCACGCCGGCGATCCGCAGGGGAATCAGCTTCCGGCCGTTCTCAATCTTCCGGAGCAGGGCAAAGGCCAGCGTCTGGATCATCACGCAGATGAGCACAACGATCAGGGATTTGCCCATCCAGGAGAAGAAGTCACTGCCATCAAACAGATAAGCGTAGCTGTCCAGGGACCAGGTGGTCGGGAGGACATAGGGCGCCATGCCGCCGACAGAGGGATCGACTCCGGGTTTGTAGGAACGGAAGGACTGGAAGACGAGGAAGATGAACGGGATCAACCAGATCAGGCTCATCAGGATCAGGATGATATATACGGCTGTATTGACCCGGGTTTCATGCCCCTTCTTGCTGCGGGTCTTTTTGGCTTGCTGGGGGATTTCCCTGATGACGCCGGCCTGCTCGTCTACCACGATGTCGACTTCCGGTATTTCATTTTTATTACTCATTACTGGAAATCCTCCTCGTTCTTGACAGATGGGATCATGTTGTACACGATCAGATTGATGGCGGCCATCACGATGAAGATCAGGATGCCGATTGTAGCAGCCAGTTTATAATCCGGTTCATCGCTGACGGTCATCTTGTACAGCCAGGTGATCAGCAGGTCAGTATAGCCCGCGTTCCCGGACAGCTCCATGGTCAGCGGTTTACCGCCGGACAGGAGATAGATGACGTTGAAGTTGTTGATATTTCCCGTGAAACTTGTAAGCAGATAAGGCCCAGTCACGAACAGCATATAGGGCAAGGTAATTTTTTTATACATCTGGAAAGCATTGGCTCCGTCAATCCGGGCAGATTCGTAAAGGTCCGCCGGGATGTTCATCAGGATACCGGTTGCGATCAGCATCAGATAGGGGATGCCGATCCAGATGTTGATAATGATAATCGTAACCCGTGCCCAGGTTCCGTCAGTCCAGAAGGGGAGCGGTTTATCGATCCATCCCCATGAGAGGAGGGTGGAATTGATGATGCCGTCCGCCGCGAACATCTTGCTGACATACAACAGAGAAACAAATTGGGGAATGGCGATCGTCATGACCAGAATGGTACGCCAGACTTTCTTGAGTTTGATCCCCTTCTTGTTGATCATGATGGCGACCAGCATGCCCAGGAAGTAGTTCAGGAAAGTCGCAAAGAAAGCCCATACCAGGGTCCAGATCAGCAACTGGGTGAAGGTATTGCCGTAGCTGGTCGTGTCGGTACTCAGCAGCTGATGGAAGTTATCCCAGCCGACCCATGTAAACAGCTTGGCGGGGGGCTGGTGGGTAGCGTCAAAATTGGTGAAGGCGATCAGGATCATGAAAAAGATCGGCAGGATTGTAAAGACCAAGACGCCCAGGGTGGGAAGCGCAAGCAGGGTCTTGTGGAACTGCTCATCCGCCAGGGAATGGATATCTTCTTTGGTGGTCTTCAGTTTATGGCCGTTTTTCAGCAATTCTTCGCTGATCCGGTTCTGCTTGACGTTCTGATACCAGGTATAGATGAAACCCAGGATAAAGAAGATGGTCAGCACGCCGTAAAGCAGGATAAAGAAGGAATGATCGCCGTACTGGATTGTCCGTCCTTTCTTGACGGATTCGATCGTGCCCAGGGTGCTCAGCTTGCTCAGATAATACAGGCCGGAGAACTGGGCGTTCGGGAAAAACATATAGACGTTGAAGATCGTCTGAAAAAGGAAAAACAACAAACCGCGGCCCCACTGCCCTCTGGCAAAGGAGCCGAAACCCATGATCGGATAACTGAGTTTGGTTTTCCAGTCTCCGTGGATGAAGGTGCTGACGATATCCGCCAGGACGCTGCCCAGCTTTTTGAATACGGAGACGATATTTTTTCCAAGCGACGCGAACCCTTTGCCGATTTTTTTTGGCAGATTCGCCAAGGATTGTCCGAGGCGGTGAAGAATCTTTTTCGGCTTGCTGAGTCTAAGATACTCGAGATCGATGGTAGACACCCGCAGCCCCTCCCTATACGATTATTCAAAAACAGACCGGGGGCATTGCTGCCCCCCCGGTCTGCGGGAAATCCTGATCTTATTTGGTCAGATAGCCTTCGCAGGTATCCTGGAACTGCTGGAGGGTTGCCAGCAGGGTGGCGTCATCGGCGTCGTCGTACTTACCGGCGATCACGTCGTCACCCAGCGCGGTGGCCAGTCCCCAGTAATCTCCGGGATACTGTCCCTGCGGGATACAGAAGGCCAGCTGCTCGCCTAGAGCGGACAGCGCTACATCAGCCTGAACCGCTTCATTCTTCTGGGCGTTCAGATTGGAGGGACCCCAGCCGACCGCGTTGTAGCGAGCGATCTGGACTTCTTCACTGGTCAGGAAGTGGGCCAGGGCGTCACAGGCGGCGAGCTTCTTTTCGTCCGTCTGGGGCTTGATGCCCAGCATTTTGAATCCGCCGAAGCCGCTCAGCTGGACCCCGCCGAAGGTGGGCAGCTTGGCAGCGCCGTAATTCTCGCCGAACAGATCCTTGGCAGCGCTGGAATCCCAGGTGCCGTCCACGATCGCGCCGACGTTGGTGGCATTGCTGATGGAGGAGCCGTTCACGAAGGCGGGGCTCTTCTTCAAGGCGATCATGTCCTTCAGGGCGGCAACGCCTTCATCGGAGGCGTAGGAAGCATTCATCTTCACCAGGGCGCCTTCATCATTGGAATCGAAGGTCAGTTCGCAGCCATGGCCGAAGAAGAAGGCGGTCTGATACCAACCGGAGTTGATTTCCATGTAGAAACTCTTGCCTGCAGCTTCGCAGTCAGCCAGGATGGCTTCCAGCGTGGAGGGATCAGAGACGACGGATTTGTCGTAGTAGAGGAAGTAGCCGTTGTCGCTGGTCATCGGATAGGCGTACATGGTGTCGCCCATGGTGACGGCCGCGACGGAACCGGCATCGTTTTCAGCCTTGACGGTTTCAGCGATCGCAGGATCGAGGTCGATGATGGCGCCTGCAACAACCAGGCGGCCCAGCTGATCCTGCGCGAAGCCGAAGATGTCAGCGCCGGCTTCAACGTCCTGGATCATGCTGGTGGCGGCATCGCCTTCACCGACGGGCTCGACGGTGACGGTCATGTTGGCATACTCGGGATGGGCGGCCTTGAAGGCTTCAACCTGTTCTTTGGTGAAGTCGACAACGGCGTCGGCAACCCAGATCTTGATGTCGCCGCTGAATTCTTCCGCAGAAGCGAAGGACACCAGAGACAGCATCATGGCTACGGTCAGTACGATAGCGAGAAACTTTTTCATGGGGCATTTCTCCTTTAAAATATTTTTTGCCGGAATCAAAACCAGACAAAATCCTCCTTCTTTTTTGTCCGATTTATTCCGTTCAAATTCGGGAATATTGTAAAACCAAAGAGAATGATTTGTCAACAGTTATTTTTTTCCAAGGCGTTGATTTTCCACAATTGGTATCGTTTTCAATATGTTGTGGTTTTCAGGCTTTTTATTGCACAGAATTAAGCATTGCGTCATCGATTTTTCCCCAGGCGCCGTTCCCGGCTCCCTGGCATCTGACATAAAGACCGACGGTCACTTTGCTGCCGGCAGGATGATCAAAAACAGGGATGATCCCCTCGTTCCAGTTATTCCAGCCGGAGATCGGGATCTGCTCCGAACGGGCGGTCTCTTCCCCGTTGATCTTTACATAGGCGTAGATATTCGTATCCCCGCAGTCTCCGCCCATGACGGAGATGGAGAACCTGAACTTTCCTTCAGGCAGATCCGGAACATCCTGTTCCAGGGTGAACTCCACGCTGCTCGGTGCCGCGCTCCAGAAGTGCGCATGCTTTGTGCCTGTCAGAGAATCGGTCTTTTTCTCCTCGATAAACAGTTCGTCCGCATTTTTCAGATCGGTGATGGTCCAGGCATTGCCGCCTTCCTCAAAGCTGTAGTCCTGCAGGAAGTTGTATTCGATCATGGAAACATAGCATTTTGCTTTCATTCCGTCGGCTTCTCCGGCGATCTCATATAGGGCCGGGCCGTTTTCATGCATCTTCCGGTCTTCGGCTTCCGTCAGGTTCCAGGTGACCGGAATAGCCTGACGGCTGTCGTCTGTCATGATGGCATTCACGGAGGCCGGCAGCTCAAGCGGCATATTCAGGTCGCAAAGGAGCTCCGGCTCTTCCAGCGCGTCCGGAACAGGGGCGATTTCATTGCCTGTCCGCATCAGTCGGAACACTTTCAGGGATTCCAGCGGATGCCCCGAAGCGTCAAAGAATGCCTGGTTGTCCACGGCACTGCCGCCATAGTACTTGCCGGCGTCGGCGGGATCGTAGACCGCGGCGTAACTGGAGGCCCAGCCGGAGCCGTATTTCTCCCATTTCTCATGGTTCTCTTCCCAGCTTTCCGTGCCGACAGTGATCCAGGCACCTTCCCAATAACAGATACCGATACCGGCCGGCGTGTGGTTGACGACCGTGTCCGTAATGTTCCGGACGCAGTTGGCCTGGCCCTGAGGCGTGAAGGGATAATCCTTTACAATGCTGCCGCCCTCGCCGATGGTGTTGGCGGAAAAGTCCGTGTCCTCCGCCGTGTACGCGTAGGAGGTTTCCATGACCATGACCTTCTTGCTGTAGGTATTGGCGATCTCAGTCAGAATTTCGGAGAGGTTGTCCAGGGAACCGTGCCAGTATGGATAATAGGAGGTGGCGAAGACATCATAGTCCACCAGGCCGGCTTCTTCATAATAAGCCATCTTTTCTGCGTAGGTTCTGTAACTGTCCGTGTTTTCCGGGTTTGCAAAATGCAGGGCAATCAGCGCGTCCGGGAAGACTTCCCGGCAAGCCCGGGCGCCGGCCTGAATGATATAGGAGATGTTCATCCAGGTTTTCTCACCGCAGAGTTTTCCGTTGATCTCGTTTCCCAGCTGGATCATCCGTACGGGGACTCCCGCTTCTTTCAGCTGATTCAGGCAGTTCAGGGTGTATTCATAAACGGCTTCCTTTTTCTGCTTGATTTTCATGCCTTGCCAGGCTCTGGGAACCATCTGCTTGCCCGGATCCGCCCAGAAATCGGAATAATGGAAGTCCACCAGCAGGCTCATACCGCAGGCGGCTGCACGTTTTCCGATCTCCACGGCGGTCTGAATATCGCAATTGCCGCCGCCGAAGCCGTTGCCCTGTTCATCATAGGGATTGTACCAGACCCGGACACGGATCGTGTTGATCCCGCTGTCGGCCAGCAGCCGGAAGATATCCGTTTCATTGCCGTCAAAGTCATAATACCTGACGCCGCTGGCCTCCTCCGCCAGCACGCTGGAAACATCCATGCCGAAAATGAAATCCTCCGGCAGGTTTTCCACTTTTTTCACGTAGAGTGAAGAAGGCGTTTCCTCTGCCGCGGCAGAAAAGACAGTGAGAGAAAACACAAGGGAAACAATAAGCGCAAAGACCAGCATTGTTTTCATGGCAGCCTCCGATATTCAGGATGTTGACTTCTGAAATGAAATATAGCATAATTCCGGGTGAATGACAATAAAATCTGTGGTATGATAGCTGCGGAAGGAAAACCGAAAAAGAAGAAATAAAGGGGAAAACAATGAAACGCGTGCTTTGCATTCTGATGGTACTGCTCCTGACAGTCCCGGCGGCGCAGGCGGAGGAAGCAACGGTCGGTGAAATGGAGTTTCAGGAGGGCTGGGATGTGAAGGATAACCACCGGGTGTTCTATGAGATCTTTGTCGGTTCCTTTTCCGATTCCAACGGGGACGGAATCGGCGATCTGCGGGGAATCATCAACCGGATGGATTACCTGAACGACGGAAACCCGTTTTCGGGAAAGAGTCTGGGCGTTGAAGGCATCTGGCTGACGCCGGTGTTTCTTTCCCCTTCCTATCATAAATACGATGTGACGGATTACTACCAGATTGACCCGACCTTCGGGACGATGGAAGACCTGCAGGAGCTGATCAACCTGTGCCATGAGCGTGATGTGAAGCTGATCCTGGACCTTGTCCTGAACCATACCGGACGGGACAACGAATGGTATCTCCGTTTCCTGGAAGCGCACAAGGAAAACAGAACGGCAGACCGGTATTATGACTGGTATACCTGGTATCCGGACGGAGAGACGCTGCCGGCAGGGGGAAAGTACATGCCGGAGAACGGGAACATGACGGTGGAAGCAAATTTCTCAGACCGGATGCCCGAACTGAACTATGACAACCCGCTAGTGCGAAAGGCTGCGCTGGATATCGGAAAACACTATCTTGAAATGGGTGTAGACGGTTTTCGGTTTGACGCTGCAAAATATATTTATCTGAACGACCATCAGAAGAACGCGGCATTCTGGGAATGGTATGTTTCCGAACTGAAGAAGATTAATCCAGAGATCTATACGGTCGCCGAAGTGTGGGATACGGAAAGCGCGATCAACCAGTACGAAGGCTGCATGAACTGCTTTCGCTTTTCCGCCAGTCAGGCGGAGGGGCTACTCGCAAGTACCGCGAAAGGAGGAAACGTTAACCGGTTCACCGCGGATACAGAGCGTTATCTGACAATGCTTCATAGCCTCCGTACAGACGCAATGAACATTTTCTTCCTTTCCAATCATGATATGGACAGGGCAGCAGGATTCCTGACCGTCGCCAGCTGGCGGATGCAGATGGCGGCCAATCTTTACATCCTGTCGCCCGGTTCTCCGTTTATCTACTATGGCGAGGAGATTGGGCTGAGAGGAAGCCGTGGAGGTGCGGTCACGGATGCAAACCGGCGGCTTGCCATGCGCTGGGGCGACGGGGATACGGTGAAGGATCCGGAAGGGAGTGATTATGACTCTCAGACGGAGGAAACCGTGTCTGGCATGCTGGAGAACCCGAAGAGCCTGCTGAACTACTACAGGCGTCTGATGACTATCCGGAAGGCGAACCCGGAGATCGCCCGGGGAAAATACCAGGCACTGTCTTTTGAGGATACGAACGCAGGTGGTTTTCTCTGTACATGGAACGGCCATACTGCCGGTGTATTCCATAACCCGGGCAAGAAGGAAGCGGTACTGAACCTCCAAAGCATAGAGAGCGTATCTTTTGAAAAGATCTCGGCGGTTATCGGCAAAAATGACGCCACCTTTGAGGAAGGGATTCTGACGCTGGGGCCCCAGACCAGCGCGGTGCTGAGATAATTCATAATTAAGAATTCATAATTCATAATTATATTGGCAAAGAAAAAGCAGCTTCGTGTAAAACGGAGCTGCTTTTAAAAGTCTTTCTATAGTTATTCCGCGCCGGTGACTGTGACGCCCTGGAGGCGGGTGACGGCGGGGATCAGGTGGCAGTTGTACTGCCGGCTTTCCTTTGAGAAACGCATGGTCTTTGCCAGTTCCGCCATGCTGCCGGACACGGAGCCGCCGCTGACGGGCGTTACCTTGCCGTCCCGGTGCAGGTAGGCCAGGCGGATTTCGCCGGCGATGTCGCCGGTGATCTCATCCACCTGGAAATCGGAGAACTCCACCACTTCCAGGAAATCGCCTGCGCGCAGGTCCGCGGCGGATTCCGTGCCCCCGGAAACGGCGAAGTTATACACGTCGAAAGAGTTTTCCAGCTTCATATATTGGCTGAACTGCCGGGTGCCCCAGTAGCTGACGGCCTTGCCCTGATCAATCAGAGCCAGGTCCCGGATCGGCGCGCCTTCCTCGTCGTAGGGCATGTTCCAGGAGGAGTTCGGCAGGGTCTTGACCGCCCGGATGGTCAGATTTTCCGGCGCGACGGTATCGCCGGTTTTCCAGTCGGACATGCCCCGGTACACCATGGCAGTGTTGAGCTTGGAAACGAAGTAGCTGTAGATTTCCCGGGCGGGATCCGTGGAGAAAACGACGTCCGCCTTTTCCAGGGCCGGCGTGGGGGAGGCGGTCAGCTTGTCCCGGCCGTAGGTCAGCGCCTCGGACAATTCTTTGATAAGCTGCTCCGGATCGCAAGTGCCGGACTTGAACATCCGGTACAGTTCGATCTCATGACCGTTCTTGCGGGCGTTGACGACCGCTTCCACCATCGAGGAGGGATAGATGGAGGTCACGTCGACGCCTTCGCTGTTCAGGAAGCGGCGGCGGATTTTGCTGACGAAGATCTCATAGCTGTTCAGGTCTTCCGTCTCCGTTTCGGGTACGGAGCGCATTGCCTGCAGGAAATCCCCGCAGACGGCTTTCATGTCCATGGGCGGGGGCACCGCGGCCGGCGAGTCCGGAACCGGTTTGTTCAGAGTGTAGGAGGGGTTCTTTACATAGGAAGCGTCCCGGCACAGGCCTTCCACGGTCCGGCGCATTTCCTCCTCCGACGCGTCGGGGGAGATCGGCGCGGACGCGGAACCGAGCAGCGTTCCGCCTTCCAGGTTTTTGTATACTTTGACGGAGAAGGAATCCACGGATTTGGCCCGGTGCTGATCCAGCTGATGCCGGATAAAGTAGAATTCCCATCCTTTTTCATTGACGTCGGCAACCTCCCAGGCATCCGCGCCGGAGGATTTCAGGACGCCGAGCAGCCGCTCCAGATTATTTTCAGCCATCTTATCCAAGCCTCACTTTCGCTTTCAGATAGGGACCGCCGTCGGCCACCTTGACCCATTCCTTATGGCCTTTGCCGCAGGCGCCGGAACCGAAGACTTCCCGGTCGGAGGACACCATGGAAACGGAACCCAGCAGGTCCGGCACATAGCCGGTCATGACCAGCGGGGAAACCACCTTGCCGGTGAGCTTGCCGTCGATGATTTCATAGCCCCGGTCGAGAATGCACTGGATGCCCCAGTGCTTGGGATCTTCCATGCCGGACTGCATACCTTCGAGCAGGTAGCCCTTCTGAATGGAGGCGATCATCTCCTCCAGGGTGCTGGTGCCGGAATCGAACATGGTGTTGGTCATGCGGGTATAGGCCTTGTGGGCGAAGTTCTCCCGTTTCCCGTTGCCCGTGGGCTTTACGCCCAGGCGAAGGGCGCTGAGCGCGTCGCAGATGCCGGCGCGCAGGATGCCGCGGTCGATCTCCGTCACGTCGCCGGCCGGGGTGCCTTCGTCGTCAAAGGCGAAGGAGGTTACGTCCTCGGCGCACAGGGCGCCTTCATGCATGGTCACCATATCGGATCCGACCCGCTGGCCGATGTAGTCCGCGCCCAGGGCGCGTCCCTTGACGAACATATCCATTTCCACACCGTGGCCGAATGCTTCGTGGGCGATCAGGCCGGTGACCTCCGGCGCGGTGATCACGTCGTATTCGCCGGGTTCAACCCGTTCCGCGGAAACCAGGTCCTTCGCGATCCGCAGCACTTCAGGGATTTTGTCCTCCATGCTGTCGAAGAGCTCCGGCCCCTTCCGACCGGATAGGGAGGTATAGGCGAAGTCCGTGCGTTCTTCCCCGGCGACCAGGCCGGCGCACATACCCTCACTGAAAACGTAGGACTGGCGCAGGTCCTGCTTCTCCGTCAGGAACAGTTTGCACACATGGGTGGAGGAGGCGCGGACCATGAAGTCAATCAGGTTCAGGCCCCGTTCCTGACCCTGCTCCATGCCTTTTCCGGAGACAGCGGACAGCCGGTCCACCAGGGAGGAGATGTCCTCTTGCTCAGGCAGGCGGCCGGTTTCCATTTCGGCGAAGATCGTCCGGGGTTCATCCGGCAGCGCAGCCGTTTCATACGGCGCCACACCGCATTCCTTCAGCAGGGCCAGCTGGGCGTCCAGCTCCGCACAGACGGCGGCGCAGGTCTTTTCAGCTTCCGCCGGGTCAAAACCCGTGAAAGCGGATTCGGCGTAGAGCCCGTCCCGGTATACGCGAACCACTGTGCCACGCTCGGTGGCGATGGTCTCCCGGGAAACAGATTTGGCTCGCTGGGAGATGGAAACGGAGAAGCCCACGGAATCGGTGGACAGGACGGAAACATAATCATACCGCTGCCGCAGCAGGACGATCAGTTCCTTCAGCCCGGGCGCGATCCGGGCCAGATAGGCGGAAAAAGGTGCTTTCATATATTCTCTCCTTTGATGGGATTTGCAGCCTGAAATATTGTACAGACAGCAGGGAAGAAAGTCAATTTTGACGGAGAATTGTATTTTTTCTGTTTTTAGAGAACAATAGATGAACATTATGGTAAAATACTGTTCACATTCCGAACATTGCCGGGTGTGAACCTGTATACCGGCCATCTCAGGTCTGGTGCAGAGACAATACAGAAAATTCTGATATGGAGATGAATCCATGAGTTCAAAACTGACTTTCTATATTTTGAAACGAATCCTGCTGGCAATCATGACGATCTGGATTGTTATTACGGTAACATTTTTAGTTATGCATGCCGTGCCCGGCGGGCCGTTTGTGGGAGAAAAAGCCATTTCAAAAGAAGCTCAGGCCGCTCTTGAAGCAAAGTATGGGCTGGACAAACCCCTGATGGATCAGTATTGGACTTATCTGAAAGACGCAGTTACCAAGTTTGACTTCGGACCATCCCTGAAACAGCGCGGAAGACAGGTTGTCGATATAATAGCGGATGGAATGAAAACATCAGCACGGCTTGGCGTTATCGCTGCAGTAATCGCAACGTTTGTCGGAATTGTGCTTGGCTCGACAGCCGCGCTTCGACGGAACAAACTGATTGATAAAATCATTATGGTCATTACGACAGCGTTTGTTTCGATGCCGTCATTTATTATGGGGTCGCTGCTTCTGATTTTCTTCTCAGTCAGGCTTGGCTGGCTGCCGGCGAACGGAGCTACCGAAGGGGGCCTGATTCTGCCGGTAATCACGCTGGCGCTGTACCCAATGAGTTATATTACGAGGTTAACCAGGTCTTCCATGCTTGATGTACTGGGGCAGGATTATATTCGTACAGCCCGAGCAAAGGGAGTTTCCCGGACCAAGGTTATTTTCGGCCATGCCCTGAAGAACTCACTGATTCCTGTTATTACATATGTCGGACCGATGCTGGCCTATATTGTTACCGGATCAATGGTGGTAGAACAGATTTTTGCAGTGCCGGGAATCGGACGGCAGTTCATCTCCAGCATCATCAACCGTGACTATACGATGATAATGGGAACGACTATTATTCTTGCTTCCCTGATTGTAATAATGAATCTTATCAGCGATCTGCTGTATAAGGCAGTGGATCCGCGGATCGAATTTGATTAAGGAGGGCTGATCAGTTATGTTCAATGCCAATAAACCCTTCAGCCTTCACCTGGATCCGAAACTCTTTGATCCGGCGACTGAAGATGAGAAAGAATACATTTCCCGTATGCGCCCATCGAGCACATTCTTTCGGGACGGATGCAAGCGCCTGCTGAAAAATAAGGTGGCTACTTTCAGTATGATTGTGATCGTGCTGATCACCCTGGCGGTGATTATTCTTCCGATGGTCTGGCCATATTCATATGAAAGTATGCTGGGAGTTCGTCCCGGAAAGCCGGTTGACAGTTCCTACAATAACCTGGCACCGTTTACCTGGGGCAAAACCGAGCTGAAAAGAATTGAGGAAGGCGAGAAACTCTTTCCGCATATTTTTGGAACGGATGCGCATGGGCGGGATTATTTCATCCGGATTGTTTATGGCACACGGATCTCGCTTGCCGTTGGTTTCTTTGCAAGCATTATCGTGTTGCTGATCGGCATGACAATAGGATCCATTGCGGGTTATTGCGGCGGCAAGGTGGATATCATCATCATGCGGGTTGTGGATATCATTTATTCGCTACCTGATATGCTCGTTATTATCCTGCTTGCGGTTGTGCTTGGCAAGACCCTCAACGTGGAAGGAACTATTTTTGAAAAAATCGGAGCCAACATTATTTCCATGTTTATCGTATTTGGCCTGCTGTACTGGGTCAGTATGGCCAGGCTGATCCGTGGCCAGATTCTGTCGCTACGTGAGCAGGAGTATGTTCTCTCTGCCCAGGCTACCGGCGCCCGGGGAAGTTGGATCATTCGCAAGCATCTGCTTCCGAATTGTATTTCCGTTATTATTATCTCAACGGCTCTTCAGATACCGAATGCAATATTTACAGAGAGCTTTCTGTCCTTCATGGGGCTGGGCGTTAACGCTCCGATGCCCTCCCTGGGATCCCTAGCTTCAGAGGCGCTTAACGGAATCACATCCTATACTTACAGACTGGTGATTCCGGCGGTAGTGATTTGTCTGATTGTTCTGTCGTTGAATCTGTTCGGAGACGGTCTGAGAGACGCATTTGATCCAAAGCTGAATGCTTAACAGACAGCAGCCAAGAGAACAATGAAAGGGCTTACAGATATGTCAGCAGAAAACATACAGGCGATAAAGAATCAGAACGAAGACCGGGAGACCGTGTTGCTTGAGGTCAACGATCTCCGTACTTCCTTTTTTACCGATGCCGGTGAAGTAAAAGCGGTGGACGGTGTATCCTTTCGGCTTGACAGGGGAAAGGTGCTCGGAATCGTTGGCGAGTCCGGATCGGGGAAATCGGTTACAGCCTATTCCATTATGCAGATCCTGGCGCCTACCGGGAAGATCATAGGGGGCAGCGTCAAGCTGGACGGACAGGAACTGGTCGGTGCAGATGAAAACACAATGCGCAGCGTTCGGGGTAACCGAATCTCCATTATCTTCCAAGATCCGATGACTTCCCTGAATCCTACATATACTATTGGGCATCAGCTGGAAGAAGCCATTATACTCCACACAAACCGAAACAAAAAACAGGCCAAGGAACGGGCTTTGGAAATGCTTCAGTTGGTCAATGTAAACGAACCGCAGAAGCGGCTGAAGCAATATCCCTATGAATTATCCGGCGGTATGCGCCAGCGCGTCATGATTGCCATGGCGCTGGCCTGCGAACCGGATATCCTGATCGCCGATGAACCGACGACGGCTCTGGACGTGACTATCCAGGCACAGATTCTGGAACTGATGCAGGATCTGCAGCAGAAGCTTGGCATGGCGATCATCATGATAACCCACGATCTTGGTGTTGTTGCGCAGCTGTGTGACGAGGTGATTGTGATGTATGCCGGATCGATCTGCGAGCGCGGTACAGCGGACGCAATTTTCTATCATCCGGCACACGAATACACCAAGGGATTGATGAGATCAATTCCCCGGGATGAAAATAACGGATTGCGTTTGCAGCCTATCACTGGAACGCCGATCGATCTGCTGAACATGCCGGCCGGATGCCCGTTTGCGCCGCGCTGCGACCAAACCATGAAGGTTTGTCTGACACAGCGTCCGGAGGAAATCCGGATTGCCAATGATCACATTTCGCGCTGCTGGGTAAATTATCGGAATCTGGCAGAAGAAGGGATTCTGACACTGGAAGGAGGCAGCAGACATGAATAACGAAAACACGCTGCTTGAAGTCAGAAACCTGAAGCAATATTTTGATATCAACATGGGCTTTTTCCGTACAAAGCCGCTGAAAGCTGTGGATGATGTTTCTTTCTCAATCAAACGGGGAGAGACGCTTGGACTTGTCGGCGAATCCGGCTGCGGAAAGACAACGGTAGGCCGATCCATTCTCCATCTTTATAAGCCCACCAGTGGAGAAGTGATTTACAACGGGGAAAAGATCGGATCCAAAGCCAGCCTGAATGAATACAGGAAAAAGGCAACGATGGTGTTCCAGGATCCCTATTCCTCATTGAATCCAAGAATGACCGTATCGGATATTGTAGCGGAACCACTGGACGTTCATAAACTTTATGCCAGCACATCCGAGCGGAATGAACGGGTGCTCCAGCTGCTCAGCCTGGTCGGTCTGAACAGCGAGCATGCATCCCGCTACGCACATGAGTTTTCAGGCGGTCAGAGACAGCGGATCGGTATTGCCCGCGCGCTTGCGGTCAATCCGGAGTTTATTGTCTGTGATGAACCTGTATCTGCCCTGGATGTTTCGATTCAAGCTCAGGTTATTAATATGTTTGACGATTTGCAGGATCGCCTGGGATTGACGTATCTCTTTATTGCCCATGATCTGCTTGTGGTTCGTCATATATCAGACCGGATTGCTGTAATGTATCTGGGGAAAATGGTTGAACTGGCAAACGCGGAAGAAATCTACAACCATCCCCTGCATCCATACTCGAAATCATTGCTCAGCGCAGTTCCGCTGCCGGATCCCAAAAAAGCGAGGGAGAACAAGCGCATTGTGCTTTCCGGCGACATTCCAAGTCCACTGAACGCGCCGAGCGGCTGTCCGTTCAGGACACGCTGCCCTTATGCTTCAGACGTCTGTGCTGCAAGCATGCCTGAATTTAAAGAGGTGGAAAGCGGACATTTTGTCGCCTGCCACAGGCTGAATGAAATCGGTTGATTTGTTCATTCATACGGGGAACCGTATTGATGAAATATATTATTTTGAGGAGGAAAACCCATGAAAAAGTTTGTTGCGCTGTTGCTGGCAGTTGCCATGCTGCTGTCTTGCGCGATGGTTGCTTCCGCGGAAGGAACCAAGACCTCGATCAATGTCTGCATCGCTTCTGAGCCGGACACCCTGGATCCTGCTCTGAACTCCGCTGTGGACGGCGCGACCCTGATCGCCCATCTGTTTACGGGTCTGTCCAACTGGGCCCAGGATGAGAACGGTGCGCTGGTTATCGTTCCTGCCTGTGCAAAGGAACTGCCTGAAGCAGTGATCAACGAAGACGGCACCGCGACCTATACCTACACGCTGGTGGACGGCCTGAAATGGTCCGACGGCAAAGACCTGACCGCCAAGGATTTCGAATTCGGCTGGAAACGCGCTGCATCCACTGCCCTCGGTGCTGACTATGGCTATATGTTCGAAGTCGTGAAGGGGTATCCGGATGACCTGGCTGTTGAAGCCACCGACGACAAGACCCTGGTTGTTACCCTGAACAATGACGTCTCCTACTGGAACGAACTGCTGGCCTTCCCGACCTACCTGCCCGTGCGTGAAGACGTTGTTGCCAGCGAAGCCTGGGCGACCGATCCGGCCACCTATGTTTCCAACGGCGCCTATTCCATGACCAAGTGGGAACACAACTCCCTGATCACCCTGACCAAGAATGACAATTATTTCCTGGCTGACACCATTAAGATGGATGAAATCAACTTCTATCTGTCTGACGATGCCAATAATATGCTGGCCAATTACCAGAAAGGTGACTGGCAGATGATCGACGATGTGCCCAATGCTGAAATCGCGAACCTGAAGGTTGAATATCCGGACGAACTGTTCGTCGGTTCTCAGATGGGTACCTATTACGTCTGCTGGAACGTGAACGCCAACATTCTGCCTGAAGGCAGTGAACTGACCGGCGAAGACGCTGAAAAGGCGATGGCCGAGATCCGTTATGCCCTCGGACTGCTCTATGACCGCAATTATATTGTAACTGAGATCGGCCAGGCCGGTCAGCAGCCTGCTTCTTCCTTTGTCGCTCTCGGTCTGACGGATGCCGACGGCAAAACTCAGTTCTATGAGAATGCCGGTCCCTCCGATGCCTACTGCGGATACTGGAACACGGCTGCAGACGCTTATGAAGCCAACTGGGCGGAAGCCATCGAGATCCTGAAAAAGTATTATGAATTTGATGAAGCTACCCAGCAGTTCACCAACTTCCCGACCATCGATTATCTGTACAACACCAGTGAAGGCCACAAGGCCATCGGTGAATACCTGCAGGGAGTGCTGGCCGGCGTCGGCATCAACATGACGCTGACCAACCAGGAATGGAACACCTTCCTGAATACCCGTAAAGAGGGTGACTACACTGTTGCCCGTAACGGCTGGCTGGCTGACTACAATGATCCGATTTCCTTCCTCGATATGTGGACGTCCAGTTCCGGCAATGACGATACCCAGCTGGGCAAGGGCGATCATGCCAGTCTGAAACTGTACAGCATCGATCTGACTCCTTACGGCTCTGATATCAAGGTTGAGAACGGCACCTGGGCTGAAACCTATGACGCCGCCATCGCCGCGATCAAAGCCTGCGGAGACAAGGATGCCCGCTATGGTATGATGCATGCCGCCGAAGATCTGCTTATGAGCACCGGCACGATCACGCCTCTGTACTACTACACCGATATCTATATGGTGAAGACCAATGTGAAAGGCTTCTTCGCCAATCCTCTGGGCTACAAGTACTATATGTACTGCACAGTGGAATAATGATTCCCGGACAAAACAGGAGGGACGCCGCAAGGCGCCCCTCTTTTATTATGCTGATTTTTCCTGCCGGAATGTCATCCTGAACGAAGCGGGATCTTATTCTGTAATATACGCTACCGTCAGGTCAAAGGTGTTCCGCAGCCCATCGATATGCGTCCGCTCATAGCCGTGGCTGTTGGCCGTGCCGGGCCCGATGGCGGCGTGGCGGATATCGTACCCGGCCAGCACGGAGCCGTCCCCGTCGGAACCGTAATGGGGCGTGAACACGTCCATCACATAATCCACGCCGGCCTTTTTCGCGGTTTCCCGGAGTTCCGCGGTCATGCCGCTGTGATAGGGGAAACGGCTGTCCTTGGCAAAGACGGAGACCTTATGCTCCTCGGAGTTCTGGTCCGGCCCCATCGGCGCGATATCCAGGGCCAGGATATCCCTGACGCCTTCCGGCAGCCAGGCGGTTCCGTGGCCGATCTCCTCATAGCAGGCGAAATAGGCGATGACCTTCCGCTTCAGCGGGAGATTGTTCTCCCGGACGGCTTTCATGACGTTCAGCAGCACGGCGGCGCAGGCCTTGTCGTCAATAAACCGGCTTTTGATATACCCGCCGGAGCAGGTGAAACGGGGATCCAGGGCGATATAGTCTCCGGTTTCCACACCCAGGGCGCGGACGTCCTCAGCCGACTTAACCGGCTTGTCCAGCACCACGCAGACGTTGGTCCGGAAATCTCCGAGCTCGTTTTTCAGCTCGTTTTCGGTCACGTGGATTGAGTTCGGCGTACGGCAGATGGTACCGGTCAGGATGTCCCCGGCGCCGGTGTATACCCGGACGTTCTCTGTGACGCAGTAGAAGGGATACAGCCCGCCCACGGGGCAGACGTTCAGGGTGCCGTCCGGATTGATCCGGCGGACCATGAGGCCGATATCGTCCAGGTGGGCGGTGAGGACCAGAGGATCACCCTCGCCGCCGAGGTCTGCCAGCACGCCGCCCTTATGGGTGAAGGAAGGTTCACAGCCCAGGACGCGGATCAGCTCCGCCGCCTTTTCCTGTATTGCCTGATACTGTCCGGTGGTGGAGTCCACCGCCAGCAGGGCCTGAAAGGTTTCCAGGGTATAACGCTCATCAAACAAGCTCATGAAGTATCCTCTTTTCCTGTTATGATCTCACCGGCTATTGTACGCTCTTGTGAAGCATTCGTCAAAACGGGTTCAAATTGTATTTTTCCTGTTTTTTGGCAGCGTTTTCCCGGAAACGTTTCCGATCAACGGCGGGAAACCGTCGTTTTTGCAAATGTATACAGGATGCAAACGCCGGCAACGTTTGCAATTCACACCGCAATATGTTAAGATATCTCAGCATCAATTGAAGAATGGGCGATGCAAGGAGCGTTCAGCTTCTTTCTTTTCTTTACGGTATTATATCGGGTGAGATCCCGAGTAATAATATTTTATTAAGGAGGCTCCCTTACCATGAAGAAACTCTTTGCTCTGGTGCTGGCTCTCTGCATGCTGACGGGCGTTGTGTCCGCGCTGGCAGAAGGTTTTGAGCTGGCCGCGTCCTACGATCCCGGCGAGCGCGTCTATGACGCCGGAGAAATCACGACCGTGAAAGCCGGCGGCGGCAGCGGTTCTGAGGTTTCCACCGATGTCTATGCCGGCGTCGAAGGAAAAGACTATACCGACGAAAAGGAATACACCTTCAATGATTTTGCCTCTGAGCTGACCTCCAGCACGAACTGGGATCCGCTGTCCTGGGAAACCAACAGTGACAGCGCCATCCTGGATTACATCTCCACCGGCTTCTACAGCTTCGTGCTGAACACTGACAAGAGCGGCTACTCCGTCGTTCCGGAACTGGCCGCCGATTTCGCACAGGACGTGACGGCCGAGTACGTCGGACAGTTCGGCGTTGAAGAAGGCGAGACCGGTAAAGCCTGGCGTGTTCCGCTGAACCAGGACATCACCTGGGACGATGGCACGAAAGTCACCGCCGCTGATTTCGAATATTCCATCCAGCAGCTGCTGAACCCGAAGATCATGAACCGCCGCGCTGACAGCTACTACGCCGGTTCCTTCGTGATCTACAATGCCAAGAACTACCTGTATTCCGGCAAAACCGCTTATGACCTGATCACCGACACGGCTGAGAATCTGGTCGCGGCCGGCACCGACGTGTATCTGGATATGGACTTCTGGGGCGTGAACGGCGCTCCGGACGCGGACGGCAACGCTGCTCCCAAGTATGTAAGCATTGCGGACGACACCATGTACCGTGACGCGGCCGTGGAAGATGAGACCGCCAACGAAGCCTGGGTCTCCGCCAAGTACATCTATGAAAACTACCTGGCTGAAGGCGCTGCCTACAACTCCTACGCTACGCAGTACCTGTATACGGCCTCCGTCGCTCCCGAAACCAAGTGGGAAGAGGTCGGCTTCAAAGTAATCGACGACTACACCATCGACTTCATTCTGCAGAATCCTGTGGAAGAAGCGAGCTTCTATGTTCCCTACAACCTGTCCTCCAGCTATCTGGTCAAGAAGGACCTGTACGAAGCGTGCAAGAAGTTCTGGGACGCTGACGGCAAGGAAGTGGAGACCGAGGACGATGCGGCCACCATCACCACCACCTACGGCCGGACGCTTGAAACCACCGCCTCCTACGGCCCCTACAAACTCACCTCCTTCGAACTGGACAAGGAATACACCCTCAGCCGGAACGAAGAGTGGTACGGCTACCGTGACGGAAAGCACAAAGGCCAGTATCAGACCGACACCATCAAGGTGACCGTCATCAAGGAGCACAAGACCGCCATGATGGCCTTCGAAAAGGGCGAAATCGACGGTATTACGCTGGATTCCGAAGATATGGACAAGTACGGCACATCCAAGTATGTGAAGTACGGCCCCAACAACGGCTATACCACCAAGCTGACCTTCAACACCAACTATGACAAGCTGAAGGAACGCGGAACCAACAGCCAGATCCTGGTGATCGACGAGTTCCGCCAGGCGTTCTCCTACTGCTATGACCGGAAGGAATTCGCCACCGCTTATACCGCCGCCGGCACCGCCGGTTTCGGCCTGATCAACGAGCTGTACTGCTACAATCCCTTCACCGGCGCTTACTACCGCCAGAATGACTTCGCCAAGGCCGGCCTGCTGAAGATCTTTGACATCAAGTACGGCGAGGGCGAGGAATATGCCACGCTGGACGAAGCATACGAAGCCCTGACCGGCTACGATATGCCCAAAGCGCAGGAACTGATGAAGGTTGCCTATGACAAGGCGGTCGCGGCCAAGGTCTACGACGGCGAGAGCCCCATCGAGATCGAATTCCGCGTATACCAGAGTGATGAAATCTACAACAAGATGTTCAACTACCTGAACGATCACCTGCAGGAAGCCTGCAAGGGCAGCGGCTTTGAGGGCAAGGTTTCCCTGAAGATGACCGTGGACGCGGACTACTATGAGACCAACTACTCCGGCGGAGCGGATATGATCTTCACCACCTGGGGCGGCGCGACCATGAGTCCCTTCACCATCCTGTATGAATGCTACTGCGACAACTGCGAGGGCGGCGGACAGCAGATGGAATACGGCTACGACACTTCCAAGATCATCGTGAAGTTCGTTGTGGACGGCAAGGAAATCTCTGACACCCTGCAGAACTGGGCCCTGTGGGCTGACGCCAGCGAGCCGGTGGAATCCATCGATGCAGAACTGGGCAAATTCACGGATTATGATTACGACACCCGCTGCGCGTTCTACGCCCAGCTGGAAGCGGCCTTCCTGAGCTGGTATCCCACCACGGCGGTGTACTATCGCAACACTGCCTCCATGGACAGCCAGAAAGTGCAGGCCGCGTCCGATACCTATGTGACGCTTGTGCAGTTCGGCGGTATCCAGTTCATGACCTACAACTATGACGACGCTGCCTGGGCCGAATATATCACGGCCAACGAGCTCGTCTACTAATGCCTGCTGACTGACAGAAAACGGTCCCGCGGGCACGGGGGATTTCCCCGTGCCCGCTTTCGGCGTTTTATATCGGGCCGGCAGAAACAGGCGCCGGACAGGTTCGGCGGATGTTTCAGCCGGCCGGAGAAGCAGAATAATCTCCGGGACTTCAGCATCCGGAATTCGGAGGAGATTGAATGGGTAAGTATATTACCAAGCGCATTTTGCTCATGTTCCTGACGATGTTCATCATCATGACCATGAGCTTTATCCTGATCAAGCTGCTGCCGCTGCCGGCGGTGCGCGAGATGGGGCGCGACGTGAACCTGATTCTGGCCAAACGGGAAAAGATGGGCTACAACAAGCCGATCCTGGTCCAGTACTATATGTTCCTGAAGAACATTATCACGGAATGGGACTGGGGCGTCGGCGAGCAGATGTATGAGGGGCTGAACGTCTGGAACGTCATGATGCAGAAGCTGCCCTATACGGTGCTGGTGAACCTGTATTCCATCCTGCTGGCCATTCCGCTCGGGCTCTCTTTCGGCATATACGCCGCCCTGAAGAAGAACAAGTGGCAGGACCACCTGATCTCCACGATGGTCATGGTGTTCATCTCTGTTCCCAGCTATGTATACGCTTTTCTGATCCAGTATTTCCTGTGTTTTAAGCTGGGCTGGTTCCCGCTGCAGCTGGAGTCGCTGGGAAAGGCAGGATCCCTGTTCAGCTGGCGGATGTTCAGCTCGATGCTGCCGGCAATCTTCTCGCTGAGCTTCAACTCGATCGCCGGCCTGACCCGCTATACCCGCGCTGAGCTGAGCGAGGTACTGACCGGCGATTATATGCTGCTGGCGCGGACCAAGGGCCTGACCAAAGCGCAGGCAATCTCCAGGCACGCGCTGCGCAACGCAATGGTGGTCATCCTGCCGATGATCATCGGCGAGTTTATCGGCATCCTGGGCGGTTCACTGATCATCGAGAGCATCTTCGGCATCCCCGGAGTCGGCAACCTGTACATCGCGTCCATCAATGTGAGGGACTACAACTTCTTTATGGCCATGAGCATGTTCTACACGTTCATCGGCCTTGCGTCGGGCATTGTCAACGATATCAGCTACGGGCTGATCGATCCGAGAATCAGAATGGGGTCTAAAAAATGATGAATGAACAGAGAATCCCGGAAATACCGGCGGAGAAATTCCGGTTTATCCAGCAGTCCGAAAAGATCCATGACGAACGGATCAAGACCAAGCCCATCGGCTACTTCAAGGACGCTTGGCTGCGCTTTGTGCGGAACAAGAGCGCTGTGGTGGCTTTTGTGCTGATCGTGATCCTGGTGCTATTCGCCATTATTGTGCCGTTTATCAGCCATTACGACGTCTCCTTCCGTTCCGGTTACTACAAGACCATGCAGCCACGAAACAAATGGCTCGTCGGTACCGGATTCTGGGATGGCGGAAAGCAGGAAAACCTCAACGCGGACAGCTATGAGACGGTCCGGGCCATCGGCGTGGAAACCGGCCGGAACGTGATCATGAGCGAAAAACGCGCCTATACGGATTCCACCGGGACCGAATACCACGAAGTGCGCGTGGATAGCTATTACCGCGTGGGGTACGCCTACATCAACCTGACGCCGGATGAGTATACCCGGCTGAAGGATTACCAGAACACGAAAAACATCCAGGTCATCTATCCCATGTCCAGAACCTACAATACCGACTATCTGCAAGGTAACGGCGGCGCCAACTACTGGTACAAGCTGAAGAATGAGGCCTCCACTTCCACCGGCGCGCCGGAGCTGGACGCGGAAGGCAACCTGATTCCGAACTATCTGACGGCGGCGGATAAAAACCGGGCCGGATATGACAGCCTGCGGGTGACCTGGGACAACGGCGGCGCGGACGGCAACGAGTGGCTGGTCTACGCGCAGAAGAACCAGTCCGGATACCGGGTGCGCGTGGATTACTACGAATATTTCCGCTATCTCTACGGCCAGGAACCCAGCTTCCTGTTCGGCACCAACGGGTACGGCCAGGATATGCTGACCTGCCTGGCGGCAGGCGCTCGGCTGAGCTTCCTGCTGGCGATCTGTGTGTCTCTGTTCAACTTTATAATCGGCGGTATCTACGGTGCGGTCGAGGGCTACTACGGCGGCGCGGTGGACATGGTGATGGAGCGCATCTCTGACGTGCTGTACGACGTGCCGTTCATGGTGGTGGCGACGCTGTTCCAGCTGCATCTGGCCAACCAGGTCGGTGTGCTGCCCAGCCTGCTGTTCGCCTATGTGCTGACCGGCTGGGTCGGGATCGCGGCCCGCGTCCGCATGCAGTTCTACCGCTTCAAGGGCCATGAGTATGTACTGGCGGCCCGAACGCTGGGCGCCAGCGACAAAAGGCTGATTTTCAAGCATATCTATCCCAATTCACTGGGAACGATCATTACCGGTTCCGTACTGGCAATCCCGGGCGTGATCTTTTCCGAATCCATGCTGAGTTACCTGCACATCATTAACCTGGAGACCTCCTCCCTGACCTCCATCGGTACGCTGCTGGCGGGCGGCCAGGGATACCTGAGCACTTATCCCCACATCATTTTCTTCCCGGCGCTGTTCATTTCCATCCTGGAGATTTCCTTCAACCTGTTCGGAAACGGCCTGCGGGACGCGTTCAATCCTTCACTGAGAGGAGCGGAAGACTGATATGGCAAAGAAACTGGAGGTCAGGAACCTGACCATTTCCTTCCGCACCAACAATGGAGCGGTGCGCGCGGTCCGCAACGTTTCCTTCGACCTGAACGAGGGCGAAACGCTGGCGATCGCCGGCGAGAGCGGCAGCGGCAAGTCCGTAACCACCCGTGCCGTGATGGGCATCCTGGCGGGCAACGCCATGGTGGAGGACGGCGAGATCATCTATGACGGCAAGGACCTGCTGAAGATTCCCGAGGAGGATTTTCATACCCTTCGCGGCCATAAGCTGAGCATGGTATTCCAGGACCCGCTGAGCGCCCTGAACCCGATTATGCGGATCGGCAGGCAGCTGACCGAGGCCATGCTGCTGAACAACAAAGAACGCCGGGCGGACGGCAGGAAACGCTTTAACCAGATGCTGGGCGAGCTGGAAAAGAATATGACGGCGGCCGGCGTGGAAAACGCAGGAGCCAAGTGCAGGGAACTGGACAGCTTCACCTCCGTCGGCGTCAAAATGGAGAACGCCTGGCAGAACGCGAGAGAAAACGCGTTCGGTATCCAGGACGCGCTGGAGGAAGCGGACCTTGCGCTGCTGAAAAAGGATGAGAAAGCTGTCCGGGAGATCTGCGGACGGATTGCGCGTCTGGATAAAACCGTCCGGAATCCCTGGCTGATTGACGCAGGCGACGCAGACTTCACCGCCATGACAGAAAAGATTGCAACCCTGGGCAAGGAATTTGTCATGGAGCGGGAGGAAGAGCTCCGCGCCGCGCTCGGTTCCGTGAAGGAACGCCTGAACGGCGCGCTTGACGGAACGAAGGAACAGCCCAACTTTTTCCGGATCGGCTACCTGGCCAACCGCGGAGAGCGCGTGGATCCCTCAAAGGAAAGCGTAAAGGACATCAACGAGCGCGGACGGAAGGGGCTGGACGAGGGCTTTATGCTGTCCTTCCTGCGGGATACGGAAAAGGCGCTGGAATGGTCCGCCGCCGAAGCGCGGAAAACCCGTGTCAGCGCGGTGGAAACGCTGAAAGAGGAACTGCCCGTTTTCATGGAGGATCACCTGGACGCGGGCAAATGCAAAGCCGCAGCGAAACGCGCCGCGGACGCTGTGGAGAAAACCATTGACCGGCTGGCCCTGGACAAGGATAACCGGGCATATGTCTTCCGCAGCAGCATGAATGCTTATATTTCCCGGTATTTTTACGGCGTGAAACACAACCCGAAGGAACAAAGGCGGTTTGACCGGGATACGGTGAAGTATAACCAGGATACCGCCCGCGGAAAGTTTGCCCCCTCCGTGGTTCCGCTGAACCTGGTGGATATGGAAAAGGCACGGGCGAATCTGACCGGAACCATGGCCGGCATGATTGACCACTTCAGCACGGAGCAGGCTGACACGGGGAACAACGCGGAACGCGCCGTACAGATGGTGGATTACCTGAAGAACCGCTCTTCCGAATACGCCTACAGGCTAAGCAAAAGTATGGCAAAGCACCGGGCGATTGAGCTGATGAAGGAAGTCGGCATTCCGGAGCCGCAGCGGCGCTATCATCAGTATCCTTTCGAGTTTTCCGGCGGCATGCGGCAGCGTATCGTTATTGCGATCGCACTGTCCGCCAACCCGGATATCCTGATCTGTGATGAGCCGACCACGGCGCTGGACGTGACGATCCAGGCGCAGATCCTTGAGCTGATCAACAAACTGAAAAAAGAAAGAAAACTGTCGGTCATCTTCATAACCCACGACCTGGGCGTGGTGGCCAACATGGCGGACCGGATCGCGATTATGTACGCCGGCAAGATCGTGGAATACGGTACAGCGGACGACGTCTTTTACGATCCCCGGCATCCCTATACCTGGGCGCTGCTGGCGTCCATGCCGGACCTGGAGACAAAGGAAAAGCTGGAAGCGATTCCCGGCACGCCGCCTAACATGATCCTGCCGCCCAAGGGCGACGCGTTCGCTGCGCGGAACCATTACGCGATGGAGATCGATCTGGAAGAGCAGCCGCCGATGTTCCGGATCAGTGAGACGCACCAGGCAGCGACCTGGCTGCTGCATCCGAACGCCCCGAAGGTTGACCCGCCCGTCACCGTGACCGAGCGGATCAAGAGAATGAAAAAACGGGAAGCGGAGAATACCGGAAAGGGAGGTGCTGAAGCATGAAAACCATTCAGCGCACCTCATCCGTACTGAAGGTCATCGGTATTACCCTGATCCTGCTGTCCCTCGTGCTCGGCCTGTACGCACTGATCAACAGGGGCGCCGTCAGGGGAGCGCTGGACCAGGGACTGGACCGCTTCGGAGCGGGTCATTCCTGGACTGATGAATTTTCGTTTGACTGGCATTTCTTCACCGCGCTGAGCCGTTCGACGGGCAATATCACCCAAAAAACAGACGCCCGGATGGAGGAGATTACGCCGGATTTCACGGTCTGGTTCGACCGGATTGAAAAATCCGTGCGCAGCCAGGAGGAGGAAGTGCGGCAGCATTTTTCCGACTGGATGAACATCCAGACCCCGGAAGCACTGGGCATCAGCGAGATGGAGGAGCAGCAGGAAAGCCGGGAGCTGCGTGAAATCTTTGAGTATATCGACAGCCTGGCCGCTGTACCCAAAAAGGGAAAACTCGCCTCGCTGAAGCCGGCCTCGCTTGAACCTGTTTTTCAGGAATACTATAAGACCTTCTCCCAGGAACACGGCGAGGACGCCGGTACCTGGTTTGAGTTCATGAGCGCTGTCCGCAGGATGATGGAACAGGACGGCGCGAAGGATGCCAAAGCCTGGCTGACCGACACGTTTACTTTTGATAACTATCAGCCGGTTCTGGAAAAGATCCGCAGCGAAGAAAAAACGGAAAGCGCAGAAAGCATCAGCGGCGTGCTGAACGATCTGTATGAACGGAAGGCTGCGGGCGAGAATGTTGACTTTACGGCATTCCTGACGCAGACGGCGGACACACTGAAAGCGCGGTTCCCGCGCGACGACCTGGGCGGGGAAAGCAGCCCGACCCTGATCGCCATCGCGCTTCCCGATATGCTGAAGCAGGGGACAGCTTTTGACGGCAGCTACGGCGCGCTGGCAGACAAAGTCCGGACGATGGCAGCGTCGGAAGGCGAGTATACCACCCTTGCCCTGAATAAAGAGCAGGACGGTACGGTGACCGCGACGCCCCAAAATGTAAGCACGCTGACCGCTGTCCGGAAATGGAAAAAGGAGTTCCTTCAGAAGACCCTGGACGAAGCGGACAACCGGAAGGATATCAGCATCGTCGGCGCTTTCTGGAGCGTCGTGTCCATGTGGGTCCTGATTCTGATCGCGGGCATCGCTCTGATTCTGATCGCGCGGCTGATCCGCTGGCTGCTAGCCCGCCACCTGCTGAAAAAACGGGAGAATGCCGGTATCCAGGAAGATCCGGACATATTGCTGCGGGTGGAGCACCTGAAGCAGTATTTCAAGAGCGGACCCGCTGTTACCAAGGCGGTGGACGACGTCAGTTTCTTCATCAAAAAGGGCGAGGTTTTCGGACTGGTCGGCGAATCCGGCTGCGGTAAGACAACGACCGGCCGGACGATTATCAACCTGTATGATCCCACGGAAGGTAACGTCTATTTCGACGGCCTGAAGATTTCCACCACGCAAAAAGGGCTGCCGGTTCTGAAGACGCAGCTGCGCAAGGATTACACCGAACGGATCAACGCAGCCCGCAAGGCGGGGAACGCGGAAGAAGCGAAAGCCCAGAAAAAGGAACTGAAAGAAAAACTCCGGGAAGCGGAGGACAAGGCGCTGGAGAGCTCCGTAGAAAAGAGCAAATGCGTTGAGTTCTACCGGGAAAAACGGCTGAAGGAGCTGAAGGAAGAATACGACCTGGATATGCAGTCTCTGAGCGGCGAAGCCGCGGAGGAGCGTACCCGGAAATACGAAACCGAGAAGAAGGTTGCCGCGAAGGATAACGTGATGACCCGGATGCAGATGATCTTCCAGGATCCTATTGCATCCATCAATCCCCGGATGACGGTCCGCGAAATCATCGCTGAAGGTCTGATCATCCGCGGCGTGAAGGACAAGGAGTACATCGACCGGAAGGTCAACGAGATGCTGGAGCTGGTCGGCCTGGTGCCTGAGCATGCGGACCGGTATCCCCATGAGTTCTCCGGCGGACAGCGGCAGCGCATCGGTATCGCGCGGGCGATTATCATGGAGCCGAGCCTGATTATCGCGGACGAACCGATTTCCGCGCTGGATGTGTCCATCCAGGCGCAGGTCATCAACCTGCTGAACGAGCTGCGGGAGAGGATGGGCCTGACCATCATGTTCATTGCCCATAACCTGAGCGTGGTCAAGTATTTCTCTGACCGGATCGCGGTCATGTACTTCGGCCATATTGTGGAGCTGGCCACGTCAGATGAGCTTTTTGCCCATCCGCTGCATCCATACACGAAATCACTGCTGAGCGCGATCCCGTATCCGGACCCGCATTATGAAAAGACGCGGAAGCGGATTGAATACGTGCCGGCCAAAGCGCACGACTACAGCGCACAGCAGCCGACGCTGCGGGAAATTGAGCCCGGGCACTGGATTCTTTGCAATGATGCGGAGTATGAGCAGTATCTGAAGGAGATCGCACAGTGAGCCGGGAGAAAAAATACCGGGAGCCCATTACCCCCAGGGACGTTCTGATCCCCCTGGGGGTCGGGTTTGCTTTGGGCGTTGTTACCTTTGCGGTACAGGGCGGGTTCAAAAGAGGAAATGAGGAAGCGCTGTGGCACGCGGTGTGCGACGCACTGACGGTTCCGGGCATATTGCTGACCGGTATGGGCCTGCTCTCCTTTGTATCGGAGCAGGGCGCCTTTGACGGGCTGAGCTTCGGAGTACGGAAGGCATTCGGCCAGATCCTCAGTGAAAAACGGCGCAACGCCATGCCGAAAACATATTATGACTATGTAACAGCAAAACGGGAAAAACAACGAACCAAACCGCGGACAACGCTGTTTGTCGGACTGGGATTCCTGGTGCTGGCCGTGGCTGCGGTCGCGGTCTATCTGAACCTGCCGTCCTGAACGCGGAAAAAGGATTTTTCGTTTCACGGACTGCCGAAAAACTGAGAGAGGAAACTCCATGGGCATCAAAGCAATCGTTCTGATCATCCTTACGGTCATATACCTTTATGAAACCGCTCTTAACGTGATCAAAATGCGTTCCGTCAACAACCCGGTTCCGGAGAATGTGGCGGACGTGTACGATCAGGAGACCTACCGGAAGTGGCGGCAATACCACGGTGAAAAGTCAAGGCATGCGCTGATCACTTCCACCGTTTCCTGGATCATCGGGATGCTGCTGATGGCCTTCAACGTCTACGCGGCCTTCGCCGGCCTGTTCCCGAAGACGCTGTTCATGCAGATGCTGGCGGTGCTGCTTCTGTCCTCGCTGACGGAGTTGCTGATGATTCCCTTTGCCTGGTACGATACCATGCATATCGAGGAGAAATACGGTTTTAACCGCTCCAGCGGAAAGACCTTCTGGGCGGATCAGCTGAAAGGGTTCCTGATCAGCCTGATCCTGATGGCGGCCGTCGGCGGCCTGCTGATCTGGATCCATCAAGCCCTGGGCGACTGGATGATCGTTGTATTCGCCGGCGTCCTGATGCTGATCGTGCTGCTGATCGTGTTCCTTTTCCCGATCTTCAGCAAAATCTTCAACAAGTTCACGCCCCTGGAAGACGGGGAACTGAAGGAGAGGCTGACCGGCCTGCTGGAAAAGCACGGCTATCATGTGCGGGGCATCCAGGTGATGGACGCTTCCCGGCGGACCACCAAATCCAACGCGTATTTCACCGGTTTCGGGAAGATGAAAACCATCGTCCTGTATGATACGCTGCTGAACCAGATGACGCCGGACGAGATCTGCGCCGTGTTCGCCCACGAGCTGGGCCACGGGCTGCACCGGGATACCCTGCGGAACCAGTGCCTGACGTTCCTGCAGATGCTGATCATCGGTGTGCTGGCCTGGCTGACGCTGCGCAGCGCGGCCATTTATCCGCCCTTCGGCTTTGACGGCGTGAACTACGGCTTCGCGGTCATCCTGATCATGAGCGTGGAGTTCGCCCTGATCGCGCCGCTGTTCGGCCTGCTGGTCAACTGGTTCTCCCGGAAGGCCGAATACCGGGCTGACGAACAGGCTGTGAAGGAAGGATACGGCGAGGCGCTGATTGAGGGGCTGAAAAAACTGTCGAAGGAAAACCTGGCGGATCTGTCGCCCAATCCGCTGCTGGTGAAACTGACTTATTCCCATCCCACGTTGAGCCAGCGGATTACCGCGATTGAGAAGCTCAGCAAAGAGCAAAAAACAACCGACTGATTAAATGAAAAGGAGAACGGAAAAGATGAAGTTTTCTGAAATGCCTTACAAAAGGCCTGATCCCGAAACGATTATCGCGCAGTACAAGGAAGTGATCGAAAAGCTGAAGAACGCGAGGAGCTATGAGGAAGCCCGGGCGGTTTTCCTGGAGGTGGAAGAGCGGTCCAAGGAAGTCGAGACGACGGCTACGCTGGCGTATGTCCGCCAGTCCATCGACACCCGCGATGAGTTCTACAGCAAAGAAAAGGAATTCTGGGACGAATTCGGGCCGGAAATGGAAGAATACTCCCAGCAGTGGCTGGAGGCGATGCTCTCCTCTCCGTTCCGGAAGGACTTTGAGAACGAGTACGGCGACCTGCTGTTCGTGAACGCGGAAATCCAGCGGAAGACCTTCTCGCCGGAGATCATCCCGGATATGCAGAAGGAAAACGAGCTGGTCAGGGAATATGACGACCTGATCGCTTCGGCCCAGATCCCGTTTGAAGGCGGCATTTATACCCTGTCCCAGCTGGCACCTTTCCGGACCGACGCGGACGACGCGCGCCGCCTGGCCGCCTGGAAAGCGGACGGCGGCTGGTACAAGGAGAACCAGCCGCAGCTCGACCGGATCTATGACGAGCTGGTGAAACTGCGCGACAGCATGGGAAAGAAGCTTGGATACGGTGGCTATACCCAGCTGGGCTATTACCGCATGGGGCGCAACTGCTACACGAAGGACGACGTTGAAAAGTTCCGCGCGGCGGTGCAGAAGTACCTGGTCCCGGTGGCGGACTCCATCATGCGCGAACAGGCGAAGCGGCTCGGAAAGGAATATCCGCTTTCCTTCGCGGATACCGCGCTGAGCTTCCGCAGCGGCAATCCGCGGCCCGTGGGCACGCCGGACGACATCCTGGCCCAGGGTAAGAAGTTCTATGACGCGCTTTCGCCGGAGACCAGCGAGTTCTTCCGGACAATGCTGGACGAGGAGCTGCTGGATGTGCTCTCCACCGAGGGCAAGCAGGCGGGCGGCTACTGCACGAGCATTCCGAAGTATGAACGGCCGTTCATTTTCGCGAACTTCAATGGTACCCAGGGCGACGTCGAGGTGGTGACCCATGAGGCGGGCCATGCGTTCGCTTACTGGATGAACCGCACGCGTATCCCGACCGAATACGCGGATCCGAGCATGGAAGCGTGCGAGGTCCACTCCATGAGCATGGAATTCTTCGGCTGGAAGAACGCGGAGGGCTTCTTCGGCGCAGACGCGAAGAAGTTCATCTACAGCCATCTTTCCGACGCGATCAAGTTCATCCCCTACGGTACGATGGTCGACCACTTCCAGCATATTGTGTATGAAAAGCTGGAACTGACCCCGGCGCAGCGCCACGCGGAGTGGAAGCGGCTGCTGGGGATCTATATGCCCTGGATGAAACTGGACGGAGAGATTCCCTTCTACAGCGAGGGTGAAGGCTGGCAGAGACAGCTCCACATTTACGGGATGCCCTTCTACTATATCGATTACTGCCTGGCGCAGACGGTGGCCCTGGAGATCTGGGCGATGATCCGGAAGAACCCCGAAGAGGCATGGAAGCGCTACATGGCTTATACCGTACAGGGCGGCAGCCATACCTTCACCGACCTGCTGAAGAACGCGGACCTGAAGACCCCGTTCGACGAGGCCTGCCTGAAGGAAGTCTGCGAAACGGCAGCGGGATGGCTGGACAAGTTTGACCTGACCGGGATCGAATGAGTGTCGGAAAAACCCTCTGAATAATTTTTCATAAAATTTCAAAAAACCGCTTGACCTTGCACTTAACTGCAATGCTATCTTCCCGGTGAGGAGGATGAGAGATGATCACGATCCAGGGATTCGCAAAGCTCTGCGGATGCAACACCCAGACGCTGCGGTACTATGACCGCATCGGCCTTCTGACGCCGGCGAAGGTCGATGAATGGACCGGTTACAGGTACTATGAAGAAGACCAGGCGCTGCTGTTTGTGAAAATCAAGAACCTGCAGCAGGCGGATTTCTCCATTGAGGAAATCAAGACGCTTCTTCCGGGGGATGACGATCTCCTGACGGCCGCGTTTGAACGGAAAATCAGAGAGCAGACGCAGAAGCTGGAAACGATCCGGGAAATACAAAGATCATATCTCAAAGAAGCAATGGAAATGCGGAATATCATTAAAGAATACATGGACTTTGTGGAAGGCCGGATGGCAAAGCCGGAGCTGTGGCAGGAAATGGGATTGGACGATGAACAGGCGGCGGAGGCCCGGGCCAATGTGAACGCCCTGATTGCGGATTGGATGACCCAGTGCCGGAACGCGACGGATGAGATTGCGCGGAACATGGACAGCGCGAATCTCGGTGTGATGAAGGATGTTATGGAAACCCTGAAGGACGGCAATCCGGAGGGGAAGGACCTGATCTTCTCGGTTGCCGGCGGGAACGAGAACCCCGAAGCGGAGATTCCCGCAGGCGCGCAGACGGTATTTGAACGGAGCGGTTGGGAGCATGTCAGCGAATGGATCGGGGATATTCCGGCCTTCACCGGCAACGGAAAAGAGAATTTCTTCCTGTTCAAGGTCCGCGAAGACAGCCCGGTGGGCGATCCTGGTTTCCCGACGCTGATGCTGGCAGTCATGGCTTCGAAATACGAAGCCATGAACGGTGGCATGAACTGCAGGATCGGCCTGAGCAAAGACGGACAGAATCACTTTACCCTGCTTCAGAAATAACGGATCAGATTTTCCGGCACCCGGCCCCAAACGGCCGGGTGCCCTTGATTTATCCCGGCGGATATGGTACATTTTCCCGTGCTTGTATTCTTGTATTGATGATTCAGGATCCAGATTCAGAATAATCCGCTGCAAGGAAAGACTCCTGACCGTATTCAGGATATTATCCGGAGGATTCTTCATGAGTTATATTTCTGTTGATCGTTTATGTAAAACTTTCACCGTCCGTAAAAAGCGGGAGAAAGGTTCCCTTTTTCGTGAAAAGGAAACGGTCCACGCGCTGAAGGACGTTTCCTTTGAAATCGAAAAGGGCGAACTGGTCGGCTATATCGGGCCGAACGGCGCCGGGAAGTCCACCACGGTCAAGATCCTTTCGGGCATCCTGGTGCCGGAGAGCGGGAATGTGACCGTGGGCGGGATGACGCCCTGGACGGACCGGAAATCGCATGTGCGCCGCATCGGCGTGGTGTTCGGCCAGCGGACCCAGCTGTGGTGGGACGTGCCGCTGCTGGACAGTTATTCGCTGCTGCGGGATATTTACCGGGTGCCGGAAGCGGACTACAAAAACCGGCTGGACGAGCTGGCGGAGGCATTGCAGCTGAAAGAACTGCTGCGGACGCCGTTGCGGCTTCTGAGTCTGGGACAGCGGATGCGGGCGGAACTGTGCGGAAGCCTGCTTCACAGTCCGGAACTGCTGTTTCTGGACGAGCCGACCATCGGGCTGGACGCGGTCAGCAAGCTGGCGCTGCGGGACTTCCTGCTCTGGGAGAATCGGGAGAAAGGCACCACGATCCTGCTGACCACCCACGACATGGAGGATATCGCCGCCCTGTGCAGCCGGGTAATGGTGCTGGGGCACGGAGAAAAACTCTATGACGGCGGTCTGCAGGACCTGCTGTCAAAATACGATACCAAACGGACCGTGCAGGTGGAGGAACACCAGAATATCGATCACCTGATCGCGGCGATGTATAAAGATTTGGGACTTTGATTCGGAATTCATAATTCATAATTCAGAATTCATAATTATCGGGAACGGAACGGGAACGAAATGAGGGCATATCTGTCGATCTTCCGGATGAGAAGGAGAATGGAAACCCAGTACCGGGGCGCGGTGCTGGGCGGCTTGATCTGCCAGCTTTTCTTCGGCCTCATCCTGGTAGCGATCTACCGGGCGCTGTACGCCGGGAAGCCGCAGCCGATCCCGCTGAGCCATGTGACGACCTACGTCTGGCTGCAGCAGGCTTTCTTCCGGATGCTGGTGGCCACGGACCCGGAACTGCTTGACAAGATCCGCACCGGCGGCATCGCCTACGATCTGTGCCGGCCGCTGCATCTGTACGGTTATTACTACGCCCGGATCCTAGCCCAGAAGCTGACCGGGAGCGTGCTGCGGGCGCTGCCGATGCTGGCTTTCGCGGCGTTGCTGCCGGAGGGCTGGGGGCTCTGCCTGCCCGCGTCCGTGCCGGCGCTGCTGCTCGCGGTGACCGGACTGATCCTGGGACTGTTCTGTGTTTCCGCGCTGGAGAACATCACGATGGCCTTCACCATGCGGACGCTGGATCCCCGGGGTATGCAGGGTATGCTGAATCTGCTGATGATGACGCTTGCCGGCAACATCCTGCCGCTGACCCTGTTCCCGGACAGCTGGCAGCGGGTGATCACCCTGCTCCCTTACGCCCAGCTGCTGGACACGCCGATCCGGCTGTATACGGGAGAGGATGCGCTTTCCCGGGCGCCGGAGGCTCTGCTGATTCAGATATGCTGGATGCTGGTGCTTGTTTTCGTCGGCTGCGCGTTCTGGCGGACCAATCAGCGGAAGCTGATCATACAGGGAGGGTGAGAAGATGAACACACTTCGTCTGTACGCCCGCTCCATGGCGATTTTGATCAAAAGCCAGCTGCAGTATCCGCTTTCCTTCCTGATGCAGACCATTGCCCAGCTGGTGATGGAGGGCGGGGAAATGCTGGCCTTGATCCTGCTGATCGACCGGTTTGACCGGCTGAATCAGTGGGGGCCCGGAGACCTGTACTTCTTTTTCGGACTTATGTCCGTCTCCTTCTACCTGACGGAAATCTTCGGCCGGGGCGTGACCGGCAATTTCCCGTATATGGTGCGGACCGGGCAGCTGGATACGGTGCTGCTGCGGCCCCGGGGCATCCTGACCCAGGTGCTGTGCAGCGCGGCGGATCCCCGGCGGATTACCTGCATCGCCGTGGGAACGGTGAGCCTCATCATCGGCAGCAATATGGCGCAGATCGCCTGGACGCTTCCCAAGGTGCTGCTGTTCATTGAAACGATTTTCTTCAGCTTCTGGCTGATTCTCGGCTTGTTCATGGTGGAGGCGATCCTGTGCATCCACAGCGTGAAGTCTGTGGAGCTGGCCAATACCTTGACCTACGGCGGGCGCAGCGCCTGTGAGTATCCGAGTGATATCTATCCCCGGCCGCTGCGGGTGCTGTTTACGGTGATCGCGCCTTTCGCGCTGGTCATGCATGTGCCGGCGTCAACGATCCTGGGTAAGCCGCTGTTTGGCTGGCCGATGTGGACCGCGTTCGTGACGCCGCTGTCCGGCGCGGTGCTGTTCGGCATCATGTACCTGCTGTTCCGTAAGGCTATGAAATATTACCGGTCCACAGGAAGCTGATTGCGGAAAAATCTGTTGCCAGAGCGGGGAAAAACCGGTATAATAGGCGCAGACATTGCGAAGAACATAACAAGGAGTGAATCAGATGCTTCAGGACGTTTTAGATACCGCGAAAGAGAAAATGAAGAAATCCTGCGAAGTGTATGAGCGGGACATGATGGGCCTGCGCGCGGGCCGCGCCAATCCGAAACTGCTGGACCGGATCATGGTGGACTATTACGGCACGCCTACGCCCATTCCGCAGATCGGCAACATTTCCTCACCGGAACCCCGGCTGCTGGTGATCGCACCCTGGGAAGCCAAGCTGATTCCCCAGATTGAAAAGGCGATCCAGAAGAGCGACCTGGGCATCAATCCGTCCAACGACGGCAAGATCATCCGCCTGGTGTTCCCGGAACTGAATGAGGAACGCCGCCGCGAGCTTACGAAGGTCGCTTCCAAAGGTGCGGAAGAAACCAAGGTGGCTATCCGCTCCATCCGCCGGGACGCGATCGAGCAGATCAAGAAGCTGAAGAAGAACAGCGAGATTACCGAAGACGACCAGCGGGACGCGGAAGAAGACATGCAGAAGCTGACGGACAAGGCTGTCAAGGAAGTGGACGAGATCTGCGCGAAAAAGGAAAAGGAAATCATGGAAGTCTGACGGAAAAACCGCCGGAACAATACCCGCCGAAAGGCGGGTTTTTTGCATGCCGGAAGGGCACTTTTTCCATGACAGAAACCATGAAATATGGTACAATATAATGTAAATTATCCTGCTGATTAAAGGGGTAACGGAATGAAGCTGAAGACGGCATTGTCCCTGGCTTTGAAGAAGCCTCCGCGGACGTCGGACGAGTTTGACAGGCTCCCGAAACACGTGGCCATCATCATGGACGGAAACGGCCGCTGGGCGAAAAAGCACAAGCTGAGCGTATCCCGGGGGCACCGGCAGGGGACGGAAACCCTGCGGGAGATCATCCGGCATACGGATGACCTGGGCATCGGCGCGCTGAGCCTGTACGCCTTTTCCACGGAGAACTGGAGCCGGTCGGAGGAGGAAGTGGCTGCGCTGATGCAGCTGATCCTGGATTTCTTCGCTTCCGAGATCGACGAACTGGACGCGAAGAACGTGCGGATCCTGATCATGGGCGACAAGGGCGGTCTGCCGGAAAAACAGCGGGAAACGCTGATCGAGGCGGAAAACCGGACAAAAAAGAACACGGGCCTGCATCTGAACATCGCCGTGAACTACGGCGGGCGGGCGGAACTGGTCCGCGCGGCGAAGGAGATCGCCACCCTGGTCCGGAACGGGACGATGCGGGAAGACGAGATCACCGAGCAGACGATTTCCGACCACCTGTATACCCGTGGGCAGCCGGACGTGGACCTGCTGATCCGGACCAGCGGAGAACAGCGGCTGAGCAACTTCCTGCTGTACCAGAATGCCTATGCGGAGTTCATCTTCCCGACGGTGCTGTGGCCGGACTTCACGGTGCACGACTATGACGCGGCGCTGGACGCCTTTGCACACAGGGAACGGAGATATGGCGGACGGAATTCATAATTCAGTAAACAGAAACGACAGAATAAACAGGAAGGGATCTGTATGAAACAGAGAATTGTTACAGGACTGGGGCTTTCGGCGTTCCTGGCAGTCAATCTATGGGCGCCGAACTGGTGTATGGCGCTGGCGACGCTGATCTGCATCTGCTTCGCGGTATGGGAAGAATATCACGCGCTGGTGACGGCGGGACACCAGGTGGTTTCCTGGCCGACCTGGGTGATTCTGGTGACCTCGGTGCCGATGACGCTGCTTTTCGGCGAAAAGGTCATTGTGCCGCTGCTGGCGGGCGCCCTGTTCTGCATGGTGGTTCAGATCCTGTTCCGTACGGAGCCGGAACTGACGGACCTGAGTATGAGCGCGCTGCCGCTGCTGACCGTGGCGCTGCCGGGCCTGAGCCTGGTCGCGCTGAGCCTGCTGCCGGGTCAGAAGGCCGTGGAAGTGATCCTGCTTTGCCTGACATTCGCGGTACCGCTGCTGGGAGACGTGTTCGCACTGTATGTGGGCAGCGCCATCGGCGGACCGAAATTCTGCCCGGCTGTCAGCCCGAAGAAGACCATCGCGGGAAGCCTTGGCGGCCTTGCCGGCAGCATGATCGCCGCCATGATCGTATTCGGCCTGAGCCATGTTTTCTGTGACGCGCCGACGCTGGCGAAGCTGCCGGTGTGGTGGCATTACCTGCTGCTGGGCTTCCTGGGCGGGATTGCCGGGCAGATCGGTGACCTGTTTGCCAGCCTGGTGAAACGCCACAGCGGCATCAAGGATTTCTCCAACCTGTTCCCGGGCCACGGCGGTATGCTTGACCGGCTGGACAGCGTGCTGTTCATGGCGGTGCTGATGTACTGCTACCTGCTGTTCTTCCGGATGCCGATCCTGGCTCCCATCGGCTGACTGTATTGTTCAGAAAGAGGATCAGATGAGAAAGATCGCGATATTGGGATCCACCGGTTCCATCGGTACGCAGGCGCTGGACCTGTGCCGGCGCCATCCGGACCGGTATAAAGTGACAGCCCTGACTGCTCGGGGAAGCCGGGAGAAGCTCTTTGAGCAGGTCCGGGAATTCCGGCCGGAGGTGGCCGGGCTGACGGAGGGCTTTGATCCGGCGGAGATCCCGGAAGACCTGAAATTCTGTCGTTTTATCTCCGGAAAAGAAACGCTGCACATCGCGGCTGCGGAAACGGACGCGGAGATGGTGCTGGTCAGCATCGTGGGTATCGCCGGGCTGCAGGGCGTGATGGACGCGCTGGAAGCCGGGAAGCAGGTGCTTCTGGCCAATAAGGAAGCGCTGGTGACCGGCGGCCATCTGGTCACGGAGCTGGCCCGGAAGGCGGGGAAACCGCTGCTGCCGGTGGACAGTGAACACAGTGCGATTTTCCAGTGCCTGCAGGCCGCAAACGGAAACAAGGCGGAGAAGATCCTGCTGACCGCGTCGGGCGGCCCCTTCCGGACCTGGGAAAAGGAACGGATCGAGAAAGCCACGAAGGCGGAAGCGCTGAAGCATCCCAACTGGAACATGGGCGCGAAGATCACCGTGGACAGCGCCAGCATGTTCAATAAGGGTCTGGAGATCATGGAAGCCCGGTGGCTGTTCGACATGACGGAGGACAAAATCGAGGTAGTGGTCCATCCCCAGAGCATCGTGCACAGCGCGGTTGTTTTCAAAGACGGGGCGGTGCTGGCCCAGCTTGGTGAACCGGACATGCGGGTGCCGATCGGATACGCGATGGCTTATCCGGAACGGATTGAAACAGGCGTTCCGGCGCCGGACCTGTTCAAACTGAGCAGCCTGACCTTTGAGAAGCCGGACGAAAAGAAGTTTCCCGCGCTGCGCATGGCCAGGGAGTGCCTGCGGGCGGGCGGCGCGGCCTGCACCGTGTTTAACGGCGCCAATGAAGAGGCGGTCGCCGCGTTCCTGCGGGAAGAGATCCCTTTCGGAGGGATCGCCGTGCGGGTGGAACGGGCGCTGGAGAAGCTTTCCGGTCTGCCAGCGGACTGCATTGACGACATCTGGGAAGCGGATCGGCGTGCGAGAGAGATCGTGCGTAATTCATAATAATCCGCTGCGGCGGGGGAGATTTCTCCACTCCGCCTGCGGCTCCGGTCGAAATGACAAAGAAGGACAGTAAAAGAGAGGTTTCTAGTCGGAGTGTATATTCTATTAGCCATATTATTACTGGCGATTCTGATTACGGTGCATGAGTTCGGGCATTTTCTGGCGGCACGGGCGATGAGGATCGAGGTCCGGGAATTCGCGGTCGGAATGGGCCCGAAACTCGTGAAATGGAAGAGCCGGAAGTATGAGACGGATTTCAGCATCCGGGCAATTCCGCTGGGCGGATTCTGCGCTTTCTACGGCGAAGACGATACCAAAGGAATCTCGAAGGATGATCCGCGGGCGTTCCCGAAGCAGAACGTATGGAAGCGGCTGTTCGTGATCCTGATGGGCCCCATGATGAACTTTGTGCTGGCCTTTGTGCTGGCCACGGTCTTCTTCTGGGTGAACGGCGTGACGACGGCGACGGGAATCGATCCCTATATCTCTGAAGTCATGGCCGCCGGACCGGCCTATTCCGCCGGGCTGCAGGCGGGGGACACGGTGACGGAGATCAACGGCAAAAACATGCTGGACGGCACGATGGAAACGCTGCTGGGAACTATCGGAGGCTGGAAAGAGGGAGACGCCCCGCTGCGGATGACCGTCCGCCGGGGAGAGGAAACCTTTGAAGCGGAGCTGACGCCGGTCTGGGATGAAGCCGAGAACAAGATGCGGATCGGCGTGACGATCGGCGGCGTATACCGGACGGAGACGCAGCCGGAAACGTTCCTGGGCGGATTTCAGCATTCCTGGGAGTGGTGCGCAAACGCTTCGGGGGCGATCCTCGGCGCGCTGAAGGATCTGGTAACCACCGGCAAGGGCCTGGACCAGACGTCCGGGCCGGTGGGTATCGTCAGCCTGGTTTCCACCGAGGTAAAGGAAGGCGGCCTGAGCGCTTACGTTCAGCTGCTGGTGCTGATCTCCATCAACCTGGGACTGATGAACCTGCTGCCGATCCCGGGACTGGACGGAAGCCGGCTGGTGTTCGGCATCGTAGAGGTCATCCGGCGCAAACCGGTGCCGCCGGAAAAGGAAGCGATGGTGCACCTTGTCGGAATGGTGTTCCTGTTCGGACTCATGATTTTCTTTACGTTCAAAGATGTGATGAGGCTCTTCGGATAATTCAGAATTCATAATTCAGAATTCATAATTATATGTTCTTACCCTTTGTTCAGGTTGGGAACCGCGGATTTGAATGATATCAGGAGGTTCAAATGACCAGAGTTGTGAATGTCGGCGGATTGCAGCTCGGCGGCGGAAATCCGGTGCTGGTGCAGAGCATGACGAATACGGATACACGGGACGCGGAGGCGACGCTGAAGCAGATCTGCGCGCTGCACGACGCGGGCTGCGATATCGTGCGGGTCAGCGTGTACGACGAAACCTGCGCTGAAGCGGTGAAGACGCTGGCGGCGAAGAGCCCCGTGCCGCTGGTCGCGGACATCCATTTTGACTATAAGCTGGCGATCCGGTCTGCGGAGAACGGCATCGCGAAGCTGCGGATCAACCCCGGCAATATCGGCGGGGAGGCCCGGGTGCGTGAACTGGCGGACTGCGCAAAGGCGCACGGAATCCCGATCCGGATCGGCGTGAACAGCGGATCAGCGGAGAAGGACCTGCTGGCGAAATACGGCGGGCCGACGGCAGAGTGTCTGGTGGAAAGTGCCCTGGGACATGCGCGAATGCTGGAAAAGGCCGGCTTTGACGACATCGTGCTGAGCATGAAGTCCAGCGACGTGAAGCTGACCATCGACGCCTACCGGCTGGCCCATGAGAAGTGTGATTATCCGCTGCACCTGGGCGTGACGGAAGCAGGGCTGCCGGGCCAGGGAACGGTCAAGAGCGCTATCGGCATCGGCGCGCTGCTGGCAGACGGCATCGGCGACACGATCCGGGTGAGCCTGAGCGGTGATCCGCTGCCGGAAGCCAAGGCAGCCTGGGACATTCTGCGTGCGCTGAACCTGCGGACGCGGGGCGTCCAGCTGATTGCCTGCCCAACCTGCGGACGAACCTGCATCCCGGTGGAACAGATCGCGAGGCGGGTGGAGGCAGAACTGTCCGACGTGACGGTGCCGCTGAAGGTCGCGGTAATGGGCTGCATTGTGAACGGCCTGGGCGAGGGCCGGGAAGCGGACGTGGGCATCGCCGGCGGCAAGGACGGCGGCGCGCTGTTTGTGAAGGGCCAGGAACCGCGGAAGGTGCAGGGCGACCTGGCGGAGATCCTGATTCAAGAAGTCAGGAGACTTCTTGAAGCTTAATTCATAATTCACAATTCATAATTCAGAATTAATGCTTATACATGGAATGATATAGGGGTATCAATGAGTTACGAAGATCTGATGGCGCGGATCGCGCGGGAAATCCCGGAACTGGCGGGCAAACTGTCGGCTCCGCGGGTGACTTATGTCAAATCTTCCAGAAAAACCTATATTTCATTCAACAGTTCCGTGCTGGCGGGGGAAAAGCAGTTCCTGAAGCTGGAGGCCATTCTGCGGGAGATGTTTCCCGGGCGGCCGCTGGCGGTCCGGATTGCGTCTCCTGACCTGAAGGCGGACTTCCTGGAGGATCCGGCTCCCTACCGCGGGGTGCTGGATGATTTTCTGCGCCGGAATTATCCCATGGCCCGGGGCTGGATCGGCCGGATCGGCTGGCAGATGGAAAAGAACCAGCTGTCCGACACGGCGGCCCTGCCCGGCGCGGAAAACCGGGACGGCCTGCTGACGCTGGTATTTCCGGACGAGATCAGCCTCCGGGTGATGAAGCAGAGCGACGTCGGGGCGCGGCTGGCAACGGCCATCCAGGACATCTTCACGGCGAAGGTCCGGGTGGAGATGACGGTGGAAGGCACACGGGAGGAGCGCCTGCGCCGGATGCAGGAAGAACGCCGGGACGTGGCCCTGACCGTGACTGCCCGGGAAATGGCGGAACGGTACGGAACCGGGGTCAGCATCGCCAAAGACGACGAAACCACGGCGAAGAAGCCGGCCGGGGAGAAAAAACCGGCGAAGCCCCGGAAGGAAACGGACGGTAAACCGAAGGCAAAAGGCTCCGCGGAGGAACCGCCGGCTTCGCCTGTCGGAAAGCCGATCATGGGCCGGAGCATCGCCGACCGGCCGGTGGAGATCCGGGAACTGACCGGCGAGAGCGGCCTGGTGGTTGTTCAGGGCGAAGTGTTCAAGCTGGAGCAGAAGGAGCTGAAGGGCGGCGAAACGCTGCTGGTCACCTTCGCGGTGACCGACGGAACCAGCTCCGTGATGTGCAAGATTTTCTTCCGTTACCGCAGCCGATTCATGAAGAAGGAAGAGGCGGAAGCGACGCCGATCACCGACGAGGAACGGGCGGCGGTGAAAGAGAAGGTCGACCGGATCAGGAACGGCATGTGCGTCCGGGTCCGTGGCGAATGCCTGTACGACAGCTATGCCCGGGACCTGAGCATCTCCGTGCGGGACATGGTGGAGACGGAAAAAGAGGAGCGGGAAGACACCGCAGAGGAAAAACGGGTCGAGCTCCATATGCATACCAACATGTCCACCATGGACGCGCTGACGCCGGTGGAAAAACTGATCGAGCGGGCAGCGAAATGGGGCCATCCCGCGGTGGCGGTGACGGACCACGGCGTGCTGCAGTCGTTCCCGGCGGCCTTTCGGGCGGCCAAGGGAAAGATCAAACTGATCCCCGGCTGCGAAGGCTACCTGATCGACGAAAAGCCGATCGTGGAAAACGCGGACAGCCGGCCTTATGACGGGCCGGTGGTGGTGCTGGACTTTGAGAGTACAGGTCTGAACACCGGAAAAGCCCGGATCATTGAGATCGGCGCGGTGAAGCTGGAAGCCGGAGAGGTAACGGAGGAGTTCTCGCAGCTGGTGGATCCCGGGCAGCCGCTTGGGCCGGAGATCACGGAACTTACCGGGATCAGCGATGCGATGCTGCAGGGACAGCCGAAGGCGGAGGAAGCACTGCCGAAACTGCTGGAGTTCATCGGGGACCTGCCGATCGCGGCGCATAACGCCCACTTTGACGCCAGCCTCATGAAGGCGGAACTGAAACGGCTGGGACTGGGCATGTCCATGCCTGTGCTGGACACGCTGGCCTATGCCCGGAAACTGTATCCCGAACTGAAATCCTTCCGCCTCGGCGCACTGTGCAAGCACCTGGGCGTGAGCCTGAAGAACGCCCACCGGGCAGTCCACGACGCGCGGGCCACGGCGCTGTGCCTGAAACACATGTTCGAGGCGACCCGGGAAACCTGCCCGGACGCCGTGAGTGAACAGGACCTGAACCGGATGCTGACCGGCGGCGCGATCGGAGAAAGCTGGCATATTATCCTGCTGGCGAAGAACCGGACCGGCCTGGTGAACCTGAACCGGCTGGTTTCCATCAGCCATCTGGACTGGTTCAAGCGGGTGCCGCATATGCCCCGCGGGATCATTGAGAAGCACCGGGAAGGCCTGATCCTGGGCAGCGCCTGCGAAGCCGGCGAACTGTTCCGGGCAGTACTGAACCGGGAAGACCATGAAAAAGTGAAGCAGATCGCCTCCTTCTACGATTACCTGGAGGTCCAGCCGATCGGGAACAACGCGTTCCTGATCCGGGAGGGACAGGTTGCCACGGAGGAAGAACTGCGGGATCTGAACCGGGAAATTGTGAAGCTGGGCGAAGAACTGAGTATCCCCGTGGTCGCCACGGGAGACGTCCATTTCCTGGACCCGGACGACGCGATCGGCCGGGCGATCATCCAGGCCGGCATGAAGTACGACGACGCGGATAAGCAGCCGCCGCTGTATTTCAAAACAACGGACGAGATGCTGGAGGAATTTGCCTACCTGGGCGAAGCGAAAGCCAGGGAAATCGTGATCGACAACCCGCGGAAGATCGCGGAGCAGGTGGAGGAGATCAAGCTGTTCCCGAAGCACCCGAAAGGCGAGGATACTTTCCAGCCCTTCTGGGACGACGCGGAGGACACGATTCAGCAGATGACCTGGGACACGGCGGAGGAGATGTACGGTTCGCCGCTGCCGGAGATTGTGGAAGCGCGGCTGAAGAAGGAACTGAAGTCCATCGTGGGCTACGGTTACTGCACGCTGTATTCCATTGCCCAGAAGCTGGTTTCCCGCTCCCTGGAGGACGGCTATCTGGTAGGCAGCCGCGGCAGCGTCGGTTCCAGCCTGGTGGCGCGGATGTGCGGAATCACTGAGGTGAATGCGCTGCCGCCCCATTACCGCTGCACCCGGTGCCATAAGGGATTCTTTGACGTGGACAAGAGCCTGTACCACGTCGGCGTGGACCTGCCGGACCGGGACTGCCCGGACTGCGGGCAGAAGCTGACCAAGGACGGCTTTGATATTCCTTTCGAGGTGTTCCTGGGCTTTGAGGGAGACAAGGTGCCGGATATCGACCTGAACTTCTCGGGCGAATACCAGAACAGAGCCCACCACTATGTGGAAGAACTGTTCGGCCACGATCATGTGTTCCGCGCGGGAACCATTTCCGGTCTGGCGGACAAAACGGCCTACGGCTATGTGCTCAAGTACCTGGAAGAGCGCGGGATCCAGGCCGGCAACGCGGAGAAGGACCGGCTGGCCCTGAAGTGCACCGGCGTCAAGCGGACCACCGGCCAGCATCCGGGCGGCATGGTCGTCGTGCCGCTGGAATATGAGATCTATGATTTCACGGCTGTGCAGCATCCGGCGGATGACCTGGAGAGCGACTTCACCACCACCCATTTCGACTTCAACAGTATGCACGATATCCTGGTCAAGCTGGACTGCCTCGGCCACGATGACCCGACGATGCTGCATGAGCTGGAACTGCTGACGGGGATCAACTTCAAGGACGTGCCGCTGGATGATCCGGCAGTCCGGAGCCTGTTCTCCTCGCCGGAGGCGCTGGGCGTGACGACGGACGACATACTGTGCAATACCGGTACCTACGGCGTGCCTGAGTTCGGCACGGGTTTCGTCCGCGGCATGCTGGAAGAAACCAAACCGCATACCATGGAAGAATTGCTGCGCATATCGGGCCTGAGCCACGGAACGGACGTGTGGCTGGGCAACGCGCAGGAGATCATCTCATCAGGCACCGCGACGCTGAGCGAATGCGTCTGCTGCCGCGACGATATCATGAACTACCTGATCGACAAGGGCGTCAAGCCAAAGCTTGCCTTCACCACCATGGAAAGCGTCCGCAAGGGCCGGGGCCTGAAACCGGAAATGGAGACGGCCATGGCGGAGGTCAGCGTACCGGACTGGTTTGTGGACAGCTGCAAGAAGATTAAATACATGTTCCCGAAAGGGCATGCCGTGGCCTATGTGACCATGGCCCTGCGGGTGGCGTGGTTCAAGGTGCATGAGCCGCTGGCGTATTACTGCGCCTACTTCACGGTACGGGGCGACGGCTTCGACGCGACGACGATGATCCTGCCGCCGGCGGAGGCAAGGCGGAAGATCAAGGAGATCCGGAACATGGATCAGCCGACGGCCCGGGACAAGGATACCGCCACATGCCTGGAACTGGTGCTGGAGATGAACCTGCGCGGCATCAAATTCCTCCCGGTGGATCTGTACAGGAGCGACGTGAAACATTTCCGGATCGAGGACGGCAATATCCGCTGCCCGTTCATCAGCCTGCCCGGCCTGGGTGAAAGCGCGGCGGTCCCGATTGTGGAAGCCCGGAAGGACGGACCGTTCCTGAGCATCGAGGATCTGCAGGTCCGCGGAAAGGTAGGCTCCGCCGTGGTGGAGACGCTGCGGACCCACGGTGCGCTGCAGGGACTGAGCGAGACGAATCAGATCAGCATGTTCTGAATCAATTCATAATTCAGAATTCATAATTATATCTGCTGCTTAATCTGAAGGGCCCGGTAAGGATTGATCAGTTCCGGCAGGAAGGGAAAAGACAGAATCAGGGCGAAATGTATAAGGAAACGGAGAAGGAGGGGAAACAGGCATGTACCGTTCGATGAACCTGAAGGGTTTTCTGCTGATCCTGGGGATCATGCTGCTGATTTTCCTGGTCCTTCATTCCGTGCTCAGAGGGTCCGCCAATCAGAAGGCGGAAGAGGAAAAACTCCTGCGAGTGAGAAAGACCAAACTGGAGGAAGAGTTCAAAAGCTTGAACAAGCAGCTGAGCGTGGTGGGAACGGACGAATACATCATGTCCAGCGCGGTGAAGGAATACTCCTACGTTAAGAAGGACGCGATCCGGTTTGAATTCACCAATCCGGAAGTGCTCTATGCCTATTCGGAGGCGGAGCTGCAGATCCTGATGGACGAGATGAATGATTGATTTCCGGAACTACGGGATGGATTTGGTAATGAACGACTGAGGAGGAGAACCGTGAGAGCAGCCGTAATCGGGATCGGGTCCAATTCGGTGCGAAGCCTCCTGGCGGACGTTAACGGCGCGGATTACAAGCGCTTGTGGCGGGACCGGGAAGGAACGCGCCTTTTTGCCGGCCTTGACGCGGACGGAAACCTGAACCGGGAATCCATGGACAAGACGGTCTCGGCTGTCCGGCGGATGGCCTCTGAACTCCAGCGGCAGGGCGCGGAGAAGCTGGCGATCTTCGCAACCAGCGCGGCCAGGGACGCGGCGAACGGACAGGCATTCATGGCGGAAGTGGAACGGGAGGCGGGCGTGCCGCTCCGGATCATCTCCGGGGAGGAAGAGGCGGAGCTCAGTTTCCTCGGCGCGTCAGCCGCGGCGGACGCGGACCGAGCCGGCATGATCGATATCGGAGGCGGCAGCACGGAGATCGCCATAGGCACACGGGCGGGCATTGAATGTGCCTTCTCCTGCCAGATGGGTGCCGTCCGGCTGTACAGGCGGCTGCGGATCGACCGGAAAGAAGACATGAAGCCGGTGGAGATTGCCGCGGCGGAGATTCTGAATGACCACCTGAGGGATCTTCCCGGGCTGAACCTGCCGGAAACCTGGGTCGGCACCGGCGGAACCTTCACGACCCTGGCGGCCATGATCCTCGGCCAGCCCTGGACCGACCGGACCCATGTGCACGGGGCGGTGATCACGGCGGCGGAAATCCGGGACATCGGCGAAGCGCTGGCCGGCATGAAGGTGGAGGACCGGATCCATCTGCAGGGCATGCAGCCCAGCCGTGCGGACATTGTTGTCCACGGGATCTGCATCCTGCTGGGCGTGATGGAACGCCTCGGCATCGGGCGGATCACCGTCAGCGAGTGGGGCAACCTGGACGGGTACTTCCGCAGATTCTTTTGTAATTCATAATGATGAAATGTGGATAAACCAATAAACGGAGAAAAGTATGCTTGAGTTAAGGAACATATCTTTCCTGGTGGATGACGCGGGAAAGGACAAGGAAATTATCCGGGACGTCAGCCTGACGGTTCCGGACCGGAAACTGGTCGTGGTGACCGGGCCGAACGGCGGCGGAAAATCCACCCTGGCCCGGCTGATCGCCGGCATTGAGAAGCCCACGGAAGGGCGTATTTTTTTCAACGGCGAGGATATTACAGACCTGGGCATCACGGAACGGGCGCGGAAGGGAATTGCATACGCCTTCCAGCAGCCTGTGCGCTTCAAGGGGATCCGGGTGCTGGACCTGATCCGGATCGCGTCCGGAAAGACGCTGTCCGTGTCGGACGCCTGCGAATACCTGTCCTCGGTCGGACTCTGCGCCCGGGACTATGTGGACCGGGAAGTGAACGCCAGCCTGTCCGGCGGCGAACTGAAACGGATTGAGATTGCCACGGTGCTGGCCCGCCGGGCAGTGCTGTCGGTCTTTGACGAACCGGAAGCCGGCATCGACCTGTGGAGTTTCCGGAACCTGACGGAGGTCTTCCAGCGGATGCGGGAGGATATCCGGGACAGTTCGATTCTGATCATTTCCCATCAGGAACGGATCCTGAATATCGCCGACGAGATCATTGTGATCAAGGGCGGCGTGGTGGAAAAACAGGGAAGCCGGGACGAGGTTTATCCGCATCTGATGAAGAGCGAGGTCGCCGCCTTGTGCGAAGGACCGTATGTGCCTGCCGGAAAGGGGGACGCGGAATGCTGAAACTGGACGAGATTCAGAAACGGCTGCTGAGGGAAGTGGCCGATCTGCACGAAGTTCCGGAAGGCGCCTACAATATCCGCTCCAACAGCGCGTCCGCCGGGCGTCAGTCCACGGCGAACATCGAGATCGTATCCAAGGAAGACGTCAGCGGGCTGGAGATCCGGATCAAACCGGGCACGAAGAACGAAAGCGTGCATATCCCCGTGGTCATGACGCAGAGCGGCCTGAAGGAAGTGGTTTATAACGACTTCTTCATCGGCGAAGGCGCGGACGTGGTGATCATCGCGGGCTGCGGCATCGACAACTGCGGAAACCAGGATTCCCAGCACGACGGCATCCACCGCTTCTATGTCGGAAAGAACGCCCGGATCCGGTATGTGGAAAAGCATTACGGTTCCGGCACGGGCAGCGGGAAACGGATCCTGAACCCGGGTACGGAAGTGTATATGGAAGAGGGCAGCTACGCCGAGATGGAAATGGTTCAGATCAAAGGCGTGGACGATACGGAACGCACCACCACGGCGGAACTGGCCGCCGGCGCGAAACTGGTTGTGCGGGAGCGGCTGATGACCCACGGAGAGCAGCGGGCGATCAGCAAATACACAGTGAACCTGAACGGGGAAGGAGCCAGCGCGGACGTGGTATCCCGCTCGGTGGCCCGGGACCGTTCCTTCCAGAAGTTTGACGCGAAGATCGCCGGCAATGCTGCCTGCCACGGGCATACGGAGTGCGATTCCATCATTATGGATGAGGGACGGATCCTGGCCGTACCGGCGCTGGAGGCGAACAACGTGGACGCCGAGCTGGTGCATGAAGCGGCCATCGGAAAGATTGCCGGGGAACAGCTGACCAAACTGATGACCCTGGGGCTCACGGCCGCGGAAGCGGAGGAACAGATTATCAACGGGTTCCTGCAGTAGATTATTGATCCGGTCAACAAAAAAAGCGGTTCATTTTGAACCGCTTTTTGCTTTGCTTAACGATCAGGCCAGGGGCTTTGTGCCGATGAAGCACAGCGCGATGGTGCCGGGGCCGGCGTGGGCGCCGATGACCGGGCCGACGTTCTCGATCATGATGTTGGCGCCGGGAAGCTTCTGCTCAACCAGGGCCTTGGTGCGTTCGGCGTCTTCAATGCTGTCGGCATTCAGGACGATGATGGGGCTTTCCGCAGGATCGGGCGCGAATTCCATCATCTTGTCCACGATGAAGGCGATGGCCTTTTTCCGGCCGCGGATCTTGTCGTTGGCGGTCAGGGTGCCGTCAGGCGCTTCGGAAATGATGGGCTTGAGGTCCAGCATGGTGCCGACGGTGGCAGCCGTCGCGGAGATGCGCCCGCCGCGCTTGAGGTACTTCAGGTCATCCACGATGAAGTAGGCCTGGGCGCGGAGCTTGTTTTCCTCCAGCCAGGCGGCAACTTCCTCAATGGGCTTGCCGGCGCGGTACATTTCATGGGCCTTCAGAACCAGCAGGGTCATGGGGCCGGAGATCCGCAGGGTGTCCACCACGATGAACTTCCGGTCCGGATACTGCTCCAGGAGCTTTTCCCGGGCGCTGTAAACCGCCTGCAGCGTGCAGCTGAGTTTGCTGGAGAAGGCGACGAAAAGCAGATCCTTTTCCTTGAGGACCGGCTCAAAATACTCGATGTAGGACGCTTCGTTCAACGCGGAGGTCACAGGAGCCGCGCCGTTGCGCATCATATCGTAGTAGCTCTTATGATCCAGCATCTGGCCGAGATCGTCGAAATACTCCTTGCCGTCCAGCGCGTAGGGCATGTAGACGACGGGAATGTCATATTCCTGCTTCAGGTGAAAAGGCAGGTCGCTGTCACTGTCGGTCATAAAGACGTAAGTCTGCTCCATGGGATGGCCTCCTTCGGGGATAATCAGAATAATACCGTATAACAGAATTATTCTATAGCAGGATATGGAAAAAAGCAAGTATAGTACTTTGGGGCTTTCCGGCCGTAGCGTGATGGAAAAAAGGCTGCAACCGGCCGGGACAGAAAAACTGCCGGGCGGTTGCCCGGCAGCAGGGAAAACGGAAAGAGATTATTCTTCAACGCCGACGGAGACGATACGGCCCTGGCCGTAGGGATTTTCATATCCTTCGCCGACCACGCCGCCCAGGGTATCGGTGATGTAGTCGATCAGGACCTGGTTGTCCAGCTTGACGGATTCCTGCAGAACCTTGCAGCCTTTGTACATGGTGTAGCCGTCGCCGTTGTTCAGCAGCTGGTAGTCATGGGAGGCCAGCGTGTAGGTCTTTTCGGGATCCAGCGGCTCATTACCGATCATGACGTTGCGGACGCGGCGTTCCTTGGTATCGTCCACTTTGACGAACATACCGTTCTCATCTGCAACTACAGGCGACTCAATCGTGCAGTCATACTCGAAGGTAAGGCCGGAAACCTGGTTGAAACCGCCGAACTCGCCCGGCAGGGAGTGCACAGACCACTCCAGGGCGTCCAGCACCTGCTGTCCGGTGACTTCGATGACGGTCAGGCTGTTGCCGAAGGGATGAACACTCAGGATGTCGCCAAGGGTCAGATCGCCGGCATTCAGCTGTACGCGGATGCCGCCGCCGTTGACAAAGGCGATGTCGGTTCCGCCGCCCTGGTCACGGTACGCGTCGGCGCACAGGTCGCCGAGGTTGGTTTCGGAGCGCCGGATGATGCGGATCTGCTTGCCGTCGTCGGTGCGGGCGGTGGGATCATAGAAGTAAAGGTCCACGGCGGTTTTCGCGACCACTTCCTTCAGCAGCATGTTCAGCAAATAGGAGGCTTCGAGAACGGAATCGCTGGCGATGTTTCTCAGGCCGAGCAGCTTCGGGGCAGGCGTATCGCAGTTCCAGCTGAGGAGCTCGGTTTTGATACTGCCGTCTGTGCCGATGGTGAGGCAGCCGATATTGGCCATCTTGGTGCCGACGCCGGACCGGATCACTTCCTCGCCGTCCTTATTCTTTACCTTAACCTGATCCGTGTCATGGCTGTGGCCGTCGAGCATGACGTCGATGCCGGTGGTGTTTTCGAGAACGTCGCTGTACCTCCAGGGGATGACTTCTTCTTCATTGCCAAGGTGGCCCATCAGGATAACGTAGTTTGCGCCTTCCGCACGGGCGTCATCCACAGCCTTCTGAACCGCGGAGTATACGGCTTCACCGGTTTCATCCTGCAGGAAACCGTAGATGAAATTGCCCTGGTCATCCTGGAAATACTTCGGCGTGGAGGAACGCAGGGTCAGGGGGGTGGTTACGCCGACAAAGGCGATTTTCACACCGTCAAATTCCTTGATGACGTAGGGCTGGAAGACCAGCTCACCTTCCTTGTTGAAGTTGCAGCTGATGTAGGGGAAGTTCGCTTTTCCGGTGAGCTCCAGGAAACGTTCCATGCCGTAGTCGAACTCATGGTTGCCGGGAATGGCGATATCATAGCCGACGTTGTTCATGACATCGATGATCGCTTCACCGGTGGACAGGGTACCGATGGGCTCGCCCTGGATCGAGTCGCCGTCGTCCACGAGCAGGACATAGTTGTTGGCGGACAGGTTTTCCTTGATCGCGTAGAGGCCGGCGTAACCCCAGCCCACATCGATGCCGCAGTGCACGTCGCTGGTGTACAGGATCACCAGGTTCTTTTCCAGCGCGGGGCCGGCGGCTTCTTCAGCCAGTGCGGCGCAGCAGCCGAGCAGCATACATAGAGACAACAGGAGCGCAAGCAGTTTTTTCATACGTTTTTCCTCCTCCGGAAATCCGGTCAGTATGGTAGTTTTTGTCTGTAAAAAAGTATAGCAGAGACCGGGATGAAAATCAATCGGACAGATGTGCAGAAATTATGTCAAAAACCTTGAAAAATCTTGACGAAAAATGAAATTGAGGTATAGTTTTGGTATCGGTTTTTTTGACAGAAAACCATGGAAATATCATGCGGGGGGGGATACCGGACCATGACAGAAATGATGAAAAAACTGCAGCGGATCGGCATTGTGCCGGTCGTCGTACTGGACAGCGCGGAGGACGCGCTGCCGCTGGCGGAGCGCCTGATGGCCGGCGGCCTGCCCTGCGCGGAGGTGACCTTCCGCACGGCAGCCGCGGAAGAATCCATCCGCAGGATGGCAAAGGCTTTTCCGGAGATGATCATCGGCGCGGGCACCGTGCTGACCACGGAGCAGGCGGACCGGGCGATTGACGCCGGCGCCACGTTCATCGTCAGCCCTGGATTCAACCCGAAGGTGACGGAATATGTGCTGAAAAAAGGCGTCCCGATGACGCCCGGCGTCTGCACGCCAACGGAGATTGAGGCGGCGCTGCAGTTTGACCTGGACGTGCTGAAGTTCTTCCCGGCGGAACCGGCCGGCGGGCTGAAAATGATCAAGGCACTGGCGGCGCCTTATGTGGGCGTGAACTTCATGCCCACTGGCGGCATCAGCGCGGCCAACGTGCGGGATTACCTGGCCTATGACCGGATCGTGGCCTGCGGCGGCAGCTGGATGGTCAGCGGAAAGCTGGTCCGGGAAGGCCGGTTTGACGAAATTGAGGCGCTGGTGCGGGAAGCCGCGGACATCGTAAAAGAGATCAGGGGGTAAGAAGAATGGACCTTCATCTGAAAACAGCTGAATCATGCCGCTATGACGCGGTATCCCTGGGAGAAATCATGCTGCGCCTGGATCCCGGCGAGGGCCGGATCCGCACCGCGCGGGAGTTTAAAATCTGGGAAGGCGGCGGCGAATACAACGTGGTCCGGGGCCTGCACAAGTGCTTCGGACTGAGGAGCGGCGTGCTGACGGCCTTCGCGGACAACGAGGTCGGAAAACTGATGAAGGACCTCATTGAGCAGGGCGGCGTGGATACGAGCCTGATCTGCTGGAAGAAGACGGACGGCATCGGCCGCGTCTGCCGGAACGGCCTGAACTTTACGGAGCGCGGCTTCGGCATCCGGGGCGCCGTGGGCTGCTCTGACCGCGCCAACACCGCGATTTCCAAAGCCACGCCTGAGGACTTTGACTTTGACTACGTCTTCGGTACGCTCGGCGTCCGGTGGCTGCATACCGGCGGCATCTATGCGGCGCTGTCCGAACAGAGCTGCGAGACGGTGATTGCCGCCTGCAAAGCCGCGAAGAAATACGGCACGCTGGTTTCCTACGACCTGAATTATCGCCCTTCCATGTGGTCAGCCATCGGCGGCCTGGAAAAGGCCCGCGAAGTGAACCGGGAAGCTGCGAAGTACGTGGACGTGATGATCGGAAACGAGGAGGACTTTACGGCCTGCCTGGGTCTTCAGGTCGAAGGGAATGACGAAAACCTGAAGGAGCTGAACCTGGACGGGTACTACAAGATGATCGCGGAAGCGGCGAAGCAGTATCCCAACTTCAAAGCGATCGCCACCACGCTGCGTACCGTGAAAACCGCTACGGTGAACGACTGGAAGGCAATCTGCTGGGCAGACGGGAAAGTGTACATGTCCAAAGCCTATGACAACCTGGAGATCCTGGACCGGGTAGGCGGTGGGGATTCCTTTGCCTCCGGGCTGATCTACGGCCTGATGACCACCGGGGATCCCGAACTGGCCGTGAATTACGGCGCCGCCCACGGCGCGCTGGCGATGACCACCCCCGGCGATACCAGCATGGCGAGCAGGGAAGAAGTGGAATCTATCATGAAGAACGGCAGCGCCCGGGTGAAAAGATAATACATAATGATAAAGGAAGGTCGCAATGAAACCTTTTCTGGATAAGGATTTTCTGCTGAATACGGAGACGGCGAGGAAGCTGTACCACGAAGCGGCGGAGGGTATGCCGATCATTGACTACCATTGCCATCTGAGCCCCCGGGAGATCTATGAGGATATCCGGTATGAGAACATCACGCAGGTGTGGCTCGGCGGGGATCACTACAAGTGGCGCCTGATGCGGTCCGCCGGCGTGCCGGAAAAATATATTACCGGAAACGCCTCCGACCGGGAGAAGTTTGAAAAATACGCGGAGGTGCTGGGAAAAGCCATCGGCAATCCGCTGTACCACTGGAGCCATCTGGAACTGCGCCGGTATTTCGGCTATGACGGAATCCTGAACAAGGATACCGCCGGGGAAGTGTGGGAGCTCGCAAATGCGAAACTGCGGAGCGAAGGGTATTCCGCCCGGGAACTGATCCGGATGAGCAATGTGGAGACGATCTGCACCACGGACGATCCGGCGGATACGCTGGAATGGCACGAAAAACTGGCGGCGGACAGTTCCTTCCCGGTGACGGTGCTACCGGCCTGGCGTCCGGACGCAGCCATGTATATTGAAAAAACGGCGTATCCGGCGTATCTGGCGCGGCTGGAAGCAGCGGCGGGGATGAAGATTGCCACCTTCGCGGATCTGATCGCGGCGCTCCGCAGACGGCTGGACTTTTTTGCTGAACGCGGCTGCCGCCTCAGCGACCACGGAATGGGCTATGTGATGTACGCGCCGGCTGAGGCAGATGAAATCGAAACGATCTTCCGGAACCGGCTGGCGGGCGTGATGCCCGGATCCGCGGAAGAAGCGAAGTTCAAATACGCCTTTATGTCCGCCATGGCAGCGGAATACCGCAAACGGGACTGGGTCATGCAGCTGCATTACGGTGTGCGCCGGGACAACAACCCGGTTATGTTCCGCGCTGTGGGCCCGGACACGGGCTTTGACTGCGCGGTTGATTACACGCCGGCCGAACAGACGGCTGCTTTCCTCGGCGCGCTGGAGGACGCGGGGAACCTGCCGAAAACGATCCTGTACAGCCTGAATCCCTCCGACAACGCAGTGATCGGCACGATCATCGGCTGCTTCCAGAACGACATGGCCGTGGGGCGCATCCAGCACGGATCCGCCTGGTGGTTCAATGACCATTTCGACGGCATGTGCGCCCAGATGAAGAGCCTGGCCGCCCTGGGCTACCTGGCAGGCTTTGTGGGCATGCTGACGGACAGCAGGAGCTTCCTGAGCTATCCGCGGCATGAATATTTCCGCCGTATCCTGTGCCGGATCCTGGGCGAATGGGCGGAGGAAGGCTTCTATCCGGAAGACATGGATACGCTGAAGGAAATCGTGAAAGATATCAGCTACAACAACGCGAAAAAATACTTCGGGTTTGAAACGAAAAGAATCTGACAATGACATGTAAAGGGGCGCCGGAACCATCCGGCGCCCCTCCTTTGGCTGCTTCGGGGGAGGTTATTCCCCGGAGTCCAGGGACGTCAGTTCCCTGGCCTTGTTGATCAGTACGGTTTCATCCGTGTAGAGGTTCGCGGTCATGTAAACGGTTTGGCCGTTCAGGGCCGTTTTGTTTGTGGGATTTTTTGAAACGCCCACCGCGTATTCCCCGTCCGCGGTGAAACCGAAGTCGGAGAAGCTTTCGCCGTAGGTGATGGTGAAGAGTTTCTCGGCGTTTTCCGTCCGGTATACGTCGATAGCGTACTGCTCCTCGGATTTCAGGGCCATCATCAGGTCGCCGGACTCATTAAAGGCGAAAGCGGTATAGGCGAGGCCGCTGTTCTGAACGCGGACCACCTTTTCATTGGCCAGGTCGTAGAACAGCAGGCGGCCTGTGGAATCTGAAGCCACCAGGCGGTCGTTGACCATAGCGCAGGCGGAGACGGGCATGAACAGCTGGCCGAGCACCAACTGCGGCTTTCCGCCGGCGAGGGCGTCGAACACTTCGATGACGCCGTCCGGATTGACGATGGCTGAGCGGCTGCCGTCCCGGGAATATATTGTCCGCTGTGCTTTCCATTCGTCGGGAATGCCGCTGACCTGCTCCCAGGCGCCGTGAGGAGCGGAGTGATCGCTGACCGGTTCGACAGCACCTTCCGGTACGGCAGCCGGGTCGTATTTCTCCAGCAGCGGGGAAGGCAGTTCGGTCAGTTGCCGGATGCTGGCGATTTCCGGTTTGGCGTAGAGGGTTACGATGCCGTTGTTCCGGGTGGTAAAGAACACGTTTTTGAGCGGAACCGCGGCATTGAAGTTGGAATACTCCTCCGCCTGCGCCATCATCAGCAGGTCAAAGGAATAAGCGTCAATGATGAAAAGCGCCTGGTTTTTCAGGATCAGGTAATTTCCGTCCGGACTGTAGGAAATGCTCGGGGAGAATCCCGTCTTGTCAAGAGTTGCCGTCAGGTAAGCCTGGCCGGTCCGTGCGTCCAGGACGTACAGCTGATTGCCCGCCGCGAAGGTAACGCAGACAGAGTCCGGCGAAAAAGCGATTTCACTCGGGGAAACCGAGTCCCCCATGTCAAGGGCTTCCAGATACAACAGTTCACCGGTCGGAATATCCCAGGCTGAATACACGCCGAACCAGGACAGCCAGAACGCTGTCCTGCCATCCGGTGAAACGGCGATATGTTCGAAGCCGGAACCCGGCATCTGTTTCAGCGGGCAGAGGAGGTTGCCGTTTTCGTCAATGACCAGGGTGCCGGTCGTTCCGGCTTTGCCGGTGAGCATGATGGAGGACCAGTCACCGGCAATCGCCATATAGACGGAGGTGTAACCGTCCGCGAAATCGGTGAAAATCTTGTCCATGGGCATGCCCCGGAGTTTCGTGTAGAGATTGTCTTCCACCGAATACCATTCCTGATGCTCTCCGAGGGTATAGAACAGCCGTTCCGATCCGTCCGGGATGGAGATAAAATAGAACTTGTCCCAGTCCTGGATCAGGAGCGTATCGGCGTCCTTCCAGAAATATGCGTTGGCGATGTCGTTTCCGGTGCGGTTTTTTCCGGTGTATGTGAAGACTTCGGAGCCGTCCTCAGCGCTCCATACCGTGACATGGGAGCAATAGTTTCCCATAAACCGGGAACCGTCCGGGGAATACCGCAGTTCAGCCACGATGGTATTGCCGGTGGATACAGTCCGGACCACTTTGCCTTCGGTCAGGTCGATCATGGCGACCGAGTCCATATTTGTCACTCCGATGGCCTGCTTTCCGTCGGGAGAAACTACCATGTCCGTCAGGCGCACGTTTTCATTCTCAAAGCCGGAAATGGCCGTGAAGGGCATGAAATACAGCTCTTTGCGCATCAGCTCGAGGATTTCGTCGCGCCGGATCTGCCCGTTTTGGTCACTGAGGTCCAACGCGTCCAGCAGCGTTTTGGTGCCCAGGATGCGTTCATCGTTTTCCAGATAAGTTTCCGCTTTTTCCAGCAGGGCGCCGATCTCGCTGGAAACAGCCATCTGCTTCCGTTCCTCGGCCAGCCGGGTCTGTTCTTCCGCGAGTTTCGCGTTATCCTCGGCCAGTTTGGTTTGTTCTTCCGCCAGCCTGGTCTGCTCTTCTGCCAGCTTCGCGTTGTCCTCGGCCAGCTGGGTCTGCTCGTCCGCCAGCTTTTTGTTGTCTTCCGCCAGCTTGGACTGTTCTTCCGCCAGCTTCGCGTTGTCATCCGCGAGCTTTTTGTTTTCTTCGGCAATCTTTGTCTGTTCTTCGGCGATCTTCGTCTGCTCTTCAGCGAGCTTTGCGTTGTCTTCGGCCAGTTTGGTCTGTTCCTCGGCGACGCGCTCTTTCTCTTCAGCCAGCAGGGTTTGCTCTTCGGCAATTTTCCGCTGCTCTTCGGCGATTTGGGCCTGGTGCTCCGCCTCCCGTTTCAGCGCCTCCTGCCGCTCATGGTTGATCACCAGGAAGGTGGCCGTTCCCACCGCGACCACAAAAGCGGCGGCGGAAACTGCGGAGATGATCCGGATCTTCCGCTGCCGGGCGCGCCGCTTCAGATCGTCGAAGGACAGATCCAGCATCGGGGCCAGGATGCGGAGCTTTTCCACACGGAGTTTTTTCAGGCTGCCGGCCAGGTTTTCGGCCCGAACGTTCGCCGCAAGCGGCTCGGTTTCTTTCTTTTCCCCGTTTTCACCGGTCATGAACCGGATGATCTCCGGGAAGGAATCTGCCGGTTCGCCTTCCACAAGCACCGTCAGCACGTGGTCCCGGCCCCGGCGCTCAATGAAGTACTCCATTTCCCGCAAGCACCAGTGGCTTTCCAGGTAACGCGGGGAACAGATGGCGATGAACCACTCGCTCTGGTCCAGGGCGGCCTCGATATCCGCGCCGAGATCGCTGGAAAGCGGCAGTTCTTCCTGGTCGCGGAAAACCCTGCCCATTTTTTTCTTCCCGGTTTTCTTCCGGATGGACGCCGGGATTCCATAGTTTTCAATCGCGGTATGCAGGGCCTTGGCGATCTCTTGATCAGGACTCTGATGGCGATAGCTGATAAACGCGCAGTACTGATATTTTTCCATATCCGTTCTCCGTTCCGTTCATGGGATTTCATTTTTCTGAAGCTTTTTTCTGATGAACCCAGTGTACCAGAACCGGCGGCGAAGCACAACCGGAAAATGTCCCTCCGACGGGACTCCGGGTCCTGGCTTTTAATCCGGAGTTCTATATATATAGGAAAGAAAAAATCGCAAAAACCCTTCCTTTTTGGGCGAAAAAGTGATATAATAAATCGATTTGGAACGCTTTATTTTTCAAGTGATTCGGGGATTTCAAAAACGGCCCGAAAACGCCCTGAAAACACATGCTTTTCCAGAGCACGCGAAAGAGACAAAAACGAGGTGCGCTATGACAGAAGGAATGGACCTTGAACTGGAACAGGTGACCGCGGTCACGGCCGATTACGGCGAGGAGCAGATCCAGGTGCTGGAAGGCCTGGAAGCCGTCCGCAAACGCCCGGGTATGTACATCGGCTCAACGGACGCCCGGGGCCTGCATCACCTGGTTTATGAAATTGTGGACAACTCCGTGGACGAGGCGCTGGCCGGGTACTGCCACCAGATCAACGTCACGCTGAACGCGGACGGTTCCGTCACCGTGATGGACGACGGCCGCGGCTTCCCGGTGGGCATGCATCCGAAGATGCACCGCCCCGCAGTGGAAGTCTGCCTGACGATCCTGCATGCCGGCGGCAAGTTCGGCGGCGGAGGATATAAAGTCTCCGGCGGCCTGCACGGCGTCGGCGCCAGCGTGGTGAACGCGCTGAGCAGCCATTTCACCGTCACCGTATACCAGAACGGCCAAATCTATCAGCAAGAATACGCCCGGGGCAAATACCTGTACGACTTGAAGGTGATCGGCGAGACGGATCGCACCGGTACGACCATCCAGTTCTGGCCGGACGTCCGCTCCGAGGAGAACCCCGAAGGCATCTTCGAAACCGGGGAGTTCGAATACGACACCCTGCGGAACCGCCTGCGGGAGATGGCGTTCCTGAATAAGGGCGTACGCATCGTCTTCCGGGACGAGCGGCCGGAAACACCGAAGGAGAATGACTTCTGCTACGAGGGCGGCCTGAAGGAATTCGTCAAGTTCCTGAACCAGCACAAGCAGGTGCTCTTCCCTGAACCCATCTACACCGAGGGCATCAAGGACGGCATCCTGGTTGAGATGGCCATGCAGTATAACGATTCCTACGCGGAGAACGTATACACCTTCGCCAACAACATTGCCACGCCGGACGGCGGCACCCACCTGCAGGGCTTCAACACCGCGGTGACCCGGGCGATCAACGATTACGGCCGGCGGTACAAGATCCTCAAGGACAACGAGCCGAACCTGAAGGGCGAGGACGTGCGAGAGAGCCTGACCGCCATCGTCTCCATCAAGATGGAGGATCCCCAGTTCGAGAGCCAGACCAAGTCCAAGCTTGGTTCCGGACAGGTCCGCGGCGTGGTGGACGCGCTGGTAAGCGAAGAACTCAGCACCTACCTGGAAGAGAATCCCACGGTGGCCAAGGCCATCGTCAGCCGCTGCGTGGACGCGCAGCGCGCCCGGGAAGCCGCCCGGAAAGCCCGTGAGGCCACCCGGCGGAAGACTGTGCTGGAAAGCGCCTCCCTGCCGGGCAAACTGGCGGACTGCTCCGAACGGGATCCCGCGAAGTGCGAGATCTTCATGGTGGAGGGCGACTCCGCAGGCGGCAGCGCCAAGGGCGGCCGCGACAGCAAGACCCAGGCGATCCTGCCGCTGCGCGGCAAGATCCTGAACGTGGAAAAAGTCCGGCTGGACCGCGCGCTGGAGAACGCGGAGATCCGCGCGATGATCACTGCCTTCGGCTGCGGCTTCGGCGACCAGTTTGACGAGAGCAAGCTGCGCTATCACCGGATCGTGTGCATGACGGACGCGGATGTGGACGGCGCGCATATCCGGATCCTGCTTCTGACCTTCTTCTACCGCTTCATGCGGCCGCTGGTTGAAAAAGGCTACGTATACGCGGCCATGCCGCCCCTGTACAAGGTCACCAAGGGCAAGACCTCCCGTTACGTCTATGATGATGACGAACTGAACCGGCTGCTGGACGAGATCGGCCGGGATCCGAAACCGGACATCCAGCGGTACAAAGGCCTGGGTGAAATGAGCGCCCAGCAGCTGTGGGATACCACCATGAATCCGGAAACCCGTATGATGATGCAGATCACGCCGGAGGACGCCATGGAAGCGGATCGCCTGTTCACCCTGCTGATGGGGGACGACGTGGAACCGCGGAAACTGTTCATCCAGGAAAACAGCGACCTGGTCAAGGACCTGGACGTTTAATGGAATTGGGGGGCTTTCCGCAAGGAATCGCGCGCGCACCGCGGGCGGGATCCCCGCCTCGCGCACCGCGCACGACAGCGCCCAGCCCCTTCGGTCAGATAAGCGGAGCGACCCGGTTGGGTCTGACATACTTAATGAGGATTTGAGAAGATGATTCAAGACAAGCTGATTCCCGTCAATCTGGAACAGGAAATGAAAAAAAGCTTCATCGCTTATGCCATGGCGGTGATTGTGGACCGCGCGCTGCCGGACGTGCGCGACGGTTTGAAGCCAGTGCACCGGCGGATCCTGTACGACATGTCCGAGGAACTGGGCATGACGCCGGACAAACCGACCCGCAAGAGCGCCCGCGTGGTCGGCGACGTTCTGGGTAAATTCCATCCCCACGGCGACTCCTCCGTGTACGATGCCATGGTCCGCCTGGCCCAGCCCTTCAACATCCGCTATCCGCTGATTGAGGGCCAGGGCAACTTCGGTTCCGTGGACGGCGACGGCGCCGCCGCCATGCGTTACACCGAAGCCCGCCTGCAGAAGCTGACGATGCACCTGCTGGACGGAATTGACAAGGATACCGTGGACTTCTACCCGAACTTTGACGAAACCATGCAGCAGCCCTCCGTGCTGCCGGCGCGGTTCCCGAACCTGCTGGTGAACGGCTCCAGCGGTATCGCCGTCGGTATGGCGACGAATATCCCGCCGCACAACCTGACGGAAGTGATCAACGGCGTAATCTGCATGATCGACAACCCGGAGTGTACGGTTGACGACCTGATGCAGCACATCAAGGGGCCTGATTTCCCCACCGGCGGTCTGATCATGGGCCGGAGCGGCATCCGGGCGGCGTACCATACCGGACACGGACGGATTACCGTCAGGGCCAAGACCAATATTGAGGAGATGCCCGGCAACCGCAGCCGGATCATCGTGACGGAGATTCCCTACCAGGTTAACAAATCGGTCCTGGTCAAGAAGATCGCCGACCTGGTGCACGAGAAGAAGATCGAGGGCATCAGCGATATCCGCGACGAATCCAACGACCGGCAGGGTATGCGGATCGTCATCGAACTGAAGAAGGACGTCCAGCCGCAGGTCGTGCTGAATATGCTGTACAAGCATACCCCCATGCAGGAGAACTTCGGCGCGAACATGCTGGCGCTGGTGGACGGCAAGCCCCGGGTGCTGAACCTGCGGGAGATGATCTACTACTACCTGGAGCACCAGAAGGACGTGGTGACCCGCCGGACGAAGTTCGAGCTGAACAAAGCCCAGGCCAGGGCCCACATCGTGGAAGGCCTGCTGAAGGCGCTGGACCATATTGACGAGATCGTCGCCATCATCCGGGCCAGCAAGGACACCACCACCGCCAAGGAAGCGCTGATGCTGCGCTTTGAGTTTTCCGACAGGCAGGCCCAGGCGATCCTGGATATGCGTCTTGCCCGCCTGACCGGCCTGGAGCGGGAAAAGCTCCAGGAGGAATACCAGGAGCTTGAGCAGACCATTGAGCGCCTGACCGCGATCCTGGGAGACGAGCATCTGCTGATGGAGGTCATCAAGACCGAGATCAGCGAGATCCGGGACAAGTTCGGCGACGAGCGGCTCAGTGAACTGACCATCGCGGAAGACGATATCGATATCGAGGACCTGATCCAGGAAGAGAACATGGTGGTCACGATGACCCATGAAGGGTACGTGAAGCGCGTGTCCTCCTCCGTCTACCGCGCACAGCACCGCGGTGGCCGCGGCGTGAGCGGCATGAATGTCAAGGATACGGACTACACGACCCAGATGTTCGTGGTCAGCACGCACCAGGAGATCATGTTCTTCACCAACATGGGCCGGGTTTACAGCCTGAAGTGCTACCAGATTCCCGAGGCGGGCCGACAGGCCCGCGGCACGGCGATCATCAACCTGCTGCAGATTGCCGGCGGGGAGAAGGTCTCCACCATGCTGCCCATGCCGAAGGAAACGGAAAAAGACCACAACCTGGTCATGGCGACCCGCAGGGGCATGATCAAGAAGACCGCATTGGAAGAGTTCCGCAACCTGCGCAAGAACGGCCTGATCGCCATCGCGCTGCGCGAAGGCGACGAGCTGATCGGCGTGCGGCTGAGCAACGGGGACGACGAAATGCTCGTATCCACCCGGAAGGGCAAGTGCATCCGCTTCAACGAGCGGCATGTGCGCAACGTGGGCCGCAACTCCATCGGCGTCCGCTCCATGCGGATCGCGGAGGGAGACGAAGTGATCGACATCGCCGCTGTGGAACCGGAGACGACCGTGCTGGCCATCACCACCGGCGGCTACGGAAAACGGACCGATCCGGACGAATACCGCGAGCAGGGCCGCGGCGGCATGGGCATCAAGGCCATGCAGCTGACGGAGAAGACCGGCGACCTGGCCGCGCTGATGTTCGTGCATGAGGACGAGGACATCCTCCTGATCACCGACGACGGCACGATCATCCGGGCAAGAGCGGCGGACGTCCGCCTGTGCGGACGGTCCACCCAGGGAGTGCGGATCATGCGGCTGGCGGAAGGCAGCACCGTGGTCGGCGTCTGCAGGGCTGAAAAAGAAGAGGAAGAAGTTCCTGAAGACATTGAGCTTCCCGAAGGCGCGGAAGCGGCGGAAACGGCCCCTGAAGGCGAAACAGCGGCATCCGCGCCGGAAACAGCGGAACCCACCCCGGAAGAAAACCCGTAATCCGGACAGATTAAACCTATTTCCCGGCTTCTGACAAAGAAGCCGGGATTTTTTTGCAATTCTCTTAAGCTTCGTTTTAAGTTGATTTTGTATCATAGATCCCGTCAAAGAGCGATTCAAGCGAAAGGATGACTGAACGATGGCAGACAAGCTGGAAAAGGAAGCCGCGGAAACGGAAGAAATCAAAGCCGCGGCCGAAAAAACGGAAGGAAAGAAGAAAAAGAAAAGCCGGAAGCGGAAGATCGTGAAACGGCTGATCTGGACGCTGGTAATCCTTCTGGTGGTCGGTGTGGCTGTCTGGTCCATATACAGCAAGCTGCGGTCGGAATACAAGATCACCTATGATCCCTATACGGCGACGACCGGCAGCATCTCCAATTCCCTGTCCTTCAGCGGCAGCATGCAGCTGATCAACAGCGCAAACTATACCGCGACGTCGGATTGCAAGGTCAAGGAGATCTATGTAGCGGAAGGCGATAAAGTCAAGGAAGGCGACAAGCTGATGCGTCTCTCAGGCGGGGAGACGATCGAGGCCGAGTTTGACGGAACCGTCAGCTCCATCGACGTGGAGAAGGGTGACGAGGTCAAGGCGGAGGACAGCCTGATCACCGTGGCGGATTTTGACCATATGGTCGTGTCCGTCCGTGTTGGCGAGAGTAATATCGGCCAGGTGTCCGAAGGGCAGAGCTGCCGCGTGACGGTTTCCTCGGCCGGGGCCACCTATGAATCCGTAATCGAAAAGATCGACCATGTGTCCTACAGCGGCAACAACGTGGCCTATTACACGACAACAGTGAAGGTGGACACTTCCGAAACGAAAGGCATCTGGCCCGGCATGCAGGCGACGGTCACCATTCCGCTGGAAGAGGCGGAGAACGTGACGGTTCTGAAGATGGAAGCGCTGAGCACGGCACGCGACAATACCGCTTACGTCTACAAGGAAACCGAAAACGGCGAAATGGAAGAAGTGACCGTGACTGTGGGCGTGAGCAACGGGAACTATGTGGAAATCAAGGACGGCGTTACTTCCGGCGAAACGGTCTATAAGATCGCGGAGAAGGAAGAGGAAGTGACCGGCCTGGCGGCCCTGTTCTCCGGACTGTTTACGAACCGGCAGGTGAACCGGCCCAGCCGGAGCGGCCGCGACGGCGAAAGCGGTATGCCGGACTTCAGCAATATGCCTGATATGAGTAACATGCCAAGCGATTTCCCGGGCGGAAGCAGCGGATCCCCGGGCGGCGGAAACGGATCAAACGGATCGCGGGGGCAGTGACGATGGCTGATGAAGTATTTTTCCGGATGCGGGAGATTGATAAGATTTATCCGCTGGAAGGAGAAAACGTCCATGCGCTGAAGAAGGTCTCCCTGACCCTGGAGGAAGGGGACTACCTGTCCGTGCTGGGACCGTCCGGCAGCGGCAAGACGACCCTGATGAACATTATCGGCTGCCTGGACACGCCCACTTCCGGTGAATATACCCTGCGGGGGCGGGAAGTGGAGGAGCTGAACGAACAGGAACTGGCCCAACTGCGGAACCGGGAGATCGGTTTCATTTTCCAGAACTCCCAACTGCTGCCCCGGCTGACGGCGCGCAAGAATGTAGAGCTTCCCCTGATTTATACCGGAATCCGGCCGAAGGAACGCCGGGAACGGGCGGAAGCGATGCTGGAACGCGTCGGACTGAAAGAACGGATGGACCACCTGCCCAGCCAGCTGTCCGGCGGACAGCAGCAGCGTGTGGCGATTGCCCGGGCGATGGTAGGCAATCCTTCCATTCTTCTGGCGGACGAGCCGACCGGCGCGCTGGACCAGAAGACAGGCGCGCAGATCATGCAGCTGTTCCGGGAACTGAACGAGGAAAAACGCACGGTGATCATGATTACCCATGATATGAAGATCGCCTCCAACGCCCGGCGGGTGGTCCATATTATCGACGGCGAACTGTCCGACGGTGACATTCCCGGGGATTCCCCGCGGGGAGGTGAAAGGAATTGATTCAGGCGTTACGAAAAAAACTGATTATGATCCGGGAAAGCACAGCCATGGCGCTGGACAATATCCGGAGCAACAAAATCCGTTCCTTCCTGACCCTGCTGGGTATCATGATCGGCGTAATGGCGGTCATTACCCTGATCTCCACAGTATCCGGCGTGTCCGGGACGATCTCTTCCTCCTTTACAAGCATGGGCGTGGGCACCCTGACAGTCAGCGTCAGCGGCAGCGACCTGAAAAGCGGCGTGACGCCGGAAGACCTGGAAGTGATCACGGGCCTGGAAACCGTGGACGGCGTTGTGCCGAGCGTTAGCCTGAACGGCCGCGTGTCCTACGGCAGCGACGTCCAGTCGCGCATTTCCGTCTCCGGCCGGAACGCCTACTATTTTGTGCTGAATGAGGACATGATCATCCAGGGGCGGGCGCTGAACTTTATCGACGACAACAACAGCAGCTATGTCTGCGTGATCGGCCAGGAGATCGTGGATGAGTTCTTCCTGGGAATCAATCCCATTGGCGAAACACTGTATATCTCCGGCCTGCCCTTTACGATTGTCGGGCGGTACGAGGAGGACAGCGGCGGCGGCATCGCCTCGATCTTCAGCGGATCGCCGGCAGTGATGATCCCTTACACCACAGCCATGAAGGTAAACAACTCCACCGACATCAACTCTTTTACCGTTTATCTGAAAGAGGGCGCTGATTCCGCTGCGGCACAGGAGGAGATCGAGGACGCGATGGACGTGCTGTTCGACTTTGAAGAGGACTGCTTCACGGTCTCCTCCATGGAAAGCATTGAAGAGACCATGAACACGATGACAACCATGCTCAGCTCGCTCCTGGCGGGTATCGCCTCCATCGCGCTGCTTGTCGGCGGTATCGGTATCATGAATATGATGCTGACGACCGTTACGGAGCGCACGGGGGAGATCGGCCTGAAAAAGGCACTGGGCGCGGTGCCCGGACAGATCCAGATGCAGTTCCTGCTGGAAAGCTTCCTGCTCTCCATGATCGGCGGCCTGCTGGGTGTGATCTTCGGCCTGGCGTTGTCCTTCGGACTGTGCCGGCTCCTGGGCACCGGATTCGTGCTGAACATCGGCGCGGTTATCCTGGGCGTGGGCTTCTCCGCGGCGGTCGGTATCATTTTCGGCTGGGCGCCGGCCCGGAAGGCCAGCCGGCTGAACCCCATCGACGCGCTGCGGGCAGTGTAATTTAATTCATAATTCATAATTCATAATTATAGTAAGTGGAGGAGACGGAAAAATGAAAAACATGAAGCGAATCGCGATGTTCCTGATGGCGGCAGTCATGCTGATGGCAGCCGGCGCCGCGCAGGCGGAAACCCTGAGCCTGAACGGAACGGTGGAAGCCGGCGTAACGATCCCGGTGTACGCGCCGATCGGCGGCACGGTGGACACGGTGTCCGTGGAAGCGGGCATGCACGTCGCCGCGGGTGACACCCTGTTCAGCTACCTGACGGAAAAGACTTACGCCTCCGAAGACGGTACGGTGACCGGCGTGTTTGTGAAAGCCGGGGACGACGCGGAGACGATCACGGAAAAATACGGAGCGGACCTGTACATTGAAGGCGCCGCGCTGTATACCGTCAGCGCCAACTCTTCCAAGGCGTACAGCTCGGTGGAAACCACGCTGGTGCATACGGGTGAGAAGGTTTACATCCTCTGCCGGACAGACGCGACCCGGAAGGGCAGCGGCATCATTACGGCCATCGACGGCACCAGCTATACGGTGATGGTGACGGAAGGCAGCTTCATTCCCGGTGATTCTGTTACCGTGTACCGGGACGAAGCGTTTACCGATAAGCAGCGGGTCGGACGCGGCTCCATTTCCCGGGTTAATCCCACGGCCGTGAACGGAACCGGTGCCATCGTCAATGTGGCGGTGAAGGATGGCGACCAGGTAAAGCGCGGGGATCTGCTGATGGAGACGCTCAGCGGTACCTTTGAAGGATATGAGATGACTGGCACGGCGGTGACCGCCGTGGAGGAAGGCGTCATTGAATCCGTGTCCGCGGAAGCCGGCGCGGCGGTGACCAAGGGCGACGTCGTGGCCAAGATCGCTCCGATCAGCGGCATGCGGGTGGAAGCGACGATCAGCGCGGATGACCGGAAAGCGCTGAAAGCCGGCGACAAGGTGACGATTGAGCTGGAATCGGACGAGAGCAAGTCCTATGAAGGCACGGTCAGGTACATTGCCGAAATGCCGGACGAGAACGAAGAAGAAATAACCTATAAGGCCGTGATTGACTTCACACCGGACGACGCGGTGTTCTTCGGGATGGCGGTGGTTGTAACCACGGCGGCCCAGACGGAAGCCGTGGCCGAATAAACGGCAGATTCATGGAAAGAAAAAGCACAGGGGGTATTCCTCCCTGTGCTTTTTCTGACAGAACAGCCGGATTGTTTTTCTTCTGCATATGACAAAGGATTTCTTGCCAGACCGGAAGACAGGTGATAGAATACCCGTGAATTCAGCATCGCGCCGCCGGCGCGGAAAGGGAAGACCATGCGGCTGTTTTACGGATACTTTTATTTTACCTTTCCCCGAACCGTTTGAGGTAAGGTAATTTTGCCGCGCAGGTTTCCCCGACAAGGGTGAACATCAGGGCCCGCAGAATTACTGCGGGCCCTGTTCTTTCAAACAGAGAGGAGCAGTTCAGAATGATTATCGCATTGAGAAAAGACATCCGGAAAGAGGAGCAGGAACGGCTGATTGCCTGGCTGGAAAGCTACGGGGTAAGGACGCATATCTCTGAAGGTGAATTCCAGACGGTCATCGGCCTGGTGGGCGACACGACCCGGATTGACACCGACCTGATCAGCGGCCTGGACATCGTCCAGAGCGTGACCCGGATTTCCGAACCCTTCAAGAAAGCAAACCGGAAATTCCATCCGGATGATACTGTCGTCCAGGTCACAGACCAGGTGGCTTTCGGCGGCGGGCATTTCCAGTTGATTGCCGGTCCCTGCTCCGTGGAAACGGAAGACCAGGTGGAGACGATTGCCCGGGCGGTGAAGGAAAGCGGAGCAGGCATGCTCCGGGGCGGCGCGTTCAAGCCGAGGACGTCCCCGTATGATTTTCAGGGGCTTCACGGAGAGGGCATCCGGATTCTGCTGGAAGTGAAAAAGCGCACCGGAATGCCGATTATTACCGAGATCATGGATATCGGCCATCTGCCGCTGTTTGAACAGGTGGACGTAATCCAGGTCGGCGCCCGCAACATGCAGAACTTTGAACTGCTCAAGGAGCTGGGAAGAATCAACAAGCCGGTGCTGCTCAAGCGGGGCCTGGCCAACAATATCAAGGAATTGCTGATGAGCGCCGAGTATATCATGGCCGGCGGCAATGAGCAGATCATCCTGTGCGAGCGCGGCGTGCGCACCTTTGAGACCTATACCCGGAACACGCTGGACCTGTCCGCTGTGGCGGTGCTGCACGAGCTCAGTCATCTGCCGGTGGTGGTGGATCCCAGCCACGCGACCGGCGCGGCCCGCTATGTGAAACCCATGGCGATGGCGGCCGCGGCCTGTGGGGCGGACGGCCTGATGATTGAAGTGCACAACGACCCGGCGCACGCCCTGTGCGACGGGCCCCAGAGCCTGACGCCGGAACAGTTTGACGACGTGGCGAAAGCGGTCCGGAAGATCCGCGGAGCCCTGGCGTGACAGAGCGGCGGAGAAAGAGGAAAGACATGGAGAACAAGACGGTCGGCGTGATCGGCCTGGGGCTGATGGGCGCTTCCCTGTGCAAGGCGCTGGGGGAATGCGGCCACAGGATTCTGGGAAAAGACACGGACGAGCATGTACAGAAATACGCCCTGCTGACGGGAACGGTCGGGGAAGAACTGACGGACGAAAAGGTGGCGGAATGTGATTACCTGTTCCTGGCGGTGTACCCCGGTGCGGCAGTGGAAACACTCAGGCGGCTGGCGCCGCTGATCCGGCCGGAAACGGTCGTGTGCGATCTGTGCGGCGTGAAACGCGCAGTCTGCGAACCATGCTTTGAGATCGCAAAGGAGCACGACTTCACCTTTATCGGCGGCCACCCGATGGCGGGAAAACAGTTTTCCGGCATCAAATACGCAGACGGGAACCTGTTCCAAAACGCGACGATGATCCTGGTTCCCCGGGAGCAGGAGGATCTGTTCCGGGTTGGCAAGCTCAGCGAACTGCTGCGGGAGACGGGCTTCCGCTCCGTGACCATCACGACGGCGGACAAGCATGACGAAATGATTGCCTTCACCTCCCAGCTGGCCCATGTGGTATCCAACGCCTATATCAAATCTCCCACGGCCGCGGAGCACCTGTCCTTCTCCGCAGGCAGCTACCGGGATCTGACCCGGGTGGCAAAGCTGAACGAAACCATGTGGACGGAACTGTTCCTGGACAACGCAGAGCACCTGGGCTTTGAACTGGACTGCCTGATCCGTTCACTGCAGGAATACCGGGACGCCATTGCGGCGGGAGACGCGCAGACACTGTGCCGTCTGCTGCGGGAAGGCCGGGAACGCAAGGAAGCGATCGACACGGAGTGGAAGGAATGAGCTCCTTCCGGAAAGGAAGAAGACGATGACGATTGAGGAACTGAGGTCGCAGATTGACCGGATCGACAGTGAAATGATCCGGCTGTACGGAGAACGGCTGGAAACGGCGCGCCTGATCGGACAGTATAAACAGGAACACCATCTGCCGGTAACGGATCCCGGACGGGAGCGGGAAGTACTGAACCGTGCCGGGGAGAAAGCCGGGGAAGAGAATGAGAACGGCGTGCGGGCGCTGTTCGGTTTCCTGATGGCCCAGAGCCGCGTCCGCCAGATGCTGGACGGAAAAGAAAAAAGTGAACTGGGCCGGCTCATCCGGAAAAGCCTGGATGAAACCCCTCAGCTTTTCCCCGAAAAGGCGACGGTTGCCTGCCAGGGTGTGGAAGGAGCTTATTCGCAGCTGGCCTGTGAAAAGATATTCCGCGCCCCATCCATCATGTACTGCCGGACCTTTGACAATGTGTTTTCCGCCATTGAGAGCGGACTGTGCCGTTACGGGATCCTGCCGATAGAAAACAGCCTGGCGGGATCTGTCAACAGCGTGTACGATCAGCTGATCAGCCGGAAGTGCTATATCGTCCGGTCCACCCGGGTGAAGATCGATCATACGCTGCTGGCGCCGGCGGGAACCAGGCTTGAGGATATCCGGGAAATCTGGTCCCATGAACAGGCAATCCAGCAGTGCTCCGGATTCCTTGCGGAGAATAAGCAGTGGCGGGTCAATATCTGCACAAACACTGCAGCCGCCGCACAGATGGTCGCGGAGAGCGGACGGACGGACGTGGCGGCGATTTCATCCGGGAACTGCGCGGCATTGTACGGCCTGGAAATCCTGAGAAGCGATATCCAGAACAACAGCAACAATCATACCCGGTTCATCTGTATTTCCCGGCAGCCTGAAATCTATCCGGGCGCGGACCATACCAGCCTGATGCTGTCGCTCCCCAACCAGCCCGGTTCACTGTACCAGCTGCTCGGCCGGTTTTACGCGCAGGGGATCAACCTGACCAAACTGGAAAGCCGTCCTGTACCCGGAAAAGACTTCGAGTTCATGTTCTGCTTTGATATCGACGCGTCCGTGTATTCCCCGTCCTTTGCCCGGCTGATCGAGGAGCTGGACGTGACGCTGGACGCGTGCGCATATCTGGGCAGCTATTCGGAACTGCCGTAACCCGGACGGAAGAAGGAAATATTGAACAGGCTCTTTTCCTGAAGAGCCTGTTCGTGTATACTGATAACAACAAGAGAAAAATGAACAGGAGCGTATCGCGATGAAAATGAAAGATTTCGGTTTTTATCGGGGAGTCAACCTGGGCGGCTGGTTTTCCCAGTGCGATTACTCCCGGGAACGGCTGGACCATTTTATTGAGGAAAAGGATATTGACGTGATCGCCGGCTGGGGTCTGGACCATGTCCGGATCCCGATGGACTACAACGTGCTGGAAAAGGAAGACGGCTCCCTGAATCCGGAAGGCTTTGACCGGATTGCCCGGGCGGTGGGCTGGTGTGAGCAGCGCGGGCTGAAAGTGGTGCTGGATCTGCACAAGACGGCCGGCTACTCCTTTGACGCAGACGAAAACGAAGGCGGTTTCTTTTACAGCGAGGCGTACCAGGACCGGTTCTACCGGCTGTGGGAAGGCCTGGCGGAACGCTTTAACAAGCCGGACCGGATCGCGTTTGAACTGCTGAACGAAGTGACGGATCAGTCCGTAATCGGGGAATGGAACCGGATCGCCGCGGAGTGCATCCGCCGGATCCGGAAGGTTGCCCCGGACAGCCTGATCCTGGTGGGCAGCTACTGGAACAACAGCCCGGATGCCGTAAAGGATCTGGACGCGCCGGCGGACGACCGGGTGATTTACAACTTCCACTGCTACGATCCGCTGGACTTCACCCACCAGGGTGCGACCTGGATCCCGGATCCCGCGTTTGACATCAACCGGCGGGTTGCTTTCGAGCAGATGGATATCACGCCCGAATATTTTGAGCAGCAGTTCGCTTCCGCAATCAGCACGGCCGCGGAGCGGGGAACGACCCTGTACTGCGGCGAATATGGCGTCATTGAGGAGGCGACGCCGGAAGACACGGTCAAGTGGTTCCGGACGATCAACGAGGTGTTCGAGAAGCACCAGATCGCCCGCAGCGCCTGGTCCTACAGGGAAATGAATTTCGGCCTGAGCGATGCCCGGCTGGACGGCGTCCGGGACGAACTGATCAAGTATCTGTGACCTGAATGCAAAAACTCCGCGGCATGACTGCCGCGGAGTTTTCAATTGCAGGATTATTTCTTTACGCTCCAGGAATACAGTTTTACGGTGCCGTCCGAAATCAGGTACAGGTCGTGGACGCCTTCCGCGCTGAACGGTGTGCTGAAGGACGCCGGCTCTCCGTCATCCGGGATGGTGATCCGCAGCTGCGAAACGGCGGGACCTTCCGGATCGTCCAGGACGGCGTAAAGGGTACAGTCCGTCGGCGGCATGGCCAGCACCTTCAGGGCAGAGGCGCCTGTTCCGAAATCCACGCCGGAGATCCGGACCCAGCTGCCGGCCTCCCCGATGATCCAGGATTTGCCGTCCGCACCGTCCACGGTGATGCCCGCTTCATGGGACATGGTGGCGGCGGGAACCGTCCGGAAGGGATCGAAAGGCTTCAGCTGGCTGAGTCCCTTCATGGTGCCCCTGACCTGCTGCGGCAGGCCGTCTTCACCGAAAATGATCCGGTCCGCCTGCGGGCTGCGGTAGTTGCCGGTGATACCCATGGCCTTCTCAACAGGGCGGTTGTGGTAGAAAAGGTACCATTCGCCGTTCAAAGAGGCGATTGAGTGGTGATTATTGCCATATATTCCGAAGAAATGGCCCTCGTTGGGGAAGAGTTCGCCCATATAGGTGTAAGGACCCATCGGGTCGTCCGCGACCATGTACTGGATGGCGCCGTCCGTGATCTTCATGTCGTTTCCCCTGGTCATGAAGTTGGAACAGTAGGTATAGTAATACCTGTTTCCGATCCGGTTGATGCCGGAATCCTCAAAGAGCCACGGTACGTCCAGCTGGATCGGATCCCCGTCCAGGTGGATCATGTCGTCCGCCAGGCGGACGATCCGCGCGGTGCCCGGGGCCGCCTGCATGCCGTCCGGGATACCGCCGCCGAAAGCGAGGTAGCCGGTGCCGTCCTCATCCACCATGACGGCGGGGTCGAACAGCCAGGTGACGTCGGCGCAGTTTGGCACGGAGCGGGTGACCAGCAGGCTGCCGCGCTCGTCCCGCCAGGGGCCGGTGGGGCTGTCCGCGGTCAGGACGCCGATGCCGTTTCCGCCGTTGCAGAAATACAGGAAGAACTTTTCCTGCCCGTTGATTGCTTTATGGGCCGCGCAGGGGGCCCAGGAGTTAACGGCCCATTTCGCGGCGCCGTAGGCACCGGCGACGCGGATCTTTCCGTGGTCCGTCCAGTTGACCAGGTCATCGGAGGAGATGCAGTTGATCGTCCGGATCTGGCTGTAGGAGTTTTCCTTCACTTTACCGGCAGCGTCGTATTCCAGGAGATCGTCGGTCATATAGACGTAAAGCCGGCCGTTGTACTCCATGACGCCCGGATCGGCGCCGAAACGCTGGGTGTAGAGCGGGTTGTTCTCCCCGGCTTTTTTATATGACTTCTGCAGGGTTACGGGGACGGTACTCATGGAGACATCTTCTCCTTTCGCGCATCCGGATAACAGGATCAGCGTAAACAGAAACAGCGCCGCCCGTCGGACGGCGCCAGAAAAGGCGGTCATGCGTTTTCATAAGGACGGATGGTTTCGATGGTGCCGTCCTCATGAATGGTCAGCTCGGTGAACTTGACGCAGCGGCGGTGGTTGATGCCGTTGGACAGTTCGCAGTCGTGATAGAACAGGTACCATTTTCCCTGGTATTCCACGATGGAATGATGCGTGGTCCAGCCGATCACGGGCTCCATGATCCGGCCTTTGTAGGTGAAGGGGCCGTCCGGCCTGTCGCCTTCGGCGTAGACCAGGTAATGGGTGGTGCCGGTGGAGTAGGAAAGGTAATACTTGCCGTTGAACTTGTGCATCCAGGGCCCTTCGAAATAGCGGCGGTCCTCGTCGCCGGCGGTGAGGGGCTTTCCGTTTTCATCCAGGATCTGCAGCTGCTTTGGTGCGGTCTTGTAATGCTTCATATCCGCGTCCATCTCGGCGAAGATCGGGCCGAGAGCCGGCTCATCGCCTTCGGGCCGGTGAGCGTCCGGGTTGAAGGAACCGCCCTGCCACATCTCCAGCTGGCCGCCCCAAAGGCCTCCGTTGTACATATAGACGCGGCCGTCGTCATCCACGAGCACGGCGGGGTCGATACTGTAGCTGCCGGGGATGTAATCCTTTTCCGGGGTGAAGGGGCCGGCGGGATCGTCGGACACGGCTACGCCGAGGCGGAAGATGCCGTCCTTGTCCCGGGCAGGGAAATACAGGTAATACTTTCCGTCCTTCTCGGCGGCGTCCGGTGCCCACATCTGCTTGCTGACCCAGGGCACGTCCTTCATGTGAAGGGCACAGCCATGGTCCACGCAGGGCGCGTCCGGGTTATCCATGGACAGGATGTGGTAATCCTCCATGCGGTATTCGTCGCCGTCGTCGTTATCCTCACCGTCGTGGGGAATATCGTGGGAGGGATAGATATACAGTTTACCGTTGAACACATGGGCGGAGGGATCCGCGGTAAAAATGTGGGAAACCAGGGGTTTGCGCTGTTCGCTCATGTGAATGCATCCTTTCAGAATCACATCATTACATAACCAATTTATTATATATGAATATAAGTAAAAGGTAAAGCAGTACGGACAGGTTTTTTCTTGAAAATGAGAAGCGAAGATGAGATAATGAAACCGATTTCGGACAGAACGGAGACAGATATATGCTGAACCAGTTTTCCAGGACGGAGCTGCTGCTGGGGCCGGAGGCGATGGAACGCCTGGCCGCCAGCCGCGTCGCGGTTTTCGGGATCGGCGGCGTTGGCGGATACACGGTGGAGGCGCTGGCCCGCTCCGGGATCGGCGCGCTGGACCTGATCGACGACGACAAGGTCTGCCTGACCAATCTGAACCGCCAGCTGCACGCGACCCGCAGCACCGTCGGGCAGTACAAGGTGGACGCGGCGGAGCAGCGGATCCGGGACATCAACCCGGACTGCCGGGTGACGACATACAAAACCTTTTTCCTGCCGGAGACGGAGGAACAGTTTGACTTCACCCAGTACGACTATGTGGTGGACGCCATCGACACGGTGAAGGGGAAACTGGCTCTGGCGGAGAAGGCAAACGCCGCCGGCACGCCCATCATCTGCGCCATGGGCGCCGGCAACAAGCTGGATCCGACGGCCTTCCGCGTGGCGGATATCTACCAGACGTCCGTATGCCCGCTGGCCCGGGTGATGCGGACGGAATGCCGAAAGCGGGGCATTAAAAAGCTGAAGGTGGTCTACTCAAGGGAAACGCCGGTCAGGCCGCTGGAGGATCCCTCCATCAGCTGCCGGAAACACTGCATCTGTCCCCCGGACACGCGGAAATGCACCGTGCGCCGGGACATTCCCGGCTCCACGGCGTTCGTGCCTGCGGCGGCCGGGCTGATTATCGCAGGTGAGGTCGTGAAGGACCTGATCGCAAACGAATAACGCGTTATTTCAGAACGATATGGGTGAAACCGGAATGAAACGATACAGCGAACACCGTTTCGGGGATATGCTGGCGACCTGGTGGCTGGACAGGGAAAACCATATGGGCATGACGCTGATCCCGGCGGACATGAAGAACCGGGTGAAGGAGCACCGGCACACACTGGAGCCCCTGGTGCAGCTCCATGCCAGGGGCGATCAGCTGCCAAACGGCTATGGCAACGGCCACACGCTGGCCGTGACCACGGCCACGGACGCGCTCCGCTTCGTGAACCAGCGGAAAGAAGGGGACGCGGTTGTGACCGAGCTGGCGGACGAAACAGGCCGCACGGTTTTCCACACCTTCCGGTGGGAGGAAGGCCTGGAGGCGGCGCGGGTATCCGTCCGCTTTGAGAACCGGACCGGGAAGCCGGTGACGCTGGATCTGCTGTCCAGCCTGAATATCGGCGGAATCACGCCCTTTTCGGACGGGGACGCCCACGGACAGCTGCTGCTCCACCGGGCCGGGAGCGCCTGGAGTGCGGAGGGACGGCTGATTACCCAGACGATCGAGGAAGCGATGCTGGAACGGTCCTGGACCGGGCATGCCCTGCGCGTTGTGAAATTCGGCCAGGTTGGATCCATGCCCGTGCGCGGCTGGTTCCCCTTCGCCGCGATTGAGGATACGGAAAGCGGCGTAACCTGGGCGATGCAGCTGGCGTGCCCCTCTTCCTGGCAGATGGAAATCCGCCGGAAGGACGACCGGCTGAACATGATGGCATCCCTGCCGGACGAGGATTTCGGCCACTGGGCGAAGACCGTCGCGCCGGGAGAAAGCTTTGAGACGCCGGAGGCTTATGTGACCGCGGGACACGGCGGCGTGGACCGGGTCAGCCAGCGGCTGCTGACGGTTCACCGGGTGAACATGCCCCGGCCGGACGCGGAGCTGCCGGTGCTCTTCAACGAATACTGCACAACCTGGGGCGACCCCTCCGACGCAAATCTCCGGAAGATCGCGGACTGCCTGGAGGGCCGAGGGATCGATTTCCTGGTGATCGACGCCGGCTGGTACCGCCGGAAAGGCGCCGGCTGGGCGGACTGCGGCGGCGACTGGATCCCGGAGGAGACGGAGATGTTCCCGGATGGCCTGAAGGCTACGGCGGACATGATCCGCGCCCACGGCATGATTCCAGGCCTGTGGTTTGAGCCGGAAACCTGCGCCCGGGGCGCGGAGATCTTCCGGAAGGAAGAGATGCTGCTGACGCGGCACGGCACGGTGATCGATACGGACAACCGCCGCTTCCTGGATCTGCGCAAACCGGAGGTCCGGGCCTGGCTGGACGAGCGGGTGACGGGTCTGCTGAAGCGCTGCGGCTTCGGCTATACCAAGATTGATTACAACGATTGCATTGGCACCGGGTGCGACGACCCGGACAGCCTGGGCGAAGGCCTGCGGCAGAACATGCAGGAGACCCTGGGCTTCTTCCGCCGCCTGCGGGAGGAAATCCCGGAGATCTGGATCGAGAACTGTTCCTCCGGCGGACACCGTCTGGAGCCGTCCCTGATGGGCGTGACAGACATGGCTTCCTTCTCCGACGCGCATGAGTGCGCGGAGATCCCGATCATTGCTGCTCAGCTGCACCGGCTGATCCTGCCGGGCCAGAGCCAGATCTGGGCGGCGCTGCGGGCGAAGGACAGCCTGCGCAGGATCAATTATTCCCTGGTCAATACCTTCCTGGGCGTCATGTGCCTGTCCGGCGACATCCATGAGCTTTCTGCGGAACAGTGGGCCAGGGTGGACGAAGGGATTTCCTTCTTCAAAGCGGTCCGGCGGATTATCCGGGACGGCGTATCCGCCTTCCACGGGGAGATCTCAGAAAGCTGGCGCCATCCGGAAGGCTGGCAGGCAATCTGCCGCACGGCGGGGGATGAGACCCTGGCCGTAATTCACACTTTCGCCGGGAACTATCCGGAAACGATCAGCCTGCCGGTTACGGGCCGCCGGATTCTCCGCACGATGAGCAGCGAAAACAACCGGATCACGCTGGAAAACGGCGTGCTGACAGTGGAACTGAAGGTGGATTTTGAAGCAATCGCGGTGCATACAGGCAGCTGACCGGATGAATTTTTAAGAAATAAAAAAATTTTTTACAAAATTGTTAAAAAAGTGTTGACAAATGAAAATAAATGTGTAATAATGTAGCCACAAAAGAAAGAAACGTTGAATAGAACCAAACAAAACGGGAGGTGAAAAGCAGAGGAGAGATCCTATAAAGGTATCAGGAGACTGTCGGAAGCTGTACGGTGGCAGCCGGAGGCGCTCATGGCAAGCGGGACGATCCTGAGCGGCAAAGGATGAACCGGCTCAGCGATTCTTCCGGAGGACGGAAGGAAACGATTGACATAAAAATAATTAACCATAAAGCCCTTGCGCCAAGCAAGGGCTTGCCTATTGTATTCCGTTTTTTCAGGAACGGGCAGGCAGATTAAAATACGCGCCGGTAAAGACTGCCGGGGAATTCCAGTAGATTGCGATCTCGTTGGTGTCGGCGGAGGGCGTTTCATCCAGGAAGTATCGGGCCGGGGGCGTGTCCGCTCCCAGCCTTTCCTTTGTCTGCGGATAAGGAAAGGTCTTGTTGGGACCGCCGGAGATCAGGCCGGGGACCGGCGCATCGATTCCGTCCGCACCGGAAGGCCGGTGATGGGGATGCAGGACGGTATGTTTTCCAAAACCGGTGACGAAACAGAGATCCAGGGCGTTCAGACCCAGGGCGTAATGCCACTGCAGCAGGGCCGCGTCCCGCATATCCTTCCGGCCGGTCAGCAGGGTGTTCATGATCATCGCCATGGCGCCGGCCATGACCGGCAGGATGCTGCCCCAGACATAGCGGTCCGGCGAGAGGGCCGTTCCGTAACCGGAGGCCCGGGACAGGGAGAACACTTTTTCACTCCCGCGGAGGAAATCTTCTTTCAGCTTTCCATACAGGATTTCCCCCGCTTTTTCCTTCAGGTCGAACAGGCAGCACAGGGCACCGAGGCCGCCGACCTCCATCCAGCCGAATTCCGTCAGCGGAACGTTCTGCGCGTACAGTTCTTCCGCCGCCAGGCGGAAAGGCGTTTCGCCGGTAGCGGCGAACAGTTCGCAGGCAGCCCAGAAACGGTTGCTTGTATCCCGGCGCCCGCCGTACCAGCCCGTCCGGACGCCTTCCGGATTCATGTACGGCGTAAAATCCGGATGAGCCTGCAGCCAATCCCAGGCTCGCTGCGCGGACAGCAGCATCCGGTTCGCGAAGGGCTCGTCAAAGGCGCGATAAATCCGGGAAGCCAATGCCAGGCAGGCGGCGGCGTCCGCGGTGGCGCAGAAGCAAACCGGCATCAGGTACTCCGGCTCCAGGTCGTCCTGGGGCATAATGAACGCCGCGAAGTGAGACTTGGTCAGCTTGTGGTGAAAGGATCCGTCGGAACGCTGCATCTGCAGGAGCCATTCCAGTTCGAACCGGGCTTCATTGAGGATATCCGGCATACCGTTTCCGGTTTCCGGGATATTCAGGTCGCCGCCGCATCCCTGCGGGAACAGCTTCCAGGCATACAGCAGGTGGGCGACCGTGACCGCACCGGGCGCGACATATTTGCCGTAATCTCCCGCGTCGTGCCAGCCGCCGGTGATCCGGCGGAGAACGGCGCGGTTTTCCCACTCCGCCGCGGGAGCCGTGTGGCAGGGCGGATGGGCATATACGCCCGCGTGCTCCGGCAATAGGCCGCAGCCGCACCGCTGGTAGTACAGTCCTTTGATCAGCGCGTGGGTCACCGGGTTCCAGGGAGAGGCGGATACGGTCAGGCGGCGGGTTGCGTTTCCGCATTCCAGCACGTAGGTTCCTTCCGGCAGAACGCCCAGATCCACCAGCGTAACCGTGTCTCCGGAGGCGGCGTCCGTTGGCGGCGCGTCAAAAGCGGCGCTGCGGACAATCTCCCCGGCGGCATTTTTCAATGTGACAGGTCCGTTTCCTAGCACGGCGATTACCGCCGGCAGGCCGGCGGCATAGCCTTCCTGGTTGATCCGAAAAACGGACGGTTCGGTATTCATCAGCGCAAAACCTCTTTACAGATTCAGGATCAGTTCTTTCTGCAGGTCTTTGTCCAGGGTGAAACCGGCGCTTCCGGCGTCGGTCCGCACCGTATATCCGCCTTTGAAGCCGGTGAAGAACAGGCAGCCTTCCGCGTCCGTGACCAGCGTTTCGTGGGTTTCCCAGTCGCCGTGGATCAGCTGCTTCAGCGCCTCGTAGGACGGCTTCAGGCTGTTGTCCTCATGCACGAAGCCGGAAGGCGCTTTCAGCCAGCAGCCGTCATTGAAATCCCAGGTGGTGATGGCTTCCACCAACGGATGGCTGAACAGCACGGAATACATTTCCGAGATCTCCCGGGCCTGGCGTTCCTCGCCGGCGGGGGTGCTGGGCCATTCATCCACCTGCCAGTCGTTCAGGTCGACAATGTGGGCGGGCATGATGTCGCCGGAGATCAGCGTATTCTCGGTGAAGTGGATCGGCAGGCCGAAACGGGAGAACCGTTCCAGCACGTCGTTCAGCTTCTCCAGTCCCCAGTATCCCTGGTGCTGGTGGCTCTGGATGCCGATGGTGCCGATGGGCACGCCCGCTTCCAGCAGGTCTTCAATCAACCGTTCATAATGTTTGCTGGTGTTGAAATCGTTGATGAGCAGCACCGCGTCCGGATCGGTTTCCTTCGCGGCCGCGAACACTTCCTTCACGATGCCGACGCGGCCCAGGTCCTTGCAGATCCGGGTGATCGCGTTGTCGTACTTGTCAAAGACCGGCATGATCACGACCTCGTTGATGACGTCCCACAGGCCGATCACGCCTTTGAAGGCGGACATGTCCCGATGGATCCGCTCAATCTGGCGGCGGAGAATCTCCTCGTTGGAATACTGCATGAGCCAGGGCGCGCAGGCGGTATGCCAGCAGAGCGGATGCCCCTTGACCGTGACGCCCTTTTCACGCAGCCAGCGGGCGGCGGCCATGGTCTCGGTATAGGCGGTCTGCCCTTCCACAGGCTCATACCGGCCCCAATAGAAGGGGAGGGTTCCGTAATTGAACAGCCCGAACCATTTTACCATACGTTCCTGCAGGAACGTACGCTTCTTTTCATCGTCCGTTTTCATGATCTCCACGGCGTCAAAGGCGCCGCAGCCGAAAAGGAACTGATGGGAGACCTGGTCCACGTGGACGGAACGTCCGGCGGCCGGTGAACCGTCGGGGTTCAGAATCCGCAGTTTTGCCTCTGCTTTACGGTGTTTCAGCTGGTCCATGTGATTGCCTCCTTCAGATGATTATGTTTATGCTGCGTCGTCCCGCACCTGGGCGGTGTACAGCTGGTAATACAGGCCTTTCTTTGCCATCAGTTCCTCATGGCTGCCCATTTCGGCGATGCCCTTGTTGCTGATGTAAAGGATCCGGTCGCAGTTTTTGATGGTGCTCAGGCGGTGGGCGACGATGATGCTGGTCCGGCCCTTCAGCATCTCCTGGATGCCTTCCTGTAGGAGTTTCTCCGTCTGGGTGTCGATGGAGGAGGTGGCCTCATCCAGGATCAGGATCGCAGGATCGGACAGCAGGGTACGCGCGAAAGCCACCAGCTGTTTTTCGCCCTGGCTCAGGTTGCCGCCCCGTTCCCGGATCTCTGTCTGGTAGCCCTTGGGCATTTTCCGGATCAGTTCGTCGGCGCGGACCCGGCGGGCCGCTTCGATCACTTCCGCGTCGGTGGCGTCCAGCTGGCCGTAGCGGATGTTATCCATCAGTGTGCCGGAGAAAATAAAGCTGTCCTGCAGCATGATGCCCAGCTGGCTGCGCAGGGAATGCAGCGTGACCCGGCTGATATCGTGCGCTTCCCCGTTTTCGTCGTGCAGCAGGATGCGGCCGCCGTTCAGGTTATAGAAACGGCACAGCAGGTTGATGACAGTGCTCTTCCCCGCACCGGTGGGGCCGACCAGGGCGATGCTTTCCCCGGCGCGGACGTGCAGGTCCATATGCTCCAGCACGTTCAGGTCTTCCTCATAGGCGAAGGTTACGTCCTCAAAATCAACCTCGCCGGTGATGGGCGGAAGGGTTTCCGCGTCCGGGGCGTCGTCCACGACCACCGGCTCGTCCATGGTCTCGAAGATCCGCTCCAGATAGGCGATGTTGTTGACAAAGGAGTTGTAGATATTCGCCAGGTTGGTGATGGGCTGCCAGAAGCGGCTGACATACTGGCCCATGGCCAGGATCACGCCGAAGGAAACCATCTTTCCGCCGCCCATCCAGTAAACGCCGGCGATATAGAGGAAGGTCAGCACCAGCTGGGTCATGGTTTCACTGGAAAGCCAGACGCAGTTGCTGATCCTGATGGCCCGCAGCCAGGCCTGGCGGCAGGCGGTGGCCAGACGTTCCATGATGGAGATGTTCACTTCCTGCCGGTCGAAAAGCTGGCTGACCCGGACACCGTCGATGGACTCGGCCAGATAGGCGTTGTAATTGCTGTTTTTGTTGCTCTGGTTCTGCCAGGCGCGGCGCTGCCGCGGCTTGATCAGGATGATGATGCCGATGAAGAACGGCAGGCCCGCGATGATCACCGTGGCCAGGGTGGCGTCGGTGGAGAACATGAAGACCACGATAAAGACCAGGTTGATGATCTCCAGGATCATGTTGATGATGCCGTTGGAAAGAATATCTGAAACGGAATTGACGTAGTTGATGACCCGCACCAGGATCTTGCCGGCGGGACGGCTGTCGTAATAGCTGAAAGGCAGTTTCTGCAGATGCGCGAATAGGTCGCTGCGGATATCGTAGATGATCCGCTGGCTGACGTGGGCCATCATGCGGGAACGGATGGTGGTGAACACGATGCTCAGGGCGATGATCCCGACAAACATCAGGGCCATCCGGCCGATCATGGCCGTGTCCTTGTTCGGCACCGCCTCGTCCAGCACCCACTGGGTGATCTTGGGGATGAACAGGGACGCGACGCTGGCCAGCGCGCTCATGAGCAGCGCGGCGAGCATCTTGTATTTATGCCGGGCGATATACCTGCCGGCCCGTTTCAGGTGCTTCCACCGGAAGGGGGACTCCAGGCGCTCGTCGACGTCAAATTTGTTCCGCGCCAATTATCCCGCCTCCTTCATATCAAGCCCGTACTGCAGGCAGTAGGTCTGCCAGTAATAACCGCGCTTTTCCAGCAGTTCCCAATGTGTTCCCTGCTCGGTGACGCGGCCGTTCTGCAGGACCAGGATCAGGTCCGCGTCCCGCATGGAAGAGATCCGCTGGGCGATGATGAACTTGGTGCATTCGAAGGGAAGATGGCGCAGCTGATCCTGGATATACTGCTCCGTTTCGCTATCCACGGCGGAGGTGGTGTCGTCCATAATCAGGATGCCGGGGCGCACGGCCAGGGCGCGGGCCAGCGCGATCCGCTGGCGCTGGCCGCCGGACAGCCCGACGCCGCGCTCGCCGATAATCGTGTCATATCCTTCGGGCAGCTTTTCCGCAAATTCCGCGGCGTCCGCCCGGCGGGCAAAGTCCTTCACCTCGTCCAGGGTCAGGTCCTGGTCGCCGAAGGCGATGTTGCCTTCCACGGTGTCCGAGAACAGGAACACGTCCTGTGTGGCGGTCCCGATGCCGCCCCGGAGCTCATCCAGCTTCCACTGTTTTACATCGCAGCCGTCCACCCGGACCATGCCTTCTGTTACATCGTAAAAGCGGGCAAGCAGGCTGATCAGGGTGGTTTTGCCGCTGCCGGTGGGGCCCATGACGGCGACGGTCTGTCCGGGTTCCACGGAGAAGGTGACGTCGGTCAGGACCGGTTTGGAATCATAGGAGAAAGACACGTGATCAAACTCGATCCCGCCGAGTACTTTTTCATGCGGGACGGCGTCCGGCGTGTCCTGAACGGAAGAGGTTGAGTAATAGAGTTCCATGACTTTCGCCGCGGAGGTGGAAAAACGCTGCAGGTCGTTGATCAGGTTGCCCAGCTCCCGCATCGGGTTGGAAACAGCCCAGCTCAGGCCGGTGAAAATCGCCAGTTCGCCGGGGGTCAGTTCTCCCTGAATGATGAACAGGCCGCCCACGAAAACCGTGACCAGCTGAATGGCGTTCACCAGCAGTTCGATGACGGGGAAGAAGGAGAGCCACAGTTTATTGATGCGCAGGTGGCTGTCCATGAATGCCTTGTTCTTTTTTTCAAAACGCTCTTTTTCATATTCTTCCCGGGCGAAGGCCTTGACAACCCGGTTGCCGGCGATGTTCTCCTGGGCGGCCGTGTTCATATCGGCCAGCCGTTCGCGCATGAACATGAACCGGGGCCGGATGTGCCTGGACAGGAAACGGGAAATGACCAGCAGGACGGGCGTGATGACAATCAGCAGCAGCGTCAGCTTCCAGTTGACCGTGACCAGGTAGACGGTGGCGAAAGCGAAGGTGCAGACCGCGTCGATGATGCGGTAATCGATATAGGCCAGGAAATGGCGGCACCAGTCCAGGTCCGCGCTCATACGGGTCATCAGGTCGCCGGTGCGGTGCGCGTCGAAAAAAGGCATGTCGCTGTACTGCATTTTGGTGAAGAGGCGCCGGCGCAGGTTGAACACGACGTTCTGCGAATCCTTCTCCAGGAAGATCACCATCATGTAGCGGAGTCCCTCGCGTCCCAGCTTGACAGCCAGCATGACCGCCAGGATGGACAGGAGCGGATCGGGGTTGCCCGCCATGATCACGTCGTCAATCAGGCGGCGGGACAGGGCGGGGTTCACCAGCAGGAGCAGGCAGGTAAACGCGCAGACGCACAGGGCGATCACATGGCGGCGCCGGAAAGGCGCGTCCATGTTTTCCCAAAGCCATTTGAACTGTGTGCGCATAACAGCACTTACATCCTTTTCAGCAGCGTTCGTGGAGAGAAGGGAACCATCAGACCATCAGCTGATAAATCTTCGTGCAGTCTTCCTCGCTCAGGGTGACAAAACCGGAGATGCTGCCCTGACGCCCGTCGCCCCAGCAGAGGGCTTTCACCAGCGCGGGGATATCCTTTTCTTTGGCGCCCAGTTCAGCGAAGTTCCGGGGCATGCCGATGGAGATGAGGAACTGCTGCAGCTTCCGGATGCCTTCCCGGGCGGTTACTTCCGGATGGGCAAAATCCATCTGGCAGCCCCACACCCGGACGGCCACCTGGGCGAAGCGCATCACGTCATGTTTCATGACATAGGCGAAGACCGCGGGCATCGTGACCGCCAGGCCGGCGCCGTGGGCGCAGTCGTACAGGGCGGAAAGCTCATGCTCAATGTTGTGGCTGTTCCAGTCCTGGCTCCGGCCGACGCCGCAGGAATTGTTGTGGGCCATCATGCCGGCCCACATGATATTGGCCCGCGCCTCATAGTTGTCGGGATCCGCGATGACGCGGGGGCCTTCGTGGATCATGGTCAGCAGCAGGGCCTCAATCAGCCGGTCGGTGACTTCCACCTCCGGCGTGTTGGTCAGGTACCGTTCGTACAGGTGAGCCATGATATCCGTGATGCCGGCGGCCGTCTGGAAGGCCGGCAGCGTCTGGGTCAGGGCCGGGTTCAGGATGGAGAACTTCGGCCGGATCGCGTCGCCGCTGGCGCCGCGCTTGAACATGCCTTCCTCTTTGGTGATTACGCTGTCCGGGCTGCCCTCGCTGCCCGCGGCGGAGATGGTCAGCACCGTGCCGACCGGGAGCGCTTCCTCAATGCGCTTGCCGCTGTAGAAATCCCAGAAATCGCCGTCATAGACGGTGCCGGCCGCGATGGCTTTGGCAGAGTCAATGGAGCTTCCGCCGCCCACGGCCAGGATAAAGTCAATTTTCTTTTCCCGGCACAGGCGGATGCCCTCATAGACCAGGCCGCTGCGGGGATTGGGCTTGACGCCGCCCAGCAGGAAGCAGGGAATACCTTCTGCTTTCAGGGAGGCTTCGACCCGATCAATCAGCCCGGAACGCACCGCGCTGCCGCCGCCGTAATGAATCAGCACCCGGGTGCCGCCGAAACGCTTTACCAGCGCGCCGGCCTGGCTTTCCGCGTCCTTTCCGAAGACGAAGCAGGTGGGAGAATAAAACATAAAGTTATTCATGAGCGTCCATCCTTTCCTGAGGCCTGTAAAGGCAATTGACAGGTTCTGTGTTTCTCGTGTATAATGCATCATAATCCTTAAAGTTAACTCTAAGTCAATAGTAAAAAAACAAAAAAGTCCGTACATAATTCGCAATTTATGAAGAGGACAAAAAGACGTTCCGATCAGGAAGGAGAAACATGATGGAAAAAGTGAAATGGGGCGTGCTGGGAACGGCGGATATCGCCCGGGGGCAGACAATCCCCGGCATGACGCTGGCGGAGCACTGCGAACGGTACGCGGTGGCCGGGCGCAGACTTGAAAAGGCGGAGAGCTACCGGGCTGAATTCGGCTTTCAGAGGGCCTACGGCAGCTACGACGAACTGCTGGCCGACCCGGAGGTGCAGGCGGTCTATATCCCCCTGCCCAACGATATCCACTGCGAGTGGACGGTTAAAGCCCTGAAGGCGAAAAAACACGTCCTGTGCGAAAAGCCGCTGGCACTGTGCGAAGCGCAGGTGAAGGAAATGTTTGCGGCCGCGGAGGAGAACGGCGTGCTGCTGATGGAGGCCTTCGCCTATCTCCACAGCCCCTTTGTGAAGGCGGTCAAGGCGGAACTGGACGCCGGGACCATCGGGGAGATCCTGTATTTCGAATCGGAGTTCATCGCCGGGCGAAGGCCGGATACGGATATCCGCCTGAAGAAGGAAACTGGCGGCGGCGCTTTCTATGACCTGGGCTGCTATCCCCTGAGCATGGCCTTGTGGATGATCGGGAAGGAGCCGGACGAGGTGAAGGCGACGGCCCAGTTCTCGGAGAAAGAGATCGACCTGTTCACTTCCGCCGTCCTGCTTTACGGGAACGGGCCGGTGGCGAAGATTGACTGCGGCATGCTGCCGATTCCCGGGCGCCAGGACCGGTTCTGCGTGTTCGGGACGAAGGGGAAGATCATTTCGCCCGTGGAGTTCAACCAGTGCGGCGAGATCCCGTATACCATCGAGCGGGACGGCGTGCAGGAAACGAAGACCGTAACGGCGCCGAACAACTATGCCCTGGAGACGGAACAGCTGAGCCGCTGCATCCTCTACGGGGAAAAACCGCATGTAAGCAAAGCATTCAGCCTGATGGCCGCCCGGACCACAGACCGGATCCTGAACGCAATCGGATACTGATTCCCGGGCACAGCAAAACGGGCGCCGGCAGGCGCCCGTTTGCATTCTGTCTGTTATCTGTTTTCCGCCAGCCACCCGACGGAGCGGGTCAGCGCGTCAATGGTCTTGGTTTCCAGCACGCAGCGGCAGCCGCGGCTTTCGGCCAGGTCCAGCCTTTCGGCCAGGTTGATCTCCCCGTCGCCCAGCGCCAGGTGGTTGCGGGGCGGCTGTTCCGATCCGTCGTGAATGTGGAAATGGACCAGGCGGTCCCGGCGTGAAAGAATGAAGGGCACATCCTTCTCGCCCACAGCTTTGGAATGGCCGATATCCCAGGTGAGACCGAAACAGGGGCTTTCCAGGAAAAGATCGATCGCCTCCTGCTCATAGGAGCGGAAGCCGTCCGTGTTTTCCACGGCGATGAGGATCGGCGCGCTGCCGATCCAGGTTCCGCACAGATCGCGGAAACGGCGGCAGTCCTCCAGATACCGGTCCCTGTTCCGCTCGTACATCTGCACCTTCCGGTCCGGCAGGGTGATGAAGATGCCGTGATGCATATGCATGTTGACAGTCAGGGGCTGCGACGGATCGCCGTACTTGTCCCGGAGGGGGAGCAGCGCTTTGGCGACCTCCACGGTCCGCCGGACGGTCTCCAGACAGGCGTCCGTGACAAGCCGGTTGAAGTCCGCGATATTCAGGTTCTCATCCAGATGGATGGTGTAGTAGATCCCGGCTTTGTCGGCCGCGTCAATCAGTTTCCCGGTCTGCTCCAGACAGTCCACCTGGTATTCGGGAAAGTTCATGTTGAGCTCAATGAAACGCAGGCCCAGGCGGCTGCATAGGTCAATGTTTTCCTGCAGCGTGCGGTTCTCGATCAGCGTCGGCATGCCAAACTGGATCATGTTCAATCGCCTCCGGTCAGCATTATACAGGAAACCGGGCGAGATTGACAGGGGGTTCGTTTTCCGGTAATATTTCCCTGATCCTTAAAGTTCAATCCAAGTTAATGGACGGAGGTACAAAAATGTATTCGATCCAGGAAGTAAGCCAGAAAACCGGGCTGACCGCCCATACGCTCCGCTACTATGAAAAGGAGGGCCTGCTCTCCGGCGTGGAGCGCACCCAGGGCGGCTTCCGCCAGTATACGGACGAGGACCTGGAACGGCTGGGTCTGATCTGCTGCCTGAAGAATACCGGCATGTCCATCCAGGAGATTGCCCGGTTTGTCCAGCTGACCCACGAGGGCGACCACACGCTGGAGGAGCGGGTGGAACTGCTGCGGGCGCACCGGGAACGGGTGCTTGAAAGGATGGAAGAGATGCAGAAACACCTGGATAAGGTGACCTGGAAACTGAACTTCTTTTCCGAAAAACTCCGGGCCTATGAGGAAAGCAAAACTGAAAAGAAATGAGCATAAAAGGACATCCGTCTTCTGTGAGCACAGAATGTCGGATGTTTTTCTTCCGGTGCTGATATACTGATGCTGCAACGGAAAGGAGTGAACGGAATGCAGGGCTGGGTTGAAGGGATTCAGCGTTCGATCGACTATATCGAACAGCATCTGGCGGATGAGTTGGACATCGAAGAGATCGCGGCGGAGGCTGCACTGTCGCCCTTCTACTACCAGCGCATCTTCGGGGCTCTGTGCGGGATGACCGTCGGCGATTACATCCGTGCGCGCAGGATGACGCTGGCGGCCCAGGAACTGGTCAGGACGGAAGCAAGAGTAATCGACGCGGCCGTCAAATACGGCTACGACTCGCCGGACAGTTTCACGAAGGCCTTCCTGCGGTTCCACGGCGTTTCGCCGTCCAGGGCCCGGGAACCGGGCGCCCTGCTGAAGTCGCTCGCACCGCTGCATATCAGAATATCACTGGAGGGTGGAAGCATAATGGATTACCGTATTGTGGAGAAAGCGCCGTTTACGATTGTCGGCGTGAAGAGGCCGTTCAATTCCGACACCAGCTACCAGGAGGTTCCGAAGTTCTGGGACGAATGGCTGGCGCAGGGTGAGAAACGCCCGATCATGGGCACCTTCGGCGTCTGTATCGGCATGGAAGGAAAAGAATTTGACTACTGGATCGCGGATCTCTACTTTCCCTGGGAGGAAATTCCGGAAGGCTGCGAAACCCGCGTGATTCCCGGAAGCCTGTGGGCACAGTTCCCCTGCACGCTCAAAACGCTGCAGGACACCAACACGAAGATCTGGACGGAATGGCTGCCGGCGCTGCAGGGTTATGCTTTGGCGGGAGAGTATGATATTGAGGTTTATCTGCCTCCGGAAGAAGGCGCATCTGACAGCAGGGTGTATATCTGGGTGCCGCTGAAGAAAGCGTAAGAACCGCTTGACGGGGCTGCCTTTCCGGAGTATACTCACACCAATCTTTCCGGAAAGGAGCTTTTCCCATGGCGCTGTACATGATGTATTCCATGAACATGATGACCGAAGCCGGTTATGCTTACGGTTATCGTTTCACGTACAACCATCCGAAGAGCTGAAGGACGTCCGGACAAACCAGGATATCAGACGATCACCGGCCGCTCGACGGACCGGTGATCGTTTTATTTTATCAGCAAAGGACGGTGACACCCCATGAACAAGACCGGAACGCAGCGTCTCGAGACCCACAGGCTGATCCTGAGGCGATACCGGATCGAAGACGCGGAGGATATGTTCAACAACTGGGCGTCGGACCCGGAAGTGACGAAGTTTCTGACCTGGCCGACCCATTCGAATGTTGAAGTGACCCGTATGCTTCTGAACAACTGGATTTCCCGGTACGATGACGGCGGCTATTTCAACTGGGCCATCGAATGGAAAGAGACGGGCAGCGTGATCGGAAACATCGCGGTCGTTAAGCTGAACGAACAGACGGAGGCCGCAGATATGGGTTACTGCATGAGCCGTGCGTTCTGGGGCCGGGGCATTATGCCGGAAGCCCTGCGGGCCGTGATGGATTACCTGTTTGACACCGTGGGCATGAGCCGGATCGCTGCCTGCCACGATGTGAACAACCCTAAATCCGGCAGGGTCATGGAAAAGGCCGGCATGAAGATGGAGGGAATCCTCCGCGGCGCCGGAAAGAATAACATCGGGATCTGCGACGAGGTCTGGCACGCTGCGCTCAGGAGCGACCGGACGTCGAAGCCGGCCCGGGAAAAGGTTCCCGTTACGGCGCGCTTTGCCCGGGAGGAGGACCTGGAACGGGTGAACGAGCTTCGCCGGCAGGTGAATGACGTGCACGTCGCCGGACGGCCCGAGACTTTCAAGCCCGGCTTCTGCGACGAGCTGCGGGATCATCTGTTCACGATCTGGAAAGACCCGAACCAGCGGATCGTCGTCGCGGAGCAGGAAGGAAAGGTCTGCGGTTTTGCGGTGCTGAACCATATTGTCCGGCCGGAGAATCCTTTTATGTATGTCCGGGATTACCTGGACATCGACGAATTCGGCGTGGATGAAAACAGCCGGCGGCAGGGCGCCGCCAGCACGATGATCGCGTTCATCCGGGACTGGGCGAAGGAACAGGGGTTTAACCGGCTGGAGCTGAACATGTGGACCTTCAACCGGGGCGCCCTGGCCTTCTACGAGGCCGTCGGGTTTACCACTTACCGGAAATACATGGAGATGCCGCTTCAATAATTCTTTGTAAAGTCAGAACGGGACCGGACAGAAACCGCCGGTTCCGGTTTTTTTGATCAAAATTCCCGACCAAAAAGTGAAAAACAGACAAGGGACCCACTTGACAAGTTAGGCGTGTATAACTATACTGTCAGCGGTTAGCCAAAGCTAACAAAAATGGCGACAACCAGGGAGGCGGGAGGATGATGCCATTAAACTACGCAAACCCGGGGGAAGAATCCGTGATCCGTAAGATCGGAGGAAGCCCGGAAGTGAAGAAGCACCTGGAAAACCTCGGGTTTGTGGTCGGCGGATGCGTGACGGTGATCACTGCGCTGAACGGCAATGTGATTGTCAAAGTGAAGGAGGCCCGCGTGGCCATCAATGACGAGATGGCCCGTAAGATTATGGTGTAAGGAAGAAGGAGGAACGGGAATGAACAATCTCAGGGATGTGCCGGTCGGCGGAACGGCAAAGGTGGTTAAGATCCACGGTGAAGGCGCGGTGAAGCGCAGGATCATGGACATGGGGATCACAAAGGGCATCGAGATCTATGTGCGGAAGGTGGCGCCGCTGGGGGATCCGATCGAGGTGACGGTGCGCGGGTACGAGCTTTCGCTGCGCAAGGCGGACGCGGAAGACATCGAGGTCGAATGAAATTTTGATTTACCATAGGGTTAGATATAACTAAGTAAGAAGGACTGACGGAGGTACTTGACCAATGGATATTCGTATTGCGCTTGCGGGCAACCCGAACAGCGGAAAAACAACACTGTTCAATTCTCTGACCGGATCCAACCAGTTTGTCGGCAACTGGCCGGGCGTCACGGTGGAGAAGAAAGAAGGCAAACTGAAAAAGCATGACGGCGTCACCATTACAGACCTGCCCGGCATTTACAGTCTGTCTCCCTATACGCTTGAAGAAGTGGTTGCACGAAACTACCTGATCAATGAACGGCCGGACGCGATCCTGAACATCATTGACGGAACAAACCTGGAACGCAACCTGTATCTGACCACCCAGCTGGTGGAACTGGGCATCCCGGTGGTGGTTGCCATCAATATGATGGACGTGGTGAAAAAGAACGGGGATAAGCTGAACACATCGGATCTTTCTCTGCGGCTGGGATGCAAAGTCGTAGAGATTTCCGCCCTGAAGGGAACCGGGGTCATGGAAGCGGCGGACGCGGCAATCCAGGCGGCGCAGAGCGGAAAAACCGTTCCGCAGCACACTTTCTCCGGGCCGGTGGAGCATGCCCTTGCCCATATCGAGGAAGCGGTTGTTCATGATATGCCCGAGGAGCAGCAGCGCTGGTACGCCATCAAAGTATTCGAACGGGACGACAAGGTGCTGGAGCAGCTGAAGATCGCACCGGAGACCATGAAGCATATTGAATCGGATATCAGCGCTGCTGAGAAAGAACTGGACGATGACGCGGAAAGCATTATCACTAACGAACGATATGTGTATATTGCTGAGGTGATCAAGTCCTGCTACAAAAAGCATAACGCCGGCAGCCTGAGTACTTCCGATAAAATTGACAAGGTCGTTACCAACCGGTGGCTGGGCCTTCCGATCTTTGCCGTCATTATGTTCGCGGTCTACTGGATTGCCATGGTGGCGGTCGGCGCACCGGCTACAGACTGGGCGAACGACGGCCTGTTCGGTGACGGTTATCATCTCTTCGGCAACGGTGCGGCTCAGTATGAAGAAGCCGTGGAGCGCTACGGAGACACGGACCAGATCATAGACACTTTTGTTGAAAAGTATGAAGTGGAAATGGATGTGGAGAATCCGGAGGAATCCCTGAAGGCTTTGATCGCTGCCACGCCTGATGACGCAAACGTAACCTATATTACCCAGGATGAGGAAACCCTGGAGACGGAGGAGCATCCCAATACGACGAAAGCGGATCTGGAAGCCGCGGTGGCGGAATTCCTGAGTACCGAGGAAGGGTACAAGCCGGATATCGGCGCACCGGATCCGGCAAATTACGGAACCTGGGTGCCCGGCATTCCTACCATCGTGGAAGGCTGGCTTGATTCCATCAATACAGCTGAGTGGCTCAAGGGCCTGATCCTGGACGGCATCATTGCTGGCGTCGGCGCGGTGCTTGGATTTGTGCCCCAGATGCTGGTGCTGTTCCTGCTGCTGGCCTTCCTGGAAGCTTGCGGCTACATGGCCCGGATTGCTTTTGTGCTGGACCGGATCTTCCGCAAATTCGGCTTGTCCGGCAAGTCCTTTATCCCGATGCTGATCGGCGTGGGCTGCGGCGTGCCTGGTATCATGGCGTCCCGTACGATTGAAAATGAGCGTGACCGCAGGATGACGATCATGACGACGACATTCATTCCATGCAGTGCGAAGGTCCCGTTTATTGCCATGATCGCAGGCGCAATCTTTCACAAGTCCGCCTGGGTGGCAACCAGCGCCTACTTTATCGGGATGGCGGCGATCATCATCAGCGGTATCATCCTGAAAAAGACGAAGCGGTTCGCCGGGGAACCTGCTCCCTTCGTTATGGAACTGCCTGCCTATCACTGGCCGACTGTGGGCAATGTGCTTCGGTCCATGTGGGAGCGCGGCTGGAGCTTCATCAAAAAAGCAGGAACCATCATTCTGCTGTCCACGATCCTGGTCTGGTTCCTGAGCCGCTTCGGTGTGGCCGACGGAACGTTCCGGATGCTGGAAGAGGAAGAACTGGAGCTGTCCATCCTGGCTGTGATCGGCAACGCGATTGCCTGGATCTTCAAACCCCTGGGGTTCGGAACCTGGCAGGCGACGGTCGCGTCCTTTACCGGACTGATTGCCAAAGAGAACATCGTCGGCACCATGGGCATCCTGTACGGCGGAACAGAAACCTATGCCAACCTGGCTGCGTCCTTCACCGGCATCGCCGCCTATGCGTTCCTTGTGTTTAACCTGCTGTGCGCGCCCTGCTTTGCCGCAATCGGTGCAATCAAACGGGAAATGAACAACGCGCGCTGGACCTGGTTCGCCATCGCCTGGCAGTGCGGATTTGCCTATGCGGTGGCCCTGATGATTTATCAGTTTGGCCGGATCTTCACCGGCGGTGTGAACGTCATTGGCCTGATTGCCGCAATCGCAGTGCTCGCGGTGATGGTTTACATGCTGTTCTTCAAGAAGTATCAGGAGGCCACCAGACTGACGCAGAAAGTGTGAGCATATGTTTCAGGGAATCATCGATAACGCGGGGACGATCCTTGTCAGCCTGGCGCTGATCGGGTTGGTAGCCTGGATTGTCGCCGGCCTCAGGAAGAATAAAAAGCAGGGGAAATCATCCTGCGGCTGCAACTGCGGCAGCTGTCCGATGTCGGGTTCCTGTCATAAACAAGTGTGATCGGCGGGAGGCACGGCGAAGGTTCCGTGCCTCCTGTTTCGGGAGGATATACCTGATGATCAGAACGACCGTCAAAGTATCCGGCATGATCTGCGGCATGTGCGAAGCGCATGTGAATGATGCGGTCAGAGCCGCGTTTGCCGTCAAAAAAGTGAGCTCATCCCGGAGCAAAGGGGAAACCGTGATCGAATCGGAACACCGGATTGACACGGAGAGACTGAAACAGGTTGTAAACGCGACCGGTTATATTGCACTATCCGTGAGCGAGGAGGAAATCCCCCAAAGACCGTTGCGCAAAGGAATTCTGAGCAGCATCCTTCACAGGGGATAATCTGTTCAGAAGCTGACAGACCAGAGAAAGGAAGCGGCATCCATGACAGACGTGCCGAGAGTCACTGCCGGAAAACGCCTTGCGCGGCAGGCAGAGTATTTTATCCGGGAGCACAGCGAACAGAAATTTTCATTGGATGAGATTGCCGGCGCGCTCTATGTGAACGGCAACTACCTCTCCCGGGTATTCAAGCGGGAGACGGGGCAGACGCTGCTGCATTATCACAACGCGGTACGCTGCGAAAAAGCAAAGCGGCTGCTGTCCGATACCGACCTGTCCGTTTCTGAGGTCAGCGAAGCGGTGGGCTTTGTCTCCCCGGCGCACTTTTCCCATATTTTCAGGAAAATGACGGGAACCGCGCCCAGCTCCTGGCGGGAACAAACGGAAGATTGCCCGGCAGAGACAAGTGATATACCGCTTCCGGTATAAACCGGATAGTCGTTGACATTCCTTTCCGATTCCGTTATGATACCTGCGTCAGCATAAGCTGTCGATGGTCTGCACAAGCGGCCCGCTTTCATAAAGAAGATCGACTCCAGAAAACCCGGCATCAGAAGGTGCCGATAGCTGTCTGACGGCAGCTTCCGGAGTCGTTTTTGTTTATGAAAGCATCCCGGATCACGTTTTCCGCCTGTGCAGAAAGAACAAAAAACGGCAGGAGGAATGAACGTGAATATACTGATTATTGATGGTCAGGGAGGACGGATGGGACGGTCGCTTGCGGAGGAGATCCGGAAGATCTGCCCTGAAGCGGTCATTACAGCGGTTGGAACAAACAGTATCGCAACAGGCAACATGATAAAGGCCAACGCGGCCGATCATCTTGCCACCGGGGAAAACGCGGTCATCACAGCCTGCCGGAAAGCGCAGATCATTGTGGGACCGATCGGCATCGCGATGGCGGACGCCATGATGGGTGAGATTTCACCGGCCATGGCAAACGCCGTAGCTTCCAGCAGCGCGTACCGGGTGCTGATCCCCATGAACCTGTGCGATACGTATGTGGCCGGAACGGCCAGGGGTTCCGCTGCCATTCTGGCTGACGCGATGGACCACATCCGCCAACTGACGGAAAGGAACACAAATGAGTAACGCTACTTCCAATTCCCTGCAGATCCGCAGGATGGTTTTCGCCGCACTTTGCCTTGCCCTCGCGCTGGTTCTGCCTTTTCTGACCGGGCAGATCCCGCAGGTCGGATCCGCGCTGTGCCCGATGCACATCCCGGTGCTGCTGTGCGGATTCCTGTGCGGCTGGCCCTGGGGCCTGGCAGTCGGCTTTATCGCGCCGCTGCTCCGTTCCGTGGTCTTCGGTATGCCGCCCATGATTCCCACCGCTCTCGCGATGGCCTTTGAGCTGGCGACATACGGCGCAGTGGCCGGGTTTCTCTACCGGAAGTTCCCAAAGCAGCTTCCCTGGATCTACGTATCCCTGCTGATTGCCATGATCGCGGGCCGCGTGGTATGGGGCGTTGCCCGGCTGATCCTGGCCGGCATACAGGGGAACGGATTTACCTTTGCCATGTTTATTTCCGGAGCGATCACCACGGCGATCCCCGGGATTATTGTCCAGCTGATCCTGATTCCGGTGATTGTTAACGCGCTGGAAGAAGGCGGACTGAATCTGAACAAAGCCTGAACGGAGAAACAGATGCCTTTTGACCAGGAATCCATCGGGGCGGTCCTGCAGCGGATCCGGATGCACAAGCATCCCCTCGTCACCATCGACGGTCCATGCGCCTCCGGCAAAACGACGCTGGCCGCACAGCTGGCCGGAGAATTGTCCGCCTCGGTCGTGCATACGGACGATTATGTGATTCCGCATGCGCAGAAGACCACGGAGCGGCTGGCGGTTCCCGGCGGCAACTGCGACTCGGACCGCCTTTTCAGGGAAATTGTTGAGCCCTGGAAAAGCGGCCTGCCCGTCCGCACGCGCCGGTATGACTGCAAGGCGGACTGCTTTCTTCCGGAAGAGACGCTTCCCGAAAGCGACGTCCTGATCCTGGAGGGCAGCTACTGCAACCTGCCGCCGATTCGGGAACAGGCGGACGTGCGTATATTCGTGAACATCTCCCGCGAAGAACAGAAAGCACGCCTTCAGGCGAGGGAAAATCCGGAAAGCCTGAAACGGTTTTATGACAGGTGGATCCCCCTGGAGGAAGCATATTTTGCGGCATACGGTCTCCCGGATGCGGACTGCATCATCATTAACGGCAAAGCGCCGGTTCAGCTCTGAACCGGCGCTTTTGTCAACGCAGCAGCCGGCACTTGTCTGATATTGGCCTGTTTAAAAAATGAATTGACAGGAAAATCGGTTTCATGTTATCCTACATAAGGTTAGTTAAAGCTAACAGAGATCCGCACCGAATTCAATGGATCTGCAGAATGTGCGGATTTGATTTTTGTCATATGGTTAGTTGACACTAATAACGATGGAGGATGACGTGTCGAACGAAATGCTGATCCGCTGCTGCGCGCCAACGATGGCCAGCCTGAAAACCGGCAATATGTTCAACTGTCCGTTTTCCAGCAGGGAAGAGATGACGGCCGATCTGAGGAAGCTGAATCAGACGCTGTGTAGGAAGGGACTCCGCATCATCCCGTTAAGGTGGGGCGAGGGACGGGCGCTGCTTTACCTGTACAGGCCCGGCATGCTGGAGAAGGATCTGCGGGACGATCTGGCTGCTCGGCTTCTGGCGGAATGCGGATATACCAGCGCCAAGCCGAACAGCTGTGTTGCGCAGTTAATTTCACGCCTTCGGGCCAGCCGGGATTTTCCGCATGAAGTCGGCCTGTTCCTTGGATATCCTCCGGCGGATGTGGATGGGTTCATGCATCGGAAACAGGCATGCAAGCTTTCCGGGATCTGGAAGGTCTATGACGACGTGGAAGGCGCGGAGAAAAAGTTCGCCCGCTGCAGGCACTGCACGGAGGTGTATCTCCGCCGGCTCTCCGAGGGGTTCCCGATTGAAAAGCTGGCGGTTGCCCAATGATCTGCTGTTCATGTTTCCGTAAGGAAATTGATCAGACCAATAACGAAAGGAAGGTTTACCCTATGAAACACATCACAAACAAACTGGTTCCCCTGATGCTGGTACTGGCCCTGCTGCTTTCCTGCAGCGCCTTTGGAATGGCCGAGAGCGCAGACGGCGCTGAAGAAGCCGCCGCGCTGCTGGAGAATATCAAAGGCACCTATGAACCCCTGTTCCCGGTGATCACCAAGCCGGAATACGATCAGATCTGGCTGGATCCCTGTGTTGCCGCGATGGGAGAAGAAGCCGGCCCCGCGATGGCCGAAATGCTGAAGGCGGCCTGCAACGGCACGATCTACGGACAGGAAGCGATCGATGCTTACGGCGACGGATCCAACGGAGCCCAGTTTGACTGCGTATTTATCAACGGCGTATCCACGATCACCTTTGACGGAAACAAAATCAGCGGCGCGGATGAGAACGGAAACCAGGTGTTCAGCCATGAATATACCTACGTCAGCAAGCTGCTGCTGGCCGGCATGATGGAAGGCTATCTGTATGAAACAGCGGATGAGGACGCGGGCGAGTTCAAGTATTTCTATATGATGCCCGACACCCCCGCCACCACCTATCACCTGGAGTTCCGCTACGGCGCCAACGTGGACGACCTGGCCAAGTATAACGAAGGACCCTATGCTTACTGGCTGGCGGCCGCTTTCCCGGTGGACGCCGACGAAGAGATGATCAAAAACGTGATCACCCTCTTCTGTGAGGAGAACCTGGCCGAAGCCCAGGCGGAAGACGCCGCTTAAAAAAGATATCAACCGGGTCGGGCAGCCCGGATGATATACCAGACCTCCTATGGACTTACCTCCAAAGGAGCGGGATGCCGAAGCGTACCGGCATCCCGCTTTTGTCAGGAAGCATTATCTGCCGGTGGAGGAACCAGCGATGACGATTCATGAATCATCTGAAGATTATCTGAAACAGATCCTGATCATTCTGGGCGAGAAGGGACGCGTCCGGTCGGTTGATATTGCCGAAAAACTTGATGTGACCAAAGGTTCTGTCAGCAAAGCGATGCGGAAACTCAGGGAAAACGGGTATATCAGCATGGGCGCGGACAGCCTGATCTTTCTGACGGACAAAGGGTATACGATCGCCAGGAGAATTTACGACCGTTACCGGATGCTGAAGAAATACTTGATGCAGCTCGGTGTTCCGGAGAAGACCGCCGGGGAAGACGCCTGCAAGATCGAACATGATCTTTCAGAGGAATCCTACGCGGCCATATGCGGGCAGATCAAATAAATAAGGAGAGACGTGAAATGGGACTGTTCAAGAACTTTATCAGCCAGACGCGGAAACCGGAAGGCACTCTGGGAAAGATGATGCTGAAAGGGATGAACTCCGGCCATGCCAGAATGGCGGACTGGGGTCTGTCCCATCTGCCGGTGATTCACCCGGAGGAGATCACGGACCTGGGCTGCGGCGGCGGCCGGAATGCCGGCGCACTGCTCGGGAAGTATCCGAAGGCGCATGTGACCGCCGTGGACTATTCTGAACTTTCCGTGCAGAAGGCCAGGGAATACAACCAGGAAGCCGTTGCCGCCGGGCGGTGCACAGTTTGCCGGGGCGACGTTTCGGCCCTTGATCTTCCTTCGGGGAAATACAATCTGGCGACCGCGTTTGAAACGGTTTATTTCTGGCCGGGACTGGAGAAGTGCTTTGCCCAGGTGTACAGGGTACTGAAACCGGGCGGCCTGTTCCTGATCTGCAACGAGTCGGACGGAACAGACGCGGCCGGCCGGAAATACGAGAAGATGATTGACGGAATGAAAGTCTATACGGAAGAACAGATCGAAGTTGCTTTGAAGGCGGCGGGTTTCTCTGAAATCAAAACGGATCATTATCCGCCTAAACCGTGGATTGCGGTGCTCGCGAAAAAATAAACTGAACCATAGAACAGTTGGAATCAAGCGAGCAGTATCGAGATTGTTATGAATTTACGAATTGTTGAGGGAATCCTGATTCCTTTCCTTGGCACCAGCCTGGGAGCGGCAACGGTTTTCTTTCTGAAAAAACAGATTTCCGATGGCATACGGAAGGCCCTGACCGGCTTCGCGGCCGGGGTGATGGTCGCGGCGTCCTTCTGGAGCCTGCTGCAGCCCGCACTGGATGAAAGCGCCGGCATGGGGAAGCTTGCTTTCCTGCCGGCGGCAATCGGCTTCCTGGTCGGCGTCGGTTTCCTGCTGGGCCTGGACGTGCTGACACCCCATATGCATATGGATAAACAGTACGAGGGTCCGCAGAAGGGATACAAAAGGACGACGAAGCTGATTCTGGCCGTGACACTGCACAACATTCCGGAAGGGATGGCTGTCGGCGTGGTATACGCCGGCTTGCTGGCCGGCTCCGTCGGGATCACGGCCGGGGGAGCGCTGACGCTGGCGCTGGGAATCGCAATCCAGAATTTTCCGGAAGGAGCGATCGTTTCCATGCCGCTGCTGGCGGAGGGTATGCCGAAACGAAAGACCTTCCGGATGGGCGTACTGTCCGGCGCGGTGGAACCGATCGCCGCGGTCGTGACGATGCTCGCGGCCGGGCTGGTTACGCCGGTGATGCCCTACTTCCTGGCTTTCGCGGCCGGTGCCATGATGTATGTAGTTGTGGAGGAACTGATTCCGGAAATGTCGGAAGGCAAGCATTCCAATACCGGAACCATCGCTTTCTCACTCGGTTTTGTACTGATGATGATCCTGGACGTAGCGCTGGGATGAAAGCAAGTGTAAAATGATTCAGTAAAACAGGATGGAGTACCGGAGGAGAATCATGTTCTGGGACAGAGTTGCCGGCGTATACGATCTGTTTGTGAATGTCATCAACGGGAAGACCCACAAAGCACTGCGCAGGATCGTGGCTGATCTGATTGAACCGGATGACATTGTACTTGAATGTGCCTGCGGGACAGGACTGCTGAGCAAGGTGATCGCCGGGAAATGCAAACAGCTTATTGCGACGGATTTCGCGCCGAAGATGCTGAAGCGGGCGGAGAAGAACTGCGAAACTTATAGAAATGTGGTGTTCGGGCAGGCGAATATCCTGTCACTGGATTTTCCGGACGGGAACTTTGACAAGGTAGTCGCCGGAAACGTGATCCACCTGCTGGATGAGCCGCTGAAGGCGCTGAATGAACTGGACCGTGTATGCAGACCCGGAGGGAAACTGATCATTCCGACCTATATGAACAAGGACCGGAAGGGCAAAACCAGCGGGTTTGCCTCGGCTGTGGGAAAGGCAGGCGCTGATTTCAAACGGCAGTTTACCGTTGAAAGCTACAGGCAGTTCTTCCTTGAAGCGGGGTACGGGGACGTTCAGATTACGCTGGCGGAGGGCCGGATTTCCTGCGCCGTGGCTGTGATGATGAAGAAAGCGTAATACGGTCATCTGATGATCGGGATGCCGGATGATACCGCCATCCCGTTTTTTGAAAAAAGGGTTGACAACATATAAATATTTGATAAAATATAATAGCATCAAACAGAAAGGAGAAGCCGACAATGAAAACGGTTTATGATTTCACAGTGAAGGACAGACAGGGGAACGAGGTCAGCCTGTCGAAGTATCAGGGAAAGGTGCTGCTGATCGTCAACACAGCCACGGGCTGCGGGTTCACGCCCCACTACGAGCCGCTGGAAGCGATGTATAAGGAAATGAAGGATCAGGGCCTGGAGATCCTGGATTTCCCCTGCAACCAGTTCGCGGGCCAGGCGCCGGGCAGCGACGACGAAATCCATGAGTTCTGCACGCTGAAGTTCGGCACAGAGTTCCCGCAGTTCGCCAAGATCGATGTGAACGGGGAAACCGCCGATCCGCTGTTCGCTTTCATGGCAACGGAGAAACCTTTCACCGGGTTCGGCAAGGGACTGAAGATGGCCGCGCTGAGCAAGTTCGCGGATATGAACAACAAAAAGTTCGGGGAGAAGGCCTATATCAAGTGGAACTTCACCAAGTTCCTGGTTGACCGTGAGGGAAAGGTCATTGCCCGGTTTGAGCCCACGGTGGATATGAAGGAAGTCCGGAACGCGGTCGCGGCGGCGCTGTAAGGTCGGCAAAACGGCTGGAAATAAAGAAGGGAGAACGGCTGGAATGAAGGTTGCGGTCAGATACTATACCAAGACAGGGAACACGAAAAAGCTTGCGGAGGCGGTTGCGAAAGCGGTAGGCGCCGAGGCGCTTCCAATCAGCACGCCCATAGACGAGCCGGTGGATATCCTGTTCCTGGGGAACTCCTACTATGCCTTTACGATCGATCCGGAGGTCCGGAGCTTCATCCGGTCCCTGGATCCCAAACGGGTAGGACGGATCGTCAATTTCGGCTCCGCTGCCATGATGAACTCCACCTGGAAAAAGGTGAAGGCGGAAGCTGATAAGGCGGGCATCCAGATGGACAAAAGGGAATTTCACTGCAAAGGCGAATTCAAGGGCGTTCATAAAGGAAAACCCGATGCAGAGGACCTGAAGGCTGCTGCGGCATTCGCCGGATCTTTCATGGAATGAGGGCTGTATTATGAACCGGATGGCAGAACAGATTGCGGGAAACAGCAGCGAACAATCCCGTGAAAAGACGATCATCAAAACCAGCATCATTGGGATTATCACCAACGTACTCCTGGCCGCATTCAAGGCGGTTGTGGGCCTGATGGCCAACTCCATTGCCATCGTGCTTGACGCGGTCAACAATATCTCTGACGCGGGCAGTTCGCTGATCACGATCGTCGGAACGAAACTGGCGGGGAAGGATCCGGACAAGAAACATCCTTTTGGCTACGGGCGGATCGAGTATCTGACGGCCATGATCATCTCCGCGATTATCCTGTATGCCGGCATCACCTCCCTGATCGAATCCGTGAAGCAGATCATCCATCCGGAGACGCCGGATTACAGCGCAGTTTCCCTCATCATCGTGGCGGTGGCGGTCGTGGTCAAGATCATACTCAGCCGCTATGTCAAAGGGAACGGCGAAAAGGCCCGCTCGGATTCGCTGGTCAACTCCGGCAAGGAAGCGATGCTGGACGCCGTGATTTCGGCTGCCACGCTTGTCGCGGCGGGGATTTTCCTGATCTTCCATGTGTCGCTGGAGGCCTGGCTCGGCGCGGTGATCTCCCTGATTATCATCAAGTCCGGCATTGAGATGCTGCGGGATACGATCTCGCAGATTCTCGGGGAACAGAACGACCCGGAGCTGGCAAAGCGCATCAAGCAGACCGTCGCGGAATTCCCGGAAGTGCAGGGTGCCTATGACCTGGTGCTGAACAACTACGGCCCGGACGCCTGGAATGGTTCCATCCATGTGGAGGTTCCGGATACCTGCTCGGCGGACCAGCTGGACCGGCTGATCCGGAATATCCAGAACAGGGTGTATACGGAACACCGGGTCGTCCTGACGGCGGTCGGCGTGTATTCCGTGAACACGAGGGACGAGGAAAGCATCAGAATCCGGGAAAAGGTGCGGGAGATCGCGTTATCCCATGAGCATGTCCTGCAGATACACGGCTTTTACCTGGACAAGGAAGAAAAATCCATGCGGTTTGACGTGGTGATCAGTTTTAACGCGAAGGACCGCAGGGCTGTCTACTCAGAAGTCATTGCCGACGTGCAGCAGGCCTTCCCGGATTATCAGCTGCAGATCGCCATGGATACGGATTTCGGGGAAGCGTAATCTGTTTCGCGACGATGACTGTGTAAATTAAGTCTAACAAACGATATAGGATACCGGAATCAGCCGGTATCCTTTTTTTCTGTGAGCATAATGGAAATACTTGACAAGTGCGTTTCGGAGTGTTAATATGCAAACGTTAGCATTAGCTAACGGGGAGATCGCGCAGCTGATAGCCGTTGAATCATAAGCGCGATTTTTCTTCAGACTTGTGGTTAGACATAGCTAACAAATCCTCAGACAAAGGAGAGACAGTAACATGGCGATTGTGGAATTCAAGGACGTTTCAAGAGTTTACAAAAACGGCGAGCATGAACAGCGGGCGCTGGACCATGTGAACCTGAACCTGGAGGAAGGAAAGTTCATCGTGGTCCTGGGACCCAGCGGCGCCGGGAAGAGCACCCTGCTGAACATGCTCGGCGGACTGGACAGCCCCACGGAAGGCACGATTGTCGTGAACGGAAGGGATATTTCCACCCTGACGCCCAACGAACTGGCGGAATACCGTGCCGCGTCCGTGGGTTTTGTTTTTCAGAGCTATAACCTGATTCCGACGCTGACGGTGATTGAAAATGTGGCGCTGGTGAAGGAGATCGCACCGAACCCGCTGTCCAGCCACAATATGCTGAAGGCGGTCGGCCTGGAGGACCACATCCACCAGTTCCCGTCCGAACTGTCCGGCGGCGAACAGCAGCGCGTTTCCATCGCCCGGGCACTGGCGAAGAACCCACATATCCTGCTGTGCGACGAGCCCACCGGCGCGCTGGATTCCGAAACCGGCGTCATGGTGCTGAAACTGCTGCTTTCCATGGCGCGGGATATGGGCAAGACGATCATCATCGTGACCCACAACCAGAACATTGCGAAGATGGCGGACGTGGTTATCCGGGTGAAGAACGGAAAGATCAAATCCTGCGAGGAACAGAGCAATCCGCTGTCCGTGGAGGAAGTGGACTGGTAAAAAATTCATAATTCAGAATTATAAGTACCGCCGCGGAGCGGATGAGGCTGCAAAAGAGGTTAAGATATGCTGATTAAGAAATTATTCAGGACGCTGTGGCAGTATAAGGCCCAGTTCATTTCCATGGTGATCATGGTGGCGCTGGGCATCGGCGTGTTCCTGGGATTCAATGTGGAATGGTATTCCCTGGAAGTGAATACGAAAGAGATCTACGACGCAACCGGGTTTGCCGATTTCCGGATCTACTCCGACAAGGGATTCAGCCCGGAGGACCTGGAAGCGGTGAAAGCCATCGAAGGGGTAGAGGACGCGACCCGGTTCCTGTCGATGAACGTTTCCGTGAAGGACGATACGAATACGCTGGCGCTGACGGTCAGCGAAAACATGGACGTTTCCGGCGTGCTGGTCATGGAAGGGGAACCCTATAACGCGGAAGACACGGACGGCTTCTGGCTTTCCGATTCCTATGCCGCGGCCAACGGGATCAAAACCGGCGATCCGCTGACGCTGACCTACCAGATGATTACGATCAAAGGCACGGTGAAGGGCCTGGTCAAAGCCAGTGAATACCTGATCTGCCTGCCGGATACCACCCAGATGATGCCGGACTATTCCACCTACGGGTTTGTGTATATTTCCCCGGCCATGCTGGACAATGCCATTCCGGCGATGTACAAGTCGTTCATCGGTTCCCTGTATCACCAGATCAATGTGAAATCCTCCCTGGACAAGCAGGCCTTCGTGGAAGCGGCGGACAAGGCGCTGGGCACCACCCGGCTGATTCTTTCCAAGGACGAGACGGTCTCCTGGGCGGAAGCGCAGGGCGAGGTCAACGAAGGAAAGACCATGGCCTCCATCCTGCCGGTACTGTTCCTGGCGATCGCGATCCTGACGATGGTGACCACCATGCACCGGATCTGCGCCAGCGAGAAAACCCAGATCGGCACATTCAAGGCGCTGGGCTTCAAGGACAGGCGGATCCTGGTCCATTATTCCGCCTACGCGCTGATTATCGGCCTGCTGGGAACGATCCTGGGCATCGCCATCGGCTACGGGCTGGGATGGTTCATCATGAATCCGGACGGCGCCATGGCCACCTACATCGACATGCCTTCCTGGACGCTGCACGCGCCGCGGTTCACCTGGTATGTGCTGATCGCGATCAACGCATTCCTGACCTTTATCGGTTTCCTGTCCGTGAGAAAGATGCTGCAGGGAACGGCGGCGGACGCGCTGCGACCCTATTCCCCGAAGAAGATGAAGCATCTGCGGTTTGAGGAAACGAAGCGGTTCAAGCGGCTTGGCTTCGGCACGAAGTGGAACCTGCGGGACTGCGTCCGGCATAAAGCACGGAGCCTGATGACGCTGTTCGGCATCATCGGGTGCATGGTGCTGCTGGTCGGCGGCCTGGGCATGAAGGACACCATGGACGCCTTCCTGGACACCTTCTACGAAAAGGCGATCAACTATACCACCCGGGTGAACCTGGACGCGGACAACATGACGCAGGAGGAAGCCAAAACGTTGGCGGCGTCCCTGGACGGAGACTGGGCGGCTTCCCGCGCGATCCAGATCGGCGACAAAGGCTATTCGCTGGAAATCTACTCCATTACCCATGACAAGGTCCGTTTCGCGGACGCGGACATGAATATCATCCAGCTGACGGACGACGGTGCCTATATCTGCTCGCGGATTGCCCGGGAGTACAGCCTGAAGGCCGGGGATGAACTGTCCTTCTCACCGTACGACAGCAACGAGCACTATACGGTGCCTGTCGCCGGCGTGCTGGATTCCATGACGGAAGGCATCTTCATGACGGACGCTTTCGCGGACCGGACCGGCATCACCTATACGGCTGATTCCGTATTTACGGACGCGGCGGAGATCCCGGATGACCCGCATATCCTGAACAAGCAGAGCAAGCAGTCGATCATGGATTCCTTCGACGTCTTTATGGACCTGATGAACAAGATGATCTGGCTGCTGGTGATCGCGGCCGTGATCCTGGGCATTGTGGTGCTGTACAACCTGGGCGTGATGAGCTATACCGAGCGGTACCGGGAGATGGCTACGCTGAAGGTGGTAGGCTTCAAGGATTCCAAGATCGGCCGGCTGCTGATCAGCCAGAACCTGTGGCTGACCGTGCTGGGAATCCTGATCGGCGTTCCGGCCGGCGTCGGCGTGCTGCAGTACCTGCTGACTGCGCTGGCGTCCGAATACGAACTGAAGCTGGTGCTCGGCCTGCCCACCTGGCTGGTCAGTATCTTGCTGACCTTCGGCGTATCCCTGATCGTCGGCCTGATGGTCGCCCGGAAGAACCGGCATATCGACATGGTGGCGGCGTTAAAGACGGCCGAATAATCCAAACAGGAACTTGACGAACAGGCTGAAATCTGATAGATTGAAAGCGGTTAGGAAAACTTAACCACATAACGATCAATGGCGGGATGCCGCATACCGGCATCCTGTTTTTCCGAAACGGGGAAGGAGCTTTCCGATGAACATCTACGAATCCGGCGAAGATTACCTGGAGCAGATCCTGATGCTGCTGGAGCAGAAAGGACACGCCCGCTCCATCGATATCGCCCTGGGGCTGAATGTGTCCAAGCCTTCCGTCAGCGTCGCCATGAAGAAGCTGAAGGAAAACGGATACATCAAAATGAGCACGGATAACCTGATTTCCCTGACGGATAAGGGCTACGCGATCGCGCGGAAAACCTATGACCGCCACCAGGCGCTGACAAAGTACCTGATGCAGCTGGGCGTTCCGGAAGCAATCGCCAAAGAGGATGCGTGCAAGATTGAGCACGACCTGTCCGAAGAATCGTTTGCAGCGATCTGCAGCCAGATCAAATGACCGCATTACGCAGACGGCCGCTTATCCACGCAGGGTAAGCGGCCGTTTTTCATTGTATCATCCGACCGGATGGACAGAAAAACATGTTTTCACACCGGATGGATTCATGATAAGATTGGTCCAGCACAAAACAAACGACAGCGGAGGAAACATGGGCGATCAACCAATCATCGGGGAAATCCGGGACAGGCTGTTCAGCCTGCAGGATGCGAAGTACCGGGAACTGCAGATCAAGATCCTTCCGAACCTGGAACCGGAAAGCATCATCGGTGTGCGGACGCCGGAACTGAGGCAAATGGCGAAAGAACTGGCCGTCAGGGAAGAAACCGGCGCTTTCCTGAAAGACCTGCCGCACCGGTATTTTGACGAGAACCAGCTGCACGCGTTCATCCTCTCCGGAATGAAGGACTATACCGCCTGCATGGAAGCGCTGGAGCGCTTCCTGCCGTATGTGGACAACTGGGCCACCTGCGACCAGATGTCCCCGAAGGTATTCCGGAAGCACCGGATGGAACTGCTTGGGAGCATCCGGAAATGGATCGCGTCGGATCAGGCTTACACAATCCGTTTCGGCATCGGCATGCTGATGGAACATTACCTGGACGGAGACTTTGATCCCGCCTATCCGGAAATGGCAGCCGGCGTCCGGTCAGGGGAATACTACGTCAACATGATGACCGCCTGGTATTTCGCCACCGCGCTGGCGAAGCAGTATGACGCGGTGATTCCCTATATCGAAAACCGGCGGCTGGACCCCTGGACGCATAACAAGGCGATCCAGAAAGCGATCGAGAGCTACCGGATCACGCCGGAACAGAAGGAATACCTGAAAACGCTGAAGATCCGGAATAAATAACAGGAGGAACGGGAATGAAAAACCGCACATTTGCCTGTGAAAACGCGGAACAGCTGATAAAGCTGATCCTGAGCCGCCGCAGTTATCGCGGGACATTCAGCCCGGATCCGGTCCCCCGGGAAGACCTGGAGAAGATCATGGAGGCGGGGCTGGCGGCGCCTTCCGGCTGCAACAAGCAGACGACCAGCCTGATTGCGGCGGATGATCCGACGGTGCTGGAGCAGATCCGTGCGGCCATTGACCCGCCTGTTGCGGAGACCGCACCGGCGATGATCTGCGTGCTGTCCCAAAGGATCAACGCGTACCGGAACCGGTGCTTTGCCACGCAGGATTACGCCGCGGCCATTGAAAACATGCTGCTGGCGATTACGGCGCTGGGCTATCAGAGCTGCTGGTATGAAGGGCATATCACCGACACGGACCGGATCTGTGACCGGATCGCCCGGATCCTGAAGGTGCCGGACGAATACGACCTGGTCTGCATCCTTCCGGTGGGCAGGGCATTGTCCGAGCCGGCGGCGCCGAAGAAGAAGGCGTTCGCGGAGCGCGCCTGGTTCAACGGCTACCGGGCCGGCGCAGAAGAATAAAAAGGATTCGGAACCATGGAAACAAATGACGTGATCCTCCGGCATCTGCTGGATCTGTGCCGGAAGAGCGAAAAAACCGGCAGCTGGCAATATTCCGGTTTTCTTTCCCCGGCGGAGCAGGACGACTGGCTCCGCACCAGGGAAGCGGCCGGGTTTCAGTTCCTGCTGGACGGCGGATACGAAAACGCCGAACGGAAGATCCTGGCCGCCGGGAACGAGGCGGAGATGGGACCGCCCGAACCGCCGGTCAGCGTGATCGCGGTGACGCCGAAGAGCGAAAAGTACGCGGAAGAACTGACCCACCGGGATTATCTCGGAGCCATTCTCGGCCTGGGAATCGAGCGCAGCCTGGTCGGCGATATCCTGGTGCGGGACAAGCGGGCCTGGTTCTTCTGTCTGAGCTCCGCCGCGGAGATGCTGATTGCTTCTTTGAACCAGGTGCGGCGTACAGCCGTGACCGCGGAGCTGACCACGGCGGACGTGCCGGAACTGCAGCTTCGTTATATGCCGCTCCGGGTGAACGTGGCGTCGGAACGGCTGGACGCGGTGATCTCGGCATTCGTGAACCTGTCACGCGGACAGACAGACAAGCTGTTCGCTTCCGAAAAGGTATTTGTGAACGGGCGGATGACTACGGACCGGAGCGCCAGGCTGAAAGAGGGAGACGTCTTTTCCGTGCGGGGCTTCGGCAAGGCAGTGTATGACGGCGTCGACTATGAAACAAAAAAGAAGCGGTATATGGTCAGCCTCAGAAAGCTGATCTGAATCGAAGACAGGGAGGATCCGGTATGGAATTGTTTGATCTGTATACGGCAGACCGGGAAAAAACGGGGAAGACAATGGTGCGCGGCGAGCCGACGCCGGAAGGCTATTACCGGCTGGTGGTCCATGTGTGCATCTTTGACGCGGAAGGCCGCATGCTGATTCAGCAGAGACAGCCCTTCAAGCGGGGCTGGTCCAACCTGTGGGACATCAGCGTGGGCGGATGCGCCGTGGCGGGCGACAGCAGCCGGACCGCAGCGGAACGCGAGACCAGGGAGGAACTGGGGCTGGCCGTTGACCTGTCCGATACCCGTCCGACCATGACGATTCACTGGGAAAACGGGTTTGACGATTATTACGTCCTGACGATGGACGTGGACCTGGATTCGCTGAAGCTGCAGGAAACGGAAGTGCAGCGGGTGAAATGGGCGGACAAGGAAGAAGTGCTGCGGATGATTGACGACGGCCGGTTCATTCCGTATGAAAAAAGCCAGATCGAACTGCTGTTTTTCCGCCGGAATCACCGCAGTTCCCATACCCGAAACGATCCGACAAACGACTGAAACGGCGGTGAACAGCATGAATGGACCGGAAAAGGCGGACAGAACAGAGCTGTCCGTCCGCTATGCGACCGAAGATGACCGGGCGTTCTGGTTTTCACTGGACCGGCACCTGAGTGAAGCGGAGTATGCCCGCAAGGTACGGGATCGGATGGGTTATGTGCTGACCGAAAAGGGCCTGCCGGTTGCCGTCCTGCGCTACGCCCTCTTCTGGGACAGCATTCCTTTCTGCACGCTGCTGTATGTGAAGCAGGAAAAACAGCGCAAAGGATACGGCCGGATCCTGATGGAACACTGGGAACAGGATATGAAAGCCAGGGGTTACGGGATGGTGCTGACTTCCACCCAGGAGGATGAGGAAGCACAGCATTTTTACCGGGCGGTCGGCTATCAGGACTGCGGAAAGCTGGATCTGCCTTTCCCGGGATATGAACAGCCGACGGAACTGATTTTGGGGAAGTCCTTACTGGCGTCCGGACAAAGATAATCATTCGGGAGACATCATTATGATTGATCTGAAAAAACTGAACCGGGAAGACATGGAAAAGGAATGGCAGTTCGTCCGGGATATGCCTGAGGACGAGAACGGCCTGACGAATTCATACCACGGCATCTCCCGGGAGGATTTTGAAAACAGGGCTTTCCCTGCCATGATGAAATTCGCGGAAGGGAAGGATCTTCCGGAAGGTTATGTACCGGAAACTTTTCTGTTTCTCTGGAAGGACGATGAGATTATCGGCCAGTTCCGGATCCGCCATTATCTGTGCGAGTCCCTGCGCACCGGGGCCGGGCATATCGGCTATTTCATCGCGAAGCCGTTCCGCGGGCAGGGTTACGGAACGGAAGGCCTGCGGCTGACGCTGGAGGAAGCCCGCCGGATCGTTCCGGAGGAGGAAATTTATCTGCGGGTCAACCTGGACAATCCCGCTTCCCTGCATGTGATGCTACATAACGGCGGACGCGTCGTCGGGCAGGACGAAGGCCATTACTTCGTCCGGATTCCGAATCCGGGCAAGGGCCGGTATCCTTCCGCAGATGAAGCGAGGGCGATCCTGGCTGAATCAGAACAGCTCAACCCGGGTCCCTGGGGAAACCACAGCCGGACCGCTGCCCACTGCGCGGAAAAGATCGCGCTGTATGCCGGAATGTGCCCGGAAAAGGCGTATGTGCTGGGGTTGCTGCACGACATCGGCCGGAGGTTCGGCAAGCGGCACCTCGGCCATGTATCCGACGGGTATTCCTACATGATGAGCCTGGATTATCCGGACGCGGCCCGAATCTGCCTGACCCACTCCTTCAACGAGATGAAGATTGAAGGATATGTAGGGGAATTCGACACGACGGAAGCCGAAACCGAACTGATCCGCACCAGACTGGCGGAGACCGTTCCGGACGACTATGACAGACTGATCCAGCTGTGCGACGCGATTTCCGGGGCTGAAGGCGTGATGGACATCATTGAGCGGATGAGCGATGTCAAACGCCGGTACGGTCACTATGATCAGAGTAAATGGGACAACAACCTGGCGCTCAAAAAGTATTTTGAGGACAAGATGCAGCGGGATCTGTATGAAGCTGTTGAAAAGGACAGCTTTCATCCCTGAGGAGGAACAGCATGGCAGACTACAGCCAGAAGATCTCGGAACGGCAGTGGAATCTTCCGGACAAGGGAGAACTGGAAAGCCGCCGGGAAGCGACGTATATCGACGATATCATCCAGAAGGACCATATCCAGAGAAAACTGCTGGAAAACCTGGACGGGATCCGGACTGTATTCGACGGCGGCGCCGGCAGCGGACGGTTCTCGATCCTGCTGGCGAAGCAGGGCTGCCGGGTGACGCATTTCGACATCTCCCGGCCGATGATTGACAAAGCCAGGGAGCTGGCGGAAAAGGAAGGCGTGACAGACCGGATCACCTTTACCGAAGGCGCGCTGGAAGACCTGAGCGCGTACAGGGACCGGGAGTTCGACCTGGTCATGTCCTTTGACGCGCCGGTATCCTATACGTATCCGAATCAGAACAGGGTGATCGGCGAACTGGCGCGGATTGCCGGGAAAAAGATCGCGGTCAGTGTTTCCAGCCGGCTGGGCTCGCTGCCATACCTGGCGAACCCGGTCCAGAAAAACCAGTTCATCCTGGATGAAAACGCGGAGGATCCCTTTGTGCGGTGGTGCGTCGCGAACCGGGAGCAAATGATACAGGGATTCTCATTCAATAAGCGGAACGCCGAAAAGCTCCTGGCGGACGGCCTGATGGGCGGCGAGGAGGAGATCGCGCAGTATGAACAGGGCGGCGCACCCTGGTGCATTACCTACACCTTCCTTCCGGATGAACTGGAGGAAATCCTGAAAGGGCACGGCGTGAAAAACATCAGGCTTTCAGGGCCCGGCGCCTACGGCAGGACGATCCCGCGGGAGATCCTGACGAAGATCATGAGCGATCCGAAGCAGAAGCAGGATTTTCTGGATTTCTGCTACCGGTACGATTCCAATCCGTATGTCTGCGGCATGGGAAAGGATAACCTGCTGGCAATCGGGGAAATCTGAAAAAGAGAATTGACAGACAGGGCAATTCATAGTATATATTGATCCGGAACCTGTACAGAAAGGGGGACTCTTCGAATGCGGAAAATGATGAATGAACGGGCGGCAGCTGCCGTGAACGCTGCAAAAGCATATATCCGTACCGGCATTGTATCCGATTATCCGAAGAGCTCGCAGGCGTAACCTCCTGTCTATATTCGGCTTGACCGGCTGCTTGTCCGTGACGGATAAGCAGCCTTTTTTTGCGTGCAGAAAACAGGAGGGACAAAATGGGAAATATCGGCTGGATTAACACTGAAAACTATTCTTTTGACTGTATGCTCCGCATGGAGCGATTCCAGATCAGACTGATGCTGGAGAATCTGCATGACGGGACAGAACCCGCCATGGCTATCGCGCTGAAAGCGAATCCGAAAACAGCCCGGCTCTTCGGACAAAAGTGCCCGGAGATGGCGGACAGGGTAAGAGCGCTGACCGCGCAGGCACCGGAAATCCTTACGCCGGCAGAAATACGGGCGGCGGAGATCCGGGTGATGGATGAGTTTGAAGACTTTGTGATTTATACGACGCCGGAGGTGATGACTGAAAAATGCGATTTCATTTACGGCTGGAACAAGGAACGGCTGTTTGAGCTGTGCAGCCTGGAAGGGAAAACCGTTCTGGATGTGGGCAGCGGAACCGGCAGGCTGGCGTTTGCTGCCGCGGAAAAAGCCGCGTTTGTCGCAGCCAGCGAGCCGGTGGACGCCCTGCGGGAGTTCATGCGCGACGAAATCGCCCGGAAGGGAATCCGCAACATGCGGGTCTGCGACGGGTTCTGCCACTGCCTGCCTTTTCCGGACAACAGTTTTGACGTTGCCATGAGCGGACATGTGGTCGGCGATTTCTTCCGGGAGGAAGTGGATGAGCTGACCCGGATCACGAAACCCGGCGGATGGCTGCTGGACGTGCCCGGGGATCAGCACCGCGAAACCGGAAGAAATGAACAACTGATTGAAGACGGCTGGGAGGAACTGGCCTATACCGGCGCTTTCGGCATGACGACCTTCCGTTACCGCAAACAGGTACGGTGAGTGAAAGAGGAGGATACGAAGCATTTGAATGATATATACCGCGTGGTGCTGGTCCACAGGGACCGGTACCTTGTCAGAAACAAAGAAAAAGAACTGTATTGCGTGCTGGCGGGCAGCCTGCGTTACCGGGAAGAATTCCCGGTTGTCGGCGACGAGGTGGAGATCACGGAAAACCCTTACGGCGACAGCCTGATCCAGGCAATCCTGCCGCGCAGGACAGTTTTCTGCCGGCCGGACCGCGGAGGCCACGCGGACGGTTTCGCCAAGACCCTGCAGGTTCAGCCGCTGATTGCCAATATCGACTATATCTTTATTATTACTTCCCTGAACCGTGATTTCAGCGTCAACCGGATTGCGCGTTACGCGGCGATGGCGGTCTCCGGCGGCGCGGTACCGGTCGCGGTGCTGACCAAAGCGGATCTCTGCCCGAACGTTGAGGAAGAGGAAGCAAAAGCTGCCGCGCTGAGCAGGGATCTGCAGGTGGTGTCAGTCAGCTCCCGTACGGGATACGGCCTGGATCGCCTGCGGACCTATTTCAGGCCGGGTGTGACGATCGCCCTCCTGGGTTCCTCCGGCGCTGGGAAATCAACTCTGGTCAATACGCTGGCAGGCCGGGAGATCATGCAGACCGGCGGGATCCGGGAAGAAGACTCCAAAGGAAGGCATACAACCACCCACCGGGAACTGATCGAACTGGACGGCGTCAGCTTTATCGACACGCCCGGGCTGCGGGAACTGGGCATGATCGACGCGGAGGCAGGTATTGCCGGTACGTTCTCAGATATTGCCGAACTGATCAGCCAATGCGCCTTCTCCGACTGTACGCATCGCAGTGAACCGGGCTGCGCAGTCAGGGAGGCACTGGAAAACGGAACCCTCTCCCCGGAACGGTGGAAGACTTACAGCAGGCTTGAAAAAGAAAACCAGTGGAGCAAGGAACGGAAAAACGCGATGATGAAAAGCGTCGCCATGAAACGGCGCAAAGCGGATATGAAGGCCGAACGGTTCGGAAGGGGGACTGACAGAAGGTGACAGAGAAAGCGAGAACGCTGTATCAGCTTGAGGACTATGAAATCCTGCCGGTACCCGGGCATGAGGGCGGCCGGAACCTGGTCTGGGTCTGCAGGCTGCGCGGGGAGAAAAAATACGTGCTCCGGATCTCCGCTACGGGCGACCGGACGGAGGAGGATTACCTGGCGGAGACGGAATTCATCCGGTATCTCGCACGGAACGGCGCGCCGGTGGCGGACGTGATTCCGTCGGTGAACGGAAAAACGGTTGAATGCGTGGAACAGGACGGGAAAAAGATTTATGTCACCCTGTTTGAGTACGCGAAGGGAACGCTGCTGAGCGACAACGGATACCGGTACCGGGAAGGCGCTCCGCTTGAAGAATACTTCTACAATACGGGCAAAGCGCTGGGCGCCATTCACCGGCTTTCCAGGAAGTACCGGCCTGTCCACCGCCGCGCCGCGTTTTCCGACAAATACACGCCGGATTATATTGACCGCCTGATTCCGGATTCATACGCGGACCTGAAGCAGGTGATCTGCCGGCGGCTGGCGGAATACCGGACGCTGCCGACAGATCCGGAAAACTACGGCCTTGTGCATTTCGACTTCTCTGACGGGAATTACCATGTCGACCCGGATACCGGCGATATCACGGTTTTCGACTTTGACAACTGCGTTTACTGCTGGTACATGTTCGACCTGGCCCATCTGTGGACCCACGGCGTCGGCTGGTACCGGCATGAGCGGGACGCGAAGAAACGCATGGCATGCATGGATTATTATTTCAGGACGGTCCTGGAAGGCTACCGGAGCGAGACGGACGTATCGGAAACGATGCTGGAAAAGCTTCCGCTGTTTATCGATATGACGATCATCGAGTATGTGACCGATGAGTTTGAATGCTGTGCCCGGGAAGGCGAAGAACCGGACGAGGAGGATATCGGGAACGCGGTATACTGCCTGGTTCACGATATTCCTTACGGCGGATTCGGCGAAGCATGGTAACCGTTTCCCGGATTGCGCGGCAGATATTGATACCGTATACTGATTAAGGATTAATTGACAGGAGGAAAGGAATATGATTCTGTTGGTGATTGATATGCAGAAAGGCATCACGGACAGCGAGCTGTATGACTATGAAAACTTTATGGACAAGACGGCCCGGCTGATCGACGCGGCCCGGAAGAACCGGGTGGAGGTCGTATACGTCCAGCATGACGCCGGTCCCGGAAGCGGGCTGTCCGCCGGGGATGAGGATTTTGAGATCGCCGAGCAAGTGGCTCCGGAAAAGGGAGAAAAAGTCTTCGTGAAGACGATCAACAGCTGTTTCGGGAACAAGGAGTTTACCGGCTATATGGAGCAGCAGGAAGACAAGCGCCTGATGATCATCGGCCTGCAGACGAACTGGTGTATTGACGCGACAGTGAAATCCGCTTTTGAGAGAGGGTACGAGGTGATTGTACCTGAGGAGACCAATTCCACCTTCGACAACGACTATATGACCGGCGAAACGACCTACCGGTACTACAATGAGGAGATCTGGCCGGACTGCTTCGCGGACTGCGTGACGTTTGAAGAAGCCGTCGAAATGCTCGGCAAATGAAAGGGAGAAAACCAATGATTTACTATCAGGATGATGAACTGGCGATCCGCGACATGGAAGAAGCGGACGCACAGATCTTTTTTGACGAATACACAGCCCAGGGCTGGCATCCGGATATTGAGTATTACCGGATGCGGATGAGGGAACAGGACGAGGGGAAATGCTTTGCCCTGACGGCGGAATACCTTGGACAGCCCGCCGGCACCGTCTATCTGTACATGACCGTGAACGAAGGCCCGTTCAAAGGCAAGGGATGGCCGATGATCGTTGATTTCAGCGTGCTGAAGAAATATCAGCGGAAAGGAATCGGCGGCCGGATGATGGAGGCGGCGGAACAGATCGCGGCGCAGTACGCGGATACGGTCTGCCTGGGCGTGGGTGTGTGCGACAGCTACGGCAGCGCCCAGCGGATGTATGTGAAGCGCGGGTATATTCCGGACGGGTCCGGCGTATGGTATCAGGACAAGCAGTGCGTCCAGTACGAAACAGTCTGCACCATTGACGACGACCTGGTGCTGTATTTCTATAAGAAGCTGCGCTGATGGATTACGATCAGACAAAACAAGCTGCGGAAATTTCCGCAGCTTGTTTGCGTGCCGATAAAGAAGACGGTCAGACGGGATTATCGATCTTTGCCATGGGTTCGCCCCAGGCGCCGAGGGTCTCGCCTTTCCAGCCGAAATAGGTCGTGCAGGTGGTTCTGACCGGGGCGATGGCGGCCAGTTTCTCCGCGGGGGCGGACGCTTTATCCGTCAGCGCGTCATCCTGCAGGATATTGCGGATCTTGCAGAGCATTACCTCGCCGTCATGCAGGGGAATGAACTGCATGACTTCAAGTTCATAGTTCACAGGGGAGGCCGTCAGGACCGGCACGGGCAGGACGCGGCCTTCTTCTGTTTTGATATCGAGCTTTTCCTTCTCCGGGCTGTGGCCGGCAGTGTTGCCCAGGTAATCCGCCAGGGGCAGCAGTTCTTCGGTGACCAGGTTGGCGGAGAACACCTTACGCTTATGAATGTTTTCCTTGGTGAGCTTATTTCCGCCGATGCAGGCCATCACGCCCAGTTCGCCGTTCCAGATATAGCTGAACCAGCAGAACAGGCCGAAATCCGCTTTGCCTTCGTCGTCGTAGGTGCCGTAGAGAAAGAGGGTCTGGGGGCAGTAGTCATTGGTCAGTTTGGTCAGGCTGGTTTTACTCATTGCGGACTTCCTTTCTGAATCTGATTTGTTATTTGCGGGCGATAAACATGCCGTATTCCTTGGGAATGCGCAGTACACCGTCCGCCATGTGCCGGGAGAGCACTTCGCGGACGGTTTCCCGCGGGAGCTTCCGGAGATCCGTCATGCCGGAGAGGGAAAAAATATAGTCGACCAGGTCTTCCACATCGGTGACAAGGAGCGCGTCCTCATACAGGTCCCGGTCGACTTCCGGGAAAAACGGCGAGAGTTTTTCTTTTCCGTTCTGCAGGGTGAAGTTTGCGTTGGCTGCGGTCCGGACATCATATCCGCTGAACAGGCTGCCGATATATTCCATCATCCCGTTCTCACCGTAGGTGGCGCAGTAGAAAACGCCCCCATCCTTCAGTACACGGCGGACTTCGCTTAGGCCTTTGCCGAGGTCCGGCACGTGATAGAGCATCATGTTGGCGATTACGGCGTCAAAAGACTGATCCGGATACGGGATTGCCTGGATATCAACGACCCGGTATTCGATCCCGCTCATATCCTTCAGGGTTTCTTTCGCCTGATCCAGCATGCCGGCGGAAAAGTCGGTCAGGATCAGCCGGCCGCAGATGGCGGCAAGATCGCGCTTTCCTTTCCACATATCACCGGTGCCGCAGCCCAGTTCCAGTACGGAGGCATGTTCCGGAAAACGATAGTGCTCCGTGATCCAGTTTCCGAAGCCCTGTTTGTTGACCGAATACTTTGCGTGGATTGAGATCCGGGTGTTCAGCTTATCTGCTGTGCCGTACTGGCTGTTCAGTGTTTTTGTATCTGTCAGCTGTGCCATGCCTGCTCCTTTTCATCCGCTGCAACGGCGCAGCCGTTGAATTTTGCCAGGCGCTGTACCGCCCGGTCGATCTGCCCGGAAAGCTTTTTGGTGCGGCGGACGCCGGGCTCCAGCCAGACGTTCTGCACCGTGAGGGTTTTCGCCTTCCGGTCCGCCTTCGGTTCGATCCGGCCGATCAGCCGGTCGCCGCAGAGTATGGGCAGGACGTAATAACCGTATTTGCGTTTGACCACTGGCGTATAGATTTCCCAGGAATACTGATATCCCCAGACGGCTTCGATCAGTTTCCGGTCCCAGAGCATCGGATCCAGGGGCGCCAGGAATTCCAGCCGGGGCTTCAGGGACGCCTGCCCGGAGATTACGGATTCCATGAGCGGCAGGTCTTCACTGAGCATATACAGGGGGAAACGGATGCTTTCCACCTGCACCGGCAGGACGGTGCCTTCCTTTTCCAGCCGGTCAAAGGCGGCGTTCCGCTGCTCCGTGTCCATGCTGATGCCCAGGAACGCGGTCGAGTTGCGGTTCCAGAGCAGGCCGACGGCGCCGATCCGGCGCTTCACGCGCCAGCAGCGCCAGGACGCCGCGTCCGGGCAGGGGTTCGGCGCGGAAAGCAGTTCCGCGGGGAGATATTTCTCCGCCAGGTCATAGAACTTCCGGGAACCGGTTTTATGGTGGATCAGCAGGACGCCGTCCGTGTAGAGCTGTTCCAGCACGGACCGGGCAGCCAGGGAGTCCTTGTCCCAGTGGCCGCTCCAGTGCATGGAGGAATGCCAGAAAACCGTGCCCTCAATGGGCAGGGTATCGCTGCTGACGGGGCCGTGCTTCCGGATATAGGCGACGGCCTGTTCCTCCAGCTCCGGAATGCCGGGAAACTGTTTTCCGTGTTCGACGCTCCGCTGCCGGTAGGAGGCGAAATAAGGCCAGTCCTCACTGGGCCAGATGGACAGCTCCTTGTCGGAATAGTCCACCAGGAGGCGGTCTTTGTACAGCAGGTCGCCCAGGGTTTTCCGGGTAATTCCCTTTACACGGGACTGAAGCGTCAGCTCCGCGTTCCTCCCGCACACGTCCACCGGGTCAAACTGGATGCAGCCGGCCTGGCGGACATACTGATACGCGCCGGCTTTGCCGATAAAACGGTGTTCTCCGAGCAGCCCCTGCCGGAGCAGGATGAACTGCCGGGCCCGGTCCGGTGTGATCGTCAGCATACAGGACTCCTTTTGCCTTTGAAACGCGGTTTGTTCAGGAATATTCTATCATGGGCCCGTAGAGAAGGGAAGGCGAACAAAACAAAAAATCATCCTTGACAAACACGGTGTTTTTCGGTATGATGCACATCCACACGCTTGCAGGATGAAGATCCGTAAGCCTCTGCGAGAATCAAAAATCGGCAGAGGCTTCTCTTTGTTTTGCCGGGAAAGGAAGAAAATGGAATCAACAAGACTGCCGGACCATCCGGCCGCGAAAACAGAATATCTCCATCTTCAGCAGGTTTGTGACGCCATCGACCGGGAGATCGCGGAGGTGGAAGCGCTGACCGGCGCGAAGGCCGGGGAGTGCATGGACGTCCAGATGAAGGAAGATCCGGACCAGCAGGAGGAAGTGACCATCCAGATCTTCAAATGGCAGCTGGACCGGCTGAGACAGCTGCACATGGCTTCCGGCCAGGCGTACTTTGCCCGGCTGGATTTCACGCCCTCCGGATGCCCGCCTGAAACCTGGTACCTGGGGCGCTGGGGCGTCCTGGACCCGATCGCGCTGACGCCCGTAGTGGTGGACTGGCGCTCACCGGTCGCCAACCTGTACTACTCCGGGCAGATCGGACAGATGGATTACGAGGCGCCGGACGGACGGGTAGAGGGGGAACTGACCCTGAAACGGATGCTGACCGTCCGGCAGCGGGAACTGATCAGCCTGTTTGACAGCGGGATCATCTCCCAGGAGGCGTACCTGCAGGGCGTGCTGGGCAGCGTCTCCACGGACCGGCTTCGTGAGATCGTCACCACGATCCAGGCGGAGCAGAACATCGTGATCCGCCATCCGCTGAACGCCCACCTGCTGGTGCAGGGAGCGGCGGGCAGCGGCAAGACGACGATCGCGCTGCACCGGATCGCGTATCTGCTGTATACCTTCCAGAAAACGCTGAAGCCGGAGAACATGATGATCCTGGCGCCGAACCCGCTGTTCCTGTCCTATATCTCCCAGGTGCTGCCGGATCTGGGTGTGGAACGGGTCGTCCAGACGACCTTCGAAGGCTGGTGCCGGGAGGCGATGGGCAAGCGGATGCCGAAAATCCTGAAGGAAAGCCGGCTGGAGAGAAACCTCGTCCTGTCCGCAGAAGAACGGGAGCAGACAGGCCAGAGGCTCCGGATGAAAGGCTCTCTTTCCATGATGAGGAAACTGGAAAGCTACCTGGACCGGCTGCAGACAGCCATCCTGCCGGAAAACGGGCTGAAAATGGCCGGGGTTCCGCTGATGGACCGGGCGGAGCTGGAAAATGTGTTCCTGCGGGATCTCCGGTTCTTCCCGCTGGAGCAGCGCATCAGCGAACTGAAGAAGATCATCCGGAAACGGGTGCAGTCCGCCGCCGTCCTGCTGAAGGAACGGTACGGCGCCAGCGCGGAGCAGATGGCCGGGCAGATCCGGGCGAACATGCGGGAAAGCGAACTGCGGCAGGAAAAGATCCGGAACGTATACGCGGTGAGGGATCAACGGTACCGGGAGATTGACGCCCGGGCGGAGGAATACCTGGGCCGCTACCGGGAGAAATTCTCCCTGCCGGACCTGACCGGGCTGTACCGTTCCTTCCTGCAGGAATGCGCTGAAGATCTGATATTGGAGGACGACAGCCTGCGGCCGGAGGACCTGCCGATGCTGACGATGATCTGTAAGGCGCTTTACGGGCTGAAAACTGTCAAGATGAAGCATATCGTGATCGACGAATGCCAGGATTTTTCGCCCTTCCAGATTGAACTGCTGAAGCAGGCAAATCCCGCGGCCACCTTCACCCTGGTCGGGGATCTGTATCAGGGCATCCGGGCGGATGAGGGCATCCGGAGCTGGGAGGAATGGAAAGGGCCGGTCTTCGCGAACGAAGCCGATCTGAAACAGCTGACCGTCAGCTACCGGAATACCGTCGAGATCATGAACCTGGCGCAGGCCGTGGCCTTCCGGTATCCCATTGCGGGCGTCGGGGAAACGAAGCCGGTGCTCCGCCACGGAGAAGCGCCGCGGATTGCCGGGGCGAAAACCGAAAAAGAGCGCCTGGACCTGATCCGGGACCAGGTACGGGCCTGGCAGCAGGAAGGCTATCACAGCATTGCCCTGATCGAAAAGACGGCGGAGCAGGCGAAAAAACTGTTCCGGCAGATCGGTTCCGAACTGGACGCGCACCTGCTCTCGGAAACGGATTCCGAGTACCGGGGCGGCGTGATGATTCTCCCTGCCAGCATCGCCAAGGGCATGGAGTTTGACTGCGTCGGCATCTGCAACGCCTCCGCGGAGGAATTCCCGGAGGACGAGTTCCTGTGCCGGATCCTGTACGTCATGATGACCCGGCCCCTGCACCGCCTGTGCGTCTGGCACAGGGGAGAGATCACGCCCATGCTGGCGGATCAGAAGGAGAGCGCGACAGGTTCTCCGTCATAATTCAAAGTCCGGACAGCTGAGGAGCCGTCCGGCCGCACCAGCCTCACCCGCAGGCAGGCGCCGGCCGGGCGGCTGCCTTTTGCTTTTCCGGCAAACAGCGTCCGGCTTTCGTCTTCCCAGCGGAGCGGGATTTCCAGATAATCCCCCTGCAGGTATTCCATGCCGTCCCCGGCGTCATCATAGAGCGTGAAGGCACCGTCCGCACCGGCGAAAACGAGCAGCTCATCCGCCGGGCCCTTCAGCTCCGCAGTGCTGCAACCTCCGGCTGACAGCGGCAGGACGCTGCCGGCGCGCACCAGCATGGGAAAACGGTCCAGGGGCGTTTCCATTGTCAGTACGGTTCCGCCTTCGTAACAGGTTTCTGTAAACAGGTCATACCAGCCGCCGCGCGGGAGGATGACATCCGTTTCCGTCCCGCCGCCGGACATCGGGCGTGTTACCGGCTTTACCAGCAGCGCGTCTCCGAGCATATACTGATCCGCCGCTTCCCGCAGCCGCGGATCGTTTCCGTATGCCGTGAGCATGGCCCGGATCATCGGCAGGCCGTCCCGGCAGGCCCGGGCGGCCGTGGAGTAGAGATAAGGGACCAGCCGGTACCGCAGGGAGATCATTTCCTGCAGGCACCGGTATTCCGGACTGTCCTCCGTACCGAAAGCCCAGGGCTCCCGGGGTGTGTCCGTGCCGTGGGAGCGGAAGACGGGCAGCGCCGCGCCGAACTGGAACCAGCGGATATAGAGTTCCCGGTAGGCCGGATCGCCGGCACCGCCCGGGTAATCGCCGCGCCAGAACCAGGGATCCTTCCGGTCCGTAAAGAAACCGCCGATATCCACAGTCCACCAGGGGATGCCGCTGCAGGAAACGCGGACCGCTTCCGTTACCTGCTTTGCCAGGACATCCCAGCGCGCGGAGATGTCGCCGGACCAGAGGACGGCGCCCAGGGCGCCGGCGTCCGTTCCGCCGCTGCGGGAAAGGAAGACGGGCCGTTTCCGCGGGAAGTCCCGAAGCCAGTGTTCCCGCAGCCCCTGAAGATGGCAGGAGGCATACAGGTTCATCTTTTCCGGATCCATCCGCAGGGCGGAGGCTTCTGTAATCAGGCGGTACCGGGCTTCCGGATCACGCTTTTCATTTCCGCACCAGTCCGGATCCGTGATCGGTTCGCAGCTGTCACACCACAGGGCGTCCGTTCCGCCGTCCATCCAGAACCGGCGGCACTGGCGCCAATAGAGATCCCGGGCCTCCGGGGAGAACGCGTCGTAGATCCGGCTGGCCGGCAGGAAAAGGCCGGCCGCAGCGAACTCATCCCCGTCCCGGCCGCCGTCGATATTCGGCCAGACCGATACCATCAGGTGAACGCCCAGATCATGAAGCGCGTCCGTCAGCGCCCGGATATCCGGGAAACGGGCGGGATCCGGCGTTTTGTCCCCCCAGCAGCCTTCGTTCCAGGTAAACCAGTCCTGGACGACGCAGTCCAGCCCCAGGCCGCGGCGGCGGAATTCCCGCGCCACGGCGAGGACCTCCTCCGCGGAATGATAGCGCTCTTTGCTCTGCATATAGCCGAAGACCCATTTCGGCAGCATCGCCGGTTTTCCGGTGATTCCGGCGAGCTTCCGCAGTACTTCCGCGCAGTCCCTCCCGCGGATGACCAGATAGGACACGGTTTCCGCCGCGTCCAGCTTAAAGGTAAAGGCGGAAGGCTCGCCGCGGAACTTCATGGCGCAGCCGGCTTCGATCAGCAGGCCCCAGCCGTCGCTGCACAGCAGGAAAGGAATCGGGATTTTCATGTTGTGCTCATAGAGCCATTCCGTTTTTCCGGCATAATTGAAGACGCCGTCCTCATGCGCGCCGAGCCCGGTCAGGACAGGGGAACCGGGATATTCAAAACGAAGGACGGGAGAAAACACGGTCCGGATGATCTCGCTGCCGCTCTCATCAAAGGCGGCTACTTCCCCGTTGGCCGTTTGCCGGATTTCGCCGGGACCGCCTGCGGAAATGCGGCGGACGGGCCGGGGCGGGAAGGCGCACCCGGCCTGACGGAGGTATTCGCCTTTTTCATCCCGGAAGGAGACCGGGGAAAAGGCGTCTGCGTCCGCCGCGGTCAGGACAACACGGGTGACGCCTTCCATGATTTTACTTTGATACACAGCGGATTCCTCCCGGATGGATTGTGATTTACGGTACCATCATACAAGCGGAGAGTAAAAATGACAACACGGCGCTTTTATGATAAAACGTCTTTCCATAAAAGGCTCCTGAAAGATACACAACGGTATTCCGAAACCTGCAGGCACGCTATTCGATGAATGAGCGCCGGATTCTGTTTTTTTCCAATCTACAGCGAAAGAAAACGGAAAGGGGAAACGCCATGAAGTCAGGGAGAAGTCTTTCCACAAAGATTATCCTGATGGTTGAAGCGATCCTTCTGTTATCCGGCGCGGTTTTCTGCGGCATTTCCATTTCCCGGTCACAGGCGGGTATCCGGCGGGCAATCCGGCAACGGATGGCGGACATCGCGAACTGCGCTGCCGGTTCCGTGAACGGAAATATCCTGAAAAGCCTGAAGTCCGGGGATGAAGGGCCCCGGGCTGTATGGAACGCCGTTGAGGCGCCGGAGCCCGAAACCGAACAGGGGATCTTTGAGTTCGAACCGGAGGGAACCGAACCGTAAAAAACTGCCCGGAGTTTGTGTCAGAACTCCGGGCAGATCTTTCAATACAGGTTAACCGGGTCAATCCAGGCCGTTGTCCGCGTAGCAGACGGGGCGTCCCCAGGGATCGTAAAGAATCCCGACGTCCCGCTTTTTGTTGAACCAGACGTTTTTCTCATCCCAGGTCTGATCCACGGTGACAGTCGTTTTCCGGCCGCCGATGACCCACTGTCCGCCCGGCTCCAGCGTCAGGCCGGACAGGCGGAGCGATTTCGTGCCCTTGGTTGAGAGAAGCGTATATCCGTCGAGGGAAACAGGCATCCCGGAAGTGTTCCGCAGGGTTACCGTGTCCGCTTCACAGTCGATATCCAGCGTGACGCCTTCGATCCGGAGCGGGGCGCTGTCCCATATGATATCGTCCGCGCCGGTGACTTTTCCGCCGGAGAGGGTGATCAGGAGCGCGTCACGGCATTCCTGGGTTTCATAGACGGCACAGCCGATGTCCTTCAGTTTCCGGAGCGTGGACGGCGCAGGCGTATCGGGCTCTTCCGCCGTTGAGGTTGAGATCACGGTCGCTTCGGGCCGGACCTTTGCCAGGAAGGAGTCGCAGAGGGTTTTGTTGTCCCCGTGATGGCCGGCTTTCAGCAGGGTGCAGGCCGTGAGGCTGCCGGCGTCCACGAGGTCCATTTCCTCCTCGATCTTCATGTCGCCGCACAGCAGGATGCTCCCGGCGGGGGAGGAAAAGAACAGCACGAGGGAATTGTTGTTTTCGTTTTCTTCATTTACTTCCAGCGGACCGAGCACGGTGAAGGAAGCGCCGCTTCCGACGGGGATGACGTCGCCGGCAGAAAGCCAGGATACTTCTTCGCCGCGCGACGCGGCGGCAAGCACCGCGGGATGCTGCCCTTCCTTGACGTCAAACCAGACGGAAGAAGCGTACCAGGCGTCCACGGAGACATCGCTCTGTGCCAGAAGCATCAGCCCGCCGTAGTGATCCTTATGGCAGTGGGTGAGGAACACGCCGTCCAGACGGTCCACAGCGTACTCGGACAGCGCCGTTTTCAGGGCGCCCCAGTTCTGCTCATAACCGGCGTCGATGAGCCAGTGCGTATTTTCGTAGGAGAGCAGCAGGCAGTCCGCTTTGCCGATGTTCAGGCACAGCAGGGTGGCTTTGCTTTCCGTGCTTTCCGCCGCGGCGGAATCGACGCCTGCGGCCAGCATAGCCAGAGCAAGCAGAATCGCCAATACTTTTCTCATCTGCGGGTCACCTCCCGGTCTACGGATCACGGTTCATTGCTGATCCATATATGATACGGATCAGCAGCGGGGGAAACTCCCGATCCGCGCAATCCGTTCATCTGATTTATACCCGGCATCGCCCTGTTCGTCAACAAAAAGTTGGCGGAAGCTGCGAAACCGTGTATTGTATTATGGTATACTGAACGGCGCAGATACAGACGCGGCAGAGACCGCGCAGACCATATCAACACGGAGCGGAGAATCAGATGAAGACAGTTGAAATACTCGGTGAGAACCGTTTTGAGACCTGGACCAAAACCCGGGCAGGCAGCCGCGCCGTGATTGTGCGGGACAGCATGATCCTGCTCAGCCATGAGGTCAACTCCGGCTGGTGGCTTGTTCCCGGAGGCGGCGAGGAGGAAGGCGAAACACCGGAGGAATGCTGCGTGCGGGAAGTGGAGGAGGAAACCGGCCTGATCGTGAAACCTCTGCAGCAGTTCCTGACAATGTATGAATACTATGAAGAATACCGCTATATCAGCCATTACTTCATCTGTGAGGTAACAGGCCAGGGGCGGATGCGCCTGACAGACGCGGAAATCCGCCGCGGAGTGGAACCGCAAAGGATCCCGCTGCAGGAAGCGGTGGACATTTTCTCCCGTCACCAGTCCTACGCCGACGTCAGCGAGGAAAAACGCGGCGCATACCTGCGGGAATATACTGCGCTGCAGGAGTACCTGGCGTTCCGGGCATAAAACAAAACAACAACGGGCGGCTCAGCATGAAGCCGCCCGGTATTGTATGCTGCCCGTTATTTCAAAACGGGTTTCCAGTCATTCGCGGCATCCAGGAACAGTTCCGTATATTCCCCGTCCGCCATAATCCGCATCAGGCCGTCCATATGCCAGACCCAGTTGGTTTTCAGCACGTCGTCCTTTTCCACCCAGAAAACCCGGCCTTCCTCAGAGGAAACGACTTCCCCGGAAAACCGGTCGGCGGTGAACAGGAAGACAACATAGCGGGATCCGTCCTCATTGATCCATTCTTTTACGCCGCAAAGCCGGGGACGCTCAATGACAAGCCCGGTTTCCTCCTTCATTTCGCGGATGACGGCGTCGACGATCGGTTCATGCTCCTCCACATGGCCGCCGGGGAAAATGATCCCGTCAGCGCCTTTGCCGATCTTCTCTTCCACCAGCACCTTTGTGCCGCTTTGTATCATACACAGATTGGTCAGGATAACTCTTTCAGCACGTTCCATTTTGTTGCTCCGATCTACTGTTTCATTCTTTTGCGCTAACGCTGAAATGCTTGTAACCCAGTATGCCGATCGGGAGGAAATACACACACCAGAACAGCAGCGCGATACCGCCGCCGCTGCCGTTGCTGCCGTCTGACATACGGGTGAACATGCCGGTCATCGGCATGATAAAGCAGCTGAGGAAGAAAACCCCGTGGATGATCATCAGCCGCTTCAGCCACAGGTCCGGCTTGCTTTCAGCCCGGATCGACAGGCCGACGAAAAAGGTGGAAAGGGCCATCATGCCGTAGCCCAGCAGATCATAATTGAACATCAGGCCGCCGTTCTGGTAATTCAGGACCTTGGCGGCCTGGCTGTTCATCTCTTCCAGCCGGACGGTGGTTGTCTGCGCGTAATAGACCAGCAGGATCAGCACGGCATAAACCGCCGCCAGGACCAGCCCGATATTCGCGGCAACCTTTTCCTTTTCGGCACATTCATGCTGGAATCCGGCAGCCATCATGATATAGCCGATGGGCAGGAGCATGCAGACAAAGTAGGACCCGAAGTTAAAATGGCAGAGAATGAATACCGCAAAAAGGAAAACGGTAACCGTCACAACCGCCGCGCCGATTTTTGCCAACTGCCGATTCATATTTCCATCCCTTTACATTATGCTGTTCACTGAACCGTTTACGGATCCAGCCAGTACAATTTTTCCACAATGCTGTCGATCCTGTCAACCATATACGCGGTGATCTCGACGGTGCTCAGATGATCGCCGCCGAGCCAGCTGATGCCCACCTGATACACCTTAACGCCGTTGATTGTCAGATAGCTGGTTTTCAGCCCGGACAGCGTCTTTTCCCCGATCCGGTACGGAACGATTTCACAGGTGAAATCCTTTAGGCCTGCCTTTGCGGCGCCTTCCTCAAGCTGACCTTTGGTCTTTTCCAGATAGGCTGCTTCGTCATACTGCGCGATAAACGATTCCGTGGGATAGGTGATCTCGAAGAGCACATTGCACGGCGCGTTATAGCTTTCCGCGTATTCAGCCACCAGGCCGCCGGTGAAATCCGCGGCGGTTTCTTCCGGATCGATGAGCGGCATCAGCGTGTGACCGGCAAAGTACTCGTCGCCGGTGAGGAAAAGCCAGTCCATCAGGACGCAGCCCAGGTTCATGGTTTTGTTCTCGTATTTATATTCATTCACCAGTGTGCCGGTGACTTCCGGAACATAGGGGTTTTCCGCCGGTTCGGGGGTTTCGGCGGGTTCCGCTTTCTGCCAGCGCAGCTCTTCCGGGACCAGCTGGTTCTGCATATGGCTCAGGTCCCATTTTTTCGGCTTATGGGTCGGCTTGTACTGCCAGGCTTCCGCGGGGACACCCACATACCGGCCATCCTCCGTGCGGGACTTCATCGTCAGGGCTTCCCTGAAGAACTGCGGGTCAAGGGTTCCGCCGGGAGCAGGGTCGTACCCGTAGTTTTCCGGATGATCCGGATCGGGGATCTCCAGCTTGAAACTGCCGTAATAGAACCCCAGCTGATGGAGCCATTCATGGACGCAGACGTTTTCGATCCCGCCCCCGTTCATGTCAGCGGGATCATCGCCGACCAGGCAGATAAAGGAGAACCCCGGATCGTCCATGGAGTTATCCGGATTGCGCGCGATGCCGTTGTACTTCACATAAATGCCGTCCATCCGGCCGAGGACGAAAATGGAATCATATTTAAACTGTGCGTAATGATCGGCATTGACGCTGTCCGGCGCCACGCAGTACCCGTCCTCAAGGTAATATTCCATTTCGGTGACCGGTTCCTCCAACGTCATCCGTGTGACCTGGATGTCGACCAGCCCGCCGGTATAATCCTCGGCCAGCGCTTCAAAACGCTGCGCTGCCTCTTCCGAAACCAGGAAATCCTCTTCGCTCATCGTGTTGACGATTCCGGCTTCGGGGAATTCGATGGTCCGGGCGTCCATCCACAACACTTTCCATACGCTGGGCCCTTCCGGTTCCTTCGGCTTATCCCCGTCCCAGGAAGACGGGAGCCCACCCTTCTTCTTCGCGTAAAACAGCGCGAAGCGGTAATCCGCGCCCGCTTCGGCTTCAATCCGATATTCCGGCGTATCGACCGGGAAAACGTCGCTTTTGATCTCGCCGGTATTATTGTCCATCCAGAACAGTTTGTAAAAGCCTTTTTCCGCGTGCCCGGCAGGCAGGATCACCGTGACGCCGGACTCCGACGTTTCCACGGTAAACTCCTCCACCCGGCCGGCAAAAGCGGCCGGCATAACGGACAGCAGCACGGACACCAGGAGCAGCCAGACAACGGCCCGCTTCATATACAATCCTCCTCCTGACCGGATGACGGTTCACTTACCTGATGATAACAGTATATCCGGAACAGAATGAAAATACAGACCGGATTCAGCAAAAAAACAGCATTTATTTTGCAGCGACCCGGCAAAATTCCGCTTCCCGGTTCTTGACGGGCGGCTGTCCGGTTATTACTATAAAACAAAAGGAGTGAACAATATGAAACAGCAATATGACGTTTATCTTTTCGGCCAGATTCTGGGGACCCATTCCTTTCTGCTGAGGGACGGTTTCCTTCAGCCGGATGAATATGCGGAGATCGCGGACCAGTATTTTCTTCCCGGCGGAGAAACCGGTACGGCGGCGACGGTTTTGTCCTCTCTCGGCGTATCCGTCCGGATGGACGGCACCTGGATCGGCACGGAAGTCGCGCCGATGCTGAAAGCTTTCTACGCGGACAAGCAGGTGGATCTGTCTTCCATGACGTTTACGGACGAACCCGGCGTGATGGATTATGTAGTGATCGCCGGGCTGGTGCGTTCGCCCATGGGCAGGTTCCAGACGCTGTTTGAAACCGGAAAGAGATGGTGGGGCATCCCGAAGGAAGAAGACATCGCAGGCTGCAAAGCGGCCGCCGTGGACCCGTTCTTCCGGGAGGAATCGCTTCTGGCGGCGGAACTGTGCCGGCGGAACGGGGTTCCTTTTGTGACCATCGACAGCCCGCACGATTCTCCTTTGCATAAGCTGGCTGCCGTAAACGTGGTTTCCAAAGAATGCGTGGCGGAGCATTATGCCGGCATGGCGCCGGAAGCCATCATGGAAAAACTGCAGCAGGAAACAGACGGGCTGACCGTTATTACCCAGGGCGGCGGCGACATGCTGTACGCCCGGAAGGGGGAGGCGATCCACCGGATGAAGCCCTTCTCCGTGACGGTCCGGAGCACGCTGGGCGCGGGCGACACCTTCAAGGCCGGCTGTGTATACGGCCTGCTTCACGGGATGCGGGATGAGGAACTGGTTCGTTTCGCCAGCGCCTGCTCCGCGATCGCGATTTCCCGCTTCCCGCTGCCGCTGAATCCGCCGACGCTTGCAGAAGTACAGAAGCTGGTTGACGGCGGGATATGACGAATGAGGAAAAAACAGGGATGTGACGAATCGTGTCACGGATGACACGGGATGATTCTTTCACGTTTTCTGTTTCTACGCTATGGTGAATCCGTTCCCAAGGACAAAAAGGAAGGGGCGGAAGAACCATGAAAGGGAAAAAATTAATATGGACAGGCACCGGCCTGCTGGCATTGTTTACATTCTGGACGGTACTGATCCGGAAGGTTGACGTGCAGGCCATCGGCCCGGAAGGGTCGAAGGTGGGTTTTGCCGCCTGGAACGCCTGGTTTCATCGGCTGACAGGCGTTCACATGACGCTTTATACCGTGACGGACTGGCTCGGGCTTGTGCCGATACTGATCTGCGGATGCTTCGGAATCCTGGGCCTGTGCCAGTGGATCAAGCGGAAAAGATTATTCCTGGTTGATCCGGACATCCTGCTTCTGGGTGTTTATTATCTGCTGGTAATTGCGGGTTATCTGTTTTTTGAGATGGTGCCGGTCAATTACCGGCCGATCCTGATTGACGGATACCTGGAAGCGTCCTATCCTTCTTCCACGACGCTGCTGGTGCTGAGCGTTATGCCGACACTGAAGTTCCAGGCGGACAGAAGATGCGGAAACCGGGCGGTCCGGCGTCTTGCCGCCGCATTTTCAATCCTGTTTTCCGCCTTTATGGTGATCGGACGGCTGGTTGCCGGCGTCCACTGGGCGACGGATATCATCGGGTCGGTGTTCCTGAGCGCGGGATTGTTCCTGTTGTACCGCGGCGCCGTTGCCCGTGCCGATGAGAAAAAGAACGAGTCAAAGCTGTGAGGGACCGGATATGGAGTTTCATGAGAAATTGCTGGAATTGCGGAAAAGCAGGGGACTGACCCAGGAAGAGCTGGCGGAGGCCCTGTTCGTCTCCAGAACGGCCATCTCCAAATGGGAATCCGGCAGAGGGTATCCCGGCATCGATTCACTGAAGGAGATCTCACGGTTTTTTGAGGTGACAATTGATGAACTGATCTGCCCGCGGGAGATGATTACCGCCGCGGAGGACGATAAAAAAGCGGTGATCGGCAGATATGTGGCTGTGATATGCAATACACTGGATATTCTGACAGCCGTGCTGCTGTTTCTGCCGCTTTTCGGGAACGGAGCGGGCTCCCCGGCCGCGGTATCCCTGTTTGGCCTGACCGGCATCCAGCCCTGGCTGAAGATCGTTTTTATTGTTTTGATCGGCGTCATCACCCTGAACGGAATCTGCGGGGTAATTCTTTCCCGCTTTGATCAGCCGGTCTGGAACAAACACCGGATGGTTACGGGCATGGCGTTATCCGTTATCGGCGTGGGCGTTTTTATCGGTACCAGGCAGCCCTACGCGGGGATCATCTGTTTCGCGGTCCTGGTGATCAAGGCCTGGCTGATTATCAAGGGAAAAGCATAAACTGCCGGGTCAGCCGGCCGAACAGGAGCGGTTCCGAATGAAATCAATCATCGCTTGCGGAAAGGAATACCGGATCATCAGGCTGCTGGGTCACGGAAAAGGCGGCTATTCTTACCTGGCGGAGACAAAAGCCGGGCCGGCTGTGGTCAAGCAGATCCATCATGAACCCTGCGATTATTACACCTTCGGCAACAAGATCGAAGCGGAAAAACGCGACTATGACCGGCTGCGGAAGGCCGGGATCCGGATTCCGGCGCTGATTGCCATTGATGAGGAAAAGGAAATTGTGGTTAAGGAATACATCGCCGGGGATACGATCTTCGAACTGGTACGGGACGGCGGTTCGGCAGAGCCGTACCTGGACCAGGTGCGGGAGATGGCGGAACGGGCGAAAGCAGCCGGCCTGAACATTGATTATTTCCCGACGAACTTTGTGATTCGCGATGGCCTGATCTGGTATGTGGATTACGAATGCAACGACTATATGGAGAAGTGGGATTTTGATCACTGGGGAATCCGGTACTGGTCCCGGACGCCTGAGTTCCTGGCGTATCTGAACCAGCATGCCGGACAAACGAAAGGAGGAGCATCATGATTACCATTCGCAGTGAAAAGCTGACGGCGGAAGAATACATTGATTTTCTGAAACGGACGGGTCTGGGAGCGCAGTACCCCAAAGAACGTTTTGCCGAACGGATTCCCAGACTGCTTGAAAACGCCTCGATCAGCCTGGCAGCGCGAAATGACGAGAACCGCCTTATCGGCGTACTGCTGGGACTGACGGATTTCGCGTACTGGCTGTACGTCACGGACCTGGGCGTCGACAGGGATTATGAACGGCAGGGAATCGGCCGCAGCCTGATGAAACAGGCGCATGAGCTGGCCGGCGGAGAGAAGGATATCGCCGTTTACCTGATTGCCAATGAGGACGCGGTTCCGTTCTATGAAAAACTGGGCATGAAAAGAGCGGACGACGTGATGAAATATAACCATATCGAATGGACAGCGTTTCGCGTGGAATGAGTTCCTCTACAGAGCGTAGGTTGAAGAAGGGGATGCCCTCTGCTATGCTCGTCCGGAAGGGAGTGATAAGCAATGGATCACTATGTAACCGGCGCAACCATCAAAGCGCTGCGCGAGAAATACCGGATGACCCAGGCGGAACTGGCTGAACAGCTCTGTGTAAGCGATAAAACCGTATCCAAATGGGAAACGGGGCGCGGATTTCCGGATGTATCCCTGCTGGAGCCGCTCGGGAAGGCACTGCGCGTTTCCGTTCCGGAACTGCTTTGCGGACAGACGATCGTCAACCGGAACAGGTCTGCCAACATGCTGAAAAGCCGGTTTTACGTCTGCCCTGTCTGCGGGAATGTTCTGTTCACCCGGGGAGACGCCATGATCTCCTGCTGCGGCATTCAGCTTCCGGCCCTTGAGGAGGAAGAACCGGACGAGGCGCACAGGATGGAGATCCAGCGGCCGGAAGACGAACTGTATGTTTTTTCGGACCACCGCATGAGCAAGGATCACTATCTGTCCTTTATCGCGTATATGACGCCGGACCGCTGCGAAATCAAGACGCTGTATCCGGAAGGAAACGCGGAAGCGAGATTCTTCTTCCGCGGGGCGGGCCGGCTGTACTGCTACTGCAATCAGCACGGATTGTTCATGCAGAAAATCTGACCGGGAAACATATACAAGAAACCGGGCTGTGAAGGGAAATGCTTCCCTTGCAGCCCGGTTGATCATAAGAAACCTCTCAGTTCTTCCTGACTCACACCGATGCCATTAAACCGGCCGGTCCATAAAGGTTATTCTTTTTTCTGTTTCCGAAGGGAAAAGTAATAAGAAATGATCTCCACGATGATGAAAACGACCAGGAAGATAATGCTTCCCGTACCGAAGAATGCTTCCTTCGCCGGCTTGTGGTCGACGAGCATTTCGAACACCAGCGCATAGATGACCCACGTCAGTACACCGCTGCCGACGCCCAGCAGCAGGGCCTTCTTCAGGATTCCTTTGCTTAACTCCAAAGACTATCCTGAAATCCATGAACGGTATCGCCGTATCAAATCCCATCGTGGTCACAAGAAAGCCATTATCGCTGTTTGCAAGATGCTCCTGACCGCTATCTGGAACATCCTTTCAACAGGCGAAGCATATAATGCCAGTGGCTATCTTATTCAGACACCTCGTCCTACTGATGAGACGAAAGTCCTGACTCATAAACAGGCTTTGGAATTGCTCCGACTCAGAGGATACGTCATTAAGGAGGAGTCCGCCTGATCTGAGCTACCCTGCTTGGCCATCTCTATGATGGTTTGTTT
>JBGUHQ010000046.1:0-28442 GCA_045112195.1 Christensenellales bacterium | reverse complement strand
GGCTGGTAACGGCCCGGGAGAGTAGGTCGCCGCCGGATTCCAAATATAACTGCCGCAGAGATGCGGCAGTTATTTTGTCATTAGCCGGCGGACCGCAATCTCAATCGTCGCATTGCTCCCTTGAGGCGGTCGCACTGCTCGTTTCGATTGACTCGCTCACCTCGTTTTCGCCTGCGGCGAATGTTCCGCATCTTCAATGGTCGCAACTCCCCACCGGGGAGCTTGCTTCCTTTCAGATGATCTCAGCTCTGACGAAACTTCTGCCACTGGCAGTCGTCAGAGCTTCGTCCACCGGGGCACCACTCGGATCGCTCCCCGGATTCCAATAGATTACCTGCGAAAGCAGGTGATTTTTCTATTCAGATCATTGCGCAATAATATCCCCTCAGCCGGCGGAGCCGGCAGCTCCCCTTTGAAAAGGGGAGCCTTTTGGTGTTGTGGTGGAATAAAAGAAGCCGCCCCGGGTGAGGCGGCTGTGTTTGCGTATGAGGGATGATCAGGCGGCGACGGTTTCCGTTGCTTCCTTCGGCCTGACGATGCGCTTGATGAAGGCCGGGTAAGCGGCGACGGCAAAGATCAACTCCAGGGCGTAGGCAACGAAGCGGCCCCAGTGCGCACCCAGCAGCGGGATGATTGTCGCGCCGGCGAAGTACTGGTCCCAGGCGAAGATAATGCCCAGTCCGGCCGCGGCAAGCACCGGCAGCGCGGGATGACCCTGGGGGATCTCGTAACGGACCCAGCGGCGCTCGATAAAGATACCGATGAGCAGACCCAGCAGGCCGCCGCAGCCCTTGAAGGTATCGTTCATCATCGCCTGCGGGTCCACTAGCAGCTTCCCGTCCACATAATCCATGGGATAGGATTTCACCTGAATGTATACCAGCGTGGCCGCGATCAGCAGAAGGCCGGCAGCCAACATAATGTTGATCCGCTTGTTATTGTCGCCCATCCAGGCGAACAGCTTGCCCATCAGGAAGATGATCAGGGCTGTTTCCAGGAAACCGACGAGGACGTCCTGGGGCGTATGGACGCCCAGGAAGTTCCGGGAGAACATGGTCAGCAGGATCATCACGGCGCACAGCACCGCAAGCCACCTGGTTTTCTTCCGCTGCCACACAAAGACGGTACCGTAGGTGGCGGTTGCGCACATGGTATGGCCGCTGGGGAAAGAATATCCCGTTGCCGCGACCTTGGAATCGCCGGCGGGATTGACCGCGTCCGAACGGATCCAGGGACGGTAGGCGCAGACCGACAGCTTGACGATGCCGTTGATCACTTCGCCACACCAGATGGTCGCCAGGAAGCGGTATCCCCACTTCTTGTCCACCGCCCAGTAAATCAGGAAGGGCAGCAGCGGCATGATCACGACCGCGAATTTGCTGATGCCGTTGAAGATTTCGTTCAGGTTGTCACCCAGCGCGGCGCGCAGGTCCTGCAGCCAGACCAGGTATTGAATATCCAGTGACATCTTTTTATCCTCCCGCGGGAAAGATTTTTTGGATGGTTTACTGCATTATACCATTATTCTCCCGCAGGTACAATCGCGGAATGCTTGTCCGGGCAGCGGGTTCTGTTGTATAATATTTCCATAAGAAGGGCGGTGCCGAAATGAATAAACGCTTGATCAGCCTGTTCCTGGCCCTGTTGCTGCTGGTGTCCTGCCTGCCGCTGGGCTTTGCCGCGGCCGCGGAGCTGCCCGCGAAGGAATACGGGGTTTATATTCCGGGTTCCCATGTGGTCCGCAGTGCCGCGTTCGCCTCCGTCATGCTGACGGGCGGCAAACGGGATACGCAGGATCCGGAAGCGTGGAAAAATGAGATCCGGGTGTTCGGTTATGATCCGGAAACCGGTTTGTTTGAAAACGGCGAAGGCCGGGAGCCCGGCGAGGAGATCAAATGGATCAAGTGGCTGGAGGACGGAAACGGCTATACCGTACAGCTGCTGAAACCCGGGAAATACCTGCTCAGCGGCGTTCTGTTCTATGTCCTGGACCCGATGGTTGAACCGCACGCGGCCCTGCTGGAAGAGCTGGACGAAGAGGTGTGGAAAGCGGACGCGAAAACCCGGCAGGCCATGGGTACCAACCTGTACAAATGGCTCCAGAAACGGGTGAAGGTGAAGCTGCCGGCGGACCGGCCGGAGCTGGCGGAGATCTGCAAAGATCCCCTGAACGCGCTGCTGACCGGCTTCGCCGTGCAGGAAGCCTACCCGCCGCTTCTGCAGCTGGTGATGAGCGCGGCCGGGATCCGGACGGTCCTGGTGGACGGCAAACTGCAGTCGAAGGCCGGGGAAACGGACTGGGTCTGGGCGGTCTGCGAACTGGATGAGAAATGGCTCTGGGCCGACCCGGCCCTGGACGCCGGGAAAACGGCGTATTTTGCCAAAGAGGAATCCGCCATGGCGCGGGACCACGTACTGTCTCCGGAGGCGGAAAGCTTTGTCAAGGGATATATCCAGTCCAATTACGCGGATATCATGCTGCGGGAAGACGAGGAACTGGAATCCAGGATGATGCTCGCCAACCGGAACGAAGGCCTGTTCCATGATATTGTGTTCATCGAAGGGCCGCTGTATTCCGTGGGGCCCAGCGAACCGGTCACGCTCCGGATCTACCGGAACTATGAGTACAACGTTACAAACGGCATGTCTGATGAGGACATCCGGCGGTTTATCCAGAGCAATATCCTGATGGAACGGAATATCTGGGATCAGAATACCCACTTCTTCAAAAGACCGCTGAAGAGCGATCCGCTGTTCAAGCAGACGGTTATTCAGAAAAACGATATCGAGATCCTGGAATACAACGCGGATCTGAGCCGGATTGTCCTCCGGTTTATCAAACCGGGCCTGTATCTGTTCTGGGCTGACGGCGACGATTTCTGCGTGCTGGATCCGGAGGATCCGGAGCAGGCGGAAGTCGGGCGCCAGCTGGATGAGGCGCGGGATACCCTGAAGGGAGAAACCGACCGGGAGACCGCGAAAAACATACAGGACTGGATCGCGAAGAAGCTGAAGTACGACTACAACGCTTACCGGGTGATCAAGCAGGTGTACTACAGCGACAGCATCTATGAGCCCGGGTGGGACGAAGCAGATGACGACACGGCGCAGGCGTCCCAGGATCCTTTCGGCGCGCTGTCGACCGGCAAGTCGGTCTGCGGCGGTTATTCCAATCTCTTTACGCTGCTGATGAAGAACGTCGGCATTCCGGCTTTCCAGATTGTCGGCATGCCCAAGAAGATGTGCCACGCATGGAACCTGTTCCGTCTGGATGGCAAGTGGCTTTACGCGGATCCCACCTGGGACGACAACGGAAACGTCTCCGGCACCAAATACTTCTGCGGCACCTATGAGCAGTACATCAAGCACCACGGCGAATTTGCCAAGCCGGAGACCTATGTGAAGGACATGTTCGAAACGCCGGTGTACCATACCATGTGCCATCGGTTTGATACCCGCTACGCGGTGAAACTGGATATGCCGGAGGAACTCCGGGTGCTGCCCGGCGACGTCAGCGCCTATCAGTTCCCCGCGAAAAATCCTCCCTTCATCCAGGTGAAGTGGGAGGTGGACGACGACCACCTGGCCTTCGACTACGGAGCCAAAAAGATCGGGGTGGCTTATTCGCGGCGGAATATGCGGGGTGAAGACGTCGAGACCTTCAGCGCCGACAGCCTCATGCTCTCGTCCGAGCGGGCGCCGATGTACCGGTTTACAAAAGGCTGCATTATCGACTTTCAGTTCCAGGACTACGTGGGGAATGTCCGGCCGGAGAAAAAGCCTTCTGTCTGCCAGGAATATTTCTGGGGACGGGCTGTGCTGGAAGAGGCGAACCTGAGTTATACCGCCCCGATGAAGCGGAACGAAATCCGCGGCTACTCAGACAAGAGCAGCCGCACGTGGATCTATGATACGGATCTGAATAAGAAGGGGATGTCCTGGAACCTGGAAAAGGACGGAACCGTCCTGACGGTGACCGCGTATTTCGACAAAGACGGGAAAACCGAGCGCGTCTCGGTGCTGCTGACGCCGCCCTCCGGCGGAAACGGCATCGGCTGGTCAACCACGAAGGACGGGCACGTCACCTCCCTGCGTGTGGACGCCGGGAACGATACCTATCTCCTCGCGGAAATGAACGGCACCTGGATGCAGAACCGGTATGAGACGTACCGGAAAGCGGTGCTGCGGAAATATCCCTCTATTTCCGAAACCGAACCGCTGCCGGAAGGCGTCCATCTGTACCGGTTCTCCAAGGATGACCTGGTGACCGCGACGGATTCGCTGTATCATTTCCGGCCGAACCTGTACGGCGGCGAACCGATCGCCACCACGGATGAGCTGCTGATCTGGGATGAAGAGGGTCACCTGCAGATCAATCCCGATGCCCGGGACCTGAACGGCCGTCCCGTCGATATCCGGATGGGCAGCGACATGGATCTCTCCATGGCCACCCGCCTGCTGATTACTGAATAGTCAGTCCGATCTCAACCGCGGGGCTGGCCACGTCGCTGGCTGTGCCGGCGTTCCGTTGCTCGTTGAATGCTTTGATTACATATTCCCCGGGGGCGATCTCCCCGGGTACCGGGAACTCCGCCGTACCTTCCTTGTCAGCCTTCAGGCTGCCGTAATACAGCGGGGTTCCTTCCTTATCACAGAGAATGACGGATACCGCCTCCTTCGATCCCGTTTTCGCGCCTGTATAGGCGAAGGAAAAGGTTCCGCCGGGCGTCGCGGTCAGCGGTTCGGTTTCCGCGGAGAACTTCCGGCCGGTGTCGATCAGCGTCAGCTTCCACAGGCCGTATTCGCCCCGTGCAACGGGTTCCAGGGACGGGTCCCGGGAAAGCTTCGGCTTGGTATCCTTCGCCGTGGCAAACAGGATTTTGCTCAGGTCCAGCTGGCACGCCGGGCGGAGCCCGGCTGTATTGATTTCGTACGTCACGTCCAGGGAGTTCAGCCATCCGGCTTCGTCCACGCAGCCGACGATATAGGATCTGTCGATATAGATGGAATTGTGGAGAACCGGGGAGCGAAGCCACCACCAGGTCGGCGTGTTTCCGCCCTGTTCCGTACAGATCCGGTCCGCCTCTCCGTCAAAATACTGTTCGGCTTCTTTGGCGGACAGGATAAAGATTTTTTCGTTTTTCACAGGAGAAGGCAGGAACTCCAGGTCAAAACGGCCGGCCCGGTAGTTTTCGGTTTCCTCCGCCGTATAGGGGAGGAGCGCGTAGGTTTCCTCCTTGTTTACCGTGCTGCTCTTCCACAAGTTGAAGAGCTTGCCGCACAGCTGCCGGATCTGGCTCTTGTTCCAGCTGTCCAGCGGGGGCGTATCGTCGGAGTAATCCCACATGTATTCAGGTTTGCAGTATATGAACTGCTTGTCGTTCCAGTCCGAGCTGACCTGTACCGCGGACCGGGTGATCAGCAGGGCCCGTTTCTCATCCACGTCCAGGATCCGCCATTGCAGCGAGCTGTGGCCGCTGTCCTTGCCAAGGAAGAGCAGTTCTTCTTTTCCGAGCTCGTCCAGTCCGAAGACAAGCGACGGCTCTTCAGCCAGGGCGGAGAAGGGAAGCAGCGCGCATACCAGCACAGCCGCCAGGATCGGACAGATCAGCCGCGAAAAAAACTTACGCACGGTCATATGCTCCTTTACCGGCTTTACAGCCGTTTTGTTCCGTTTCCTATCTTACCACAGAAAGGGAAATATTGGAACAGGGCGGACCTGCCGGTCCGCCCCTGCGGCTTTTTATTGCCTGCTTTCCTTCTCGTGCGCTTCGATCTCAAGCTTCCACTCGCGGTCCACGGCCGCGTTATGCCGCATGGCGCGGACGGCGCGGTCCACGCCGGCGTAGTTCAGCGCCGTGCCCATTGCGTCGTTTCGGAAGGTTACGGAGCGGTTTTCGGCGATGCCGATGTGGGCGGCTGTTTCCACGGCGTCGATGTTCGCGCCGAGGAACAGGAACTCCCAGCCGTATTTCTCCTGCTCCTTCTTTACCATGGCCTTGACCTCGTCGCTGGTGTAGAGGTGGCTGGCGTTCTCCATGCCGTCCGTGGTGATGACAAAGATCGTGTGCTCCGGCCGGTCTTCCTCCCGGGCGTATTTGTGGACGTTGCCGATGTGGTGGATCGCCTGGCCGATCGCGTCAATCAGCGCGGTGCAGCCGCCCACATAGTACTGCTTGTCCGTCATCGGCTCGATCTTCCGAATGTCCACCCGGTCGTGGATGACCCTGCTTTTGTCGGAGAACAGGACCGTGGAAACCAGCGCCTCGCCCTCTTCCTTCTTCTGCCGCTCGATCATGCCGTTGAAGCCGCCGATGGTGTCCGCTTCCAGCCCGGCCATGGAGCCGCTTTTGTCGAGGATGAAGACCAGTTCTGTCAGATTCTTTTTCATGAAAAATCCCTCCTGTCCGGATAGTGGCAGGGGCTTCTTCCGTTCCCTGCGTGTTAAGCATATCCGTTTCAGGAGGGCTTTTGGTCGCCTGCCGGGCGACAAATTTCAGCTCGCGCTGGAGCCCAGCAGGGGCATATCCAGTTCGAACAGGATCTCGTTGATCTGAATGACGTCATAAACCCGGTGCTTGATGCAGTATTCCATGACAAGATCGAACCCGCTGCTGCGCGTCAGCGCGAACCCGGCCTTTTCCAGCAGCCGTCTGGTTTCCGGCAGGGAAAGTTCCAGCGCGGCCGCGAAGGCGAACACCGTGGGTTTGCTCGGCTGGTAGGCCGGGTTGGAGCGGATCTTGTTGAACAGCCTCCGGTCCACGTTGGCCTTCTTGTAGCATTCCGCGTCCTTCATGCCCCGCTCGTCGATCAGCTGCAGCAGTGTTTCGGAAAAACCCTTGTCCGTGTTGATGATGATCTTTTTCCAGTCCGCTTCGGGCGCCCCGGAAGGCATGATGCTCATGTCCGGCTCGGCGGCTCCGAGGGAAACGTTCGCGTGGATGGCCTGGCTGATCTCCATGTCCAGGTCCAGCGCGGCCCCCTCGTTCTCCCGCCACAACTGCTTCCGGGCGCTTTCCCGCCTTTTCCGGATGCGGGTTTCCGCGTAGACGTCGTCGATATATTCGCGGATGTCGCGGAACAGCTTTTTCCCGGTCACCAGGGATTCATGGCCGAACACGACCAGGTAGACCGTCATGTCGTGGTCCAGCAGGAAGCGCGTGATCTCCTCCACCGCGACGGACAGCGCTTCCTCCTTCGGATAGCCGTAGGCGCCGGCGGAGATCATCGGGAAGGCGACGGTTTCGCAGCCGTGTGCTGCCGCCAGTTCCAGGGAGTTCCGGTAGCAGGCGGACAGCAGTTCCTTTTCTCCGTTCGTTCCGCCGTGCCAGACAGGGCCTACCGTGTGGATCACGTACCGGGCGGGCAGGCGGTATCCTTTGGTGATCTTGGCCTGGCCGGTTTCGCAGCCGCCCAGTCCGCGGCATTCCTCCAGCAGTTCCGGACCGGCGGCCCGGTGGATCGCGCCGTCCACGCCTCCGCCGCCCAGCAGGGAGCGGTTGACCGCGTTCACGATCGCGTCCACGTCCATTTTGGTGATGTCGTTCCGGACCATTTCAAAAGGCATACGGTTACACTCCTTCTTTGTTTACGGGACCGCCGGCGGCGTTCGGGCGGTTACGCCGCTTCCGCCAGGTCGGCGTATTCTTCAGGCAGCAGATCATAGGCGTCGATGGCTTCCTGGAAACGATCCAGCAGATCCTTTTCGGCGATGAAGCCGTCCGTGTTGACCGGCACGCCTTTCAGGGCAAGCGGAATCCGCATGGGCGGGTTTTCCAGGCTCAACGGGGTACAGTTCCGCAGCTGCTCCGTGCTCTGGTAAATCATTTCGATTTTGTACCAGGCCTCTCCGTTCGCGTCCAGATACCGTTCAAAGACCAGTTTTCCGCCGATGGGGGTTTTGGGTTCGAGGGTGTCCGGCAGGGTATAATCCTCTGCGTTCAGCGCCGCCAGTACGCTGGCCAGGTTGGAGTCATGGCCGCACAGGAAGCTGAAGATCCGGCCCTCCTGCTCCATTTCGTTTTTGATCTCCTGCAGCAGCGGATGCGCCGCGTTGACAGCGATCAGCGGGGCGGTGAAGAGCATGGCTCCGTAGGTTTCCACGATGCCGCAGATCGCCTGCCAGTCCTCCCGGGTCAGTTCATGGCCGAAGGCGGCCTTCAGTTCGTCGGCTTCCTCATAATACTGGAACTTCAGTGCGTCCGCCACGGAGGTGGCCGTTTTCACAGGACCGGACATTCCGGGTTCCTTATCCTGTTCCAGGGTAATGACGGTTTCGCCGTTCAGCAGGTCTCCGTATTTCCCGGATTGATAGGCTTCGCTCTCCTCCATGTCCGTGATGTCCATCAGCAGGGCGATGGCGTCCTTCAGCCGTTCGCTGAACCCGGCGATTCCGTTTTCGCCGCCCATCTCAGCGATTTCTTCCAGGGCGGCCTCTGTGTAAGCGTCGGAAACAAAGCGCAGCTTCGGCGTAAAGGTTTCGTCCATGGTATCGTACGCCACGTGCATTTCAATGGGCACGACGCTGACCGGAAGCAGGCCTGCTGAAAAATACCGCGCGGTCGCCTGGGTGCGCTGCTTGGCGTTGGCGTAGAAACGCGCCGCTTTTTCATCCGGCTGCCAGTTCGCGGGAATCAGCCCCTCATCCTCCAGCCACAGCCGGAAATACTCGCCCATCAGGACCTCCAGCATCGCGCCTTTCAGGGACAGTTCACCGGAGGCCGAAGTCCAGTTGAACCAGGTGTGCGGCGTGATTTCCCCCAGCAGGGATCCGCCGTCGGTCAGTGGGGAGCGGATGTTATGCCGGCTCAGTACGACGACCCGGTCCAGCGTATAGGCTTTCGGCTGCTCTGCCTGTTCCGCCGTTGCAAGCAGCGGAAGCAGGATGATCAGAAGGGCTGTCAAAATGGCTGTCAGTTTTGTTTTCATGTTTCGTATTCCTCACTTACACCTGATACGGATCCGTGATTTGTATGTATGGTTATTTATATAATTCGGCACAGGGCGGAGGATTCCTGTCAGCGGAATCCGCATATAAAAACCGGCGATCCGGACGGATCGCCGGTCAGAGTTTGTCAGTATTGGTCTTCATCAAATCAGATTTCCTTCACAGGGTTTTCTGTCTGCCAGCCATTCCACGCCGGAAGCCTGCTGATCCACACCGGGATTTCGGTTTGTCATGACAGCAGCGATCTCTCCGGTACGGCAGTTCATTTTCAGTATGCACTGTCCGTTTTCTCCCCAGCCCTGTGAGATCAGCGTATCGTTTTCTTCGATAAACAGACCAAGACCTGTCCAGGGAAACTTTTCCACAGGCTTTGCCATTTCACGAACCGTTTTTTGCTGCAGAAAACCGCTTCTGCCATTATATGCTTCCATGAATTCCCTTGCGATAATCAGCAGCTCTTCCGGCGTGCTCCACAACCCGGATGCCGCGAGATCTGGTACGGAAGGGAATCTTCCCGGGACAGGCCGGCCTCCTTCATCATACCCCGTTGCCATCCTGCTTTCAAAACAAACCATATTGCGGGGCGTTGCGAAGAAAGTACTGCGTAGGCCCAGCGGATCAAACAGCATATCCCGGGCAATATCATCAAAGGATTTATGCGTAACCTCCTGCAACAGCTGCTGCAGAACACAGTATCCGGCGTCCGAATACTCAAAAGCTTCTCCCTGCGGTTTTTCTGCCCGGACCGGGTGGTTATTGTAAGCTGTTTTCCCTTCCAGGATATCTATCAGGCTGATTTCCGGATCATTTCGGCGGAGTCCGTAAAAAGCGTCGTCTCCGTCAATCATTCCGGCAGTGTGGCACAGAACCGACCGGATGGACGCACTGCTTTCACTCCCGTCCAATGTGCGCAGTTTCCATTGCTGCAAATAGTGATTGACAGGACGATCGATATCAATCACATCCTGTTCTTGCAGTCTCATGACGCAGATCGCGGTAATGAACTTTGAGACGGAGCACGCCGGGAAAACGGTCTCCCTGTTCACCGGCGTATTGCTTTCCCGATCGGCGACGCCATAGTATTCAGCTTTTGTCTTTCCATCTGCGTTTGTCCAGGCACATCCGATTCCGGGGAAGATTTCCCGTACATTTCTGTGCTCCATGGATCTGTCCTCTTTTCATCAGGATAGAGTTACAGCTTATTCATTCCACACCGCATACACATAGGTATCTTTCCAGATCGGTTTTCCGTTTTCATCCTTATGAAAGCAGATGTTTTTATGGAAACAGGCCTCCCGTACCATACCGGCTTTTTCAAGCAGCCAAATCATGCTTTTTTGTACAGCAGTGTAAAATGATTCCGTCCGTCCTTGCTGGGCCTGGAGTTGCAGGTGACACCGCCTTTGAGTTCGTCCATTTCGGAAGCCGTCATGACCAGCATCATCGTGGGAAGACCTGTACAATTAGCGGCGCTTTCAGCTGTCAGTTCGAATACGCAGTATCGCTCTCCCGCTTCTTCCGGAATGGGCATTTCCCTGATCCATTCAGAGATGTGGGTCCATCCGTGGCGCTCGAAAACAACGACAGCGTCTTCCGGAACGCCGTCGGGTTCTTCCGTCCCGTCGGGGTTGATCAGGATTCTGCCGGCGGCGTCCAGGTTTCCGTTTTCAAAAGCCTGGATCACATTCTCGGCTCCGGTCACCGCCTGATCATCCATTGTCAGGGTAACGGTTTCCAGTGTCTTTCTGTTTTCTGCTATCATATTGGCCAACAGCGCGTGCGCTTTTGCTGCGATCTCCGGTTTTCGGTTCGTATCCACGCCGAATTCTTCCCAGAGTGCCGGGTTGTCCAGGTGTTCGTCCACAAACCCGATGATTGCGCTGACCAGTTTCTGCATATCCATTGTCTCTTTGAGGTATGATCTTTGTATTTCCCGGATTCGTTCCAGCTTCTGCTGCTGTTCTTCGATTTTTCGCTCAAACGCTGCCATCAGGAGATCGTCATCCCCCGGAAGAAGGGTCTTGATTTCCTCAATGGAGAAATCCGCCTGCTGCAGGTTTTTGATCTTCACAAACAGCAGCGCCTGCTCTTCTTCGTAGTACCTGTAGCCTGTCCATTCATCGACCTTTGCCGGTGCCAGCAGGCCGATGCGGTCATAGTACCGCAGCGTCTGGGTATTGCAGCCGCAGAGCTTCGCGAATCCCTGGATCGTGATCATATCCCAACCTCCTCACCGGGAAGGTATCATTGCAGTTAAGTGCAAGGTCAAGATTGTTTTGATAATAAAATTGTCTCCTTGTACAGGAAAACCGGGATTGTCAGCGTATCACCTGAATGCAAACACGATATCATCGGAGGCGGCATTACAGATTCCTCCTGCTTTCCCGTAACACCTGCAGGCGGAAACATTGTGCTTATGGGTAAGCAGAAACATTTTGCGGCAGCCCAGGGCTTTTGAATGATCGTGAACAAACCGGACAAGCTCCGTTCCGTAACCTTGATTCTGCCATCCTTCCATAACGTCAATTGCGTGCAGATAGTAATCTTTCTGCCCGTCCGGCCTGTTGAGAACATAGCCGTAAGCAAAGCCGACTGCTTTTCCGTTGTCTGCAGCAATATAACCGTATGCGTTCTTTTCGTTCAGAAACGCTTTCAGCACGGCCTCATCGTATTTCGTGTTCTCATCATCAACAAAGTCAAGCATCAGCGCAAGATTTTGTTCTGCCAACAGTTCATACTTCATATCATCTGACCTCAAATCCCGGTTTGTTGCACCATTCAGTTCAGTTTTCGTTTTATCGTTTCCTTGCTTTTATACAGAATGAGATCGGCAGCATTGTTGCTTTCCTTGTCTTGATGTCTGTTTTATCTGCCGCTTCCTCAGAATCCGTATCACTCTCTTCCACAAGCTGTTCTATCATAAAGCCTGCTTTCGCCAGCGCGTTTATATATGTGGATATTTTTCGATTGCATAAGATTATTTCGCTGTCATGAACCCGCATTTTAAAGTATGATTCATCAAAATAGCTTTTTGTCATCACAAACCCGTCATCTTCAGGAACGTCCTGCCTTTCGTCGCAGGACCAGGCAATACAGTAATTCAGGGTATGATGCCAGCTGAAAATGAACACCCCGTCCTTTTTCAGATACGAGGCGATTTTGTCAAAGGTTCCCTGTAAGTCTGTTGTCCATCCGATCCCATAGATTGAATACACATAATCAAAATAATCTGTGGGAACAGCTAATGTGTCTTCCATTCTGGCGCATTGCAGGTGTGCTGAGTATCCGTTTTCCTGCAATAATGCAGATGCGTTTTCAAGCTGCTTCTCGGAAAGATCAATTCCCCACAGTTCTCCTGCCCCTCTTTGCGCATGATAAAGCAGTGAATGACCGCTGCCGCAGCATATCTCCAGGAGCTTTTTGCCGTTTACATTCCCAAACAGATGCAAATCGTCTTCAGTCGGAAAACGAACGCCGTATTTCGGCAGCGCAGTTGTTCCGAACCACAGGTCAGCATGTTCATTCCAATATTTTTTATTGACTTCAATGATTTCTTCGTTATCCATTACCTGTCTGTACCCCTGTAAATCATTTGTTACTCATTTATCTTTTATTCTGTTATATATTTCGGCACCCGGCGGCGGATTCCTGTCAGGAGGCCCCGGTTGAAGGCGGGGAGGAAGGATGATATAATCAGAAGCAGAAGAAAAAAAGGATATACCGGGAGGGATGAAACATGAAGAGATTCGGATGCGTGCTGACCGTATTGCTGCTGCTTTCGGCGCTGTGGAGCGGATCGCCGGCCGCGCCTTCCGCCCGCGCGGAGGAATATACGCTGCCCCGGGAGGAGGGCACCCGCCAGGTGACCTTCTACTGGTACGCGGAGGACGCGGACTACGATACCTGCGACATGTGGATCTGGTATCCCAACGCCGACGGGCACGGGTACCTGTTCCATCCCTGTGAATACGGGGTCAAGGTCGTGCTGAACGTGCCGGAAAGCGAAAGCCAGGTGGGCTTCATCGTCCGTCGGAACTGTTCGGATCCCGGCGGCGCCAGCTGGGGCGAGGCCACGAAGGACTATGACGGCGACCGCTACGCCGTCCTTTCCGGGGACACGACGGAAGTGTACCTGAAGCCGGGGGACGGAACCCAGTACAAGAGCGACGACGGCGGCAAAACGCTGTATCAGGAGAAGAAGATGACCATCGCGGGAATCATTTCGATGAACGAGATTCAGTATTTCCTGAGCCCGGCGGTCCGGATCGAATCCCTGGACGAGGTGACCGTCACGGAGCAGGAGAGCGGCCGGCAGCTGGAGGTGACCGGCCTGTCCAGCCTGAACAACGAGGTGGTGACCGGCCGGGTGAAGCTGGCGGAGGAGCTGGACCTTGCCAAAGTCTACACGCTGGAAATCAAAGGTTTTGAGCCGATGAACGCCGTGCCGACGAAGGTCTTTGACTCGCCCGAGTTTATTGAGAATTATGTTTACGACGGGGACGACCTGGGCGCCACGCTGACGGAAACCGGTACGCGGTTCAAGGTCTGGGCGCCCACCGCCAGCCGGGTGCAGGTGCTGCTGTATGAGGCCGGCGACGGCGGGGATCCGGCGGAAACCGTTGAGATGACCCGGGGCGAAAAGGGCGTCTGGTCCGCGGAGGCGTCCTGCGGCGCCATGACGTACTACACCTACCTGGTGGCGACCGCCGCCGGGGAGCAGGAAGCGGTGGATCCCTATGCCCGGGCGGTGGGCGTGAACGGGAACCGCGGCATGGTCGTGGACCTGCGGGACACGGATCCGGAAGGCTTTGACAAAGATACGTACGTGGACAGCATCGGCGCGTACAATGAAGCGGTCATCTGGGAGGTTCACGTCCGCGACTTCTCCAATAAGCTGGCTTCCTCCGCATACCCGGGCAAGTACCTGGCCTTCACGGAGCACAGGCTGGTGAACGCGGCGGGCGAGCCGGCGGGCATCGATTACCTGACGGACCTGGGGATCACCCATGTACACCTGCAGCCGGTCTACGACTTCGCCACCGTGAACGAGGCCTCGGACGAGCCGCAGTTCAACTGGGGCTATGACCCGAAGAACTACAATGCGCCGGAGGGCAGCTACGCCACGGACGCGCAGGACGGCCGGGTGCGGATCCGGGAATTCAAGCAGATGGTGCAGGCGCTGCATGAAAGCGGCCTGGGCGTGGTGATGGACGTGGTTTACAACCATACCTACGACGGGAACTCCTGCCTGAACAAGATCGTTCCGTATTACTACTACCGTTTCGACGGGTCGGGGGACTGGTCCAACGGTTCCGGCTGCGGAAACGAGACGGCCTCCGAGCGGGCGATGTGCCGGAAGTATATTGTCGATTCCGTTACCTACTGGGCGAAGGAATACCATGTGGACGGTTTCCGCTTTGACCTGATGGCGCTGCATGACGTGCAGACCATGCAGGCAGCGGAGGAGGCGATACATGCCGTCAACCCGAAGGCGATTATTTACGGCGAGGGCTGGACCGGCGGAACGACGACCCTGATGCCGCCCCTGCAGGCGACCCAGGCGAACATCAAGCAGGTCAAGGCCTCCGAGGGCGCCATCGGCGCGGTGGCGGTGTTCAACGACGCCATCCGCGACGGCCTGAAGGGCAGCGTCTTCAACGCGAAGGAGCAGGGCTACATCAGCGGAAACGTCAGCCAGGGAACCGCCTGGCAGGTGGTTTTCGGCCTCACCGGCGGACAGAAGAACCTGATGGTTTCCTGGTCTGTGAAGGACAACGCCGTCATCAACTACATGGCCTGCCACGACAACCACACGCTGTATGACCGGCTGCTGGCCTCCAACCCGGACGATACGCCGGAAGCGCGCCTGAAGATGAACCGCTTCGGGATCTCCATCATCATGATCGGGAAGGGCATTCCCTTCTTCCTCGCCGGCGAGGAAATGCTTCGCTCCAAGGGCGGAGATTCCAACAGCTACAAGTCCTCGGACGAGGTCAACAACATCCGCTGGGACGACCTTATGCCGGGCAGCGACGTCATGGCCATGCGGGACTTCTATCGCAGCCTGATCCGGATCCGGAAACAGAATCCCTTCCTGACCAAAGCTGACCTGGAATGCGCGGTGCTGGACGACTGCTCCATCGAGATGCGCTGGACGGATGACGGAAAACTGGTTGCCTACGCGCTGGTCAATCCCGGTGAGACCCGGAAGGTGAGCCTGCCGGAGGGCGAATGGGAAGCGCTGCTCCTGAACGAAATGATCGAGCCCAACAGCATGCAGCCGCTGATGGGAGAGGTGACCGTGGAGGGCCGCACCGTGCTCCTGGTCCGGGCGTACTGACAAACGAAACGGGGATTGTATGAGAATCATCTTTATCCGCCACGGGGAACCGGATTATGAACACGACTGCCTGACGGACCGGGGCCGGCTGCAGGCGGCGGCTGCCGCGGAGCGGCTGAGGGAGGAAGAGATTGAGGAACTCTTTTCCTCCCCGCTGGGCCGGGCGGCGGAAACGGCCGCCTTCACCGCGGAGGCGCTGAACCTGCCGGTCCGGACGCTGGACTGGATGCGGGAGCTGCACTGGGGCAGTGTTGACGGCAGCCCCGTGCCGGCGGACGGGCATCCCTGGGACCTGGCGGACATGCTGGCCGCGGAGGGGTATGACCTGACGGATCCCGCCTGGCGGGAGCATCCGTATTTCAGAAACAACATCGTCACGGCGGAGGCGGACCGGGTGGCCCGGAAAACGGACGAGTGGCTGCTTTCCCTCGGTTACCGCCGGGAAGGCGCGTATTACCGCTGCGTCCGGCCGGACGACCGGCAGGCCGCGGTTGCGCTGTTCTGCCACGGCGGGTCTTCCGCCGCGGCGATGGGGCATATCCTGAACCTGACGTTCCCCTATGCCTGCGGGCTGTTCCACCTGGAGTTCACCGGCATCACGGTGATCCGGCTGGACCGGCGGCCCGGCAGCATGACCCTGCCCTGCCTGGAACTGGCCAACGACGGGCGCCATATCCGCGGCGCCGGCTATCACCGGCTGAAGGATATGTGACCGGATAAACAGGAGAGAATCGGATGCGCATGAACAGAAAACGGGGACGGATCGCGGCCCTGCTGCTGGCGCTGCTGCTGCCGGCGGTTTCTTCCGCCCGGGCTTCCGGTGAATGGCTGGCCTTTACGCCGGACACCGTGCCGGAGGAAATGGGCTACCTGGTGCAGGAGTATACCGGCACCGTCACGGTTACCTTCCTCGGGGACTGCACCCTGGGCGGCGAGGAGAAGACCCGCAGCGCCTACCGGGGCTTTGTCCGGACCATCGAGCGGAACGGGTATGCCTGGCCCTTCCGGAACCTGCTGGCCCTGACCGGGTCGGATGACCTGACCGTTGCCAACCTGGAGGGTGTGCTGTCGGACCGGGAACTGAACAAGGTCAACAAAACCTATAACTTCATGGGTCCCACTGCCTACACGGAGATCCTGAAGGAGGGCTCCGTGGAATGCGTTACCCTGGCCAATAACCATTCCCACGATTATGACAACGCCGGATATGAGGATACCAAACGCGCGCTGGAAAGCGCCGGCGTGGCGTATTTCAGCACGGACTTTATGGCGGTCTGGCGGAACGACGACGGCTTGATGATCGGCTTCCTGGGGGTCTCCGGCTCCCTGTCCGGCAACCGGAACAAGGAGTATAAGCGGCAGGCGGAGATTTTGCGCTCCCTGGGCTGCGCCGCAGTGATTACGGTCATGCATACCGGCACCGAATACGATTATCAGCCGGACGTTTACCAGCGCCAGGTCGTGGCCCGGGCGCTGGAATGCGGCACCGATCTGATCGTCGGCCACCATCCCCATGTGGCGCAGGGGTATGAGGTCCGGGACGGTGTGCTCGTGGTCTACAGCCTGGGCAACTGCGTGTTCGGCGGCAACACCAATCCCCGGGACCACGACGCGCTGGTCCTCCGGGCGGAGCTCACTTTTGAGGACGGCGAGCTGGAGAAAATCACCCTGCGCTTCTATCCGATCTCGGTTTCCGGCGAGGAAAGCTATAACGATTATTCCCCGGTGTTCCTCTCCGGCGCGGACGCGGAACGGGTGCTGAGGAAGATGGAGGATTCCACCGGCGTATCCCCCGGCGTTTTTGACGAAACAAACGGCGCGGCCGTCACCGTTCCCGCGGGCGGGAAGGACTGACGGCGGACTGCCTCCGGAGCGGTCCCTGCCGGGTTTCCGGCAGGGTTTTTTGCTGCCCGTTTCCCTTGCGCATTGCCCCGCATCCACATATAATAAGGACAGGAAAAGAGGTGTGAGGATCGTGCGGCGGGAAAGGAACCAGTACATTTTCGCTTCGGAGCTGACGAAGCGGAACCGGAGCCATCGCTTCCGCACCGCGGTCCTGATCCTCCTGCCGATTCTGATTGTTTCCCTCTGGGTGCTGAACATCACGGTTTCCCGCCGGGTTCAGCTGCAGGAGATCAAACTGACGGTGCTGAACCTGCCGGACGACCTGGAGAATTTCTCCATCCTGCACCTGAGCGACCTGCACGGCGCCCGGTACGGCGAAAACCAGAAGGCGGTGGAGACCGCCCTGGGCACAACCAAGTATTCCTGTGTGGTCATGACCGGCGATATGCTCGGGGAGGACGGGGATGTGCAGCCCCTGCTGGAGCTGATTGCCCTGATGCCCCACGATACCCCCAAATTCCTGATTCCCGGGGATACGGACGGCCCCGCCGTTGAATCCCAGGCTCACAGCAGCCTTTCCGTTTACACCGCGTGGGCGGAGGAATTGCAGGCCGTTGGGGTGCAGATCCTGGACCGGCCCGTGCTGATCACCCGGGAGAAGGGGCGCATCTGGTTTGTGCCGGAGGAGCTGTACGCGCTGGATCTGGAGGGGATGCGCAGCGCCGTCCGGAATCAGCTGGAGGAGTTGAACAGCCGCAAGACCTCCCTCACGGCGGATGACGCGGCGCGGATCCGCGCCCTGGAATACGAAGCGGAGCGCGTGGACGCGCTGATTGAAATGGAAGAGGAGTTCCTGCCCACTGATATCCAGGTGGTCCTGACCCATACGCCGCTGAGCGCCGAATATGTGTCGGACATGGTTTCCTGGGCGGGCAAGGAGGATCTGTTCTCCATGCGGTACGCTTCGCTGATCCTGGCGGGGCATTATAACGGCGGGCAATGGCGGATTCCCTTTATCGGCGCGATTTATGTGCCGGAGCTGGGATGGTTCCCGGAAGACTCGCAGGTTCAGGGGCTCAGTTACCTGGAAGGCATTCCGCAGTATATCAGCCCGGGCCTGGGATCCGACCCGCATTACGAGCATCAGCCCGGGCGGATCTTCAACAGCCCGGTGATCACCCGGATCGTGCTGACCAGGAAAGCGACAAAATAATTCAGAATTCATAATTCAGAATTCATAATTATAGATCCTTCACTTCGTTCAGGATGACACAACCGGAGGAATGGGGCGGAAGGACTGGCAGAGGTATACAGATATGTTTCGGTTCAGGTCGGGAAGGAGCAGGCGTCATGAGATCGACATGACGGAAGGTCCCCTGCTGCCTAAGATCCTGGCCTTTTCGGGACCGCTGATCCTCACGGGAATCCTCCAGCTGCTGTATAACGCGGCGGACGTGATCGTCGTGGGTAACTACGCCGGCCATGAGGCGCTGGCCGCGGTCTCCTCCACGGGATCGCTGATCAACCTGCTCGTGAACGTGTTCATGGGCCTGGGCGTCGGCGCCAGCGTGGCCATCGCCCGGAATTACGGCGCGCGGGACGTGGTGTCCATGCGCAAGGCGGAGCATACCGCCATGACGCTGGCGCTCTTCATGGGCATCGGCGTGGGAATCTTCGGATTCATTATGGCCAAGCCGCTCCTGCAGATGATGGATTCCCCGCCGGACGTGATCGACGGGGCGGCGCTCTATGTCCGGATCTATTTCCTGGGCATGCCCGCCAATATGCTGTATAACTTCGGCGCGGCCGTCATGCGCGCCGTGGGGGACACGAAGCGCCCCATGCTTTACCTGATGATCTCCGGCCTGGTGAACGTGCTGCTGAACCTGCTGCTGGTCATCGTGTTCCATCTGGACGTAGCCGGCGTGGCCATCGCCACCGTGGCGAGCCAGGTGGTCAGCATGGCGCTGGTCCTGCTGTGCCTCTTCCGCACCCGCGGCGCCACCCAGCTGAACCTGCGTGAGTGCCGGATCGACCGGAAGAGCCTCCGGGAGATCATCCGCATCGGCCTGCCTGCCGGGCTGCAGGGCAGCCTGTTTTCCATCTCCAACGTGCTGATCCAGTCCTCGGTCAATTCCTTCGGCTCCCTGGTGGTGGCCGGGAACGGCGTGGCGTGCAATATCGAGGGCTTTGTCTATACCGCCATGAACGCCCAGCACCAGGCGGACATGACCTTCGCCAGCCAGAATTACGGCGCCGGGAAGCCGGACCGCGTGAAGCGGACGCTCTGGTGCTGCCTGGGCGTGGTCACGGCCATCGGGCTGGGCATGGGCCTGCTGATCCTGCTCTTCGGCAAACCGCTGATGAGCCTGTACAATCCGGAGGAGCAGGTGATCGCCAACGGCATGGTCCGGATGGGGATCATCATGCCTACCTATTTCCTCTGCGGGCTGATGGACGTCATGGTCGGCCAGCTGCGGGGCGTCGGTTATTCGATCATGCCGATGATCGTTTCCCTGACCGGCGCCTGCCTGCTGCGCATTGTCTGGATCCTGACGGTCTTTGCGCAGGACCATTCGCTGACGATTCTGTATATGTCCTATCCGGTGTCGTGGTTCGTGACCTTCGCGATCCATTTCCTGTGCTATATGCTGGTGGCGCGGAAGAAACTGAACCGGATGAAACCTACGCTGCAGGAGGGCTGAAGATGGACGCCGCGGTATCCGCTGCCCGGGAAAAACTGAAACAGGTTACGCCGCTGAAGCGGGACTGCGGCCGGATCTGCGGCGCCCGCTGCTGCCGCCCCCTGGAGGGGGAGGAAACGGGCATGCTGCTCTTTCCCGGCGAGGCGGAGGCCTATGCCGGCAAGCCCGGCTGGGAGGTCCGGCGGGCAGCGCAGGGAGACCTGCTCGTCTGCCCCGGCTCCTGCGGGCGGGACGAGCGGCCGCTTTCCTGCCGGCTGTTTCCGCTTTTGCCCCTGATCGGGGACGGCGGGGAGATCCGGGTGGTGACCGACCTGCGGGCCAAAGCGGTCTGTCCCCTGGCCCGGCAGGGCAAAAGCGCCATGGACCCGGCCTTCGTCGACGCGGTCCGGGAAGCCGGGGAGATCCTGGCGGCGGAAGACGAACAGGCTGTCTTTCTGGACGTGCTGGCGGAGGAACAGGAAGAACTGAAACGGCTGAGAGACGAGTTTAAAATTCATAATTCATAATTCACAATTCATAATTTAAAGATGGAGAAGGGGGACGGAAACGCATGGCGGAGCAAGTCAAGGTCGATCGCGAAGTGTTCGGGAACGGGGAGAACCTGCTGGTCTGCGGCAGTGTGATGAAGCTGCCGGACGAGATCCGCGCGCTGGCCGGCACGGCCCAGTGCGTCTACGTGGATCCGCCGTTCATGACCGGCGAGAAATTCATGCGCCGGCGCCCCTACGGCGAAAAGGGCTGGAAGACCGGCGTTCCCTCTCCGCGCTATCCCGCCTATGACGACCGCTATACCAGCGAGAAACAGTACCTGCGCCTGCTGCGCCGGGTAATTTCCGTCGCGAAGCTGCTCCTGAAGGATACCGGCGTGCTTTATCTCCACCTGGACTGGCGCATGTCCGCCCAGGCGCGGATCATGTGCGACCGGGAGTTCGGCAAGACCCGCTTCCTCAACGAGATCATCTGGGCGTACGAAAGCGGCGGCCGGAGCAAAAAAACCTTCTCCCGCAAGCACGATACCATCCTGCTCTACGCGAAAAGCAAGGACTATTTCTTCGACCTGACCCGGGTGCCGCTTCCCCGCGGGGACGGCAAGCGGAACCATATGGCCCGCGGCCGGGACGAGCAGGGCAGGCTGTTCTCCTATATCAATTCCAACGGCAAGGAATACCGGTATTATGACGACGAGCCGGTGTATCCCAGCGACGTCTGGTCGGATATCAGCATCCTGCAGCAGCGGGATCCGGAACGCAGCGGCTACGCGACCCAGAAACCCCTGAAGCTGCTGGAGCGCCTTCTGCTGCCGGTCACCAATCCCGGCGACCTGGTAGTGGACCTGTGCTGCGGCAGCGGCACGGCGCTGGAAGCCGCCCAGAAGCTGGACTGCCGCTTCGCCGGCCTGGACCTGAATCCGGAGGCCGTGGCGATCTCGCTCTCCCGGCTCAAGCCCCAGAACCTGACGGTGATCTGCCCCTGCGGCGGCAAGGCGGAGCTGCTGGCGGAGAACGGGGAGGGCCGGTTCCGCATGGACGGCCTGGAGGTTTCCAATCCCGCGTTCCCCGTTCGGACGACGCCCTTCGACAATCTGGAATCCTGGGATACCGGCGTGATTGAGGACGGCGTCTTCCGGGCAGACCAGAGCTTCCGCCGCAGTTTCCGCTATCCGGAGCTGCAGCAGTCCCTGAAGACGGACAAACCGGTTTCAGCGGTCATGACCACGGACGCCGCCGGCATCCGCCGGGCCTATGAAATAAAATAATCACCCAAATATGGGATATTTGGACAAATCCTTTTGTTCCCCTTGTGTTTTGCGGGGGCGGGTGATACGATACCTGTATAAACGAAGGATCACTTTTGGTGATAAGCACGATAGCCTGATTTTGAAGAGAGGATGACTGAACATGGCACCGAAGAAAACCGCAAAACCCGAAAAGGCCCCCGCTTCCGCCGGCAGCAATATCCAGGAGGAGAAGCTCAAGGCGCTGGAGCACGCGCTGGCCGACCTGGACAAGCAGTTCGGCAAGGGCGCCGTCATGAAGATGGGGTCTGACGCGGTGAACCGTGATATTCCCGTAATCCCCACCGGCTGCCTCACGCTGGACTACGCCCTGGGCGTGGGCGGCATTCCCCGGGGCCGCATCGTTGAGATTTACGGCCCGGAATCTTCCGGTAAAACCACCGTCGCCCTGCATGTGGTGGCGGAAGCGCAGCGCGCCGGCGGCATCGCCGCTTTTGTCGACGCGGAGCACGCCCTCGACCCGCTTTACGCGAAGAAGCTCGGCGTCAACATTGACGAGCTCTACGTGTCCCAGCCGGATACCGGCGAGCAGGCCCTTGAGATCACCGAAGCCCTGGTGCGCAGCGGCGCGCTGGACGTCGTCGTGATCGACTCCGTCGCCGCCCTCGTGCCGAAGGCGGAAATCGACGGCGAGATGGGCGATTCCTTTGTCGGCCTGCAGGCCCGCCTGATGAGCCAGGCCCTGCGCAAGCTGACCGGCGTGATCAACAAAACCGGCTGCGTGGCGGTGTTCATCAACCAGCTGCGTGAAAAGGTCGGCGTCATGTACGGCAACCCGGAGACGACGCCCGGCGGCCGCGCCCTCAAGTTCTATTCCTCCGTCCGCCTCGACGTCCGCAAGGGTGAGGCGCTCAAGAACGGCTCTGAGATCATCGGCAACCACACCAAGGTCAAGGTCGTCAAGAACAAGGTGGCCCCGCCTTTCCGCATCGCGGAGTTTGACATCATCTACGGCGAAGGCATCAGCAAGGAAGGCACCCTGCTGGACATGGCCGTGGAATACGGCATCATCACCAAATCCGGCGCCTTCTTCTCTTACGGGGATCAGCGCATCGCCCAGGGCCGGGACAACGCCCGCGTCTATCTGCGGGAGCATCCGGAGCTGACGGACGAGATCGATAAAAAGGTCCGCGCGATCCTCTTCGCCCCCAAGGACCTGACCCCGGACGAAGCCAAGGCGGTCGAAGCCCAGAAGCAGGAGGAAGAGGACGATCTCGCCCTGCTGGAGGAAGATATCTGATTATCCGAATAAAAAACGGCGGGAACCCGTTTCCGGGCTCCTGCCGTTTTGCTTTGCGCTTTCAGTCTTCGTACAGGCTTTCCTCTACCTTCCGCCAGGTTTCCGGCAGGGAGAAGGTCACATAGGACGGCGTCTCGTCCACAACATAGGTTTCCGTGAAGACGGTCTCGCCCGTCTCCGCGTCGATACCGATTACGGGATCGCCCGCTCCGGAGGTGATGATCCGCAGGACCCATACCGGGTGCGGTTCGGCGTCCACCAGCACGCAGCTGTGGGCCTGGGCGGTGCGCTGGCCGGTGGCTTTGATCCCCAGCGCCTTCGCTTCCTCGCGCCCGATGGCGGCGGCGGATTCCTCCGGGTAACGGGTCGCCTTGATCACCAGCCCGTCGATGGAGTATTCCGGCTCAAAGCCTTCCATATCCTTTCCGAGCTGTACCCAGACGGACTGGTCCCAGCCTGCGAAATACCCGTAAACGTCCCAGTAGCGCTGAAACGCGTTGTTGCCGTCCAGCGGCCCGGTGTCCGCGTTCACGCTTTCCACCCGGCCGTCCTGGGATACGGTGACGGCAATGCTGCCGTGGTCCAGGCTTAATGTGGTGAAATCCACATAGCGCGTATACAGGCCCTGGACGCTCGCCCGGTATTCCGTTTCATCCAGCGGATCGGGAACGGGCGCCTGTTTCCGGGCGGCTTCCGCCGCGATCTGCAGGTAGTCGGTCGCCTCCGGCATTTCAGCCGTTGCTTTTTCGCAGGCTTCCGCCGGCGCGTAGGCTTCGTACCAGGAAGCCTCTTCTTTCACCCGGAGAACCGCTCCCGTCCCGCTGTCAACGGTGACGACGCGGGTTCCGGCCTCCTCGTCATACGGACCGTATGCCGGGGACCAGATCACAAAAGCGACGATCCAGGCCCGCTGCCCTTCGTATTCGGTCAGAATGGCGGAATCAAAGGCCAGCCTGGCCGGCTTCACCGCGGCCCTTGCGGTCCGGACCGCTTCCTCCCGGGAGATTTCTCCCTCCTTCGGATCGGGGTAATCTGTCATCTGAATGGCCCGGTATTCTTCATACATGAATTCGGTGGGATCCAGCGCTGCCTGGAGCAGCAGCTCATGAAACTGCCGCCATACGGGCTGGTCCCACTTTTCCTGTGTGGAATACACGGCGATGAAGCGGCTTTCCAGCTCGTCGCCGGAATAGGGCTTCGACCAGTCCGGCTCGTCGGCGTTGCTGAAGAGGACTTCATGGGGATCCTTGTCCGCAAAGGTGATTGAATAGGTGGCGTGGTCGGCGTCCTTTGCCTGCAGCAGGAAGGACCACCGGTCCAGCGGTTCCTCCTCATCCGCGGGCAGGAACCGGGCCTGCAGTTTCCAGACCTCCCGGTTCTGCAGCTGCAGGTCTCTGCCGAAGAGGGTTCCGAGGGTTTCCAGCGCGTACCCTTCCGCTTTCTCCCGGGTCATATTGTCCGGCCCGGGCAGGAGGGAAACATGCGTTTCCCGGCAGCCGATCCTCATCAGCTGTTCGTCGAACCAGTCCAGTTCCTCCAGCGTCCAGCCGGTATCCCGCCCGAAGGCCTGCTCGCAGATCTGCGAGAGCGTGGTTTCCTCATAAAAGCCGTGGCCGTTCCGCACCATCTGCATGATCGTGCCGTTTTCCGGCAGCATGATTCCGTTCTCATTCAGGACCCGGACGATCTCCGCCAGGTCTTCCGCGCTGTAATCATACCGGATGCCGGCCTCGGTATCGTTCGCCGTTGCCAGCGGGACGGCGGTCTGTTCCACGATTTCCTGTACGGTCAGCGGCGCGGAGGCGGAGGCGGCGCCCGCCGCCAGGATCAGTGCCGCGGCCAGCGCGGCAAGCAGGGCTTTCTTCACGTTTGTTTCTCCTTCTTCCTTCGCCCGGGGAAGGGTTCTGCTTCCCGGGCGCTTTCCTGATTATAATACGAATGTCAAGGGTGAAATCTTGTCGGAAAAACCGGATTCTTTTTTGTTAGCACTCTCGGGCAGAGAGTGCTAATTTTGTCTTGCAATTCGATTCCGCGGGTGCTACAATATAAGCGTAACAAGGCTTGCCGGCCCGGCAATGGACTGCCGCCCGGCATTTTTCAGATGAGGAGTGAGGCAATTATGGCAATGAAGAAAGAAAAAGGTTCCGTATCGATCGATGCGCAGAACATTATGCCGGTCATCAAACGCTGGCTGTATTCAGACAAGGATATCTTCCTGCGGGAGGCGGTTTCCAACGCCTGCGACGCGATCACCAAGTTCCGTATGCTTCATCCGGACAGTGAGGAGCCCATGTCCGTCACCGTGAAGGTGGATAAGGAAAAGAAGCTTATCACCGTTTCTGATACCGGCATCGGCATGACCGCGGACGAGGTCCGGAAGTACATCAACCAGGTGGCCTTCTCCGGCGCGACGGAGTTCATGAAGCAGTTTGAGGGCAAGCAGCCGGAGGAGCAGAACGACATCATCGGCCACTTCGGCCTGGGCTTCTATTCCGTTTTCATGGTCAGCGACAAGGTGGAGATCCAGACCCTCAGCAGCGAGGGCGAAGCCGAACCGGTGCACTGGGTATCGAAGGACGGCATGGACTTCGAGCTCTCCGGCGGCAAGCGCAAGGTCCACGGCACGGACGTCATCCTGCATATCGCGGAGGAGGAAAAGGACTTCCTGGAAATCTGGAAGGTGCGGGAGATCCTGAACCGCTACTGCGGTTATATGTCCTACCCGGTGATGCTGGAGGACGCCAACGCGAAGCCCGTGGAGAAGGACGTCCCCGTCGGGGATGAGAAGAATGAGGACGGCACCCCCAAGACCGAGAAGGTCCTCGAGGTTCCCAAGCCCCAGCAGATCAACGACACCGCGCCCCTGTGGCTGAAGAAGCCCTCGGACTGCACGGACGAGGAATACAAGGCCTTCTACCGCAAGGTCTTCATGGACTTTGAGGAGCCCCTGTTCTGGATCCACCTGAACGTGGACTATCCCTTCAACCTCAAGGGCATCCTGTATTTCCCGAAGCTGAAGAACGATTTCGGCACCCACGAGGGGCAGATCAAGCTCTTCGCCGGCCAGGTCTTCGTCGCGGACAACATCAAGGAAGTCATTCCGGAGTTCCTGATGCTCCTCAAGGGCGTCATCGACTGCCCCGACCTGCCCCTGAACGTCAGCCGCTCCTTCCTGCAGAACGACGGCTATGTGAAGAAGATCAGCGCCCACATCACCAAGAAGGTCGCGGACAAGCTCAACGGCCTGATGAACACCGAGCGGGAAACCTACGAGGGCTACTGGGACGACATCGCGCCCTTCGTGAAGTACGGCTGCATCAAGGACAGCAAGTTCTTCGACATGGTGAAGGACGCCATCCTCATGAAGAAGACCGACGGAAAGTACGCCACCCTGGCGGAATACAAGGCGGCCAACTTCGACAAGACCGATAAGAAGGTTTACTACACCAACGACGAGAAGCGCCAGGCGGCCTCCGTCAAGCTCTACACGGACCGGGGCATCGAGGTCGCGGTCATGAACACCCTGATCGACGGCAACTTCATGTCCTTCATGGAGTACCAGGGCAAGGAGGAGGACCGGGTGTCCTTCGCCCGGGTGGACGCGGACATCGACGGCCTGAAGGAGGAATCCGAGGAAGGCAAGGACCTGGACGCGGAGAAGCTGCAGACCCTCTTCCGCGGCGCCCTCGGCAAGGAAAACCTCGAGGTGAAGCTGGAATCCCTCAGTGACGCGGACATGACCGCCATGGTCACCGAGGACGAGCAGATGCGCCGCTACAAGGAAATGAGCCGCCTCTACGGCGAGCGCTTCCCGATGCCGGATACCTTCACCCTCGTGCTGAACCGCCGGAACCCCACCGTGCAGGCCCTGGCCGCGCGGGATCCGGAGGACGAAACCACAAAGATGCTCTGCTGCCAGGTGTACGACCTGGCCCGCATGGCTGCCCAGCCGCTGGAGGCGGAGGAGATCACCGCCTTCCTCGACCGCAGCCGGAAGCTCCTGGCCATGCTGGCGGGTGCCTGACTCTCCTGTTCGGAATGACCTCCCGGTGCAATTCCGGGCAAGCGAAGCGTGTCGAAGAGGCTTCTACGCAACAGGTTTCTTATTCCAACAAACAAAGGTAGTTATCTTCCAAAGCTATCCCGAGCGAAGTCGAGGGATCGCCTTCGGAACAGATTCCCATAAGCAATAGTTTTCAGCACATTCCATTCCCGGAGTGTGCTTTTTTATAGCTTTGGTATCGTTTCTCCTCTCGGGGCATCACCCCAGCCGTCCAGGTCACTTCGCTCCAGCAGGTAGTCTGTGCTCACCCGATAATAATCTGCAATCTTGATCAACACATCCGTCGGTATATCCCGGTATCCATTCTCATAACGCCAGTATTGCGGCTGCGGCATCCCCAGTAAATCCGCCATTTGCCGTTGCGTCAGGTCATGGTCTTCCCGAAGTTCTTTGATTCGCTTGTACTGCATCATATTTTTTTCCCTTCGTTTTGATTGCCGAATGGCAATTAAACACTAACTGAAGGAAGAATAAATAATTCAAATGATATCCATTTGGAAATCAACCCCCGATGTCATACTGGAAAAAACGATGATGATCCGTCTGAAACCTGTTTTGATAAACGGGTAACACTCGGCAAACCCTTAAGCGTTTTTTTCTAATGTCTGAGCGAAGTCAAAGAACCTGACTGCGTTATTTTTGAAAAAATAACAACGATAACCGAATGGATATCTTGACATTGATCTGAAAACGTGTAGAATATTGTGTAGATATCCATATGGATATCAGCTTTTCGTACGAAGGAGAGAGGGTAGTCCGATGACTGCCGCACAACTGACATGACAACGAAAAGTAATTATTTGAAACAGTTTGTAACCTCCGCTAGGGGGCGAATATAGCAAAGCACAAAAAGAGAGGAGGAACCTGTCGTACACTGGAGTGTGTGCGATGACAATATTTCCTTTGGTGTCAAATACAAAACTTGAAAAAAGAGAGGGGAACACAAATGAAACTGAAAAGATGGATTTCACTTTTGCTGACGCTTGCGATGGTTTTTACATCCTTGCCGCTCTCGTTCGCAGAGGAAGGACTGAATCGTGCGATAGCGATGCGCAAAGTGGAATGGTTCAAAAATGAGCAAGACAGCACAGCATACCACACATCTGAATCAAAGGCTGACGGTGCCAGTATAACAAAGGCAGACAAACCGTCTGATCCAACGGAAACGGGTAAAGTTTTCCTTGGATGGTATAATTCAGTCGATAGTAATAAGACTATCATCGATTTCGATAACGGCGGTAGCGTCGCAGTTAACGGCGACATGAAACTGATCGCCAAATGGTCGGCTGCGGAATACACGATCAAATTCGTGAACGCAGACGGCACTGAACTGCAGAGCAGTAGCGTGGCCTATGGCGGGACGCCTGCATACACCGGAGCGACTCCCACGAAGGCTGCGGACGCCCAGTACACTTATACATTTGCCGGCTGGACTCCTGCGATTGCTGCAGTGAGCGGTGAAGCAACCTATACTGCAACGTTTACCCCATCTGTAAACCAGTATACT
>JBGUHQ010000045.1:0-6670 GCA_045112195.1 Christensenellales bacterium | reverse complement strand
GTATCAGGCCGCTGTCGGCGAGCCGGTCATCCAGCCCCGCCGTCCAAACAGCCGCCTGGACAAGGTGCGCCATATGTTCAGTAAGATCACTTGATACACCACAGCGAGGAAGGTTATTGCATTTCCCTGTCTTTCGTGGTAAAATGTAGTTGTAAACCACCAGAGAAACCAATCTAATTTTACCGTTGATAGCCATTTCCTTGATAGCCAAATGATAGCAAAAGTTCGGCAAGCCCATAGGATAAGGATAATAGGTATCAGGAAAAATCAAATGGTATCAAATCCCCCAAACAAAAGCGTTTAGAATTAAGTTTCATTTTGCGAGTGGGAATAAGAGCCAGATCGGCTGGAGCCCTTGAAAACAAAGGAAAGTCGAAACCGAAAAAGGGCAATTGGCAACGATTTGGCAACATCTGATAAAACTGATTGAACTCCATAGAATAATAGCAAAAAGGGCCAACTGATTTTCTGAAGTCAGTTGGTCCTTTTCGTATACCTATTCACCTACAAAGGAGGTCAGTCAGGATGCTACATAGGATCCATTATGCATTCAATGGATTGGTTCAGCTTTCTCTGCATTGCAAGATGGTTATACTGAAAACAATCACAGATTATACTCCACTGTTTCTTCAGAGATAGTCGATATGAGTAACAATCGTCAATCAGGCGAAGGAATACTCAATAGCCCTTTCGCCTGATTTTTTTCGAAATTATGGGCTTGAATGCCATAGCTTGGCATAATATCTTCTGGCTTTTTTCGAAGGCTCATCATTTTATCCTCTTTGATCCTGCATACGGATCAATTCCGCCTGGGTTTCCTCCGCAAAAGCATACTGGATCATATATCTTCCGTTAAACTGATGGACCGCGATCGGATCCCCCTGAAGATAGCGGAAATAATCGCAGTCGATCCTGGCGATATCCAGGCCAACCCCGATCCGTTCCTGATGGCGGATGATGTCCGCAGCTCCTGCCGCGGTAAAAGCATCTTTCAGATCTTTTACATATTTCCGCAGCCTGGCTTTGGTCTGCTGATTCGCCGGCTCATCAGGCCACAGACAGCCTATGAGAGTATCATTCGAACAGATTGCGCCGTGCCTGTCAACAAGAACGGCCAGCAGTTCCTTGCTCTTGGAATAGGAAAAATCTATAGGTATGCCGTTGCAGAAAACCTCAAAGGTACCGAAACAGCGAATTCGAATGTTGGCGCTCTGTTCCTTTTCGGGCGCGAACCGGAGCACGGAGAGCTGGTGCGCAACCGCTTCCTGTGTCAGTGGTTTGAGCAGGTATCCGCTGGCATCCAGTCCGAACGCGTCCACCGCGTACTCATTGTACCCGGTAATGATCACAATATTCAGTTTCGGATAGCACTGCCTCAGACGTTTCCCCAGATCCAGCCCATTGATCTCTCCCGGCATTTCCACATCCAGAAAAGCCACATCCAGAGGGGAATCTTTCGCCAGGCGCAGCGCCTCCTGAGGATCAGTCGCTCCTAGATGAGTTCCGTCCGGATCAAGATTCCGGAGAATACCAAGCATCAGTGTCACAACCAGTTCACGATCGTCGACCGTAAGCGTATACACCGTTCAGCCTCCCTGTTTTGGAATCAGGATCACGGCACGGGTCCCATGTTCGTCGGATAAAATCCGGAGACTGCCGTTGCACAGGGTCTCCAGGCGCTTTTCCGTGCTTTCGATGCCGATTCCTTTTTTCTCTCTTTGAGCTTCTGTGAGGTCATTGTTTCCGGTTCCGTTATCCGTCACGATTATGCGAATCATCTGGCCGATCAGGTCCGTCGTCAGCATCACCCGTCCCGATCCGTCACGGTGCGTCAGTGCTCCATGCTTCACAGCGTTTTCCACAATCGGCTGGACCGTCAGCGCAGGCAGCAAAAAATCACGGACATTCAGCTCATAATCAAAACTGAATTGCCTGGACGGATCCGCCTGCTCCAGTGCGATATACTGGCGGATATGGCGCATTTCCGTATCAAAAGGAATCAGTCCCTCCGAAGTCAGTGCATCCACATTGCCGCGAAGATAACCGGCCAGGTTTTCCACGCTTTCCGCAGCAGCCTGCGGATCTGTCTGACAGAGCGATTCAATGGCAGAGAGCGTATTAAAGATGAAATGCGGCTGCATCTGTACCGCCAGCTGGGCAGCCTGCGCCAGCCCGAGATGCTTTTCTGTTTCCGCCAAGCTCTTCTCACTATCGATCATGATCAGGGCATGGTTCAGGTTCAATGCAACCGCCCAGGAGAACGCGACCAGGTGAAATTCCGGCAAGAGGAATAACAGGCAGAACGCCAGTGTGGGCGGTAACACAGCGCAGGCGATCTGCCTTAAAGGGATCTTCTGCCCCCTGGGGATGCGAATCATTCCCCGATCGTCGCAAAACAGGCATAGTAAAAGGAGCAATCCGGACAGAGTATTTATCAATACTGACAGAACCCTGCAGACCTCGGCTGCCTGCCAAGCATTTGGCCGCAGCAGACAAACCGATTCGGCCAGTTGGATCACCAGAACAAAAAAGTGGGTGATCGCCGAATACAGGAGCCAGTTCATCTTCCGCCTGCTGAACGCCACTGTATCTTTACGGATAAAATACGGCATCAGAAACAGGCACAGGATCAGAATGCCACTGCTGTCCAGAACCAGATTACAGGCAATGCGGATCGTCATGCAGCAGCCTCCTCGGAAATCGCGGCGATCATTCCTGCTGTGTTCCGGAAGTGAATGGCAATCCGGACACAGAGGATAAACTGGAAGACCAGGACAGCCGCAAACAAGATAAAGGCGATCAGACTGACGGCGTCGGACATGGGCGGGATAAAATGATCCGCTAGCCGGACAATCCCGACGGCAGGAAACCAGATCATGGCCTGTCCGGCCAGAGAACGCGCTCTATGCGCTTCTGCCTCCGCGCCGATCCTGCCAAGTACATCACTGTTTCCCCTGAGCAACAGTGACAACGCGATTCCGCGGATGACAAGCAACACCAGTTCAGTGACCAGATACAGCGCGTCTGTCGTTTCGGACAGATCCGCCGTGTTGACCAGGACGGAAGCAATACGAGCCGCCATTGCGGCGGCGTTCATGATCATCAGGGCAACAAACCATTTTCTGGACTGCCTGAACGCGGGAGAGCAGTCCTCCGCTTCTCCCAGGCCGCTGACGATCACCATCACACACAGGGCGGACGCGCAGTACCGCAGTACCAGATAGGCGGATAACAGTTTAGAGTAAATGCTCGGGAAGTTTAATGCCTTTTCCGCAGTGATTTCTGCTGTTGCCAGGCCGGCAGCAGACATCTGTTTCTCCAGCAGAGTGGCCAGAATCAGAAAAAAAGCCGGCCCGGCAACCGTCAGAATCAGATCCAGCCGCAGGCCTTTATAGATGCGCCTGAAATGAGATGCCCGCAGACCTTTCATTCCGGATTGCCTCCCTGTTGTCCAAGTCTTTTTATCGCCTGCAATTCGTATAAATAAATTATATCATAAATTGCGTTCCGTATGTGTGAACAAAAAAATCTCAGTTCACACATACGGAACGCTCAATGAGTAGGATTATATTCAGACAAATGCTTCACGTGTATCTGCATACCGGAAAGCAAACTAATAGAAGGAGATTATGACAATGAAGAAACTAATTGCCCTGGTTCTGGTTTTCTGCATAGCCATCATACTGGTTCCCGCCCTGGCGGAAAGCGCCGACGTCGCTGGCGAATGGGTTTGCAGCTTTGCTGGCCATACCATTCCGCTGACCATCAACGCCGACGGCACCTTCTCCATGAACGGCGCCGAAGGTACCTGGATCCTCGATGGTGAAACCCTTTCCATGACAGCCCAGGAGCAAACTATCGTTTTTATCTTTAAGGGCGATGTGATCTCTGTTGAACAGCAGGGTCAAACTTTGGAATTCACGCGCGCTGCTGCTGAAGAAGCCGCTCCTGCCGAAAAAGAAACCCCAGTTGAGGAAGAAGCTCCTGCTGAAAAGCAAACCGTAGAAGTCACTTTTGCCGATGTAAATCCTGCTGCCGTCCCGGAAGATTTCAACGGTGAGTGGTGCGTCCAGTACATCGCTGCGGGCGATGAATTTGCCGCAAATGAAACCGGTGAAGTCACCGCTGACATCGCTATCAAAGACAGCGGCATCACCTTCGGAAGCAGCTCCGGTTTCAGCGAATTCTTCGGAGATAAAGCACTGAAGATGGAATATGCGGATGGCACCTTCTCCTATTCCCGCAGTTTCTTTGGGATCAGTCTTTCTTTCGAAATTAAAATGCTGCAGGACGGCATGGTTGCTGTGACGATCGACATTGATGGCAATGTCGCCACCTTGTACATGATCAGAGTCGACGTGGCCACCAAAGAGCCTGCCGCCTGATCAAATCCCATTATATTAATACCGGCTGAACAGACCGGAGATTAATGGAGGAAATAAACATGAGCAAATCGAGTGGATCCCAGCTTTACATCAAAATTATCAGCATCCTGAACCTGATAGGCGGTGCGTTTTACATTCTAATCGGCATCATCGGTTTCTTTGGTAAGGGCTTTGTGAGCAACGAAGAGCTTATTGAAAAAGCGGGAGGAAACACCTCAGCCCCTGCAGCCGTCAATGTTTTCCTGATCGTCCTGATCGTCATCGGCCTGCTCTCGCTGATTATCGGTATCCTCGGCATCCGTGCCGCCAATGATCCCAGCAAGATCGGCCCTGTATTTACGCTAGCCGTCGTTTCTCTGGGCATCTCCGTGATCAATCTGTTCGTGGGTATCTTCGGCGGCAACTTCTCTATCCACTCTCTGATTGAGTGCATTCCGCCCGCTCTGATGACCTGGTGTGCCAGCAACGTAAAGAAGCAATCAAATCTGTGATCACATAACTGTCCATTTTGATGGAGTTGTCTCAAAGGATCAGAAAAGATGATGCGGGGCAGCTCCGCTTTATTGTTATTAACAGGTGCAAGGGAGAACCATACAGGATGAGCAGGAAACGAAAAGGAAAGAACACAGTCTCAAAGCAGCTGAGTGCAAGCGCTCCGGCTGTGAAAAAGGCTTCGGAAAAACCATATCAGCCGGAAGAGGAGACAAATCCTGTCAAAGCAGCCGCACAGAACAAACGCCGAATCAAAAAGCTGCATGAGGTTACGGCCGCAGATGATATCAGATACCGCGGGCCGCTCTCTTACCAAGGATTTCAGGCGCTGGGCTGGGCCTGTATCGTCGCTTCCGTGCTTCGGCTGATCCTGGCCATCGGCGCAAGCAAAGACTCCCAGCTGTACGCGGATACCAGAGTTCTGATGGATATACTGACCTATATGGTACCGCTCCCGCTTCCCTTCCTGCTGATCGCAAATTTCTCACGAATCCTGAACAACAGCGAAGGATATACAAAGCAACTGGTGCGAAACAGCCTGGCTGCGGCTGCGGTCTTTGGCGTTTCCTTGCTTTTCTTCTCGCGATATGTGGTCGGCCTGGCCAGCCAGGTCGTAAAGCAGCCGGAACAGGTACAGCCCCTGATGAATGATTTCTTCGCAAAGCACAATCATCAGGGATTCATTGCGTTCAACCTGTTTATCGATCTGTTCCTCTGTACCCTGACGATGTATTTCCTGAACGCGCATCCAAAGCGGATCTTTACCGGTAAAAAGGTGATCATCCTGCGTCTGTTTGTGCTGCTGCCCATCGCTTATGAAGCGGCATCGATCTGGCTGAAGATCCAGAGTGCGCTCGGAAATATCGTCCTGCCTTTCTGGTCCTTCCCGCTGCTGACCGTCAAGCCCCCGATGACCTTTCTCCTTTTCCTCTTCCTTTCTGTCCACATGAGCGGGCGGGAGATGCGCTTCCGGAAGCACGGTCGCACCCATGAGGATTATCTGGAGTATCTGAAAACGAACCGGAACGCTTTCCATTTTTCCATCTGTCTTGTCATCTCCATGGTAATCGCCACGTTCCTGGATTTCATCCTGGCGGGAATAGTATCCAGGATCATCGCAGGCTCAGCCGGGATACCGGTTGAAAACTCAGAGCAATACGGCAGCTGCCTGCTGGCGGCAAAAGTGGCCGGCTTTGGTCAGTCCTGGCCCTTGCTTCTCGCCGCTCCGGTCGTACTGCTGTATTCCTACAATAAAGTCCCCAAACAGCCGCTGATCAGCATATTTATTCCGTTGGCTGCCATCGTGATAATCGTCCTGATGGTTTTTGAAGCTGTATACCAGGGAATCGGGTATTTTGTAACAGAAGATCAGAAAGTCGATATTGATATGATCAGAATCCTTCTGCCCCAGATCACTCAGATGCTGAGCCTGTAGCCGAATCGGACGGAAGAAACGGAGGACCCTTATGAAGAAAGAAAAAAGGCCGGTCAGCCGCACCAAAGAGCATCCGATGATCCTGACTGTTCCGGAAATGATCTTCACTTTCCTGAGCATTCCCTTCTGCATCATGAGCTCCTATGGACTGGCTTCCGGTTCCGCTGATGAGTTTGTGAAAACCCTGCAGCTGGCCTTCCTGATGATCGGATTGATGCGGCTTTTCCGGGCGCTCGGGAATCGGTACCGGAAGCCTGCTCCAGCGCTGAAAGGACTGGACCTGGCCGCAGCAGGAATCATGATCCTCTGTGTGGTCATTCTGCAACTGAAAAAACAGATTCCGGAAGCTCACGAATGG
>JBGUHQ010000044.1:0-2537 GCA_045112195.1 Christensenellales bacterium | reverse complement strand
TTCCGACAGCACCTACCACTTTCCCGAGGATTAGGACAGCGGGACCGATGGCTGCGGCAAAAGCGGCCCATTTTACAATGGACTGCCGCTGGCTCTCGTCAAGGGACAGGAATTTCTCAAGCAGGCCGTTCACACTGTCAATGATCTGCTGAATGGTCGGATTCAGATCATCACCGATCCGCTGGGCGAACATGAGCGCCGTGTTCTTCAGGTTTTTCAGCTTGCTGGCAGTAGTGCCGTATATGACGCTGGATTTCTGCGCCAGAGCGGTGTTCTCTTCCCAGGCTTCCGCTGCCATATCCTGTGCGTTCGCAAACAGTTCAGTTGCGTTAACCGCACGGAGCATCGTATCACGCAGGCGGATTTCACTGATACCTATTTCATCGAGAACAGCAACAGAGGACATGCCTTCCTCGTTCATTTCAGCCAGGCTCTCAATGAACCGCTGGAATACTTTGATCGGGTCGCTTTTCCATGCGCTGACAAACTCTTGCTCTGTCATGCCGCTGACCCGGGCGAAGTCCTTCAAGGCATCGCCTCCGGTCGTAGCAGCGACCTCCATTTTGATCAGGGCCTTGGAGATGGAGGAACCACCAGCCTGCGCCTGAATACCGACGGAAGACAAAGCCGTCGCAAGGCCCAGAACCTGTGCTTCCGTCAGCCCGATCTGCCTGCCCGCGCCAGCAATACGCATTGCCATTTCAGCAATCGGTGCTTCTGTGGTAGCGAAGTTATTACCCAGCATGGCGATTGTACTGCCGATATTGGAGAACTGAGACTGGCTTGTACCCATGATGTTGGCAAACTTCGCCAGCTGTGTAGCGGCGGTATCCGCATCCAGGTCTGTGGAAGCATTGCTCAGGTCAATCATGACCCGCGCAAATTCCTCAATGTGCTCGGTTGCAATACCCAGCTGACCGCCCGTAGCCATAACGGCGTTGATCTCATCTGTAGAAGTGGCGATCTCGGTGGACATCCGTTTGGATGCCTCGGCGAGGGTGTTGAAGTCCTCTTCTGTACCATTCACAGTTTTCCGGACATACGCGAATGAGGACTCAAAATCCATACTGGCTTTGACCGCTGTCGTTCCCAGACCCACGATCGGAGTAGTAACGGTCGTGGTCAGCGTCTTTCCGGCTTTCGTCAGGGCTTTGGACAGGGTTCCGCACTTCTTCGAGAAGTTAGTCAGCGTTGTCCCGGCCTGTGTCCATGCGGACTTCATCCGGTACAGTTCTTCCGTCAGCTTCTTGATTTCCGCATCTGTTTCCCGGGCAGCAGCCTTGGCGTTGTTCAGATCTGTAGCGGCCTTGGAAGCTGCATCCGCGCTGTTCTGCATGGTTTTCTGCAGGGCCTTGACCTGGCCTTCCAGCTTCGTAACCTCGGCAGTCGCTTCAGCGTGTTCCTCCTGGTACCGTTCCAGATTCGCCTTTGCGGCAATCGTAGCGGAGTCCGTTTCCCCGAGTGTATCCCGGTAATGCTCATAGGCCGCCTTGGAGGTTTCCACCTCAAAACGCAGGGCTTCCTGACGGGCTTTTGCCTGTTCCAGACGGGCGGAGTAATCCTTATGCCGGTCATAATTCTCTTTCAGCTTATCGTTGGCGGCAACAAGGGCACGGCTGTATTGCTCCACAGCGCGGTTCTGCTGTGTCAGCTTGTTTCCCAGCATAGAGAGCTTCGCTTCAGTCCCGGCAACGGTCTTCTCGAAATTCTCCACGCCAGCGCCCGCCAGACGGAAGGTGGACTCGGCTTCCTTGATCTGCTGATTGATGGAGCGCATATTGCGCGAGAAATTGCTGGAGTCCAGCGACAGCGCGACCACCAATTCGCGCAGGGTTTCAGCCATGGGGTTCACCTCCCGTTAAGGTTTTACAGTGCTCCATACCTCGTCGATAAAAGCACGGCGAGGTTTTTTCTTTTCATGTTCCCGCTGTGCGTCCCATGCCCGCAGGCGCAGGAAACCCAGCATGTCCATTTCGTCGATTTCCTTCATCCGCCAGCCGTTTTTCATCAGCTCGTTGTATGTGGCGTAGACATATTCCGGCAGCGTCAGGGTTCCGGAGCGATCGGAGTGATCGTCTGCAGAATCTCCTCCGCTTCCTGCGTCACCGGAATCGTAGGGAAAGAATCCAGCACCTCAGTGGTCTGGGTCTGAACCGCCATCAGGGCCAGCGCGATATCATGCATCAGCCGGTCAGCGGGATAATTGTCGTACACTTCATCCGGGGTGAACTGGTTGTTGAAAAGGATACAGAACCATTTCACCATGGTGTCCAGAGCGTCTGTCACCGTCATCTGTTCTTCGGCGATGTCTTTTCCCTCCACGGCATCCTGGGACAGACGGACCAGTTTGCCATAGGTCTTCGCGGCAGGCTCCATTTCCCGCAGCGCCCTGCCAGAAACAAAGTCCATGGTGTATTTCTTTTCACCGAGAGTGCATGTGATCATGTTTATTTCCTCCATCACAGAATAAAAAGCTGCCGCACAGCGTCATGTCTATGCGGCAGCGGGGTTATGGGGATTACGGTGTGAAGCTGGGC
>JBGUHQ010000043.1:0-62931 GCA_045112195.1 Christensenellales bacterium | reverse complement strand
TTCTGGTAACCTTGGCCGGTCACCAGAGATTTCTTGTGTCTGATTCGTTTTTTTGTTTCACTGTCTACTTGACGGGATGCAGTTCATATCGGGCCGGCTCCGGCTGTTTATTCCCGCGCTGTGATGGGCGTCACGCTTCTTCTTTCCGCCGGCGCTCATAGTCTTCCAGGGCGGAGTGAATCGCTTCCTCCGCGAGGACGGAACAGTGGATCTTATGGGCGGGAAGCCCGTCCAGCGCCTCCGTGACCGCCTTGTTGGTCAGGTTCTTCACTTCGGAAAGGGGTTTGCCCTTGATCATCTCCGTGGCCATGGAGCTGGAGGCGATCGCGCTGCCGCAGCCGAAGGTTTCAAATTTGACGTCCTCAACGATATCGTCTTTGATCTTCAGATACATTTTCATGATATCCCCGCATTTCGCGTTACCGACTTCGCCGATGGCGTTGGCGTCCTCAATGACGCCGACATTCCGCGGATGAAGGAAATGATCCATGACTTTTTCACTGTACAGTGCCATATCTGTATCCTCCTGATTTACAGAATGAAGGGGGTCTTGCCGCTCTGCAGATCCCGCCACACCGGCGAGAAACCGCGCAGGTAAGCCACAACGTCTTTCACCGCGGAGATGATGGTTTCCACGTCTTCCCCGGTGTTTTCCCGCCCCAGCGTCAGCCGGAGGGAACCGTGGGCCACGTCGTGCACCCGGCCGATGGCGAGCAGCACGTGGCTGGGATCCAGGGAACCGGAGGTGCAGGCGCTTCCGGAAGAGGCGCTGACGCCTTTTTCATCCAGCAGGAGCAGGAGCGATTCGCCCTCGATGCCCTCAAAGCAGAAGCTGACGTTGCCGGGGAGACGCTTCTCCGCGTCCCCGTTCAGGGCGGAATGGGGGATCTCTTTCAGGCCTTCGATCAGCCGGTCCCGAAGCTTTGTGAGGCGGAGGGTTTCCGCATCCCGTTCCGCGGCGCTTTCCTTCAGGGCGGCGGCCATGCCGACAATGCCGGGCAGGTTTTCCGTACCGGCCCGTTTGCCTTTTTCCTGGGCGCCGCCGTTTATCAGCGGCAGGAGCGGCACGCCCTTGCGGGCATACAGGAAACCGACGCCCTTGGGGCCGTGAAACTTATGCGCCGAGGCGGAAAGGTAGTCGATGTTCTCCGCCTTCACATCGATGGAAAGCGGGCCGACGGCCTGGACGGCGTCCGTGTGGAAGAGGACCCGGCGCGCCTTGCAGACGGCGCCGATTTCCCGGATAGGCTGGATTGTTCCGATTTCGTTGTTGGCGTACATCACGGTCACCAGCGCTGTCTCCGGGCGAATGGCGGCTTCCACTTCCTCCGGGAGCACGACGCCGTTCTCATGGACATCCAGCAGGGTTATTTCAAAGCCTTCGGTTTTCAGCTGCTCCAGTGTATGGAGCACCGCGTGATGCTCAAAGGCTGTGGAAATGATGTGGTTTTTTCCGTTTTTCTTTCCGGAAAGGGCGGCGGAACGGATCGCCTGGTTGTCCGCTTCGGATCCGCCGGAGGTGAAATACACTTCCCGTGGCTCCGCGCCGATTACGGAAGCGACGTCTTCCCGGGCCTGCTCCAGGACTTCCTTCGCCCGCTGGCCGATTCTGTAAAGGCTGGATGGATTGCCGTATTCTTCCCGCATACATCGGGTCATGGCTTTTATGGCCGCCTCGCTCATGGCGGTGGTCGCGGCGTGGTCCGCGTAAATACTCATTCGGAAAACTCCTTTGCATGTGATACACAGAGAGTATAAATCCTTTTACCCACTATGTCAATGGGTAAAAATTAATCCGCGATTGAAAGCCGGGGAGGCAGAGGATTCATCAGCGGTCCGGAACAGGTACGGGGTTGACTGCCTATTCACCCTGCGGTAAAATAGGCAATAAGAATACTTTGTTTCGGAGGGAAGCCGTATGATTTCCACAAAAGGCCGCTACGCGCTCCGGGTGATGATTGACCTGGCGGAGCATAACCAGGGACAGCCGGTGCCGCTGAAGGATATCGCCGAGCGCCAGTCGATCTCCAAGAAGTACCTGGAGATCATCGTAAAAGACCTGGTGGACGGCAAACTTGTCAAAGGCGCCAGCGGCAAGGGCGGCGGCTATGTGTTGCTGCGCAAACCGGAGGATTACTCCGTCGGCGAGATCGTGGAGCTGATGGAAGGAACCCTCGCACCGGTGGCCTGCCTGCAGAAGGACGCGGAGGAATGCCCGCGGTACGCCGGTTGTGTGACGCTGCCGCTGTGGCAGGAACTGGATCAGCTGGTGCATAACTTCCTGTATCAGAAAAAACTGACAGATCTGATCTGACCATGGGCGATATGCGGAGAGTCTTTTTCTCCGCGTTTTTTGGCATATCCGGAGCGATCACGAAAAAACCCTTTGCCGGGATGCCGGCAAAGGGCGGGGTATATACGGTCTGATTAAGCTTCGGTGAGACGGCGCATGATTTCCTGGTAGGCTTCCTCGACGCCGCCCATATCCCGGCGGAAACGGTCCTTGTCCAGTTTTTCATTGGTTTCGCTATCCCAGAGGCGGCAGGTGTCGGGGCTGATTTCGTCGGCCAGGACAATGGTTCCGTCGGCAAGGCGGCCGAACTCCAGCTTGAAGTCGACCAGGGTCACGCCGACGTGCTTCCACAGGGCTTTAAGCTCTTCGTTCACCGCGAAGGCGTACTTTTTGATGGTTTCGATCTCTTCCTTCGTGGCGAGCTTCAGCGCCAGAGCGTGGTATTCGTTGATCAGGGGATCGCCCAGATCGTCGTTTTTATAGGAGAACTCAATGGTCGGAGCGTCGAAGGGGATGCCTTCCTCCACGCCGTAGCGCTTGGAGAAGGAACCGGCGGAGATGTTCCGGATGATGACCTCCAGCGGGACGATGGAAACCTTTTTCACGAGGGTTTCACGCTCGCTGAGCTCCTGCACGAAATGGGTGGGGATGCCTTTCTTCTCGAGCCGCTGCATCAGCAGATTGCTCATCCGGTTGTTGATAACGCCCTTGCCCTGAATGGTACCCTTTTTCAGGCCGTTGAAAGCGGTGGCGTCGTCCTTGTAGTCGACAATCAGCAGTGCGGGGTCATCCGTGCTGAATACCTTTTTGGCCTTTCCTTCATAAAGCTGTTCACCCTTGATCATGCCAGTGCCCTCCTGCGCGTTTTTTACGGGAGAATTATACTGCACGCGGGAGGAAAGTCAAGGGATGGAAGGACAAAAGAAAAGGAGAAAAACAATATGGCGGAGACAGGTTTCGGATACAGGGGATTTATGCTGGATTCCAGCCGCCACTATATGCCTGCGGAGGAGATCAGGCAGCTTCTGCGGGCCGCGGCGGTCCTGGGGCTGAACCGGATGCACTGGCACCTGACGGACGACCAGGGCTGGCGGATTGAGATCCGGAAATATCCGCTGCTGGCCGGGAAGGGCAGCGTGCGTGGCGATTCCTTTTTCGGGGGAACCCCGGCCGGAGAACGGAACTGCGGGTATTATACCCAGGCGGAGATCCGGGATCTGATCCGGTACGCCGGAAGCCTGGGCGTTGAGATTGTTCCGGAGATTGAGATTCCCGGCCACGCGGCGGCGATGCTGGCGGCTTATCCACGGTTCGGATGCCGGAAAAGCGAAACGGAACGGTGGCGGGACCGGGTGGAGATCTCGGGCGGCATCTTTCCGTCCCTGATTTGCGCGGGCAGCGACGGGGCGGTTTCTTTCCTGAAGGATATCCTGGACGAGGTGGCGGAACTGTTCCCGTATGAGCTCATCCATATCGGCGGGGACGAGGCGGTCAAATACCGCTGGCGCCGCTGCCCGGACTGCCAGCGCCGGATGAAGGAGAAACAGCTGGGTTCGGAGGACGCGCTGCAGCGCTGGCTGGTGCTGGAGATCGGAGCGTACCTGGCGGCGAAGGGGAAACGGACGGTTGTCTGGAACGATGTGCTGGAGGGAGGGCAGCTGCCCGGGCACTTTATTGTCCAGCAGTGGATGGGCGGGGAGGAAAAGACCCGCGCGTTCATGGAAAGCGGTGGGCAGGTGATCCGTTCCGAGACGAAATACTGCTATATGGACTATCCCTACGGCGCGATCGATGTAAGCCGCATATGGGAAATGCCCCGGATTCCGGAATGGGCGGAAGGGATGGAGGATCGACTGCTGGGTATGGAATGCCCGCTGTGGACGGAACGGGTGACGAATCTTGAACGGGTGGCATACCTGCTGTTCCCGCGGCTGACGGCCATGAGCCTGCGGATGGCGGGCGAAGCGGAAGGGCTTGGCCGGGATGAATTCATGGCGCGGGTTTCCGCACTGGAAAAGGAACGGGAGAAACAGACCGGCCTGCGTGGCGCGCCGCCGGAGAAATGGCATCTCAGCCCGGAAGAGGCGGAAGCGGAAAGGGAAGCTGAGAACCGGAAGATCCACGCGCCGGAGGCGCTTCCGTATGTCCGGAAACAGGACGAACTGCTGAAAACTGAGCGGGAGGAAAAGGCGAGGAAATACCCCAAAAAACATAAAGATGTATTATAACGTATTATAAAAAAGAATTGACAGGAAGGCTTTTCAGTGATAGCATATCCTCAGCAGGGCAAGGGCGTCATGTGGATCGTTCTGCCCTGCGCTTTCTTTTTGGCGCGAACCGGAACAATCAATACAAGGGAGTAAAACAATATGTGCGGAATCGTGGGATATACAGGCCATGTACAGGCGGCGCCGATCCTGCTGGACGGGCTGGCCAGGCTGGAATACCGCGGCTATGACTCGGCCGGGCTGGCGGTCCGTAACGGCGCGGAGCCGGCGGAAGTGGTCAAGGCGACCGGCAAACTCTATCACCTGGCGGACAAGACAGACCAAGGGCGGGCGCTGCCGGGTACCTGCGGCATCGGCCATACGCGGTGGGCGACTCACGGGGATCCGAGCATGGTCAACGCGCATCCGCATGTGAGCGGCAACTGCTCCGGCTCCGGCTCCGGCCCGGTGGAGAGCGACGTGGTGGGCGTGCACAACGGTATCATCGAGAACTTCACTGAATTGAAAGAAAAACTCCTGCGGCATGACTATACCTTCTACAGCGAGACGGATACGGAAGTTGTTGTCAAGCTGGTGGATTATTACTACAAGAAATACAAGATCGGTCCGGTGGACGCGATCACCCGGACCATGGTGCGCGTCCGGGGCAGCTATGCCCTGGCACTGATGTTCAAGGATTATCCGGACGAGATCTTTGTCGCCCGGAAGGATTCCCCGCTGGTGATCGGCACGGCGGACGGCGCATCCTACCTGGCTTCGGACGTGCCGGCGATCCTGAAATACACGCGGAATGTGTATTACATCGATAATCTCCAGGTAGGCCGGATCAGCGCGGGAGACGTAAAGTTCTACGACCTGAACGGAGATGAGGTCACGCTGCCCCTGACCGAGATTACCTGGGACGCCGCGGCGGCAGAGAAGGACGGATACGAGCACTTCATGCTCAAGGAGATCCATGAGCAGCCCAAGGCCGTCCGGGATACGCTGAACAGCCTGGTGAAGGACGGAGAAATCGACCTGACGGATTCCGGGCTGACGGACGAGATGCTGAAGAACGTCAGCCGGGTTGATATCGTGGCCTGCGGGTCCGCCTGGCATGTAGGCATGGCGGCTCAGTATGTGATCGAGGACCTGGCGAAACTGCCGGTCCGGGTGGAGCTGGCGAGCGAATACCGTTACCGCAGCATTCCTGTCACGCCGGATACGCTGGTGATTATCATCAGCCAGAGCGGCGAGACCGCGGACAGCCTGGCGGCCCTGCGGGTGGCAAAGGAACGGGGCGCAACCACGCTGGCCGTGGTGAATGTGATCGGTTCCACGATCGCGCGGGAGGCAGAGCATACACTGTATACGCTGGCCGGTCCGGAAATTGCCGTGGCGACGACCAAGGCCTACAGCGCGCAGCTGATTGCCATGGATGTGCTGGCGGTCAAGCTGGCGGCTGTGCGCGGGCTGGTTACGGAGGAGCAGGTTGCCGGATACCTGGAGGCGCTGGCGGCGATTCCTGACCAGATCGGCCGGGTGCTGGAAGAAAAGCAGCGGCTGCAGTGGTTTTCCTCCAAGATCGTCAATACGCATGATATTTTCTTCATCGGCCGCGGGCTGGATTACGCGATCAGCCTGGAAGGCAGCCTGAAGATGAAGGAAATCAGCTATATCCATTCCGAGGCCTACGCAGCCGGTGAACTGAAACACGGCACCATCAGCCTGATCGAGCAGAACACGCTGGTGGTCGGCGTGCTGACCCAGGGCGCCCTGTTTGAGAAGACGCTGTCCAACATGCTGGAATGCAAGAGCCGGGGCGCTTTCCTGATGGGCCTGACCACGAACGGAAACTTCTCTGTGGAGGACTCGGTAAACTTCGCGGTATATGTGCCGAAGACAGACGAACATTTCATCGCTTCACTGGCGATCGTGCCGCTGCAGCTGCTGGCATATTACACCAGCGTGAACAGAGGGCTGGATGTGGATAAGCCCAGAAACCTGGCGAAGAGTGTGACAGTAGAATAAGGACTCATTCATCATTCAGGATGATATTTTTGAGATGTGTGTTGAGGGGTGGAGAGGTATGACGAAATACATTTTTGTAACCGGCGGCGTGGTATCGGGCCTGGGCAAAGGCATTACGGCAGCATCTCTGGGGCGGCTTCTGAAGGCGCGGGGCATCAAGGTTGCCGCGCAGAAGCTGGATCCGTATATCAACACGGATCCGGGTACCATGAGCCCCTATCAGCATGGGGAGGTTTACGTGACCGAGGACGGTGCGGAGACCGACCTGGACCTGGGACACTATGAACGGTTCATCGACGAGGACCTGAATAAGTATTCCAACCTGACCACCGGCAAGGTCTACTCCAACGTGCTCCAGAAGGAGCGTCAGGGAGGGTATCTCGGCTCCACGGTACAGACCATCCCGCACATTACGGATGAGATCAAGCGGTTTATCTACCGGGTTGGCGAGAAGAGCGACGCGGATGTGGTGATCACCGAGATCGGCGGCACCATCGGCGATATCGAGAGCCAGCCGTTCATCGAGGCGATCCGCCAGGTTGGCCTGGAGGTCGGCCGGGAGAACGCCTGCTATGTCCATGTGACGCTGGTGCCTTACCTGAAGGCCAGCGGCGAACATAAATCCAAACCCACCCAGCACAGCGTGAAGGAACTGCAGGGTATGGGCGTCAACCCGAACATCATTGTGCTGCGTGCCGATGAGAAGATCAAGGATGAAACTATTTTCGCCAAGATTGCCCATTTCTGCAACGTGAAGGAAGACTGCGTGATTGAGAACACCACGCTGCCGACGCTTTATGCCGCGCCGCTGATGCTGGAAAAGGCCGGCTTTGCCGCGGTGGTCTGCCGGGAGCTGGGGCTCAAGAGCCCGGCGCCGGAACTGAAGGACTGGGAAAACCTGGTGGAGCGTATCGGCCACCAGACGAAGAAAGTGAAGATCGGCCTGGTGGGCAAATACGTGCAGCTGCACGACGCATACCTGTCCGTCGCGGAAGCGCTGCGGCATGCCGGCTACGCCCAGGACGTGAAAGTAGAGATTGAGTGGATCGATTCTGAGCAGCTGACGAAGGATACCGTCGACAGGATCCTGAGCCCCCTGCAGGGAATCATCGTGCCCGGCGGTTTCGGCAGCCGCGGCATCGAGGGCATGATCCTCTCCGCCCAGTATGCCCGGGAACACCATATCCCGTATTTCGGCATCTGCCTGGGCATGCAGATCGCGGTGATTGAATATGCGCGGAACAAGGCCGGGATGGCCGGCGCGAACTCCAGGGAGTTTGACGAGAATTCACCCTACAAGGTCATTAACTTCATGCCGGGGCAGAACGATGAGATCGACAAGGGCGGCACACTGAGGCTGGGCCGTTATCCATGCGTGCTGAAGGAAGACACCGTGATCGCAAAGTGCTACGGCGAAACCCGCATCGGCGAGCGCCACCGCCACCGCTATGAGTTCGCCAACGAATACCGGGACGCCCTGCAGGAAGCCGGGCTGTGCCTTTCCGGCCTGTCGCCGGATGAGCGGCTGGTGGAAACCGTTGAGATTCCGGGAGAGGAGTTCTTTGTGGGCGTACAGTTCCATCCGGAATTCAAGAGCCGGCCGAACAAGCCGCATCCGCTGTTCATGGGCTTCATCGGAGCCGCGGAAAAACTGATTCAGAACGCATAATCCGATCCTTACCGGAACGGGCGGAGGAATCCGTCCGTTTCTTTTTATGGTTGAATTTTCGATGAAAGTGGTGCATAATAATCAGGTACGGAAACAAATGATAACAGGTGGAAAAAGGAATGAAGTTCTTTCTTGACTTTCTGCACCAGAAAGTGCCGCGGGACCGGGGAGATATGCCGGTTTATTACCGCAGGGCACTGGTGACCGGCGAGATTCTGCAGGCGGTCTATTTTCTGGTGTGCTTCTTTCTGTACCCGCTGATCAATCACCGGTGGGAGTGGATACCGATCCTGTTTATCGCTCTGACAATGGGTTGCTTTTGGGTGGCCAAAACGCAGAAAGTGCGGACCAACCTGATTGCTTACGCGCTGGTGTGCCTCGGGTGGGTTTTCTGGAACGTACAGCACTTCGGCTGGAGCAGCGGCGTACAGCATTTCCTGACGCTGATGATTGTGCTCGTGTTCTTCAACGTCTATGACAAACCGCTGACCAAAATCATCTGGCTGGCCGTAATCCTTGCCTTCCGGATCATGCTGTTCTCCATTTCCCAGCGGGTTCCTGCCATGTATAAAATGGGTACGGACGCCAACACAATTTACCAGACGGTGAATACGGTGGCTTTTTTCCTGATGCTGGCCGCAATGTGCGTCATCTTCAGCACCAGCATCCAGGACACAGAGCGCCAGCTGCGGCTGAAGAATCAGACGCTGTATAAAGAAGCCGGCACCGATCCGCTGACCGGCCTGCCCAATCGCCGGGCCATGATCGAAAAGATCGAGAAACACTACGAATCAAGCGGCGACCAGCCCTTCAGCGTCGCAATCGCCGATATCGACTTTTTCAAAAAAGTGAACGATACATACGGACACAACTGCGGCGACTATACGCTGGTCCGGCTGACGGAACTGTTTGTGGAGCATTCCATGGGCAGGTACAGCGTCTGCCGCTGGGGCGGGGAGGAGTTCTGCTTCTTCATCCCCGGGATGAACCTGGACGACGCCGGCACCCTGATGAACGATCTGTGCTTCGCCGTGGAGAAAATGAAACTGAAATATGAAGAGCACGAGTTCTCCATCACGATTACGATCGGCGTGGAGGAATATGATTTCGCGTCGTCGCTGGATGAGCTGATGAACTCGGCGGATGAAAAACTGTATATGGGCAAGGAAGCGGGCCGGAACAGGGTCGTCATTTAATTTTTTATTCATCATTCATAATGCATAATTACCCGCAACGGAGTAAACTCTTCACGCGGGAGATTTACGCCTTTGGCGTAATGTTAAAAAGAGATGACAGGAATGGAAAACAATCATACGGATACACAAGTTAATCAGGAAGTGTTTCAGACCGCGGCGACAAGAGTCTCGCTGGTCAGCATGATCACAAATGTGATCCTGACCGCACTCAAACTGGCTGCCGGTCTGATTGCACATTCCGGGGCTATGATCAGCGACGCGGTTCATTCCGCGTCGGATATTTTCAGCGGCCTGATTGTCCTGATCGGCGTACGGATTTCCTCCAAAGCGCCAGACGAGGGCCATCCCTACGGCCATGAACGTTTTGAGTGTGTGGCGGCGCTGCTGCTATCCGGCATTCTGGCGCTGGTCGGCGGAACCATCGGCGTAAACGCGGTGAAGGCAATCATCAGCGGCGAGACGCAGGACGCGCCGGGACTTTTGGCCCTGATCGCGGCGGTGGTTTCCATTGTTACGAAAGAGACGCTTTTCTGGTATACAAGGGGATACGCAAAACGCTTCCGTTCCACGGCACTGCATGCGGAAGCCTGGCATCAGCGGAGCGACGCGCTTTCCTCCATCGGCGCGCTGATCGGTATTGCCGGGGCGCGGATGGGCGTGCCGGTGATGGAACCGATCGCCAGCCTGATCATCGCGCTGTTTATTCTCCGGGTGGCGGTACGGATCTTCCGGGACGCCGTCGATCAGATGGTGGACCACTCCTGTGATCAGAAAACGGAGAGCGCTTTCCGGGACACGGCGCTGGCACAACCCGGCGTCCGGGGCGTGGAACTGTTGCGGACCAGGATGTTCGGCAACAGGGTCTATGTGGACCTGGAAATCGCGGCCGATCCGACCCTCACGCTGGCCGCTGCCCATGAGATCGCGGAACAGGTGCACGACGCGATCGAAAAGACCTATCCCGAAGTGAAACACATCATGGTGCACGTGAATCCGGCAAAGGAACAGGCGACATGAAACCAGAACTGAACGAACAGGAATTGTCCGTGCTGCGGACCAATCCGCTTTTCAGAGGGCTTGACCGGGAAAGGCTGGAGCGGCAGCTTCAGGTTATGAAAGCGGAAAAGACGCGCAGCGCGCGGGGCGAGATGCTTCAGCGCCTCGGGGAGCCCATCCGCCGTTTCGGCATTGTGCTGAGCGGATCGGTGCAGGTGTGCGTCGACGATATCGAAGGCAGCCGGATGATCATGGCGGAGGTCGCGCCGGGAATTTCTTTCGGCGAATCCCTCTGTTTCCTGCGGACAAAAGAATCGCCGGTCTTTATCTTCGCTTCCGAGGACTCAGAGCTGCTCTGGCTTTCAACGGAAGCGCTGTTTTCCGATCCGGGAGATGCGTTCCTGGCGGAACTGCAGGGACGGTTCACCGCGGCGTTGGCTGCGAAAGCCCTGACGATGAACAACCGGATCCAGGTACTGAGCAGGCTCAGCCTGCGGGGTAAGCTCACGGCCTATTTTACGGAGCTGGCGGCGGCCCAGGGCAGCAACGAGATCCGGCTGCCGATGAACCGGGAGGACACGGCGGCGTATATCGGCGCCAACCGGAGCGCCCTGTCACGGGAACTGGCAAAAATGAAAGAAGAGGGCCTGATTGACTATCATAAAAACCAGATCAGGATTCTGACGGTCAGGTGACCACACCGGCGCCGGACTATCGTACCGGACAGTGTTTTGCGGCAGTTTTTTCCGATTCTGCCGTTTTTTTTCGAAAAATTGGAAAAATCACCCTGCGTCATGTATTGCTTGTAACGTTACGTCATATTGTAGGATGGCGCTGAAAGGAGGTTCTGGACTATGCCACAGTATACAACGGGAGAACTGGCAAAGGAGTGCGGCGTCACGGTCCGGACCGTTCAGTTTTACGACCAGAAAGGGATCCTGGTTCCAAGCGCGCTGACCGAGGGCGGCAGAAGACTGTATTCAGGGGAAGACCTGAAGAAGATGAAGATTATCTGCTTCCTGCGGGATACGGGGCTGTCGCTGGATACCATCGGGCAGCTGCTGCGGGAGGAGGATCCCGGCAGCGTGATCTCTGTTTTACTGGCGCAGCAGGAACAGCTGCTTCAGGAGGAGATCGGTGAACGCCGGGAAAAACTGGACAGGCTGACGGAACTGAAAAAAGGCCTGGAGGACACTGCGCCGTTCTCCCTCGAAACCATCGGTGACATAGCGAACACTATGGAAAGTAAAAAGAAACTGACCGCCGTACACAGGAATATGATTCTGCCCGCCATTCCGCTGGGCATCCTGCAATGGGCGGCTATCCTGCTGTGGATTTTCAAGGGAATCTGGTGGCCGTTTATTGCCTGGGTTGTATTGGTAATTCCTTTCGGATTCTGGGCCACCCGGTATTATTACCGGAAGACAGCCTATATCTGTCCGCAGTGCCATGAAGTATTCCGCCCGACCATGAAGGAAATGATCTTTGCAAACCATACCCTAAAGACACGAAAACTGACCTGTACAAAATGCGGGCATCACGGGTTTTGTGTGGAGACTTACGGAGGAGATATCAAATGAAGAAAACAATTGCGGCCGTGCTGGCCATGATCATGCTGCTGACTGCCTGCGGGATTGCCGGGGCGGAGCAGGCACCGAGAAAAATGGAAACCGCCGCGGACGCGGACGAGTTCATCGCGGCGTTCCTGGGAGAACATCCGGAAGAACTGGAAGGCGAATGGGCGTTTTCCGCCCAAATGGAGGCAGTGTTTACTCAGATGGGCGGAATCGCCGAACTGGCAAAGAAGGTTGCTTTGCCGGGCGTTGCGGAATCTGTCCTGCCTGCGTATGAGGGTGAATTGCAGAACCTGAAGGCGTTCTATATTCCCTGCACCATCATGCAGGCCGACCTGATTCTGATCGTTCAGGACGGTGCTATCGCGGGCCTGAGAACAGGCCCGTACAGCGGCAAGGCGGAGGAACAGACGGAGTCTGATCTGTATGACAGCATTGAGCTGGCGCTGCCGGTTCCGTCCCTCGGAGAGCTGCCGGGAATCCTGACCGTTCCGAAGGGGGAAGGACCTTTCCCGGCAGTGGTGCTGCTGCAGGGCTCCGGCTCCAGCGATAAGGATGAGGCGGTCGGGGAGCTGAAACCATTCCGGGATCTCGCGGAAGGCCTGGCGGAGCACGGCGTCGCGGTGTACCGTTTTGACAAACGCACATATGTATACGGTATAGAACTGGCCGCAAATAAACAGATTACGCTGGCTGACGAGTATCTGGAGGACGCCGTGAACGCGGTTCAGCTGCTGGCCGGTCAGGAGCGGATCGATCCGGACCGCATTTTTGTGCTGGGCCACAGCCTGGGCGGCAACGCCATTCCGGCCGTTTTCCGGGAACTGGAAAAAGCACCGGTAAAGGCCTGTGGATTTATCATGATGGCGGCTTCCCCCCGGCCGCTGGATGTGCTGATGCGGGAACAGTATGATTTCCTGTACTCACTTCTGCCGGAAGTCACGGTGGAGCAGCAGGCGGAAAAGGACGCGAAGTTCGCGGAATTGGACAAGCTGCAGGACCTGGATTCACTGAGCGAGGACGACACAATTGCAGGCGTTTACGTTGCTTACTGGAAGTGGCTGGCGGATTATGACATTCTGCAGGCCGCGGAGGAAATCGACAGGCCTGTTCTGCTGCTGCAGGGAGAAGAGGATTATCAGGTGACCATGGAAGACTTCGGAATCTGGAAAGAAGCGCTGGGAGAGAAGGAAAACTGGCTGATGATATCCTATCCGGGACTGACCCATGCTTTCGTTCCGGGACAGAAAGCAGAAGGAGCCGCGGTATATGCCCGCGCCGGCAGCGTGGACGCCCGGGTAATCCAGGATATCGCCGATTTCGTGAATCGAACCGGGACAAATCCCTGAGTATCAAACTATATGTGAATACTTTTGACCAGCCCGCCGGACCGCCTGGACCGGCGGGCGTTTCGCGTGGCGTCCATACAGGATTCTTTTGGACAGGCATCGAATCATAAAGCATCAGTTTGACTTTTCCGGCGCAGGAACCGGCCGGCTGCCGGAAAAGAGAACCGGGAGGATGAAATCAGAATGTTTCCATACTGCGCGGTGATCGTTGATTTTGACAGAACGCTGCTCCGTACAGACAAAAGCATTTCTGACGACACCGTCCGCATTCTGCAGGAATGCCGCCAGGCAGGCGCCCGGCTGTTTGCTGCCACAGCCCGGCCGGAGAGAGCTATTACAGCATACTGTGAAGCCGTTACGTTTGATGCGGTCACCACGCTGAACGGGGCGCGGACGATCATCCGGAACGATGTGTATGAGACGGCCATCAACAGCCAAAGTGCGGCGCTTGTCCTGCAACAGGTATGTGCGATCGACGGGGCAGTCATCTCCGCTGAGACAGGAAACGGAATCTATGCCAATACGGAGATTCCGCTTTGGAAACCGACGGTGACAGACGATATCTGTTCCCTGGCTGAACGGGAAAAGATCTATAAAATCCTGGTCAGCCATCCGAAAATTCCAGCAGACCGGATCCGCTTTGAACTGCCGGAAGATCTCTATATGACGGTTGCCGATCAGAAACTGATTCAGGTTATGAATAAGGAAGCCACGAAGTGGAACGGGATCCGCATGATGCTGGACGCGTTTCAGATCGGGACAGACAAGGCAGTTTATTTCGGGGACGATAACGACGACATCGAACCGATCACAAAATGCGGCTGCGGGGTAGCCGTTGCCAATGCGCTTCCCGCTGTGCTTGCCATCGCGGATTATGTCACGGGAAGCAATGACGAGGACGGCGTGGCGGCGTATTTATCAGCATTGTTAAATGGCTACTCCGGGGAGGACAGGAATCATGACTGATTTCGAAACCATCACCGCCTGCGGCGAGAGCTGCGTCAACTGTCCGAAAAAGCTGGACGGAAGATGCCCGGGATGCATTGAGTCAGACGGGCATGTTCCGGAATGGGCTGAATCCGGCAGGTGCAGGGTACATGCCTGTGTGAAGGAACATCACGCGCGGTTCTGCGGGCTGTGCCCGGAATTCCCCTGTGAAAAGCTTCCGGCGCTGATCCACTGGAATCCGGGTATTATTGATCAGATGACGGCGTTAAGGGATGAATACCGCCTGAAGCAGTCTGCGGACCGGATGAAATCACAGGAAGGGAAACGCGATATGAATTACCTTTTTGAATCGGCCCGTCTCGGCATGCGGAGATTCCGGCCGGAGGACGCGGAACGGCTTTACGCAATCCATCTTGATAAAGAAGTGAAACAATGGATTCCGAACGAAAGCTACGAAGACCTGAATGAGGCGAAGGAAGCGGCAGCGTTTTTCGGTGAGTGTGTCGAACGAAATGAACTGCCTTATGTTTTGGCGATTGAGATAAAGGATACCGGTGAATTGATCGGTGACATCGGAATCAATGAAGTGGAAGGAAAACCGGATGAAGTGGAGATCGGCTTTGTGATCTGCCGGGAATGCCGGGGGAAAGGATACGCAACAGAAACTGTTCAGGCAATGAAAGGATTTGCCGTTTCGGCCTTTCAGACAAAGACGCTCTACGGACGCGTCATGAAAGGGAACAACGCTTCTGTAAGGGTGCTTGAAAAAAACGGCTATCACTATGTCACGGAGGAATCCGGAGCGGAGGACGATCCCTACGGGAACGGAATGCTTGTATATCAGATACAAATATAAGAGCTACAGAAAAGATTTTTCCCACATAATTCTCTCCTTCAGGGAATAGAGAATAAACAAGACGGAGGATCACTATGTTCAGACCGATGAGACGATTCAGGCAGCAGATTAGCGAAGAAGAATGCATCCGGATCCTGAAGGAGGAGAAACGGGGTGTGCTCTCCATGCTGGGAGAGGATGGCTATCCCTATGGTATTCCCCTGAATCACTGGTATAACCCGGAAGACGGAAAGATCTATTTTCATGGCGCAAAGACCGGCCATAAGATCGACGCACTTTCCGGGTGTAACAAGGTCAGCTATTGCGTCATGGATGCCGGATACAGAAAAGAAGGCGAATGGGCACTGAATGTGAACAGCGTGATCATCTTCGGGAGGATCAACCTGGTTACGGATCCGGATAAAGCAAGGTTGATCGGAACAAACCTCTGCCGTAAATTTACAGATGACGAGGAATATATCAGGCATGAGATTCAAAACGCGCTTCCTCGGGCGCAGTGCCTGGAACTGACCATTGATCACATGACCGGGAAACTGGTAAATGAATCGTAACTATTATGCCAATTGAGCAACTGCAGACGGGACGGTTGAAACAATGAGAGAGATCAGCTCAAAGGAAACCTGCAGGCTTTATGAATGCCTGGAAGCATTGGCGGAACATCATAATAAAGTATCTGTGTATTTTAAAGGGTGCTATCCTCAAACGCCCTCCGAGCAAAAGATCCGGCAGTTTAAAAGCGAGCTGGAAGAAGGCAGAGCCCGCATCGCGGTGGCGGAAAACGCCGATAAAGTGATCGGGTTCTGCAAGATCAATACAGACATCAGGCCGGGTGTACTGGAATATCTTGTTGTTCTGGACCGGGAGCGGGGAAAGGGCTATGGCGCGGCATTCATGGATTGGGCGCTGAACACTTTCCGTGAACTCGGGATTAACGATATTGATGTAAAAGTTGTATACGACAATGAAGCAATCCGCTTCTATGAAAAATACGGATTCAGGACTAGATCGGTTATCCTGACTTTGAACCGCTGACCGAGGGTTGTCCGGAACAAGAGACACAGCCAAAGAAGCCACTGTTTATACCAGCCTGCCGGTCGATGAACCGGCAGACTTTTTTTGCCATATCTGAAAAATAAATCTTGACTTAAAGTTAACTTTAATGTTTACAATGAAAACAGCGAACGGAGGGATGAATATGAGGAAAGTTGTGATCGTTTGGTCCAGCCCCAATGACGACGGCCTGACTGCGGCTGCCAAAAACCGGATTAAGGACGGGCTTGCGGAGGCGGGCGTTCAGGCGGAGGAAGTTCATCTGAACCAGAAAAAGCTGGAACACTGCAGAGCCTGCGGGAATGGCTGGGGAACATGCCGCACAAAAGGCAGCTGTGTGATCAGGGATGATTTTGCTGAAATCTATCAGACACTGGCGGAAGCGGACGGGATTGTCTGGATCAGCGCGGTCTATTGGTCTGACATGACGGAATGCTTCAAAGCGTTCTTTGACCGGCTGCGCCGGTGCGACGCGGCTTACAACCACGCTCTGGCAGAAAAACGCTGCGTGCTGATTGCCTGCGCCGGGGGGACCGGCAGGGGCACACTTGAATGCCTGCAGCAAATGGAAAGAGTCCTGACGCATATGGGGATGCGCGCCTACGACCGGATCCCTGTGGTCAGGTACAACAGGGACTATATCCTTCCGGCACTGTATGAAGCCGGGAAAACATACGCGGATCGCCTGGAAAACGGGTTCGATATGTACTATTGAGGAGGGAAAAAGAAATGCAGCAGACAGTACTGATCACAGGCACCGGCAAACCTTATGCCCTGGGATTCAACCTGGTAAAACGTTACCTGGAGAACGGGGACTGCGTTTTCGCTTCCATCCGCCGCCCGTCCGAAGCGCTGGAGGAGCTGAACAGGGAATATCCCGATCGCCTTCATATTCTGACGATGGATATCTCTTCCACCGAATCGGTCAATGCCGCCGCCCGGCAGGCGGAAAAGCTGACCGACCATCTGGACCTGATTATCAACAACGCCACCACCGCTTCAGCGGACACGATGAAGGAGCTGCCGGACTTTGATCTGGATCTTATTGCTCCTGCTGTGAACGTCGGCGCGGTCGGGCCGATCCGGGTCGTGAAGGCGTTCCTGCCGCTGCTGAGGAAAAGTGATATCGGTGCGCTCATTGTGAACATCTCTTCCGAGGCCGGAAGCATCGGCAAATGCTACCGTACGTTCTATCTGGACTACGGTACGGAGAAGGCAGCCCTGAACATGCTTACCATGACCGTGCGGAACTGGATCAAGGATGATCCGAACATGAACATCATCTGCATTCATCCCGGCTGGATCCGGACCAACCCGGGCAACAATGAGGCTCCGCTGATACCGTATGAGCACGCCGAAACCCTGCGTCTGCTTTTTGAGACGAAACGGCACGACAAAAAAGGCCCTGTGTTTATTACCCATACAGGGGAATCCTATCCCTGGTAAAGAAAGACACATTCAGATAAGGAGGAAAAGACCATGAATGAAACACTGAAAACCCTGATTGAACGCCGCAGCTGCCGCAGTTACAAACCGGATCCGATTCCGGCCGACATTCTGGATCAGATCCTGGAAGCCGGGACCTATGCCGCAACCGGCATGGGCAGGCAGTCTCCCATTATGATTGCCGTTACGGATCAGGAAACCCGTAACCGGCTCTCCAGGATGAACGCGGACGTGATGGGAGCCAGCAACGATCCGTTCTACGGAGCTCCCGTGGTCATTATTGTGCTGGCCGACCGGGCTGTACCCACTTATCTCTATGACGGAAGCCTCGTCATGGGAAACCTGATGAATGCGGCGCATTCTCTTGGAATTGCAAGCTGCTGGATCCACCGGGCCAGGGAAGAGTTCGACAGCGCCGAAGGGAAAGCGATCCTGAAGGATCTGGGTATCGAAGGCGACTATGAAGGAATCGGCCATTGCATTCTCGGTTACGCGGCCCAGGAAAGCAAGCCGGCTGCGCCGCGGAAAGAGAACTATATTTACCGTATCTGACCTGCCGCGGAACCCTGAAAAGCCATATGGCACAAAGGCACAAAAACGCCTCGGCAACGCTCTCCGGTTCGGTTCGAACCGGAGGGCGCCCTTTTACAGGAATCCTTCTTTCCGGCATCGAATCATAAACGGGAAGAAAGTTCGCGGAGGCCGGAATGAAACTGGAACGAATGGATGATTTTTTCGCGGCGCGGGTGGATGGCTATGACGAACATATGCGGACCACGATTGAAGGCGCATCTGATTTCTATGCTTATACGGCCTCCCTGCTGCCGGCAGAAACCGGAACGCGGGTCCTGGATCTGGGCTGCGGTACCGGCCTGGAACTGGAGGAATATTTTCGGCTGAATCCGGAGGCCGACGTGACCGGGATCGACCTGTCGGAAACGATGCTGAAAGCGCTGAAGGAAAAACTCCCGGACAGGAGGATAAGCCTGGTTGTGGGGTCCTACTTTGACGTCCCGTTCGGAGAGAAAAAGTATGACGCGGCCGTTTCCGTGGAATCGCTGCATCATTTCCCGGCGGAACAGAAAGAAACATTATACGCAAAACTGCGCGCCGCGCTGAAGGATAACGGGTTCTTTGTGCTGACAGATTATTTCGCTGAATCGGAAGAAATGGAAAAAGAGTATTTCAGGAACCTGAAACAACTCAGGGCGGAACAGGGACTACCTGAGGATGAGTTTTTCCATTACGATACGCCACTGACTGCTGATCACGAAATCCGGGTTCTGCGGCAGGCCGGTTTTTCAGACGTACAGATTCTGAAAGAATGGGGAACCACCTTTACCCTGCTCGCGAGGTGCTGATACATACGTCAATTTCAGGATATTGTTCCGGGAGGATTTACAGGTGAAGCTGAGAAACATGACGGGGATCTATCTTTCTTGCAGAGGGCAGATGCTTTTGCTGTACCGCCAGGGCGGACGGGTCGTTTCCAATCAATGGATCGCTTCCGCCGGCGGCCATTTTGAAAAGGAAGAGCTTAACGATCCGAAGGCCTGTGTTCTCCGTGAACTGAAAGAGGAACTGAATCTCAGCGAAGAAGATCTGACCGATATGAAAATGCGGTATATCGGTTTGCGGAATGTCAACGGCGAGATCCGACAGAATTACTATTTCTTCGCGAACCTGAAACCTGAGCATTATGAGCTTTTCACATCTAATGAAGGCAAATGCAAGTGGGTAGACTATGCGGATATCATGGAATATGATATGCCGCTGACTGCCAGATATGTGATGGAGCATTATCTGCAGACCGGACGGTATACTGACTGCCTGTACAGCGCGGTTGCCGACGGACAGGGATTTCAGTTTGTCCCTTTGGCGGAAACCTGACCGAACAGAATTGCTTTACTATACTTGGAGGAAAACCATGATCAGGAATGTTGCGATTGTCAGCCTCTCCAGCGGAATCATCGGGGAGAAACGGATCCGGTATGAAGTGGACATCGGCCTGCGCAGGCTGAAAGAATACGGCCTGAACGTAAAGTTTATGCCCCATGCGCTGAAAGGGCTGGAATACGTCCGGGATCATCCGGAGAAGCGGGCGGAAGATCTGCTGGAGGCCTTCCGGGATCCGGAGACTGACATGATCCTGTGCGCCATCGGCGGGGACGATACCTACCGGCTGCTGCCTTATCTTTTTGATCACGGCGAACTGGCAGACGCGGTGACGGACAAGGTGTTCCTTGGCTTCTCGGACACCACGGTCAATCATCTGATGCTTCACAAGGTGGGACTCAAAACATTTTACGGGCAGGCGTTCCTTTGCGACATCTGCGACCTGAGCCCGGAAATGCGTCCTTATACCCGGAAGTATTTTGAGGAACTGATTACCACCGGAACCATCCGGGAGATCAGGCCCAGCGACGTCTGGTATGAGGAAAGGGAACGCTTCTCACCGGACCAGGTCGGGACGACGACGCCTGCCCATCCCAACCAGGGTTTTGAGCTGCTGCAGGGACCGCCGGTCTTTTCCGGAAAGATCCTGGGCGGCTGTATTGATTCGCTGTATGATTTCTTTAATGGGGACCGATACGCGGATATGCCGGTACTGTGCCGGAAGTATCATTTATTCCCGGATGCGGAGGACTGGAAGGGACGTATTTTGCTGCTGGAATCCAGCGAGGAAAAACCGACGCCTGAACTATACCGCCGGTCGCTGGAATACCTGAAGGGCACCGGCGTGTTTGATGCGGTTTCCGGCGTGCTGGCCGGGAAACCGATGGATGAAACCTACGCGGAGGAATACAAGCAGCTGCTGGTTGAGGTGATTGACCGGCCGGAGCTCCCGATTGTCAGCAACCTGAACATCGGACACGCGATGCCGCGCTGCATTATGCCATTCGGGGTTAACGCCGTTGTGGATGCGGCGAACCAGGTGATCCGGTTCGCAGAGTGAGGCAGGAACGGGCAGTACAATCCAGAACGATTTGTGATAAGATGATTACAGCAACAGTTCAGACAGGAGGAGAAACAGAAAATGGAACTGATTCAGAGCTTCTCAGTGGACCACACGCTTATTGTCCCCGGCATTTTTACCAGCCGGGTGGATCGTCTGGGAGAGTATTCCGTCACGACCTATGATATCAGGCTGAAAAGGCCCAACAGGGAGCCGGTCATTGACGTGCTGGCCATGCATTCGCTTGAACATATCATCGCGACGTATCTTCGCAACGATCCGGACTGGAAAGACGAGGTTATCTACTGGGGCCCGATGGGCTGTCTGACGGGCTTTTATCTCATCCTCAAAGGCAGCCGCGCGCCGCGGGAGCTTTACGGGCTGCTGCTGAACGCGTTCCGGTCCGTGGACACCGTGCAGGAAGTGCCCGGCACCGCACCGGAAAACTGCGGTTATTGCCGTATGCACAACCTTGAAATGGCCAAATGGTACGCGAAGGAATTTGCCGCCTATCTGGAAGCGAACGCGGAAAACAGCGCGATTTTCGAATATCCCAGGACAGAACGGCTTGTGACGGATGACGGGCAGCATTTCTACGATTCATAATGAAAAAGGAAGTTCAGCGGAAGACCATCCGGTTATGATGAGGAGGGTATCAGCATGCGATTCGGTATAACCGCGTTGATTCTCGTAATCATTTTGTCTGTTATGACGATGATCCCGGCCGTGGCTGAAGAAACAGCCCAGTCCCAGATTGAACGGGCGGTGGTTTCCTACGCGGCTGCCGGAACGAGGGATGAACAGGCCCTTGCGGCCCTGGCGGCCATTGATCCGGCACTCGGAGAGAAATGGGCGCGCATTATGGATCTGTGGGAGACGGAGGTTACGGTGAACGAAACGCTTCCGGCCGGGCTTCCGGAAGATGATTCATTGTGCCTGGTCGCACTTGGCTTTCAGCTGAATCCGGACGGCACGATGCGGGATGAACTGGTGGAACGGCTGAACGTATTGCTGGCGGCATCGAAACAGTACCCGAATGCGCTCATCGTCTGCACGGGCGGAGGGACAGCAGCCGACGAACCGACGGCAACCGAAGCGGGCCGCATGGCTGAATGGCTTATTTCACAGGGTGTGGATTCTTCCCGGGTGATTGTGGAGGATCACTCCCTGACGACTGCCCAGAACGCTATTTATACTTTTGATATCCTGTCAGAAAAGTATCCGCAGGTCAGGCAGATCGCGATTGTCTCCAGCGATTATCATATTGCCACGGGCGTCCTGCTGTTCGGCGCGGAAGCGATTCTGAGGGATAGCGGGATTGAGGTCGTCAGCAACGCCGCGTGGCACGCGCCCAGCGGTACGCTGTCCGCCATGTTCCAGGCCGGCGCGCTGATTGAACTGTCCGGGGATGTGGATACGGCGTTTGAGATCTACTATGAAACATACGATATCCACGAACTCCCGCCGCTTCATGAAACTCCCTGACGCGGGGAATATACGAAAGGGTCGATCCGTTCGTTAACTGAATCAGCATGAAGGAGTACAAAACATTGAAAAAACTGACCGCGATCCTGGTGATGATCACCATCCTGTTTACCGCGTCCGCTTTTGCGGACGATTTTTCCGACCGGACAGATCCGTTTGGCTTTGCGACATTTGCCGACGCTGTGAAGGCAACCGGCGGAGATTACATGATTGACAGCAAAGGATATGCCGGCGCCGTAATTGAAAAGGATGGGCGCCTCTTCCGTGCCGTCGCGTTCTTCGACGAGCGCGCAGAGGAATTGTATGCTGCCTACAGCGACGCATGGCAGCGGGAAGACGGAAGCACTCCGGACGCGGAAGCCCTGGCTCTGTCCGAGCATATTATGACGATGCCTGTTCAGTATACGGAGGAGCTGACCGCCAAGCCGCTCACACAGGAGGAACTGGACGCCATGGCAGGAAAGACCATCGGGGAAGTGATGGCGGAGCCGTGGGAGATGCAGATGTGCAACTACCCGGAGGACGCCGAAGTGGGAAAAGACGTTGTGTTCCCGATGGTCAAGGGGTACTTCAACTATGAACTGGTTATCAACGAGCCCTTTGAGGTATATCAGGAACGCCGGGCGGCCGACCAGTATGACCCCGTAACCGAAATGAGCCTGCAAAACTATCTGGATCTGACGGTCCAGAGCGTGAAGTATACCGGTGTTTCCAACCGTGCGTCGGACCTGCGGTATCAGGCGGACGGAACCTTCATACAGGAGACGGATCCTGAAGGATACGAATATGACGTGATGCTGGAGATCGCTGATATCCTGGCGGCTGCCTGGGAGAACGGAGAACCGGATCAGGAGACAAAAGAGGCCTTGATTGTAGAGCTGACCGAAAAGTATCCGAAGTCTGCGGATATGATCCGGCAGATGGTTGAAAGCTTTCACTGATGATCCTGGAACCTCGGAATTGCCTTTATGACCCCGCAGATTCATCCGAATCGGCGGGCTTTTTGTGTGAATCCGGAGGATTGTGCATGAAACGGACATAATTGTTGCGATTGCAACGGAATTTCATGATATAATCTGTTATGATGACGGCGCCGGGAAGCAGTGTATCTGTTTCCCAGGCCTCCGCTCAGGATGAAACCGAAAAGCGGAGATCATAACCTGAACAGGGAGGAAACAAAGATGAAAAAGATGCTTGCTGTCATGCTCGCGCTGATGATCGCGCTGGGACTGTGCGCTTTCGCGAACGCGGAAGGAAAAACAACCATTCGGGTTGGTGGATTGAAAGGTCCCACCTCCATGGGCATGGTGAAATTACGTGACGATGCTGAGAACGGACTGACGAAAAACGACTATACATTTACGATGGCAGGCTCTGCAGATGAACTGACCCCGAAGATTTTGAAGGGCGAACTTGATATCCTCGCGGTTCCTGCAAACCTTGGAGCGATTCTGAGCAAGAACTCCAATGGTGCGGTGCAGATGCTTGCCGTGAATACACTGGGTGTGATTTATATTGTGGAAAAAGGCGGAGAAACTGTTCAGACGATGGAAGATCTGCGGGGAAAGACGATCTATGCGACCGGAAAGGGTTCTACACCGGAATATGCCCTGGCTTATCTGCTTTCCCAGCACGGGCTGGAAATCAATGCAGACGTAACGGTGGAATGGAAGACTGAACCGACGGAAGTTGTGACTCTGATGGCCACGGAAGAATCCTGTGTGGCTATGCTTCCCCAACCATTTGTGACGGTGGCGGCGGGCCAGCTTGAGAACCTGAGGATTGCCTTAGACCTTACAAAGGAATGGGAAGCACTGGACAACGGCAGCCAGTTTGTGACGGCCGGCCTGATTATTCGCAGGGAATTTGCCGAGGCGAATCCGGATGCAGTGAAAACCTTCATGGAAGAATACGCCGCCTCAACGGCTTATGCCAATGATGCACCTGCGGAGGCTGCCCTGTTGATTGAAAAATACGGCATCGTGAAGGCGGCGATAGCGGAGAAAGCCATCCCATACTGCAATATCGTATGCATTAGCGGAGAAGACATGAAACAGATGGTCAGCGGATACTTCGAGGTGCTGTTTGCTCAGAATCCCAAGGCTGTGGGTGAGGAACTGCCCGGAGATGATTTTTATCTGATCTATGAATAAACAGTTGCTGCAGAAAACAGGTGCGGTACTTTTAGCGCTGGCGGTATGGCAGGCGGCGTCCATGATCGTGGGGATGGATATGCTCCTGGCCTCGCCGATCAAGGTATTGGCACGGCTCGGTACCATCTGGCAGGAAAAAGACTTTCTTTCTACAGTGCTGTTTTCTGTGGGCAGGATTATCGGCGGATTTCTCCTGGCCTTCCTGATTGGAACCGGCATGGCCTTGCTGGCAGGGCGCTTCAGAATTGTGGAGGTTATGCTGTGGCCCTATGTGGTCACGATTAAATCCGTACCGATTGCCTCGTTCATTATTCTATGCCTAATTTGGTTTTCCTACACGCAGATGACTGTGTTCATTGCATTCCTGATTGCGTTCCCGGTCATCTATACTAATGTGCTCCAAGGAATCAGGAGTGTGGATCCGGCATTGACCGAGATGGGAAAACTGTATAAGGTGCATGGATTGCGGAGACTCTTTTATATCCAACTTCCAGGGATCATGCCTTTCCTGACTTCCGCATGCGGAGTTGCGATCGGCATGTCATGGAAGGCGGGCGTGGCCGCGGAAGTAATTGGTGTGATCAATGGCTCCATCGGCCAAAAATTATATGATGCCAAGATCTATTTCCAGAACGCGGATCTCCTGTGTTGGACCGTGATCATCATCCTGTTGAGCGTTGCAGGGGAAAAGCTTTTTGTGCTCCTGCTAAGGCGTGTGTATGCAAAGGCGGTGAGAAGATGACGGAACTGAAGATACGAGGGATAAGCAAAAGCTTTGATGGCCGGAAGGTGCTCAGGAATGTAAATGCCATCTTCCCGGCCGGTTCTATTACCTGCCTTCTGGGACCTTCTGGTTATGGGAAAACGACGTTGTTGAGAATTGTTGCTGGGTTGGAGAAACCCGACACGGGAAGCGTTGAAGGAGTTCCGGAAGAAATCGGATTTGTATTTCAGGAAGATCGGCTCTGCGAGGATTTCAGCGCGATCAGCAATGTACGTCTGGTGACGGGGAAGAGCATGCCAAAGGAAGAAATCATCCGACACCTGACTGAGATCGGGCTGGGGGACAGCCTGGACAGACCTGTACACGAATACAGCGGAGGTATGAAACGGCGTGTCGCGATTGTCCGAGCAGTATGTTATCCGGCACAGCTTCTGATCCTGGACGAACCATTCAAGGGACTGGACGAAAAACTCCGGTTAGAAGTCATAGACTATATCAGGAAATATACCGGGGGCAAGACCGTTATCTGTGTGACACATGACCCGGATGACGCGGAAAGGTTCGGCGGAAAAAACATGGAAATGGAGCAGATCAGCGAATGACAGTCAACAGCAGGGAAGAGATCCTGGAGATCCTCCGGATGCCGGACGATCAATTTCGGGAATTGATCATGCCGGAGGCTGTAACAATTGCAGAGCAGATGTTTCACAGGACGTTGAGGGTTACGTCCATGATGGGATACACCAATATCTGTAAAAACAACTGTTTATATTGCGGGATGCGTGCAGGCAACCCGGGACTTCCACGCTACCGGATTCCGCCGGAGCAGGTGTCTGCCGGTTTCCTGAAAGCGGCTGACCTTGGATACGGCCGAGCTTTCCTGATTGCGGGAGAGGATCCGCTGTATGGGTTTGATAATCTGCTCTCTATTGTCAGCACACTGAAGAGACGGGGAATGTTCATCAGCCTGGCTTGCGGCGAGTATGAGAAGAGCATGTACCGGGATTTGGCGGATGCTGGTGTAGACGAATATGTGTTGAAATTTGAAATGTCGGATCCGGTCAGCTTCAACCGCCTGAACCCGTCAACGGATTTTGACAAACGAATGAAAGCAATCGAATCCATCCGGGAGCTGGGCATGAAACTCGCTTCCGGAAATATTGTAGATTGGCCGGGACAGACTGTTGAGGAGATGGCAGAGGATATCCTTCTGATGAAGCGGCTTGAAATCAGTTGGGCGCCAATTATCCCGTATCTGCCAGCGATGGGTACACCATTGGCGAAGGAAGGCGGCAGGGGACGGCTGATGGTCCTATACAAGGAGATTGCGCTGCTGCGGCTGATGATGCCGGAAGTACATATTACAGCACAGCAACCGGGAGAGGACCTGAAAAAGGGGCTTGCTGATCCGGAGGGAAACCTTGCAGCTGTACGGGCTGGGGCGGATCTGCTGTTTTTTGATCTTTTGCCGGACACCCAAGCAAGGAATTTTCGAGTGATCGACGACAGAAACATCAGTGGGCCGGAACATGTGTTCCGCCTGGCGAAGGAAAGCGGATATGCGGTAGATACAGGGAAGGAGCTGGTTCAATGAGCCTGAATACGACACCAGCGGCGGACCGGATCCATATCAGCTTTTTCGGCGTTCGAAACGCCGGAAAATCCAGCCTGGTCAATGCACTGACCGGACAGAATATGAGCGTGGTATCACCTGTTCCGGGAACAACGACCGATCCGGTCAGAAAGACGATGGAGCTGCTTCCGATCGGCCCGGTGGTGATTTTGGATACGCCTGGACTGGACGATGAAGGCGACCTTGGCGAGATGCGGGTGCGCAAGGCTGCTGACATGTTGAACCAAACGGACCTGGCAGTAATGGTCCGATCCGGAATGGAAGAGATTCATCCGCTGGAAAAAGAATGGATGCAACAGCTTACGGAACGAGGGATTCCGTATCTGGAAGTGATCAGCAAAACGGATCTTCTCCCCCAAATCCCGCGGGACACAAACAAGGTGATCCATGTGAGCTCCAAGACGGGCTACGGGATACATACGCTGAAAGAAACACTGGGGAAGTTTGCCGCAATACCCAAACCCGAAAAACAGATTATTGCAGATCTTTTGGCTCCCGGAGATGTTGTGGTCCTGGTCATGCCGATTGATGAGTCTGCTCCAAAGGGCAGATTGATCCTGCCGCAGGTCCAGACCCTTCGGGAGATCCTGGACGGACATTTTACGGCGATAGTTTGCCAGCCGGAGGAGATCCCGCAGGTTTTGGAAAACAGCAGGAAGCGACCAGCATTGGTAGTGACGGATTCACAGGCGTTCGGGACCGTGAGCAAGCATGTGCCGGAAGAGATTCCGCTGACATCCTTCTCCATCCTGTTCGCACGGTATAGGGGAGATCTGGAAACGCTGACAGTTAACGCGAACAGGCTGGCTGAACTTCGGGATGGTGACCGGGTTCTGATCTCTGAAGGCTGTACTCATCACCGGCAGTGCCAGGATATCGGAACAGTGAAGATTCCAAAATGGATTGAACAGTTCTCGGGAGCAAAGCCGGAATATGTTTTCTCCTCTGGAGGTACATTTCCGGAAGATCTTTCGGAATACAGGCTGATTGTTCACTGCGGCGGATGCATGATCAATGAGCGGGAAATGCAGTCCCGGATTCATCGGGCCGGGGAAGCGGGCGTTCCGATCATCAATTATGGGATCTCGATTGCGCATATGCACGGGATCCTGAAAAGAAGCCTTTCTCCCTTTCCGGAAATACGGGAGTTGCTGAAATCATGATGAAAAGAAGCGGAAGCTTCTTTTTTTCTGTAATCGAGACATGAAAAAAGAACTGTCGGGATCCGACAGTTCACAGATGGTTCCAGATTATATCCGACTGTTATTTCGCTTCCTTTTCCGCCAGGAGCTTTTTGGCGCTGGCGATGCGGACGCAGATCGTGAAGGTTTCCATGGCGGTCTTCAGTTCGGCGAGCGTCGGATAGGTCGGCGCAATGCGGATGTTGGAGTCGTTGGGGTCCTTCCTGTAGGGCCAGGTGGCGCCGGCGGGAGTCATGATGACGCCCGCTTTTTTCATCAGGGCGACGATTTCCTTCGCACAGCCGGGCAGGGAATCGAACAGGATGAAATATCCGCCGCGGGGCGTGGTCCAGGTGCCGATGCCCAGGCCGTCCAGATGTTCCGCCAGCGTGTTTTCCACCATCTCGAACTTGGGCCGGATGATGGCAGCATGCTTGCGCATATGCTCCACCATACCGTGGATATCACCGAAGAAACGGACGTGGCGCAGCTGGTTCACTTTGTCGTGGCCGATGGTCTGGAACTTCAGGGTGTTCACGAAATCGACCATGTTGTTGGGACTGGTCGCCACGGCGGCGATGCCGCTGCCGGGGAAGGTGATCTTGGAGGTGGAGGCAAATTTGTAGACCAGGTCCGGGTTGCCGGCGCGCTTGCATTCCGCCAGGATCTCAATCAGGTAGTCCTGATGGTCATCATACAGGTGATGCATGCCGTAGGCGTTATCCCAGAAGATCCGGAAGTCCGGAGCAGCGGGCTTCAGACGGGCAAAACGGCGGACCGTTTCGTCCGAATAGGAAATGCCCTGGGGGTTGGAGTATTTCGGAACGCACCAGATGCCCTTGATCGTCGCGTCTTCGCTGACCAGCTTTTCCACGATATCCATATCGGGACCGGTGGGCGTCATGGGAACAGGGATCATCTTGATGCCGAAGTATTCGGTGATGGCGAAATGCCGGTCGTATCCGGGAACGGGGCAGAGGAATTTCACCTCCGGCTGTTTGCACCAGGGGGTGTTGCCCATGACGCCGTGGGTCCAGACACGGGAAATCGTGTCGAACATGACGTTAAGGGAGGAGTTCCCGTATATGATGATGTCCTTGGGATTGTTCTCCATCATATCGCCGAGCAGTTCGCGGGCTTCCTCGATGCCGGTCAGCTGGCCGTAGTTACGGCAATCCGTGCCGTCCTCACAGGTCAAATCGGAGGAAGAATCCAGAACGTCCATCATGTGCATGGAAAGATCCAGCTGATCGATGCAGGGGATACCCCGGCTCATGTTCAGCTGCATGTCCATGGCCTGAACCTTTTTGTATTCCTTTTTCAGCTCTTCCAGTTCATGGGACAGTTCTTCCGCTGTCATCTCAAGATAGGGCTTCATGACGAACATCCTTCCTTCGGAAAATGATCACATTCTAAAATATCACAACGATCCTTTGTTTTCAAGCGGATGAATGTTCTTTTGGTGAACAGGGCAAATTGTCAACGAAGATTAACATTTGCGATCCGGTTTGTCAGCCTGCGTTGATTGACGGACAAGGGTTGCAGAAGTATCATATTTCCGAAAGGTGGGAAATGTATGATCGGGAAGAACCTTCAGAAACTTCGGAAACAGCGGAACCTGACCCAGGAAGCGCTGGCGGAGGCGGTAGGCGTCAGCCGGCAGACGATTGCAAAATGGGAGGCGGAGGAAAGCACACCGGATCTGGAAATGTCCGGAAGACTGGCGGAGGTGCTGGAAGTTTCACTGGACGACCTGGTCAACGCACCGCCGGAGGAACTGGACGGAAAGCCGGGCATGCGCGGCAAGCATATGTTCGGCGTGGTCACCGTGGGCGACAAGGGACAGATTGTGATCCCGGTGCGCGCGCGGCGCGTTTTCAACATCAAGCCCGGAGATCAGCTGATGGTCCTGGGAGACGAGAACAGCGGTCTGGCGCTTCTGGACGCCAGGTTCTTTATGAGTGTAGCGGAGGAAATTCAAAATGGGTTCTGAGATGAAAAGTCCCCTGACGGTTCAGGGACTGTGCAAAAACTATCCGGCGTTCCGGTTGGAGAATGTGTCCTTCAGCCTGGTGCCGGGAAGCATTACCGGCTTTATCGGCCGGAACGGGGCAGGCAAGACCACGACGATCAACAGCATCCTGTCCTTTGAGCATCCGGACGAGGGAGAGATCTCTTTCTTCGGCCTGCCGTATCCGGAACACGACGCGGAGATCAAGGAAAGGATCGGGTTTGTCTCCGCCGGGATGACCTATTACACCCGGAAAAAGCTGAAGACGATTACCGCGGTGACGAAGACTTTTTATCCGGCCTGGGACGACAGAACCTACCGGACGTATATGGAAGCTTTCGGCCTGGATGAGGAAAAGACACCGGCGGAGCTGTCCAACGGCATGAAGATCAAATATGCCCTGGCGCTGGCCCTGAGCCACGGCGCGGAACTGCTGATCCTGGATGAGCCGACCAGCGGACTGGATCCTGTGAGCCGGGAGGAACTGGTAGAGGTTTTCCTGCGCCTGAAGGACGAGGGAAAGACGGTCTTTTTCTCCACGCATATCACCTCCGACCTGGAGAAGTGCGCGGACAGGATCCTGTTTCTGCAGCAGGGCTGCCTGAAGGCGGACGATGAACTGAACAGTTTCCGGGACGACTGGCGGATCGCGGAGTGCGATGGGGAAATCCCGGCGGAGCTGAAGCAGGCTGCCAACGGCGCCTGCCGGATCCGGGAAGGATGGACTGTGCTGGTCCGGAAAGAGGATGCCGGAGATTTTGAAACCCGGGAAGCCAGCCTGGAAGAGATCATGATCCACCTGGAAAAGGAGGCGGATAAAGCATGAAAATGCTGATGAAGGAATGGAAACTCTGCATGCATCCCACAGGATACATCATGCTGCTGTGCGCCGCGCTGATCCTGGTGCCGGGCTATCCCTACGGCGTGAGCTGCTTCTATATGGGACTGGCGATTTACTTTATTTGCCTGACAGCGCGGGAAAACCACGACGCTGCTTATACGCTGACCCTGCCGGTTTCCCGGCGGGACGCGGTGCGGGCGAGGATCCTGTTCTGTACGGTGCTGGAAGTGATGGACCTGCTGCTGATGGCGCTGTTCATCCTGATCAAGCAGCTGATCGGCAATCTGCCGAACCCGGCCGGACTGGACTCCGGCGTCGCGCTGCTCGGCGAGGGCATGATCATCTTCGCGATCTTCAACATGATCTTCTTCCCGAACTACTACAAGGATATCAACAAGCCCGGGAAGGCTTTCCTGTTCGCGGCGGCCGCGGTATTCCTGTGGATCATCCTGGAAGTCGTCGGTACGTATACCATTCCGTTCCTGCGTGATATTCTTGATCAGCCGGATCCCCGGTATATGGGCGACAAGCTGCTGTTCACGCTGGGCGGGCTGGCGCTGTTCGCGGGCGGCACCGCGCTGAGCGTGCAGAAGAGCGCAAAGCGCTTTGAAGAGGTGGATTTAAGTTTGTAAAGTCTTGCGCGGGAAGGGTTTGTCCGGTATGATACGTTATAGAAATGAAACCGGACAAACGGATAAGGAGGAATCACTCCATGAGAAAGACCGGAACGGTACTGGCGCTGCTGCTGGTTCTTTGCGTGCTTCTTTCCGCGGCCTGGGCGGAAACCTATCCGGAGTTGAACGGAACCCGCCCGGACGAGACCGTCTATCAGGGAGACTGGAGGGATATCTATCTCCGGGTGCTGGAGGAGCATTCCTACAAGATTCACGCTTACCAGGAGCGGACCATCGAAATGGACGGCGAATTCGGCCGGGAGCTTTCCTGTTTCCCTGTGGGATTGCGGGACCTGAACGGAGCCGGGGTGCCGGAACTGTATTTCCTGGAAGCCGACGGCGACCGGGGCGATCTGTGGATCTACAGCGCGAACGGTGAAACCGGGCAGTGCGTACTGTATGTGCCGGGCATTACTCGTCTGGATTATGAGGATGAGATGCAGGGTTTCCAGATCCGGCTGACCGGCGGAAATCTCCTGACCATCAGTCACTACCGGTATGAAGAAGAATATCTCCTGCAGTTCTATGTGAACAGGGAAGGACCGTATGATCTGATGGACTGGCTGTACCACCTGCCGGACGGATCCGGCGAGGGAGAGGACCGGTTTTACCGCAACGGCCAGGAAATATCAGCGGACGCGTATTACGATACGGACGCGCAGTGGTTTGAGGGAGAAGGAACGGTCATCTCCGATTATTTCGCGGAAGATGAAATGTCTTACGGGTTTGATTATCCCTATGAAACCGCAGTCAAGATCCTGGGTTCATCCGTCGCGCAGCAGAGCGCGCCGCAGGCGATCTACGGCCTGGCTGTACAAAAACTTGCGACCCGCAAAGGACCCGGCACGCAGTATGACGGCGGCGGAAGCTATAACGTAAAAGGCCAGCAGATCAAACTGCTGGCCCGGGCGTGGGACGGAAGTATCTGGTGGATCAAATGCGAGATTCCCTACCATGGGGAGATTCGGGTGCTGTGGACGGGATATAAACGGTTTGACAAAGACTCTTTCAACCTGGAAGACCTGCCGGAGGAAGAGTGGTAACGCCTGATCAGACGTTGGTCAGGTTGCTCCAGGCGGCCTGCAGGCTTTCGATAATGTTCAGATGCTGAGGGCAGGCAGCTTCACAGGCGGCGCAGGACACACAGTTGTCCGCGCCGTTCTTTTTTTCCAGGATCATCCGGAACATCCAGTCAGACTTCGGGTCGGTGTTGTACAGGGACCAGTTGTTCCAGGCGGAGAAGACGCCGGGAATGTTCACGCCGTTGGGACAGGGCATGCAGTAACGGCAGCCGGTGCAGCCGATTTTGGTACGGCTGATATAGGCTTCCCGGACGCTGTCCATGAGCTTCAGTTCTTCCTCACTCATGATGCCGGCCTCCACGGTATCGAAGATGCGCAGGTTTTCATCGATCTGCTCCGGTTCGTTGCAGCCGGAGAGCACGACGCCCACTTCCGGATGGTTGCAGAGCCAACGGAAAGCCCATTCTACCGCGGAGCGCTTCACCGGGAAGGCGTCGTAGAGCGCCTGGACGTTGTCCGGCGCATTGGCCAGACGGCCGCCCAGCAGGCCTTCCATGATGACCACCGGGATTCCTTTGCTGCCGGCCAGCTCCAGGCCTTTGGTGCCGGCCTGGTTGTTGATATCCATGAAGTTATACTGGATCTGGCACATATCCCAGTCCCAGTCATTCAGGATGTATTCGAAATCCTCATAGGAGCTGTGGAAAGAGAAACACTTGTAGCGGATTTTGCCCGCTTTTTTCATATCGTCGAAGAACTCCCGGGCGCCGATGGCTTTCATGTGCTCCCACTTCTGTTTGTTCATGGCGTGCATGAGGTAGAAGTCGATATGGTCTGTCTGCAGCTTTTTCAGTTCTTCATCCAGGATCCTTTCCAGGTCGGCGCGGTTCTGCACCAGGTCCGGCGGCACCTTGGTGGCGATGGTCACTTTTTCCCGGTAGCCGTCCCGCAGGGCTTTTCCCAGAACGATCTCCGAGGTTTTGTCCAGATAGACATAGGCGGTATCGATGTAGGTGACGCCGCCGTCAATGGCCCGACGGATCAGGGAAACGGCCTTCTGCTCGTCAATGGTACTGTCCCCGGACGCGGAGCCGTTAAAACGCATGCATCCCAGGCCGAAAGCGGAAGACTGGATGCCGAGCTTGCCCATGGTGCGGTATTTCATGATGATCTTCCTCCTGTAAGACAACGAAATCACTGTTTGTAAGGAGTCTAAACCTTACAGTTTACTCTAAGTCAATGATTTACTAAAAGTTTCCAGAAAAGAAATATGCCGGATTACTCATCCGGCATGAATTCGATGACACCGTCGTTTTCCGCGGGCAGTGCGCTGCCTTCCGTGCAGACGGAGAGGATGACGCCGGCGGTCTGTTTATACAGGGCCAGCATTTCGGTATGCTCTTTCCGGACAGCGTCCGCATTTTCCTGCTTCGCGGCTTGTTCCAGACGGGCAGCCATTTCCGACAGCCGGGAAGCGCCGATTGTGCCGGACGTGCTCTTGAGCGCGTGAATCCGGATGGCATAGCTGTTCCAGTCGCCTGCTTCGAAATACCGCTGCAGGAGGTCCGCTTTCTCACCGGCGCTGCAGCCGTATTCCCACAGGACGGTACGGTACAGTGCGCTGTCATGCTGGCAGTAGGACAGGCCCCGTGAAACGTCGATTTCCGCGGACCGCAGCGGAATGAAGCGGTCTTCGGCATCCTGTGCGGCCGTATCCGGAACGGGATCCGCGACGGGAAGAATCTTTTCCTTCGGCAGGTATTTGAGCAGTGCCCTTCTCAGCGCCAGGGTATTGACCGGTTTGGTGAGATAGTCCGTGAATCCTTCCGCGAGGTATTTTTCCCTGGCGCCGGCAACTGCGTCGGCTGTCAGGCAGATGACCGGCGCCTGACGGTTTGCGCCGCCTTGCTGCGCGCGGATCAGATGCAGGGCCTCCGTGCCCTCCATTTCCGGCATCCGCTGGTCCATGAGGATCAGGTCATAGGGAACGGAGAGGGTCAGCCGGAGCGCTTCCGCGCCGGAGATGGCCGTATCGACGACGGCCTGCGTGTTTTTCAGCAGCCCTTCGGTCACAGTCAGATTCATACGGGTATCGTCCACGACCAGGATGCGCGCTTCCGGCGCGCGGAACAGGTCCGGAGATACGACGGAAGATTCCGGATTGTTTTCAAACTGTTCCCGGAAGTTGCCGATCGGTTCGGGGGAAACAACCTTCTGGGGGAGGAAAACCGTGAAAACGGAACCGTCGCCGTAGACGCTGTCCACTTCAATGCGGCCGCCCATCATATCCAGCAGGCTCTTCACAATGGGGAGACCGAGGCCGGTACCCTCCACATTGGTGTTTTCCTCCGGGCTGAGCCGCTCAAATTTCTCAAAGAGTCGGTCCAGGTCTTCCCGGCGGATGCCGATGCCCGTATCCCGGACGGCAATGGCCAGCTCCACGGTTTCACTGTCTTTCATCTTACCGGCCACGGACAGGGTGACGGAGCCGCGGACGGTATATTTGACGGCGTTGTTCAGCAGGTTGAGCAGAATCTGGCGGACCCGGATTCCGTCCCCGAACAGACGGTCCGGGAGATCCTCGGACACATCCGCAAGGAAGGACAGGTTCCGGGACTGCGCCCGGAAGCGGATCAGGCCGCAGACGTCATTTAGCACGGAACTGAGCCGGTATTCATTCTCCCGGATTTCCAGCTTGCCGGCCTCAATCCGGGAAAGATCCAGGATATCGTTGATGATGGACAGCAGGTTCTTTCCGGCAGTGTTGATGATGCCGGCGTAACCGCTGATATCGGAAAAGACCCCGCGGATCTGTTCGCTGTCTTCGGGCAGGTTCTCACGGGCCCGGGCGCTTTCCCGCAGGATGATTTCGTTCATGCCCATGACCGCGTTGATCGGCGTGCGGATCTCATGGCTCATGTTGGCCAGGAATTCGCTCTTGGCGGCGCTGGACTGTTCGGCGACCCGCCGGGCCTCTCGCAGCTCGTTGTTCTCAGCTGCCTTCTGGCCGAAATAGACGATAAAGATGACGGCGACGGTAAAAATCATGAGGATCAGGGAGATGACAAAGAGCACTACCGGGATGACGTCGTAGGCATTGGTTTCGGAGGCCTGGTCGATATGCTGCGTCATTACGTTCCGCATCCAGATGCCGAGCATGACGCCGCCGACGGAGCCGACCAGCATGAGTCCCAGATAGGATATCTTCAGGATGCGCTGGTATTTACGGTCGAAGGTGGTGGACGAAACCAGACCCTGATCGGAAAAGGTGCGGCTGATGCACCAGACCAGGAGCAGGTAACCCATGCTGCACAGGAAGGAGAAGACATAATAGAAATCCGCAAAAGGATCGTACAGGCAGGAGGAGGTCCACATGCCGAACTCGCAGGAGATGAAGACCAGGGAGGCAACGCTGATATAAGGCTTCAGGGCGCCGTTTTCCCGGTTTTTCCTGTACCAGAGAATTCCCTGCAGGCTGAAGACGGAGAGCAGTGTGCCGATGGCGACCTGGTAGATGTTGTTCAGCAGGTTGCCGTAGGGCAGGTAGAGGGTCAGCTGGAAAATGTTCAGCGGAACAGGAATCAGCATCAGGGGATGGAAGAACCGCCGTTCCGCCTTTGATTTCTGATACATCAGCAGGACAAACAGCACGAAGAAGGCTGCGTTCCAGCCGGAATAGGTCATCCATTCCATGACGTTGGGCCAGTCCCCCATGATGACCAGATAAGCCGTCCAGTAATAGCAGCTCAGCAGGTTGCAGAGGAAAAAGACGATGGCAATAAACCAGCCCCTGCGCTTGTTGGAGATATAATGAAACAGGCATAGCAAAAGCGCGATGAGATTTGCCAGCAGCTGAACGATATTCTCCGCGTACTCCACGTGCCTGTTCTCCTTTTCTGTTTTCCTGACGCTGATTTCATTATACGCAGGAAAAGGCGGAAACACAATGCGTGAAGCTGTGAAAATGAAAAAAGAAAAAGCTCCGGCCCAATCAGGGTCGGAGCGGTCTGTGAACTGAAGCTTACGCGGATTTCTTCCCGACGGTGTTCAGGTAATCAAAAAACAGCATTTCATCCTTGCAGGAAGAAGCGAAGAGTTCCGGTTCTTCATATCCGTCCTTGCTGAGCATCTCCGCGATGCCCAGGTAACGCTGGGCAGGATCGGCCAGGTCATATTGATCACCCTGCTGCGTGACAACCAGTACGGAAGCGGAGCAGCGGTCGAGTGTTTCTTCAAACAGTTTCAGTTCGTCATTGTTTCTGATCTTCATCTGTACCAACTCCTTTGCGTGATCAGAATGGCGGAGAAGGGATTTCCTTTCCCCGCTATCCATGATACAGCGTTCAGGAGCGGATACAATCGAAATTCAGGCGATTTCACGGACAAATTGTACAGGTTCGGCCGTACATGTCGGATCTGGCAAAATAAAGACAGGAACACTGACTGTTAATCGTTTCGCGTCAGTTGCCGAGGATCCGCAGGAAGTTGAACAGGCCCAGGTACCAGATTGCAAAGTCATGCTTCCCGGGGCATTCCTGCCAGAGCCAGTTCGTGTCCGTGAACCGGTCGGAATATTTCGGAAGATTTTTTGCCGCCTGGGAAGCCGAAGCATAGGCGATAGAATCGCCGGTGCCGCAGATGCTGTAGAAAAAGCGGATGGGATACGCGTCAAAAGCCTCCAGCTTTGAAGCGATTTGCTTTCCGGTAAGACTGGTGGGCGCGGCGGAGAAGGCCCCGAAAGCGCAGAACAGGTCCGCACATTCGCACAGGCCGATATTGATGGTCTGCATCCCGCCCATGGACAGGCCGGCCATGTAGCGGTGATCCCGGGCGGCGGTGAGATCGTCCGGCGTCAGGGAGCCGTAGGTCGCGTAATGGGCGTCGATCCAGGGCAGCAGATCGTTCCGGATCTCCTGACCGAAGGTGTAAAAAGAATTCATGTTATCAAAGCTTGTATCATCGAAGTTCGCTGTAGAACGGCCGTTGGGCATGACGATAATCAGCGGCTTGATGGCCCCTTCCGCGATCAGATGGTCCACGGCATTCCGTCCGTCGCAGTCCAGGTTCAGGAAACCCCATTCTTTTTCCGTTCCGCCGATACCGTGGCAAAGGATCAGAAGATCGTACTGCTGATCCTCCGAATAACCGCAGGGCAGGTAGACCAGGGCATTTTTGGTCACTTCCGCCCCGTCGCCTGTATAGTCCCTGGAGGGATACTGGATTTTCCGCACTGTTCCGGCGCCTTCCTTCAGGGGTGTACGGTATTCAGACGGCAGAATGTCCGGAAGGTCGGGCAGGGACAAGGCGGATTCCGCAGCCGACGCGGCGGCGCAGCAAACCAGGCAGCCCAGCAGCAGAACGAGCAGGAAGAGTTTCATCGGGAAGGCCTCCTTCAGCGTTTTTCGGATATGACCACTATATGCTTCCTGCCCGGGAAAGACAAGGGAGCGGCAAAAAACCCGTACAGACAGAAGACAATTTCTGGCAGGAAAAAACAGGCAATAAAGAGAAAAAAGAAACTGATTTTTCTGTTGCCAAAAGGGGAATCGGGACCATGAAAAAAAGAGCTGTACGGTGGAAAATCCTTGTGCCAATCATGATCGGGATCCTGGTCATGACCGCCGCGTTTATCCTGATCAGCTATGTCTCGTTCAGGGATTATGAAATAGAGGACTGCGAGCTTTACTGCCAGGGACTGACAAGCCTGATTGCCCATGAGATCATTAAACCGAATGACGTCGAAGGTTATCTGCGGATGGGGAAATCCTTCCCGGGTTACAGGGCGACCGAAGAGAAGCTGTATCAGCTGCGGGACGCCTATCCGGATGTTGTGTACCTGTACGCGTACCAGTTCCAGGCGGATGGCATCCACGTGGTGTTTGACCTGGATACGGAGCAGTTCAGAGGATCAGATCCCGGAACGGTTGAGCACTACGCTACAGACCTGAAACCCTATGTGCCCAGACTGATCGCGGGCGAGGAAGTGCCGCCGATCATCTCCCGGGACACCTACGGTTATGTTCTGACGATCCTGACCCCGGTATATGACGCCAACGGCGTCTGCAAGTGCTATATCGGCGCGGACTGCTCCATGGACGCGCTGTCCGATTATGTGATGAAACTGATCTGGCGGATTCTTCACTTCTATATGATCATCCTCGTCATCGCGGTGATTGCCGGCGTTATCCTGACGAACAGCGAGTTCAGGAAGATGAAACGGCTGGAAAACCGGGCGTATATCGATACCCTGACCGGCCTGCAGAACCGGACGGCTTTCTATGAGAATATGGGCGGCCTGACCAAAAAGATCAAGACCGGCACCGCGGATTTCTCCACCCTGATGATTGACGTCAACTACCTGAAAAAAGTGAACGACGTGTATGGCCATGAGCAGGGGAACGTTTATCTGCAGGGCGCGGCGAACCTGATTCGGAAACACTTCGGCGACGAAGGGATCTATCGCATCGGCGGGGACGAGTTTGCCATGATCCTGGAGGGCAAAGCCCAGGACGGCATTGAAGAGAAGATCAGCGCATTCAAGGAAGAGATGGCGCGCCTGCAGGCGGACGATTCGCTGCAACCCTGGGAAAAGCCTTCCGCGGCAGTGGGCCTCGCCAGATACAGCAAAGACGAACATGAAGATCCGGACGCGGTGCTCCGCAAAGCTGACGAGCTGATGTACGCGGATAAGGTTGCCATGAAGGCGGTCCGGACAGACTGACAGAAGGAACAGGGAAAATGCCATGAAAATACTGATTGCGTCGGATATTCACGGCTCAGCGAAATACTGCCGGCTGCTGCTGGAACGATACCGGGCGGAAAACGCGGACCGGCTTCTGCTGCTCGGAGACCTGCTGTACCACGGGCCGAGGAACGACCTGCCGGAGGAGTACGCGCCGAAACAGGTGATTGAGATGCTCAACGCGTACAGGGACGAAATCCTCTGCGTCCGGGGCAACTGCGAGGCCGAGGTGGACCAGATGGTGCTGTCTTTCCCGGTGCTGGCGGAATACGCGCTGATGCCCCTGGGGAACCGTATAATCTTTATCACCCACGGCCACACGTTCAACAAAGAAAAACGCCCGCCGATGAAGGCGGGTGATATCCTGCTGCACGGGCATACGCATGTGCCGGCCTGTGAAGCGTTCGGTGAGTATATGTATATGAATCCCGGCTCTGTTTCCATTCCGAAGGACGGTGCACCCCGCAGCTATATGACGCTGGAGGGTGAGGAATTCACCTGGAAGACGCTGGAAGGCGAAACGTTCAACCGTTATCAGGCCGGTAGGTGAAGCGGCTGAAGGAAGCTTCGCCGCCGGCTTCCTTCGTGGCGTAAAGGAACAACCCGAACCGGCAGCCCGTGAAGTGGTCCAGCGCGAAAGCCATGGTATGGACAGGCCCCAGAGGCTTCCATTCCTGTCCGTCGGAATACGCGAACTGAACATGCCCTTCGTGCCCGGTGAAGCGGACGGACGCCCGCAGCCGAGCTTCCTTTTTGTCCCACGGGATCCGGGCGTATTCCCGTTCTTCTTTTTCCCCGCGCTTCCGGGCTTTCATGACCAGGACGTATCCGTCCGTCTCCCGGGTGAGGCCGATCAGCCCGTAGCTGCCGACCAGCAGGCACAGGCCGGCGGTATCGCCCGGACGGATTTTTTCCGCGTTCACGGTCACTTCCGCTGTGCAGCCGGGGAGCATCGTGCGCTGCGTGAGGGTGTTCCGGGCGAACTCCAGGGTCCGGCTGGTTTTATCCGTCCGGATGATATAGGCGCCATTCCCGGTTTCCCAGCAGCCTTCCCGCGGCTCGTGGTTGAACTGCCAGACGTTCTTCAGTTCCACACCCGTGAAATCGTCGTCTGCGTACAGCGGCAACGCTTTCCATCCGGGACGGGCGGAATCGTTGGAGATTGCTTTGGTGACTTCGCCGAAGACCGGATAGCCGAAGCGGTTCCAGGAGACGGGGACCAGCACGGGAATCCGCCCGACAGCGCCGCGGTCCTGGAAGAGCACGGCGAACCATCTGCCGTCCGGCGTATCCACGATTCCGCCCTGGGCCGCACCGCTGTTCAAGCCGTCCAGGTCCGAATAAAGCACATCCCCGCCGGCCCAGACGCCTTCAAGGTTATCCGACACGAAGCAGGCTTCGGTACGGAACCATTCCCGCTGGCGGGAGTGAATCAGGAACAGGACATACTTCCCGTTGATTTTATACAGATGTGAACCCTCGTATCCCAGGAAATCGCCCGGCGCGTCCCGGACGATAATCCGGTCGAGCCCGCCCGCCTTCGGGCCGCTCAGGTCCTCCTTCAGTTCTGTCAGGCGGATATCCCGGTTGCCGTAAACGATATAGACGCGGCCGTCGTCATCGAACAGCAGGGACGGATCGTGATAGATTCCCTCGATATACTGTTTTGTCCAGGGACCTTCGATGCTTTTTGCCGTAAAGAGAAAGGTCTTCGGCCACTCATGGGCGATGAAAACCGCATAGAAACGCCCTGCGTGATACCGGAGGGAAGCGGCCCACATGCCGTGGCCGTATACGGCCTGTTCACCGTCCAGCGTTTCGCCGGGAGTGTGTTCCAGGGAATCGTAGATATATGCGCCGATTTCCCAGTGAATCAGGTCGTGGGATTTCAGGATGACGCCGCCGGGGAAAAAGTGCATGGTCGTGCTGATCATGTAATAAGCGTCTCCGACCCGGATGACGTCCGGATCCGGATAATCCATCCCGGTCAGGGGATTGAAACCTTCCGCCATGGTGGCCTCCTCTTTTTCCGTGAAAACATGCTGTTATCCTAATAATGGATTCTTTTCAGGCTGTTGTCAATGGGAAACGGAAGCGGTCGTTGCACCCCCGGCTGAAAACCGGTATAATGCAGCCATAGACCGAAGAGCGGAAAACTAAAAGCTGATAAACCCGGGAAGGGGGAGAGGATCATATGCTGTTTTTCAAAAAGGGATACCTGAACGACAACGAAGAAAAGGCGGTGGCCGCCGTTGAAAAGATCACAGACCAGGAAAAACTCCTGGCTGCCCTGAAAGAGATACGGAACGGCAAGGTCATCGACGCCGCGGTCAGCCGGCTGGATGAGGAACACCTGATCCGGTATATCCGGGGAGAAAGAAAAGATTCCGCCTGTCGCGTGGACGCGATCCGCCTGCTGAAGAATCAGGAGGAACTGCTGAAAATCGTTTCCGCCGGGGATGATTACGGCATCTTTGAAAAGGAAGCGGCCATCGGCAACCTGGACGAGGCGCATGCCGACGCGGCGCTGCTGAAAAAAGTCGCCCTCCAGGCGGAAGGCGCCGGTTTCGGCATACATGCCAAGCACGGCATGGCCGCTGTCAAGAAGATCAGCGATGAGGACGCGCTGCTGGAGATCGCCACCGGAGCAAAAGACGGCATGGTCGCCCTGGAAGCAGCCCAGAGGCTGAAAGACCGGGACAAGATTATGGCCTTCCTCATGGCAACGGATGACGACTACGATTTCCAGACCGTGCTGAAGAAAATCGAACTCACCGCCGAGGAAAAGCAGAAGCTGGCGGAGGAATCAAAACTCAGGGACGACGACGTCATGAAGGAACTGTTCACAGAAGAGGAACTGTATGCACAGTGCGTGCGGAAAAAGGACAAGAACCTGGCAAAGGCGGCATATAAGACTGTCTGGGACAGGGAAAAGCTGGAGACACTGAAAGAAATCCTGGAAAGCGGCCCGGAGGCGGACGCCATCGATCTGCGGCTCAAAACGATAGGGCATATGGAGAATCTGAAACAGAAAGGTTTCCCGGCGGAGATCAACGAACGGACCGTCAGATACAATGAGACGCTGGGCAAAGAGATAAGCCTGCTGGGAACCGTCAAACACACGGTGGAGCAGCAGGGGGCAACGATCGGTTTTGACGACGTGTATGAGAAGTCAGGCGACGCGCTGAGCCAGGCGGTTGCGGACCGCACGCGCCTGGTGCTGACTTATTTCCTGGGCGGGCCCCTGCTGGGCGGGCTGATGATCCTGGGTCCGGACCACTGGCTGTCAGAGAACGCGAAGGACGCCGTCTGGATGGTCATCGCATCACTCCAGCTGTCGGATACCGAGAACGTGATGAACCGCGTATCCGCCGACATGAGCGAGGAGGAAGCGAAAACGCTGATCCATGACCTGCTCAAGGCCTGGTGGAATGTGGCGGCATAAACGGATATCGGGTTGCACATAAAAAGTCCCGGCCGATGGGAAACCTATGGCGGCTGTGTCACCGGCATCATCGGTCTGCCAGTGCGATGACGTGAGTGACAGGGTATTTGGTACAGATATCCATGGACTGCTTTGAGACGGGTATATATTGTCAAGTTTTCACCCGGTGATATAATAAAAATATCGAATAAAGCCATGCCGCGGCATGACCTGTAAATAAGGCGGTGAATATATGATCTCACTCGCGATTTCCCTGGTTGTCCTCCTGGTTGGCTATCTGGTCTACAGCCGTCTGGTGGAAAAAGTGTTTGCCCCGGACGACCGCCAGACGCCGGCGGTCGTCATCAACGACGGCGTGGACTGTGTGCCCATGAAGCCATGGAAGGCGTTCCTGGTTCAGCTGCTGAACATCGCCGGCACCGGCCCGATCTTCGGGCCGCTGATGGGCGCTGTTTTCGGCCCGGTGGTATTCCTTTGGATCGTGCTTGGATCGATCCTCGGCGGCGCGGTGCATGACTATATGAGCGGCATGATCTCCTGCCGCCACGGCGGGAGCTCCATCGCGGAGCTGTCCGGCCTGTATCTCGGCAAGGTTGCCAAATGGGTTATGCGCGTGTTCTCCGTCGTCCTGCTGGTACTGTGCGGCGTGGTGTTCGTGACGAGCCCGGCGGGCCTGCTGGACAAGCTGACGCCGGATTGGATGAACAGCACCTTCTGGGCGATCGTCATCCTGGCTTATTACCTGTTGGCGACACTGCTGCCGATCGACAAGGTCATCGGAAAACTGTATCCGGTGTTCGGCGTACTGCTGGTTTCCATGGCGGCGGCCGTGATGGGCGGGATCCTTTTCTCCGGCGGAAAGTTTACAATCCCTGAGATTTCCCTGGCGAACCTGCATCCGGAAGGGACGCCCGTGTGGCCGTATATGTTCATCACGGTGGCCTGCGGCGCGATCTCCGGTTTCCACGCCACCCAGAGCCCGATGATCGCCAAGTGCATCACCAGCGAGAAGCAAGGCCGGAAGATTTTCTACGGCGCCATGATCGGCGAGTCGGTCATCGCCCTGGTCTGGGCGGCCGCAGGTGTGGCGTTCTACGGCGCGACGCAGATGCTGAACGACGCGCTGGCAACCGGCCCCTCCAACGTGGTCTATGATATTTCCAAAGGCGTGCTGGGCCCGGTCGGCGCCTTCCTGGCAATCGTGGGCGTGATCGTCTGCCCGATTACCTCCGGCGACACCGCGTTCCGGAGCGCGAGACTGATTTTGGCGGAAACATTCAAACTCGACCAGAAACCCATCCGGAACCGGCTTCTGATTACAGTCCCCCTGCTGGCTGCGGGCGGCCTGCTCACCTGGTACGCAGTGACCAACAACAACGGATTCCAGGTGGTCTGGCGTTACTTCTCCTGGTCCAACCAGACGCTGGCGATGATCGCCCTGTGGGTGGCAACGGCATATCTGACCAGGAATGGAAAAACGAAGTACGGTACCCTGCTCACAGCGATACCCGCCGCGTTCATGTCCGCCGTCAGCATGACCTACATTCTGATGGCTGGCGAAGGCTTCAGCCTGTCCGCGTCCATCGCTTACCCTGCCGGCATTGTTTTTGCCGCGGCGCTGTTCTGCCTGTATGCCGCGCTCATTCTCCTGCGGAAACAGCGTCCGGGGCAGGAACTGTCACACTGACAGAACGACCGAAAAGATCGTTTCACAAAAATGTTTTGAGGAGGCAACTGTTATGAAAAAACTGATTTCCCTGCTGCTTGTCCTGACCCTGGTCCTGTCCCTTTCCGCCGCGCTGGCAGAGGAGGACAGCGAGTGGGTCGATTTCGCGGACAGGTATCCCGAAGCGAAGGCCTTTGACTCCTTCTGGGTATCCGGAGACGGTCAGGTGCGCATTAACGCTTTCTGCCGGGCAGACGGATTTGAGATGATCATCGTATGGATGACGGGAGAGGACACCTTCACATCCTGGGAGTATCTCATGACCTACGATCAGGAGAATCGCAAGCTGGTCTGCGACGGGGTCGGCCTGATGGCTGAAAACAAGATCAAGGACGGCGAAGTCGCTGAATCAAAGACGATCTATCAGGACGGCACCGCGAGCTTCTGGCTGAATGACCAGGGCGAACTCTGCTGGGACGATGAGAAGGAAGACACCTTCTCCGCAACCACCTTCCACAAGATCGGCAATTTCCCGGATACCTACACCTGCGACCGGGCTACGCTTGAGGTGAAGTATGCCGGCGAGGACCTGATTTACGACGTCAACCTGGACTGGGCGGACAGCGCGTTCCAGAGCTGGCACTGGACCCTGGGCGGCAACTATGATCCCGAAACGGACACCCTGCCCGTAGAAGGCTATAAGCTGCTTTACACCTACAAGGATGACGGCGAATTGGACCTGGACGCCGACCAGCAGGAAACTGAAGTAAAGGCCACCTTTACCCTGGACGAGAACCGGAACGTGGTTATCTCCTCCGATGACGAAACCATCAACGGCCTGGTCTTTGAACGGGACTGGATCAATATGTGGCAGTGGGTATACTGACACCTGAAAAAGCTTAACAAAACCCGGGAGCCCTAGATCAGAGGCTCCCGGGTTTTGCTTTCCGCTGCAAAGAAAAAGGATGACGGCAGCGCGTGAATCCGGTATAATACAGATAAATGAAAAATGAAGAAAGGATGTTTCGGGTGAAATATCTTCAGAAACTGGGAAAGGCATTGATGCTGCCCGTATCCTGCCTGCCGATCTGCGCTTTGCTGATGGGGCTCGGATACTGCCTGTGCCCGGCGGCGATGCAGGGAGGGGATATCAGCGGGTTCTGGGCTCAGATCGGATACTTCCTGGTCAAGGCCGGTGGCGCACTGATTGACAATATCGCCTGGCTCTTCGCTATCGGGGTCGGTATCGGCATGTCGGAAGGAAGCGACGGAACCGGCGCGCTGGCAGCGCTGGTTTCCTGGCTGATGATCATCACGCTTCTGAACGTGAACACGGTAAAAACGCTGTTTCCCGATGTCGCGGAAGACAGCAGCCGGGTCCTGGCGTTCACGAAAATTGACAACCCGTTCATCGGCATCCTGTCCGGCATCATCGGATCGATATGCTATAATCGTTTCCATCAGACGCGGCTGCCTGCCTGGCTGTCTTTTTTCAGCGGAAAACGGGCGGTGGCCATCGTCGCGGGCCTGGCGTCGGTGGCGGTGGCCGTTGTGCTGCTGTTTGTCTGGCCACTGGTTTTCTCCGGCCTGGCAGCGCTGGGACACGGGATCGAGCAGCTCGGGCCGGCCGGCGCGGGGCTTTATGCGTTCCTGAACCGACTGCTGATTCCCTTCGGCCTGCATCATGCCCTGAACAACGTCTTCTGGTTTGATACCATCGGCCTGGGCGATCTGACGCATTTCTGGGCGGGTCAGACCAGCGCGGACGTGACCTGGTCCCTGGGTATGTATATGTCCGGCTTCTTCCCCTGCATGATGTTCGGCGTGCCGGGAGCGGCCCTGGCCATCATCCGCAGCGCGAAACCGGCCCGGAAAAAGGCGGCGATGGGAATCCTACTGTCCACGGCGGTATGCGCTTTCGTCTGCGGCGTGACGGAGCCCTTTGAGTTCTCCTTCATGTTCCTCGCGCCGGTGCTGTACGCGGTTTACGCCCTGCTGTACGGAATCGTCACCTTTGTGACGGTTATCACCGGTTTCCGGGCGGGGTTCTGCTTCTCCGGCGGCGTGATGGACCTGATCTTTTCCGCGTCGCTTCCTGCCGCGGCAAAGACCTGGCTGATTATTCCGCTGGGACTGGGATCCTTTGTGCTGTTCTACGCGGTGTTCCGGTTTATGATCAACAAATGGAACCTGAAGACACCCGGGCGTGAGGATGAGGAAACCGCGCTGCCGGCGGAAGCGGTCTCCGCCGCGCATGGAGACGCAAAATATGCCGCCATGGCGCGGACGATTCTCCGCGGCCTTGGCGGGCCCGGAAACCTTGCATCTGTTGACAACTGCATTACCCGGCTCCGCCTGGAAGTGAAGGACCCGGCGAAAGTGGACGACGGCGTGATCCGCTCCTCCGGCGTGGCGGGCATCATCCGCCCCGGGAAGAATTCGGTGCAGGTGGTGATCGGCACCACGGTGCAGTTTGTGGCAGACGAGATGAAAAAGATGTGTGCCGGATCCCGGAGGGTAACCGCACAGGACCTGCTTTTTGAGCTGCAGGAAAACCGGGAAGATATTTATGCGCCTGCGGAGGGAGAGCCGGTTCCCATGGAGGAGATTCCGGATCCCGTGTTCTCGGAAGGCGTGATGGGAGAGTGCGCCGGCGTGATTCCGGTGAACGGAAGGATTTACGCTCCGGTCAGCGGCACGGTGACGACGGTGGCCGATACTAAACACGCGGTTTCGATTCAGGGTGCCGGGGAGGAGATCCTGATTCACGCGGGCCTGGATACCGTCAAACTGAACGGGGAGGGCTTTACCATGTACGTCCGGGAAGGAGAAGAGGTTAAGCAAGGCCAGCTGATCATGGAGGCAGACCTGGACCTGATCAGGGGCAAAGGGTATAACCCGATCATCATCGTCGCCCGGATCGAATGATCCGGCGGCAAGGCAGACAGGTTTATTACGATACGGATCGGAATCCTGGAACTTTCCATGGGGAAGCCGCCGGCGGCGAACGGAGGGCATGAGTATTCCGAGTTGGCGCGGAACAATTTGACGACTTGACGATGCTTTGTGTAGAATATAGGGGAATCAAAACAGAGGAAAAATCTCCCATGTCAAAAGGGAGGCGATGGAAGATGAAAGAATGGACAGCATCGATACGCTTATCATTGATTGCGCGGATCTGGAATACATGTCTTCTGCCGGCCTCCGGGTGCTGCTGACAGCCCATATGACCATGAGCACGAAGGGCGAAATGAAGCTCCTTCATGTGAACGAAGAGGTCATGGATACACTGAAAATCACCGGTATGGCGGACGTGCTGAACGTGGTAAAAGACTGACAGACAAAAATATAATCCCGGGAACCTTTTCACGCAAAGGCTCCCGGGATTTCGCGCGCCGGTTTGGATCCGGCGCTGTTTATGCTTTCACCAGTGAAACCAGCACATCCACCATCTTTTCCATCGCGGGCACCGGAATCAGTTCCTTCCGTCCGTGGAAGTTGTATCCGCCGGTGGACAGGTTGGGGCAGGGCAGGCCCATGAAGGACAGCCGGGCACCGTCTGTTCCGCCGCGGATCGGCTGCACAAGCGGTTCGACGCCGTTTGATTCAAAAGCCTTCTTTGCCCGGTGGATGACTTCCGGATGCTGTTCCACAATTTCCCTCATGTTCCGGTAGGAATCCCGGATCTCCACGATGACTGTGCCGGCGCCGTAACGCCTGTTCATCGCCTCGCCGGCCGCCGTCATCGTTTCTTTTTTTGTTTCCAGCTTCGCGCTGTCGTGATCCCGGAGGATGTACCGCAGTTCCGCGGCCTCCTCGCTTCCGGACATGCCGGTCAGGTGGTAGAACCCCTCGTAGCCTTCCGTGTGCTCCGGCCTTTCCCAGGGCGGAAGCAGCGCGACGAACTCCATGGCCACCAGCGACGCGTTGATCATCTGGTTCTTCGCGTTTCCGGGATGGATGTTGACGCCTTTTATCCGCACGACGCAGGAGGCGGCGTTGAAGCATTCGTATTCCAGTTCGCCCAGGCTGCCGCCATCCACCGTGTAGGCGAAGTCCGCGCCGAAGCCGGGCACGTCAAACAAATCCGCCCCGCGGCCGATTTCTTCGTCCGGCGTAAAGGCGACGCGGATTTCACCGTGATCCGGCGCGTCCGGAGACAGCATCCGTTCGCACAGGGTCATGATCTCCGCCACGCCGGCTTTGTCATCCGCTCCGAGCACAGAGTCTCCGGAGGTTACGATCAGCTCCTGACCCTTCAGGTCCGGCAGGAAATCAAAACCGCTGATCTCCATTCCGTTTTTCAGGCGGATTACGCCGCCGTCATAGCAGGAAATGACCTGGGGATCGGTTGCGCCGGGCACCGCGTCGGAGGTATCCATGTGGGCAATCAGCCCGATGACCGGCGCGCCGGCTGCTCCCTTCGCGGGGATGGAGCCGTAGACATATCCGTGTTCATCCATGAATGCGCCTTGCACGCCCATTTCTTTCATTTCGCTGACCAGCATTTCCCCCAGCACCTTCTGGCCCGGGGTGGATGGACAGCATTCGTTCGCTTCGCAGGAGGTTGTTTCCACCCGCACATATCTCAGGAACCGTTCCTTGACGCTGCTCATTTTGTTTCTCTGACCTCTTTTTTTGATTTATTGAAGGCGGTTGCCGGCCTGCGCCGGCCGCCTTTTTTTCTTCCGACCAGAACCGCGGCGGTGCGCGGCCCGAGGATGATTCCCGAGGAATCGCCGCAGGGAGATTCCTTTCCGGGATCCGAGGAGAAGCCGTAGGCCTCAAAGGCCAGGTGCCAGCCGAAAGACGCCGGCAGGACCGGGAGGGTGAACCGGTGCTCTTCCCAGTGGGCGTTGACGGCGACGTAAATGAAGGCATCCTCTTCAGTGCCGTGTTCCAGATGGTCTTCCGCGTACAGATAAGCGAAGCAGTGGCCCGGGGAATGCTCGTCGATGTGCCAGGCCCGGGTTCCGTGGAGGGAAAACTCCGGATATCCTGTCCCGTTGGGGGAAAAATCATAGGAAGGTGCCGACAGCACAGGATGGGCCTTCCGGAAGGCAATCAGCCGCCGGACATAATCGAACAGGTCCTTGTGTTTATCCAGAAGGGACCAGTCCAGCCAGGAGATTTCGTTGTCCTGGCAGTAGGCGTTGTTGTTGCCATGCTGGCTGTTGGCGAACTCGTCGCCGGACAGCAGCATCGGGATGCCACGGCTGGTCAGGAGCAGGGTCAGCATATTCTTCATCTGGCGGAGACGCAGGGCATTGACCGCGGGATCATTCGTATCGCCTTCCACGCCGCAGTTCCAGCTGTAATTATCGTCGGTGCCGTCCCGGTTGCCTTCGCCGTTGCACTCGTTATGCTTTTCGTTGTAGGAAACCAGATCGTACAGGGTAAAACCGTCGTGACAGGTGATATAGTTGACGGAGGCCGCGGGCCCGCGGTTTCGGTACATGTCGTCCGATCCCCGGACACGCCGGTAGAGTTCCGGCGCGCAGCCGCCGTCACCCTTGATATACCTGCGTACGCAGTCCCGGTATTTCCCGTTCCATTCCGCCCAGCGGCCGAAGGCGGGAAAACTGCCTACCTGGTACAGGCCGCCCGCGTCCCAGGCTTCCGCGATCAGAACGCTCTTTCCAAGCACTGCGTCGTTGGCAATGCTGTCCAGCAGAGGCGGGTTCATCATGGGGGCGCCGTTTTCGTCCCGGGAGAGGATCGCAGCCAGATCGAAACGGAATCCGTCCACGTGATACGCGGAGACCCAGTAACGCAGGCAGTCCAGTACCATGCCGCGGACGATGGGGTTGTTGCAGTTCATCGTGTTTCCGCAGCCGCTGAAGTTTATGTAGTATCCGTCCGGGGTCAGCAGGTAATAGGTCCGGTTGTCGATGCCCCGGTAAGAGATGGACGGACCTTTTTCGTTCCCCTCGGCCGTATGGTTAAAGACCACGTCCAGGATAACCTCGATGCCGTTTCGGTGAAGCTGGCGGATCATCGCCTTCAGCTCGTCAGCCTCCATGCCGAAAGGCGCGGAGGCGGCGTATCCGGCCTTCGGGGAGAAGAAGTTCACGGTGGAATAGCCCCAGTAGTTCATGAGCCGGGTACCGTTATATACCCGGGCGTTGTCAAATTCATCGAACTCGAACACCGGCATCAGTTCCACACAGTTGACGCCCAGTTCCTTCAGGTAGGGGATCTTTTCCGCAAGCCCGGCGAATGTTCCTTTATACTTTACGCCGCTGGTTTCATGGCGGGTAAAGGAGCGGACGTGTATTTCACAGATGATCAGCTTTTCCGGGGCGATCTCCAGGGGTTTATCGCCTTCCCAGTCAAAATCCTCCCGGATGAACTGGCCCCGGTGCTGGAAGGGACGCGACCAGTCCGGTTCCCTTCCCCAGACGGAGCGGCCGGAAACGGATTTGGCGTAAGGATCCAGGAGCGTGTTCTTCGGATTAAACAGCAGGCCCCGGCGCGGATCATATTCTCCGTCAAACCGGTAGCCGTATTCAGTGGTTTCGGTCTGAATCCCGAATACCATCATGGCGTAGACGTCGCCGATCCGGAACCTGTCCGGGAAGGGGATCTCAACAAACGGCTCCGGCTGGCCGTGATGATAGAGCAGCAGGGTACAGCTTTTTGCCTCTTTTGAATATATGCTGAAATTGACGCCGTCTTCCATGAGCGTGGCACCGAAAGGAAAGACCCGCCCGACGCAGTATTGCAGGTCACCGATCCGGTCTGTTGGAAAAGTGTCAATCAGTTTCATGAAGATCTCCCATTTTTGCTTTTCACTGTTTTCCCTATTTTACCTGATTTTGCCGCGGGTTGCAAACCGCCCTGCCGGAACGCCCGGATGGCCGAAACCGGTATCGGAACGAACAGCTATTCGTACGCTTTTGCTTTTTGTTTCGATATGTCTTATCATATTATCCATCATCCGAAAAGAAGGGATACATATGCGGCAGTTACTGAAGAATGCAAAAGTATATGACGGAACCGGCTCTGAACCGTATCAGGCAGACATCCTGCTGGGAGAAGACCGGATCGCGAAAATCGCGGAACGGATCGATCTTCCCGCGGATAGCGTGCTCGACCTGCAAGGGAAATCGGTTTCCCCCGGTTTCATCGACGCACATTCCCACAACGACTGGTTTGCGATCAAAAAAGACCCGCTGCCGTATTTCCGGCCGTTTATCCTGCAGGGGATTACCACGTTTGTTGCCGGAAACTGCGGCGTTTCCGAGATCGGCTTTGAAAAAGGAAACCCGTACACGGAAAAACTGGGCGGCGGAATCTTCGGGTTCGAGAACGTTACGGGACAATACAGCACCGCGGAAGAACTGTTTTGCGCCGTGGACCGGCAAATGCCCTGTAATCTGGCAACGCTGGCCGGGCACTGTTCCGCCCGCGCGGCTGCCGGCGGCATTGAAAACAGGCCGCTGACACAAGCGGAGGAAAAACGTATGCTGGAGATCCTGGAGCAGGCGCTTCAGCAGGGAGCCGCAGGAATCTCCCTGGGCCTTATGTATCAGCCGGGTCTGTACGCGGATGTGGAAGAGCTGAAGAAAGTGGCTGCCCTGTGCGTAAAGTACAACAAACCCCTGACGGTCCATCCGCGGGCGGAATCAAAGGTTTCCATGGCGTATCCCCAGCTGTTCGGCCGCTCCCACCTGCTCAGGGCGGTGGATGAACTGGCCGAGATATCCAGAGGCACCAATCTGAAACTGCAGTACTCCCACGCGATCTTTGTGGGCAGGAAGACCCTGAAAGACAAGGAAGAACTGCTGAAAATATTCGATCAGCTCCGGGCGGACGGCGTGGACGTGATGTTCGATATTTACAACGAATGCCTGGGCGTTTCGGTGATCACCGTTATCCTTCCGGCCTGGTATCAGGGAATGACGGAAAAACAGCGCAGCAATCCGTTGACGCGGCTGAAACTGGCAGCGCTGGTCAAGGCTACCAGCCTGCTGCTCGGGTTCGGGTTCGATGATATTCAGATTGCCTACATCGGTCCCGGATATGAAAAGTATGAAGGAAAGACCGTCAGTCAGATCGCAAGGGAGGAAGGAACTTCCAACCTGAAAGCGTACCTGATGCTATGCGAAAAGAGCCGCTTTGTTGGCCGCGTCAATATGGGGCCGTACTCCACGCCGGAGATCATCAGGGACTTCGAGCATGATGACCGCTGCCTGTATATGACTGACGCATGGGTGGAGGATTACGGCGTCCAGAACCCTGCCATCTACGATTGCTATCCCAAGTTCCTCAGAGATTCCCTGCGCGGAACCGGAGATACCATGGCAAAGACAATCAGGAAAATGACCGGAGCGACTGCCGACCGCTTCATGCTTCCGGACCGGGGATATCTGAAAGAAGGATACTGCGCCGATCTGACCGTATTCGATGAAAAGGCGCTGGAAGAGGGAATCCCGGATCAGGAGCAGCCTTTCGGCATCGACAAGGTATTCATCAACGGCAGCCTGGTATACAGCGATAACCAACTGGATGAGCAGGCGCTGAAAACGAGCGGGCGCGCGATCCCGGTGCTTGGATGACTTCTTCGGCTCCCGGCTCCCCTTTGCCCTGATCTGACTTTTTCAGCGATATTGTGATATGATAAGCATTACAGAAACACAGAAACAGACGGAGGCGTTTTCATGGACCTGCAGCAATTTGTGAATCATTTTGACACGATGACCTGCATCCTTTCCGTGGAGAAAAAAGAAGACGGTTCCTGCGGGGAGATCCGGATTGTGACCGGGAACAGGGAATATATCGAATCCATTGAAAATCCGCCGGAGAACATTCCGCGGATGATGTCCACGCGTTTCGAGCCGAACAGCCTGTATGAACACTATTTCCCGAGGGACCTGAACTTCGATCTGTACTGTTATGCCTGCGCGGTGGAACGCAAGCCGATGCACGCCTATATCAATCCGGGAAGGTTCGATTACTGGTTCGATATTTACATGCTCCCGCTGGGACATGAGGGGAATCTCTATTACTGCACCTATACCCAGGAGGTTTCCAAACGGGCGGATCCGAAAAAACTGGCCGGGATTTCACAGGAAACTGCCCGGAGCGTTCTTAATACCTGCATCAAGCTGCGGGGTGTGAAGGATGAAGCCGAATTTGAAACCACGATGCGGAGCGTAATCGTGGATATCCGGGATCTGTGCAAGGCCAGGAACTGCGCGGTGCTCCTGCTGGATGAAGAACGAAAAGAGTGCCGCGTTCTGAGTGAAGCCATTCAGACTACGCAGGGTCTGACGGAGAAAAGGCAGTCGATGATGCCGGACTTTTATGAAGTGGCGCTGTCATGGATGGACACGATCGGCGGGAGCAACTGCCTGATCGTGAAGGACGAGTTCGACATGGAATATATCCGGAAACGGAATCCAGTGTGGCACAAGTCCCTGATGGAGGCCCATGTGCAGAGCATCGTGATCTTCCCGCTCAAGGGCGGGGACGAGCAGCTGATCGGGTATATCTGGGCAACTAATTTTGATACGGTGGACACCCTGCATATCAAGGAAACGCTTGAACTGAGCACATACTTCATCGCCAGCGAGATCGCGAACCATCTCCTCCTGATCCGGCTGCGGGAGCTGAGCAGCATGGATATGCTGACCGGAATCATGAACCGGAACGAGATGAACAACCGGATTGACGAACTCCGTGAGGGAAAGGCAACCGTTGAACGGCTGGGCATCGTGTTTGCGGACCTGAACGGCCTGAAACGCGTCAACGACCAATACGGACACGTGGAAGGGGACGCGATGCTGAAAGAAAGCGCTGCTGTACTGCGGCAGGTTTTCCCCGGCGACGAGATCTACCGGGCCGGCGGAGACGAGTTTATGATCATCACCCGCGGCGCGGAGGAAGAGGAGCTCCGGGAACGCTGTGAAGAAATCAAACGGCAGGCCGCAAGGCACAAACATGTCGCTTTTGCCGTCGGATACTGCGTGATTTCCGATTCCAGGGAAATCCGGGCCGCGTTGAAGACCGCGGACGAGCGGATGTACCGGGATAAGGAAACCTACTATCAGGATCACCCGGAAATAAAACGCTGAGTCAGGAACATACCGAGGGGGCAGACGGTTCAGAAGCGCCTACCCCCTCCGTTTTTTGCACATAAAAAACAGCAGAAATGCAAACACTACATCTTGATGCATCTATTGCTTTATTGCTACAATCTATTGTATAATCGTACGGAAACCAGGCAAAAAGCTTGAATCCGGGAGACTGCGAGCATGAAGCAGGCAATGAAACGAATTCTTTTATATATCCTTACGGCAGCCATTACGTTATGTTCCTTTCCGGCTGCCGCTTTTGCGTCGGGAACCGTTGAACCCGAAACAATCGAAATCACATACAGTTTCAATTCCGGAGAGACGGAGGGCGGACTGCTTCCGACAGACAAAGTAATCTGGCGTGATGACTGCTTCCAGCGTTCCTCTTATCTGGGCTGCTGCCATCTGGCGGAGGTTTCCGCGGCCGCTGCCCTTGCCAGCAGTCCCTACATCAATTCCTCCCTGACGCCGACGGAGAATGAGCCCCTTGCCCCCAGGTATATTACGGAGTTTCTGTCAAAGGCCCATTTTCAGGACGTCGAAACAAACAAATACTATACCACCAGATCGGAGGAGAGCTCCGCGGCAGCCGCCTTCGGGCATAAAACCATCCAGGACGGCGATAAAACGTACACATTGCTGGCGATCGTCATCCGCAGTTCAAACTATACCCAGGAATGGACGGGAAACTTTACAATCAGCTCCGAAGACGGATCCACGGGGAATATGCACGCCGGCTTTAAGGCGGCACGGGACGAAGTCCTGCGCTATGCGGCACTGTACATGAAAAACCACGGCATTACCGGCGATCTGAAGGTCTGGATTGCCGGACACAGCCGCGGCGCGGCCACTTCAAATTCACTGGGCGGCTTCTTCGCGGGCGGCGGTGACGAGTATTTCCGCGCGGTGGGCGTTCCGGTCAGCGTCACGCCGGAAAACGTGTATTGCTATACCTTCTCCACCCCCCGTCCGATCCGTCCGGGCCTGACGCACGCGGAGGATCTGAGCGTAGCGGGAAACCGTGCCAATTATCCGAACGATACCCCCGGACAGGCGTACGTCAGCCAGAATACCGGAGCGGTGGATCCGGGCGCGGCATGCTACACAGGCATCCGGAATTATCCCAAATATCATGACGTCGTCCCGAAGCTGCCTCCGTCCATCCCGGGCTGGGACTTTACATACTACGGCCAGGTGTGCCAGTATGATTCCTCGGACCTGCCAGGCGGACCGGTTACCGAAGCGGAAATGGTTCAGCAGCTCAAGGCTTTTGACTGGCAGATGTATCAAACCTTTACCAATGGCGGTAGTCCGGAGGATTATCAGCGGGTCACGCTGGATTTTGACAAGCTGATTGAAAAAATCTGCTCCGGGGAGCAGATCGTGATTGCGGATGTCATGAAGCCGACGGACAAGGGCCCCTCAAGCATGGGCGACCTGATGCAGAGCCGGGTCAACTCGCTGGAACTGATTGCGTCGTCTCCCCGTGTGTTCTTCGACAATGATTTCCAGCACGCAGCGCAGGCGCTGGCCGGATTGTTCGGCATGGTTTCCCTGGACATGAATGATCCGAAACTCAATTTGGAAGATCTGATCAAAGCTGCTGTTTTCTGGATTCTGGATTTCGGCGTAACGCGCCTGAAGAACGCTCAGAGCAACGCTCTGAACAAAGCCGAGAACGAAGGGGAAGCAGTTGCTGTTGTCCGTTTCCTCGAGCAGTTGCTGTCCTACCTGTTCCCGAATGAAAGCATTCCAACAGGTTCCCTTTGCCTGGAGATGATTGTGGAGATCGCCGCAAGATATATTTTCCCGCAATCAGGCAACACAAAGGTAACGGAAAAGGTCCTGGATCTGATTGTACCGCTCTTGCCGGATCCCGGATCCAGCCCGGAAGCGGACGGTATATACACTTTTCTCAACGCATACATTACCGGGGATCCGTCATCATACACCAAAGCGGAGAGGATCGAGGCGTTCCTGAAAGCCTGCGGCTGGGGACCCGAAGAGGGTACAGATGCGAAGGAAGACGGAGGAACCGCAAAATCCACGACCACGACGCTTTGTTATGTGCTCGCTTTAGCAGGCAGTTTCGGTTTCATTGATTTACCGGATTGGCTGCCCTCTATCCTTGCCGATCCGGCTGATCCTACAACATTCCCCGGTCAGGTCATGACAATTCTGCAGGTCCTGATGCCGGAAGGTGAAACCTATCAGAATCTCACTTTAGCCGCGGACCTGATGGGAAGGCGCGCCGCGGATTCCCTGTATTCAGGCCCGTTGAATTCACTTGCCGCGAAGGGGTATTCACAGGGATACATTGAAGACGCCTGCCGCCACTTCAGCGACCTGAAGAAATATATCCGTCCGCTGCGGACTGTATTGCTGACTTTCCTGTTTTCCACGGCAGGGGAAACCCTCAGCATTGAAGGGATGGTCCGCAATCTGTCATTGTTTGTGGCAAATGACGGGCTCATCGCTCCCTCCCACTATGTCCAGGTTGACCTTGCCTGGGCTAAAGCACGGCGGGCAAAGGGGATCTGGGGTCATGATCCCACTCCGACACCCACCCAGACACCCGAACCGACAGCCACCCCGACACCCACCCTGACTCCCGAACCGACAGCCACCCCGACACCCACCCCGACTCCCACTCCGACTCCCACTCCGACACCCAAACCACCACCCAAGACCGGCGATACAGCCCAGCCGCTCCTGTGGCTGCTGATGATCCTGACCGGCCTGTGCGTGTGTACGCTGACAGTGTTGATCCCGGCACGGCGAAAGAGAAAATAAGTCGGAAGCGGAAGCCTTGAACAAAAACAGAGGCAGAAACTAATTTCTGTCTCCTGAGGAGGAAAGGAAAATGAAAGTGCGTAACGGATTGATTTTTCTGATGATTCTAGTATTGACGGCGGTGTGGTTGCCGGCGGCGGCGGAGGAGGAGAGCTCTGTTTTTCCGTTCCTGCCGGGGCTGAACTGGGACTCTTCCGTTTCAGAGGTGCAGAGCATCGTCAACGCTGTGCCGGAAACCGGAGGGGATATCGGCAACAGTGGTGGAATGGCTTATTTTGTTGTGAAAGATCCGGGACTGGCGCCGGTGCCTTACGAACTTGGTATGACGACGACGGCCGAAGATGAGATATCCATGCTGATCTTTCTGTATGATGTCAGCTCCGCGTCTGATAAGGACGCTGCCCGCAGCCAGATTGTCGAAGAGATGGAGAAACTGTACGAAGGCCGGGGCAACGTGATGTTCGACAGCCCGGAAAGCATGAAACAGGCCTTCGAAGGAAAACAGGACAACAGTGATACGGTCCTGGCGACTGCCCTGGGCGGACTGGAAGGCGCAATGAAGAATATGTACGGGGATATGGGTGATATTGCCTGGGCCAAAGGCTGGCTTGTGAACCGGGAATTCGACGCAATGGTGGCCTACAGCACGGAAGGAACCAGGGAGAATACTGTTGCGGTCGTTATTCTGAACATTGCCCGGACGCTCGCCATGATGCAGGATGCGAGCCTGCCGGAAAACCGCACGGGATGCTTTGATCTGCCGGCCGGCGCTGCCTGGATGTGCAGCCCGGATGATCTGACTGCCGCACTGAACAACGCCGGGCTCAGCTATGAAGTCAATAAGAACATGTATCAGGTTCAGGGCATGAAGGGACCGTCAGAAAGCAAGATGGCGGCCATGTATATGTTCCAGGGCAACCTGCTGATGGGTGCGGTCTATATTCCTTTCAGGACCTCTGGGGAACGGAATATTCCTATGACCTTTGACGAACTTGAACAGATCATGATCCAGGAATACGGCAGCAAGGCGGCTGTTGACACGGAATCGATCAAGCAGCAGGTTCAGAGTATCCTGGGAATGTCTGCCACTCAGGCCAGCGTATGGATTACCACGGATACCCTGTGCTACCTGTTTGAATGCGCCCAGGGGAACCTTGTCATGCAAGTCAGTACAGAACTGCTGATGAAGCAGCAGTAAGTTTGCTGCGGATATACCGTGTTTTACTTATTCTGAAAGGCTTTTCTGCAGAGCCCGCGCATAGGCGTACAGTTCTTCCGGAGAAGTGAATATATCTGCACAGCGGGCGCTGCCGTCCTCAAAGAGGATGACAGCGTCTCCTGTTTCGGAATCGAATCCCCAGTCGACGGCGGGCCGGGTTTCATGGATCTCGTAGAGTATTTTTCCCGTTTTCATGGATGCGACGCAGAACCAGTCCTTCAAGGCGCTGGTATACATCAGTAGGGTTCCGTCCTGGTTAAAGGTGAAGCCGCCGAAAGAACGCTGAAACGCCCAGTCGGTCGACGTGAACAACTGCTCTCCTGTCTCCAGTTCATAGACGGAAATATCGCAGGCGGTTGTTCCAAGAGCCGTGAGGCGGCTGTCCGGGGAAAAAACGATCCAGTTTTCGGGCGTGAAGGTTCGGACGATATACTGCCAGTTTGTTTCGTCGTTCCGCAGGACTGTGAAACCGGGGGAATTGATCTCCGGGATCACCTGATACTGCCCGTCCGGTGTGACCCAGGTGCGGGCGTCATTCCGGTCGGCATACAGCGTTCCTTCGTATTTTTCGACCCGGTACTGGGATCCTGTGCCCGGAGCGTTGATGATCGTACTGCCCGTGAACCAGTACTTCCCGGAAGGATCAGCCGCGCAGACCAGCCCGCCGGAAATCTCATACGTTCCGCCGTTCTGATCAAACGTTTTCATGGTTCGGGTGCCGCATGTCATGACGTATTCTCCGTCGCTGGCCCGGTACACGCCGTCGGAACAGATAAAGTTCTCACCGTCCTCCGTGGCGCCGATACAGAAGACATCATCCAGCGTGTAGAGGATCTCGCCGGTTTCCGCGTTCAGCACGACGCCGGTATAATCGATCGCGCTTCCTGAAAAACGGCAGTTATTAAAAATGTAATTCCCCGCCCAAACTGCGGAAGGCCCGTAGGAATCCGGAATACTGTCCGGATACTGGTCGGGCTTTTCGTATTCGGTCGTCCACAGGACCTCATCCGTTTCCAGGTCGCTGACAAACATTGTTTTGTGCTGATGGACAAACAGTTTCCTCCCGTCCGGAGAAACCGCGTAATTGCTGATGTTGACATGCGGCATGGGAGAAACGTAGGTATATCCCTTGTCCTGAAGCAGATCGATGACGCCGAAACGCTCATAATTGTGCATGGCGATGAAACGGTTGTGGAACACGCGGCCTGAACAAAGCTGGCCGGCAACCTCCTTCATAAACCAAGCCATCTTTTGCGCGTCCGGGTCCGTATCTGTATGCCAGCAGAGGAACCCATCCTGGCATGTGATCATGATGGCTTCCCCGTTCAGGTCTTCAGAGAACCAGGCGGCGTTGCTGACAAAAGAGATCCCGATCTTTTTGATAACCTCGCCGGTCTCCGCGTTGATAAGCCAGACGGCATGACCGGTATAGGACGTTACTACCACACGGCTTCCGTCCCGTTTCCAGCGGGCGGAGGTCAGATACGCGTCCGAATCCAGCGACCAAAGGATATTGCCAGTCGCTGTGTCGCAGCAGTCGAGCTCATAGCCGCCGGGGCTGCAGAGGACTTTGCTGCCGTCCGGTGAGAAGTACTCCATCGTGAAGAAAATGCTGTTGGCAATAAAGTAATGGGTGGAGGAGGCGGTTTGGGTCCGGAGGGCAAAATCCCCGTTATAACAAAGCTCTTCCAGCGCGGATTGAATATTCAGCTCCCTGTATCCATCGAGAGACCCGGACAGGTCCAGGGCCTGCAGCGCGGTGTCCAGCGCGGCGTTGTTTTGCAGTTTTGCTTTTTCGGTTGATACCCGTTCAAGCAGCATATCAACTTCATTCCGTGCGGCGGCGGCCCGCTGGTTCTCCACACGGCGGTTCTGTTCGGCCGTATAGGCCGCGATGCCGGCGCCGGCCACCGCGACGGCAGCGGCGACAGCCAGGATGTTACGGCGGGTACGCCTGCGGGCACGCCGGTACAGGCCGTCAAAAGTGGTTCCGAGCATGGGGGCGAGGATGCGAAGTTTTTCCTTCTTCAGGCGTTTCAGGCTGCCGGGGAGAGAATCGCTTCGGACATCCGCCGCGAGCGGCTCCAGGTCGACCGTGTTCCCTGCTTTATCCGTATAGTGCAGGAGCGTTTCCGGAAAGCTTTTATCCGGATCGCCTTCAACGAGCAAGGTCAGGACACGTTCCCGGCCATGCCGCTCAATAAAATACTCCAGTTCACGCATGCACCAGCGGCTTTCCAGGTAACGCGGGGAGCAGACGCAGATCAGCCAGTCGCTGTTATCCAGCGCGGTTTCGATATCCTTTCCCAGGTCAGCGGAAAGGGGAAGCTCTTCCTGGTCACGGAATACCTGGCCGGGATGCTTTTGCGAAGGATCCTTCCGGAAATCAACAGGGACCGTGTACTGCTCGATCAGCGTATGGAGCCGCTGGGCAATTTCCATGTCCGGGGTATAGTGGCGGTAACTGATAAAAGCGCAGTATTTGCGGTACTCCATCACGCGCACCTCATTTCGTTTTTCTTCCGGCCTTTTCCATGAACGGAGCCTGACACGGCTATTATACACGATCCTTCGGCAGATGGCATCATCTGCTTGGCTGCCAATGTGTTATTGTGAATATGGATCATTGAAATAATGAATCCGGAAAGTGAATCAATAGTCGGTCACGAGGAAAAAAGAAAACCCGGACGCCATTCTGAACCGCTTCCAGTCAAGAGGACAGTGAAATAAAAAAACAACACGGGAACAAGAAATCTCTGGTAACCGAACAAGGTTGCCAGAGATTTTCTTTGGGGGAGGCATGGCAAATAGCACACTGCTGTCATCCGGACAAGGGCTTCGCAAGCGGCCTGCGGCCGCCCTTGACCGACTGCCATCAGTGTACTGAAAGGTAATCAAGGAGGGACAGATAAATCTGCCCTTTTCGGATCAGCGCTCAGCGCCTTCTTGTTGGTTTCGGGCGATATACGGATTGGTGAATTCCTTTTCCCCGGTCACTTCCCGGATCACCTGGATGCCTTCCGGGAAACGGACCTCATCTCCGGCACTGTACAGCTCGACTTCCAGAAGCGCCTGGTCGTCCCACTGAGGATAGAGGTCGATGTTGTAGTACAGCCCGTTCTCACTAAGGCACCAGCGGTCCTTGCGGATCGTCCGGTACGTCGGGTCAGCCTGCATCAGCAGGTCCAGGAACTCATGGTGGGTCAGGCGTTCCTCCATTTCGATGCGCTTACCGTCTATGCTGCGCTTACGAGTCTTGAAATAGACATAGCTACCGTCGCGGCCCCGTTGGCGGATCCGGATCATTTCTCCCGGGATCTCGCTGCGGAGGTATGCCTGGGTGATCTCCACCCGTTGGCAGTTGGGCCGGCGGTCGAGGGCAGCCGGATCCGGCCGGGCAATCAGGTATTTCCGCTTGGTCTCCATGGGCCGGGGTTCACCCAGGAAGGAGGAGATCTCCCGGATCAGGGCCAGCATCTTGTCATCGAAACTGTACCGGTTGTCGATGATCCGGAGATGGGGATGCCCCGTCCAGGCGGCGATCAGGCGGTCGTCGGATTCGATGGCTTCCTGAACGGTCTCGTACCGGGCGGCGTTGTTCGCGTGGGTATAGAACTCCTCCGCACCTTTGGCGGCGGTTACCAGGTGGAAGACCGCGTCGTAATGATCCCGGAGCTCCACCTCGCTCATGCCCAGTTTTTCCTGCACATAACGGAATTCCTCATCCGTCATATAAGCACGGTTGTCTAGGGCGCCGCGGTCGCAGACCACCAGCACCTTGTCCGCTTCGAAGGTCCGGGCCACCTCGGTGAAAACTTCTTCCTTGGCCAGCATCAGCTGGGTGACCCGGTACTGGTATTCCCGGTTGTTCCGGGTCATCTTCCAGGGCGCGCCGCCGCTGCTGAGCTGGGTGGCGGTCTCGTCCACGAACAGGACCAGCCAGCCCTTCTTGGTGAACGCGTTCTGGATCCAGCTCATTGCGGTGGTCTTCCCCGCACAGGGGCCGCCGGTAATAACGATCCTAAAGATAGTCTGCTTACGGGGTGCGTCTGTCATGTCCGAACCCTCCGTCTTATGTCGATTCGAGTGAAGAAGATTGCTCTCTCATTTTATCATGTGCGCACCAAGAAAGAAAGCTTTGGCCTGAACAGGATCCGTGACCGGCAGGCATCATAAAATGACGGACTATCAGAAGAAAGACCAGCCGGACAGCAGGAAACCCGGAATGACGACGATCAGGAAAAACGCCCAGCTGACCAGGGTGAAGGTTTTGATGAAGGATTTTCCACGGCCCGGATACTCCCGCACATAGATGCGATAATTGATCACGGAAGCCAGTGAACCGATCAGGGAACAGAGACCAGCGGTATCCGCGCCGTAGATCAGGCCGGAAAAGTTTTCCGTAAACGGATAAAGGACGATGGTTGCCGGAACATTGGAAATAACCTGGCTGATCCCAATGCTCCACCAGTATTCATGACCGGCGACAGCCTTTTTCAGGAAGCCGGAAATGCCGGGATTGGCGGCGATGGAAGAGGAAAAGATGAAAAAGCAAAGGAAGGTTACCAGAAGTACATAATCCACTTTCAGAAGGATCTTCCGATCCAGGAGAAGCATACCGGCCAGGACGACGGCAACGGCCCAGGGCCACAGCGACGTCCTGGTTACGATCACTGCCAGGATCAGCACAAA
>JBGUHQ010000042.1:0-46433 GCA_045112195.1 Christensenellales bacterium | reverse complement strand
GGCTGGTAACGGCCCGGGAGAGTAGGTCGCCGCCGGATTCCAAATATAACTGCCGCAGAGATGCGGCAGTTATTTTGTCATTAGCCGACGGACCGCAATCTCAATCGTCGCATTGCTCCCTTGAAGCGGTCGCACTGCTCGTTTCGATTGACTCGCTCACCTCGTTTTCGCCTTCGGCGAATGCCCCACCGGGGCACCACTTGGATCGCTCCCCGGATTCCAATAGATCACCTGCGAAAGCAGGTGATTTTTCTATTGGGATCTCGGCGGAAAATATTATCCCCTCAGCCGGAAAACCGGCAGCTCCCCTTTGAAAAGGGGAGCCTAATAATATGAATTATTAAACAAGGCATGAGATGCCAATCAGGAGCTGGGCGGCATAGTAGAGGATCATTATAGCCCAGTCGACAGCACGGTTGGCGGTGAAGAGGAGGCGTCCGAAAATAAAGGAGTCGCTGATGTAGAAAAGCGCACCGCCAAGCGTGATCAATTGACCCTGAAGGACGTGGCTTGAAAGGCCACCGATTGCACAGGCGGTCATTAATGACAGGACTGCCGCATATACAGCAAAGGGCACCATTCTGTTTCCGATGGGTTTTCTCCATCGCCAGAACAGAAACACGACGAGTGCCAGCAGGCAAACAGCCGCAATCAGATGAATCGCTGAGACAGGAAACAGATTGACAAAGAACGCGATATAACAGATATGGCCCGCCAGGAAGAAACCTTCTCCCCAGTAAAGATTAAACTCAAGCAGGTAGTCCGCAACGGCATGAAGCATGATTGCTGAAAAACAGATCCAGCAGCGCGGATCCAGGCGGATCGCAGCAGTCAGCGCCATGCTTGCGGCACCCAGGGTGCCGAGGGTTTTGAAGGATGCCGCGAGTTTATATCGCAGCGCCTTTTTATAATGCATAAAGAAGGGAAGGCAGACGAGCAGGGTCAGTGCGCAAACCGCGTACATCCACAGCATAGATCATTCCTCCGCTGTTTCCTGTGAGTCCTACGGAATCCACGGCATAAGGAAAATCGTGATATACATGTTCTTTTTCTTATAGGCATAGCCATAGGAGAAGAGCGAGTTTTCTTCTCTGTCCCGCTCTTCTTCAGGAACAAGGGTCATATCTTTTTTCTTTGTCTTTTTATCTGAAGCAAGATTCATATCATAATCACGGATGAACATACGAACGGTGTGTCCGTTTTTCTTATGGGTGGCGTCATCGGGAGCAGGTACGTCGCCCTCAATGGTCGTAATACGGTATTTACCGTCTCCCAAGCTTTCCACGTCATAAACCAGACCAACATGGTAATAAGGCGTGGAACCGCCGGAGCCTTCATTGCCGTATACGGCGATAAAGCCTTTTTGCGGGACACGCGTAATCCGGTTCATTTTCCCATAGCCGGTATAGAGCTTTCCGACCCCGGCTTCTTTTACATGGACGACGCCTTCCACTTCGCCCTCTTTAATATTGTTCTTTTCCTCCTGGGGAATGCCGGATTCCAGCATGCACCAGGTCACAAAGCCGCCGCACCAGCCAAACTTGTAACCCTTGCCGCGCCATTCCGTAAACTTGTTGATCTGTTTCAGATTGGCCGCGTCAACTTCCTGCCACTGCTGATACGCCAGGTCAAGAACCTGCTGGATTTCCGCAGGGATATCCTGTACCACCTCGGTTGTAATTTCTCGGGCTGTGTATTCTTCATTCTTCTTTTTTGCCGCAAGCGAAGAAGGACAAAACAGGACTAGGATAAGCGTAAACGCAATCAAGTGTTTAAAACGGATCATCAGGCAACCTTCCTTTCAGGGAAAAGATCAAAGTCCGAAAACATTATAATCATTATACTCCGGATCCGGAGAAATGTCAGTCCCCGGGAGTACGGTTCCGTCTGACGGCAATTCGGACGGGGCAGGAGTCGGCGCGTTGTCGGGGGAGGCGTCGGGTGAAACAGACGGAGCGGGAGAGGGAGTGCTTCCGATGAGGGGAAGCTTAGGAAGGGAAGCGAGCGTCACACCGGACTCTTTCAGGACGCTGCCGGCGCACACGGCCAGGGTCAGGACAAAAGCACAGACCAGCAGCAATGTGATGAGGCGGAAACGCGAACGCATTTGCTTCATGGGACAATCCTTTCATAACAAAGTGAGAGATCTCCTGGCCTCAACCGGGAGGACAAGACCTTTGCCCCGGTCATTTTGCCAGCATGGCCAGGTGCGCATCTTCAGCCAGGTCTGCGTCGCTTCGTCCGGAAACGCCGCAGAGCAGGCCGGCGAGGAAAAGCTCCGCGCACAGATCCGGCAGAGAAGCCGTCAGGAAAGGAAGCCTGAGTCCGGACAGCGGCAGAAAACCAAAGACAGAAAGTAGCGCAGCGATCGTCCGGAGCGACAGCAGCAGTATGGCACCCATTGCCAGAACCGCATGGAACCTGGTACGGGCACAGGTTGCCACCGATGTTCCGCGAAGTGCCAGCGGAAGAAATAACAAGGCGGACAGGCCAGAGAAGATCAGGCCATAGTGACCTGTCAGGCGCGGGAAAAGAGAGACGGAGTCCAAGGCTTCGATTCCTTCCGGGAGCAGATCGGATCCGACTGCGCCGGCAGAAGCGAGGATGCTCAGAGAACCATTGCCTGGAGATACTCCGGGAAAAAGGCGGAACACTCCGAAAAAGAGCAGCACTTCCAGGGCCAGTGTCGGCAGAACAACGACAAGTCTTCCGTCCGCCGCGAAAACAAGCAGCAGGACCATTATTCCCCAAAGGACCGCTTCCGCTGTTTCTCCGCGGACCAGCAGGAGCGCCAGTCCGGCAATGCCTGCAAGGAGAGCAGATACCGGCCCCTGGCGGGCAAAGAGAGCGGCAAAGGCAATCAGGAGGAGCGCCAGCGACGCTTCGGACAGTGGCAGCGACAGGGAAGGAGAAAGCAGCTTTCCGGCCAGGAGCAGAAGCCCCAGGAAGGCCGCACAGGAAGCGGTCAGCAGGGACGGGGAAAGCGAACGGATGAGGATTCCGCCGATCAGCAGCGCCGCCAGCCCCGCGCCGCAGCGCAGCGCCTGCGCAACCGCGGCGTCCGGATCCGTCAGCGCGAGTGAAGCGATTCCCAGGACGCAGAGATACAGAACCAGTGCCATAACCATTCTGTCAAGAGAAAACATCCGCGCGAGTACGGTTTCGCTCAGGAACATTGCGCAGGGGATCAGAACGGCCAGCAGATAAAGGGTGTAATGTCCGTTTTGTAATGCCGGAACCACAAAGATCAGCGCAGCCAGCAGAATCGACGCGGCGACAAAGCGAAAGCGCCCGGAGGATTTTTGCCTGCTCATTCGCTCCAATCCTCCTTCCAGCGGTCAGCCCGCTTGCGCCGCTGTGCGACGGCAGGAGGCTGAGGAAGACTTTCTGGGGACACAGGCTGGGGCGGCTGACCCTGAACGGCAGCCGCGGATTGAGAAAGATCCTGCAGCGGGACAGGCTGGCCAAGAAAATGATCAGGAGATCCCGGAACAGGTTCCTGCGGTACCTGCCACGTCTGAACTGCCGCATACGGCACCTGCACCGGCGGCTGAGGCGGCACTGTCCAGGGCCCGGGTTCCTGTGCAGGAACCGCTGCCTGCGGCACGTAAGGACGGTTCGTATGGGAAAGGGCAGAGAACAACTGCAGGCGAAGTACAGCATTACCGACCTGCAGCGTGGAACCATGCAGAAGCGGCGCGTCCGCAAAAGTGCCGCGGCGAGATACGGGGACGCCGTCCACCAGTACCTCGCAGCCGATCCGCGGACGAATCAGCAGGCCCGTACCGTCCTGCCAGGAAAAATCCAGGTGCTGAGAACGAACACCGGGACAGGGAACAACCAGGTCGCAGGAACGGAGGGATCCGAGGATGCCTTCCCGCGGAACGGGGAACCAGGTATCCGGAGCCAGTTCATCACTGCCGGAAAGGACAACCAGTTCACCGACGGTTCCGGCACCGGGCAGGTTTTTGAATCGTTCCCTGCGTTCTTTCCGGTCGGAATGATGCCAGGCGAACGCGAAAAACAAAAGCACCAGAGCGAAAAACGCAAAAAGCCAGCGGGAGGCTGTGGAGAGGGTCGTATAGATCTCCGGGCTCACGCTGAACATTTTTCAGAACGTCCTTTCGATTGCAGATATGAGGGGATTCAACGAACCGCGTTTTGCAGGGTTTCCATATTCAGGACCATCACTGTTTCGTAGTAATCCAGGGGCGGGTTTTCCGGACCGGCAGTCATGGGATCAAGTTCGCAGACGGGGACACCGGTTTCATTGACCAGCGTATTGACAGAAGGATCTTCTTCTACGGATTTCAGGATCAGCGGCATGCTTTCCTCTGCCCTGATCAGTTCCGTCACACGGGCCAGCTGGGCCGTAGGAAGCGTATCGTCCGGTTCTTTGTTGACAATCGCTATCGTTGAAAGGCCGCAGGCTTTCGCAAAATACGGGAAAGCTTCGTGAAAAATAATGACCTTCCGGTCAAATCCGGATAAACCGTCCCGGAGAGTTTCGTCCAGGGCGTAAAGACGTTCCTGATACGCTTTCAGGTTTTCCGCGATCTGTTGCTCCCTGTCAGGCATCAGGCGAATCAGACCTTCCGCCAGATTCGCCGCCATGCCTGCGGCACGCTGCGGATCCAGCCAGAGATGGGCGTTGACTTCCTCACCTTCTTCATGATCGCCGATTTCCAGCATTCCGCTTTCGCTCAGGAAAGGAAGACCCGCGGTTGCATCCACGACGGGCAGGTTCGGATAATCCACGGAAATGTCGGGAAGGAAAGCTTCCATTCCGGCGCCGTTGATCAGCAGGATATCCGCCCGGGACAGCGTGACCTTGTCGGAGGGAAGCAGGTAATAATCATGCAGGCAGCCGGTAACGGGCTCTGTCAGGTTGATTACTTCCACCCCTTCCAAGCCATCGGTCAGGTTCAGGGCCAGGATCCAGATGGGATAGAAACTCGTGACGATTTTTTCGGCTCCGGCCAGGGCAGGGAAGAGCAGGAGAATGGCAAGCAGGAGACAGATCTTTTTTTTCACAGCAGAACCTCACTGATTATTCATCATACAGAATTCGGAATCCATTATTCATCAACGGGGATCGGGAGGCAAATCTTCCGGGTCCAGCCAGCTCTCCCAATCCGCCCGCGGGCGGCTGTCCCGGATAATCCTGGCGAGGATCTTCCGTTCGGAAGCGGGCATAAATTCCGCGTAGCGCGTATAGAGAACGCGCATGGCGGCAAAAGAGCCGGCAGACATACAGTATTCATGCAAAGAATCATAGGTGACGGAATAGACTTTAAGACGATCAAAAAGAACGCCCATCACATCGTCAGCGGCGTCCTTCAGTTCCGCGGAGCGGATACGCCGGACCGTACCGTCGTCCATCTGCGCACCCATAGAGGGTCCTAATTGTTCATAGACTGTGTTGAAGAGCACATCCTCCAGACGGGCTGCCAGGCCGGCAAAGGTGTCCCGGTACGGAGCATAGTTCTGCAGAAGTGAAGCGGAACGGTCCCAGATGCCGGGAATATCCACCAGCGCGGAACCGAAGCGTGAACGCAGGACTTCCCTGATATGCCAGGATTCGATCATGCTGATCCCCCCGAAGAAGAGTGGCTTCATTAAATTACTGCCAGTATCATACCATAAAATGAAGTAATTGTTAACTTTTAAGAGGGAAAATGTCAATGAGCATGGAAAACAGCAAAAAAACGAAAACAATCAACAGCCAAAACCATAAATCTTGTGGAAGGGCGATAAAACGCCACAAAACCTTGACTTAACAAATGAAGGAATTCTTACATTTTCATCAATTTATCCAAAATTATCCACAGGTCAGGAACCCTTGAAATTGCGTCATTTTTCTGATACTATAGTCGAGCCGGTTTGGCAAAGGACAGTTATCCACAGTCCGGTTATCCACAGCCCACGAACGTATCGTGCGCTTTTTTTACCGCCTTGACGGCCTGAACCGAAACGATCCGCATCTGCGGTTTATCATCTTTTCACCGAATGGAGAATGACTGAATGAACATCGAGTCGCTCTGGGAGCAGACCTGTGCCCTCCTTTCGCGGGACATGCCCTACGTGTCTTATTCCACGTGGGTGGAGGGCAATATGGTTCCGGTCATGCTCGAGGACGACACGCTGTCTGTTGTGGTGAAGATGGACCGGATGATATCCATGATCCAGAATAAATATGCCGACCTGATCGAAAAACGCCTGATCGAGGCGGCCGGCAGGCCGATGAAGTTCAGAATGCTCAGCAAGGCGGAGTGGGAGGACAGGGAAGATCATACAGAGCAAACGCCGGATGACAACGATCCGCATCTGAATCCCAAATACACCTTTGAAAGCTTTGTTGTAGGCAACGCCAACCGATTTGCCCAGGCTGCGGCGCTTGCTGTCGCCGAGAGCCCCGGCGAAGCCTATAACCCCCTGTTCATCTATGGCGGAGTGGGGTTGGGAAAGACGCATCTGATGCAGGCGATCGGGCATTTCATCCATGATACGGATCCGAAAAAGAAGATCCTGTATATGACGAGCGAAAGCTTTACCAATGAACTGATCAGCGCGATCCAGATGAAGAAGACCTACGAGTTCCGGGAAAAGATCCGGAAGGTCGACGTACTGATGGTAGACGACATCCAGTTTATCGCGGGCCGGGAAAGTACGCAGCAGGAGTTCTTCAATACGTTTAACGAACTCCACAATGAGAATAAACAGATCATCCTGACCAGCGACAAACCTCCGAAGGATATCCAGCGCCTGGAAGAACGGCTGTGCAGCCGCTTTGAATGGGGGCTGGTGGCAGATATCCAGCGGCCTGATGTGGACACCCGTGTGGCGATCCTGCGCCAGAAGACCGTTCAGGAACATATCGAAGTACCGGACGATGTGCTGCAGCTGATTGCCAGCAAGATTGACAGCAGCATCCGGGAACTGGAAGGCTGCCTGACAAGGCTTGTGGCTTATTCCAGCCTGGTGAAGGAACCGATTACCATCGATCTGTGCGAACGCGCGCTGAAGGAAATCTTCGATTCGAAACGACACAAGCAGATTACGGCAGAACTGATCATGAGCACAGTCTGTGATTATTACGGGCTGACGATGGATGATCTGACCGGTCCGACCAGGAAGCGGGAGATTACGGTGCCGCGGCAGATCGCAATGTACCTGACGCGTGAAATGACCGGCATGAGCCTGCCCCAGATCGGCAACGTGTTCGGCGGCAGGGACCACACGACGGTGCTTCACAGCTGCAAGACAGTGGAAGCGAACATGACTGTGAATACGGATATCCGGGCCGTAGTGGAAGATATCAAGATTCTGGTTAAAAACGCCCAGTAAGAAACGATTGACAATTCATAATTCATAATTCATAATTCATAATTACGGTGAGCGGTGGCTTGATGACACCGTTCACCACTGTTATGACGCTGTATATTATTTTCAGACTACGGGAGTGGGATACATGGAGCAGAGGATCAAGGCCCTGCGGGAGCAGATGGAGCAAAGGATCGGCCAGATTGACACAAAGGAAAAACTGGCTGCTTTCTGGCAGGATTTCCTGGGCAAGAAGGGCGCTGTGGCGGATCTGATGAAGGGTCTGGGCGCCGTTGCCAAGGAAGACCGGCCGGCCATGGGCAAGGTCATTAACGAGTTTAAGATTCAGGTGGAGGAAAAGTACCAGAATCTGAGCGCAAAGATGGACGAGCTGGAGCTTGCCGCCCGGAACCGCAGGGAACAGGTTGATATTACCCTGCCCGGAAGGAAAATGCCGCTGGGCGGCCTGCATCCGCTGACGCTTGTAAAGAACGAGATGATCAACGTGTTCGCCGGAATGGGCTTCGAGATCTTTGAAGGCCCTGAAATCGAGGATGACGACCATAACTTCACCCGGCTGAACGTACCGAAGGACCATCCTTCCCGCGATATGCAGGATACTTTTTACCTGGAGAACGACCTGCTGCTCCGCACCCAGACCAGCGGCGGGCAGATCCGCGTGATGGATATGAAAAAGCCGCCGATCAAGGTTCTGGTACCCGGAAGGGTGTTCCGCTCCGACAGCGACGCGACCCATTCTCCCATGTTCCATCAGATGGAAGGCCTTGTGGTGGATAAGGGGATCACGCTGTGCGACCTGCAGGGCATGCTGGACAAGTTTGTACAACAGATTTTTGACAAGGACGTACGCACCCGGCTTCGGCCCAGCTATTTCCCGTTTACCGAACCGAGCGTTGAGGTGGACGTCAGCTGCTTTGAGTGCGGCGGCAAGGGATGCGGCCTGTGCAAGCATACCGGCTGGATCGAGGTGCTCGGCGGCGGCGTTGTGCATCCCCACGTGCTGGAGAACTGCGGCATCGATCCGAGCGTTTACTCTGGAATCGCATTCGGTATCGGCATTGAGCGGATTACGATGCTGAAATACGGCATCAACAACATCGGGCTTCTGTTTGAAAACGATATGCGGTTCCTGGATCAGTTCAGAGAGTGACAACTAATTCAGAATTCATCATTCATAATTCAGAATTAGAAGGAGATACAACAGTATGAAAGTGCCTTACAGCTGGCTGAAAGAATATGTGGATATTGATATTACCGCGGAGGAACTGGAAGAAAAACTGTTCGGATGCGGGTTTGAGGTGGAAGAACTGATCGATCTGGGAAAGGAGATCAGCCGCGTGGTCGTGGGCGAGGTGCTTTCCTGTGAACCGGTGGAAGGGACGCACCTGCAGATCTGCCAGGTTAACTGCGGCGCATACGGCAATCCGATCCAGATTGTGACCGGCGCGCCGAACGTTTACGCCGGTATGCATACGCCTGCCGCCCTGGACAATTCCACGCTGCCCGGCGGTATAACCATCAAGGCGAAACCGCTGAAGGGTATTCCGTCCGCGGGCATGCTCTGCTCCGGTGAGGAACTGGGTCTGAACGACGACCTGTATCCCGGCGCGGAGGTTTACGGCCTGATGGACTTGCCAAAGGATACGGTTCCCGGAGACGATATCCGGGAAATCGTTGGGCTGAACGACTATATTTTTGACATTTCGATTACGGCGAACCGGCCGGACTGCCAGAGTGTGTTCGGTATTGCCCGGGAAGTGGCCGCCGCGCTGGGCAAGGAACTGAAAATGCCGGCGACGGACTACACTGCCAGCGATTATGTTTTCCCCGGACTGGATATTACCGTGGAAGCGCCGGATCTGTGCCCTCGCTACCTCGGACACGGTGTGCGGAACATCACAGTCGGGGAGAGCCCCCGGTGGATGAAGCGAAACCTGGCGCTGTGCGGGCTGCGCAGCATTTCCAACGTGGTGGATATCACAAACTACGTCCTGCTGGAGATCGGCCAGCCGATGCACGCCTTCGATATGGACCAGCTCCAGGATCGGCGGATCATCGTTCGCCGGGCGAAAGACGGAGAAAAGATCCAGACGCTGGACGAGAAGGAATTCACTTTGACGCCCGACAACCTCGTAATCTGCGACGGCAACCGGCCGGTGGCGCTTGCCGGTATCATGGGCGGCCTGAACAGCGAAATTACGGAACATACCACCCAGCTGCTTTTCGAAGCGGCGAAATTCGCCCGGGACAATGTGCGGAAAACATCCCGCGCCCTGGGACAAAGCAGCGACTCTTCCGCCCGGTTTGAAAAGGGAATCAGCGAGTATACCACGGAACTGGGAATGGCCCGCGCCCTGCACCTGATCCAGGAACTCGGCTGCGGAGAGATCACCGCAAGCGCCTTTGACTGCAGCGCCGGCGCACCGCGGGAAGGAAAGCGCTTTACGGCGAGCCTGAAGCGGATTAACGCAATCCTCGGCATTGAAGTGCCGGCGGAGGACGTGCTCCGGATCCTGAAGAACCTGAACTTTGAAGTAATCCGGAACGGCGATACGCTGGACGTGACGGCTCCGCGGTACCGCGAGGATATCGAAGTGGGCGAACCGGACCTGGCGGAGGAAGTGATCCGCGAATACGGGTATGACCACGTAATCCCGACCTTCCTGAAAACCGCGACGGTGACCAGCGGCGGCAAGACGCCCGCGCAGCAGCGCAGGGAACGCGTCTGCAGGATCCTGTGCGGCCAGGGCTATCATGAGATCTGCACGCTGTCCTTCTACTCTGACAGTGACCTGGACTTCATGCGGATTCCCGCAGAGGCGCCGGAACGGAACGTGCTGCGCATCCGCAACCCGATCTCGATGAACCTGGCGATCATGCGGCCCCTGCTGGCGCCCAGCCTGATGAATATCATCGTGGAGAACCTGAAGAAGGGCAACAATGAAGGCCGAATCTTTGAGATCAGCAATATCTATGTGCCCCGGGACGGAGGAGAACTGCCGGACGAACGGCCGCACCTGGGATTTGCGGCATTCGGCGACCGGGAGGATTTCTTCACCGTAAAAGGTACGGTTGAAGCGCTGGGCAAAGCGCTCGGACTGGAATTCGAGGTGGAGCGCGCCGCGGACGTGCCATGGCTGCATCCGGGCATTGCGGCGTATATCCTGTGCGAAGGGGAACGGATCGGCTGCTTTGGCAAGCTTGCCAACGAAGTAACCGGAGAGCTGAAGCTTCATAAGGACGCCAAATCAAACCACAAAATCTTCCTGGGTGAAATCGACTATGAGACCATGATGAGTCACATGGCCGCAAGCTTCCGTTACCGTCCGCTGTCCGTTTTCCCGGCGGCGGTTCGCGACCTGGCGCTGACTGTGACAGAAGAAACGCCCTGCGGCGACCTGATGCATGAGATCGCCCGCGCGTGTCCCCGGGTCAGCGACGTGGAACTGTTCGATATCTACCGCGGTGAGCAGATCGGCGAGGGACGGAAGAGCATGGCCTTCAAGATCACGTTCAACCCGGAGGACAAACCGCTTCAGCAGGAAGAAATTGACAAATATATCAAAAAGATTCTCGGCAATCTGAAGTTCAAACTCGGGGCTGAGATCAGATAAGGTTTTTCCGCAGATTGTGCGGTTGTACGTACAAAAATATGCAGGACAAGTACAGGAAATGTGCTGTCCTGCATTTTCGTTTGATTGACACTAAATGGATAAAACGATATAATCATTCAGGTATTATTCTGGTAATATTCACTCCAATTTCACAATCCGGACACAAGAATTTACGGCGCGTCAGCGTCGTGAACGGGAGATGAACACATGTCAAGAAAATGGCGGAACACACTCATCGGCGTCCTCGTGGCTGCCCTTGTGGTCGTCGGAATCTGGCTGCTCAGCCGGGCTCCCAGTGATTTCAAGGATAAGTACGAGGGCGTAAACCTGTCTTCGGATGTCACGGGCATAGGACGGAGCAACACTTATGACTCCTATGTGGCGCAGTACGCGGATATGCCGGCTGTTACGGAAACGATTGAAGTGGATCTTGCTTCCTTTGAGGGGAAGGGCGGTTCGATCTGCGCCGACGGCGTGATGACCGAAGATGAATCCGATCTAACCTGGAAAGTGGAAGTGCCCAAGGCCGGACTGTATAATATTCGGCTGGAATACCTGACCACGGAAAGCCGCGGGGTGGATATTGAGCGTGAAATCGCCATCAACGGGGAAGTGCCCTTTTTCGGCGCAAGCACGCTGTCTTTCCCGCGCCTGTGGACGGACGCCGGTGAGATCCGCAAGGACAACCAGGGCAACGATATCCGCCCCACTCAGGTAGAACGCTTTGAAAAGCAGAGCGCTTGGTGCATGGACGACATGGGTTATCAGACCGAGCCATATGCCTTCTATTTTAAGGAAGGTGAGAACGATCTGACGATCCGTGCCGTGAACGAACCTGTGATTCTCTGCAAAGTATCGCTGACGCCGATTACGAAGTATCCGAGCTATACGGAATATGCAGCCACGCAGCCGGAAACCTCCATGAGTGAGGAAGCGAAGAACTACAGCGTGACGATCCAGGGCGAATCCGCCAGACTGCGCAGCGAGCCGAGCCTTTATGCCCGGTACGACCGTGCGTCCTCCATGACGGAGCCTTATTCCGTTACCAACACCATCCTGAACTATATCGGCGGCGACCCCTGGACCCATCCGGGTGAATGGATCCAGTGGGACTTTGACGTGCCGGAAGACGGATATTACAACATCTCCATCAAGGCGCGACAGATGTACCAGCGCGGCGCCCTGTCCGCCCGGACGATCTATATCGACGGAGAGGTTCCCTTTGAAGATCTCGAAGCGGTGGAGTTCGGATACAATACCAGCTGGGAGATACGGACGCTTTCCGACAAGGAAGGCAATCCTTTCCGTTTCTACTTGAAAGCAGGCAGCCACTCCATCCGGATGGAAGTGACGCTGGGCGAGATGGGTCCGGTGCTCAAAGAGGTGGAGAACAGCATCTTCCGCCTGAACCAGATCTACCGGAAGCTGCTAGTGCTGACCGGCGTTAACCCGGACCGGTTCCGCGACTACAAGCTGGCCCAGACCTATCCGGAAGTCATCGAGGCCATGGATCTGGAAAGCAAGCGGTTGTATAAGATCGTGGACGAGATTGTGGCCACTACGGGCGAAAAGAGCGACCGGGCGGCAGCTGCCCAGACACTGGCCGTACAGCTGGAGCAGTTTGTGGAATACAATGAGCGCATTACCGAATCTTTCGTCAATTTCAAAAACAATATCACCTCCCTGGGTACGGCCATGCAGAACATGTCCGAGAGCAAGCTGGATGTGGACCTCATCATGGTCACGGGCGAAAGTGTCAAAGTGCCCGACGTACATGAGAATATCTTCCAGAGCATCGGGCATGAAATTCGCAGCTGTGCCAGCTCCTTCTTTGTGGACTACAACTCCCTGGGCGACAAGTATGAAAGCACAGACGAAGTGCTGGACGTCTGGATCGTCACCGGCCGTGACCAGAGCACGGTGCTGAAGACGATGGTGGACGATACCTTCACTGCCAGGACAGGAATCAAGGTCAATGTCAAACTGGTGCTGCAGGACGCCGTGCTGCCGGCAGTGGTGGCGGGGAACGGCCCGGACGTGGTCATGAGCATCAGCGGCTGGTTCGCAGTGAACTACGCGATGCGCAACGCGGTCGAGGACCTGACCCAGTTCGCGGACTTTGCCGAAGTGACAGCTCCCTTCCAGCAGAGCATCCTGGATCCGCTGACTTATAATGACAGCAAACACAAAGGCATCTACGGCCTGCCGGAAACCCAGGACTTCCCGGTGCTGTTTTACCGTTCTGACATTATGGAGGAAATGGGGCTCAAGATCCCAGACACCTGGGCCGAGCTGATCGCAGAGCTTCCGACCATCCAGGGCAACAGCCTGACGGTCGGCGTACCCTTCCCGGATGTCGCCATCGCGGATACGCCGGTGTTCAACTCGATGGTGTATCAGAACGGCGGTGAGATTTACGACGAAGAAGCTAAGCGCACGCTGATCGACAGTGAGGCCGGCGTGGCCGCTTTCAAGCAGTATACGAGTTTGTACAACGACTATGGCCTAGATGTGGTATACGACTTCCTGAGCCGCTTCCGCTCGGGCGAAATGCCGCTGGGTGTCGCGAACTACTCAACCTACAACACACTGATGGTTTCTGCACCGGAGATTAAGGGACTGTGGGACTTCACCTTGTTCCCCGGCACGGAGCAGGAAGACGGAAGCATTGACCGGACCACCCATACCGCGGGCCTGTGCTGCATGATGGTCAAGACGGACGACGAGACCACCAAGAAGAACGCATGGGAATTCATGAAATGGTGGGTCGGTGCGGAAGCGCAGGTGCGCTTCGGCCGGGAGATGGAGGCAATCCTCGGCTCCTCCGCCCGGTACCAGACCGCCAACCAGGACGCTCTGAAGCAGTTGGCCTGGTCCAACAAGCAGCTGAAGGTGCTGTTAGAGCAGATGGCGCACACCCACGGTTTCCCGGAAATCGCCGGCGGCTACTCCACCACGCGCCACATCACCAACGCGATTCGTAAGGTCATCAATACCAAGGAAGACCAGCGGGAGACGCTGCTGACTTACGCGCGGACGATCAATGAAGAGATCAGGATCAAACGGCGGGAATTCAACCTGCCGCTTGACTGAGAGAGAAAGGAGGAAGAGCAAGCATGCAGTCACAGTCCTTCGCTAACAGATACCTGACCATGCGGCGGGAGAAGATAGCCCACGGTTGGACGCTGGCCAAGCGGAACAGGGGATGCTACCTGTTCCTGGCGCCCTATGCGATTCTGTTTTTCATGTTCTTTATTCTGCCGATCGGCACTTCCATCTGCCTCAGTTTTACCTATTACAACATGCTGGAGCCGCCGCGGTTTATCGGCTTCCAGAACTACATCAACCTGGTTCTCCAGGATGAGGTCTTCCTGACGGCTATCAAGAACACTTTTGTGGCGGCGGTCATCGTCGGACCGGTGGGATACATCCTGTCATTCCTGTTTGCCTGGTTCATTAACGAGCTGCCGAAATGGCTGCGGGCGGTGGCGGTCATAATTTTCTACGCTCCCTCAATCGGCGGCGCGGCCTTCCAGGTGTTCGCAATAATCTTCCGCGGGGATAACTACGGCTGGTTCAACTCGATCCTGATGGAGCTGGGTATCATCTCGGAGCCGTATCTATGGCTGACGGATCCCCGGTACATGATGACGATTGTCATTATCGTCAGCCTGTGGATGAGCATGGGTACCGGCTTCCTGAGCTTCGTGGCCGGCTTCCAGGGCATCGACCGGAGCATGTACGAAGCAGGTTATGTGGACGGCGTTCGCAACCGCTGGCAGGAACTGTACCACATTACCCTGCCGAGTATGAAGCCAATGCTGCTGTTCGGCGCGGTCATGAGCATCACTTCCTCTTTCAACATCAGCGACGTGCCGCGGGCTCTGTGCGGCTATCCTTCCACGGACTACGCGGTCCGCACGGTGGTTACCCATCTTTTCGACTACGGCTTCAGCCGGTTCGAGATGGGCTACGCCAGCGCCATCGCAACAATTCTGTTCCTGATCATGATTCTGAGCAAAAAAGCAATTGCCGCATTGCTGGGAAGGGTGGGTACCTGAGATGAGTGAAATCAATACGGTCAGATCTAAAGGTACCCTTCAGCTGATCAACGGCAAAAAATTCAAGGGCGAGCTGGTCGCGAATGAAACCGGCGCCGCGTTCTATGCCAAGGGGCAGAAGGAGCCTATGGCCGAGTGGCACTACGCTCGGATGAACCGGATGGACAATATCCGCCGGGGCGGCACCTCGAGCCAGATTACAGTCATCCTCAAGGACGACGCCCGGTATGTGTTCGACCTGGACCAAGGCCTGAAGCTCTACAGCCATATGGACAAAAACTGGGCGGATAAGCCGGTGCGGGCCAAGACCCGGGGCGATATCCTGCATGAGCAGGCGGAACGCCTGGGCCAAAAGATCGAGGTGCCAAAGAAGCACCTGATTACCCGACGCCATCCGAACCGGTCCATCGGCGGCGATATCGTGATCTACCTACTGCTGCTCCTGGTGGCTGTGGCGATGGTATTCCCGCTGGTTTACCTGGTCGGTTCCTCCCTGAAACCGCTGGATGAACTATTCCGCTTCCCGCCGCCCGTATGGCCCAGCCATCCGACGATGGACAACTTCGCCGACTTGTTTGTAACGATGGGCCAGAGCTGGGTGCCATTCAGCCGTTACCTGGTGAACACCCTGTTCATCACCGTAGTTGGTACCTTCGGTCATCTGGTGGTGGCAGGCATGGCGGCCTTCGTACTGGCCAAGTATGAATTCCCCGGCGGCCGGATGTTCTTTGGCGTGGTTACCACCTGCCTGATGTTTTCCGGCTACGTAACAGGCATTCCGAACTATCTGATTATGAGCAAACTGGGCATTGTCGACACCTACTGGGCGCTGATTCTGCCTGCGTTTGCCGCGCCTATCGGCTTATTCCTGATGAAGCAGTTCATGGAAGGCCTGCCCACTGCCCTCATCGAGGCAGCCACCATCGACGGCGCCAGCCGTTTCCGGGTATTCTGGAGCATCGTGATGCCCAACGTCAAACCCGCCTGGCTGACCATGATCATCTTTAGTGTCCAGGCCTTGTGGAACAACAACGCCGCTACGATCATCTACTCTGAGGCGAAGAAGACGCTGGTCTACGCCCTAGGCCAGATCCTGGCCGGCGGCGTTGCCCGGACAGGCCAGTCTGCCGCGGCCAATGTGATTATCGTCGCGGTCCCGATCCTGATCTTCGTGTTCAGCCAGAGCCGGATCCTGGAGACCATGGCCTCCTCCGGCATCAAGGACTAAGAGGGGAGAGATGACGATGAAGAAAACAATCTCCTTTCTGCTTGCTCTCCTGCTGCTGATCCCTGCCGCCGGCGCTTTTGCCGACGACAGCGCGAGCCTCAAGGAGGACGGCTTCAGCACATCCTACACATACAACTATGACTACTGGGGAGACGTGCAGATGTCTCCGGATCCGTACCGCGTCGAAACGATCATCGACTCGATGACGCTGGGACTGAAAAACCTGGAGGGCAAGCTGATTACCAAGCCTCAGAGCATCTTTATCCGCAACAACGACGTCTATCTGGCCGACTCCGGCAACAACCGCATTCTGCAGATCCGCTACAAGGACGGGGAGGCAACGCTGACCCGCGTGATCTCAGAGATCGCCGGAACGGAGCCCACCGGCTTCAACTATCCGACGGATGTCTTCGCAGATGAAGACAACAATATCTATATTGCCGACCAGAACAACAACCGTGTTGTCATGGTCGATAAAGACCTGAATTTCATCCGGGAGTTTGTCAAACCGGATGACGCCACATTCAACCAGGCATCCGCCTTCCTGCCCAGCAAGATCGCAGTGGACGTCGCAGGGCGCGTCTATGTGTTGGCGGTGAACGTGAACAAAGGTTTCATGAAATATGAAAACGACGCGACGTTCACAGGCTATATCGGCGCCAACGCCGTCAAGGTCAACATGGCGGACTACATCTGGAAGCGATACTTCATGTCCAAGGAGCAGCGGGCGGCGAGCGAGAGCTTTGTTCCGACGGAATACGAGAACATGTACATGGACGAGAAGGGCTTCATATACGCTACAACCACGGTGTTCAAGGAATATGAGCTCCTTTCCGACTCCGCCAAGCCGATCCGCCGCCTGAACGGCATCGGAAACGATATCCTGATCAAAAACGACCGGTATCCGCCCATCGGCGACCTGGACTGGAAATCGGAGAGCCTGCAGTACGGTCCGTCAAAACTCGCGGACATCACGGCGATGAAGAACGAGATCTACGTCGCGGTGGACCGGATGCGCGGCCGGCTGTTCGGCTATGACAGCCAGGGCGTCATGCTGTGGGCCTTCGGTACCAAGGGCAGCCAGGATGGAACCTTCAACCGGGCCATCGCCCTGGACCACATGGACTACGACCTGTTCGTGGTCGATGAGATGAAAAACAGCATTACCGTGTTTACCCCGACGGAATACGGCCAGATGATCTACGACGCGACGGACGCCTACCTGTCGGGCGACTATACGGCCAGCGATGAACTGTGGCAGCAGGTCATGACGCTTAATGCCAACTATCCCCTGGCGTTCCGGGGCATCGGACGTTCGCTGCTGCGGCAGGAAAAATACGAGGAAGCGATGGATTATTTTGAACGGGCCCACGCCCGGGAGGAATACGGCCGGGCTTTCAAGCAATACCGGAAGTACTGGGTGGAAAAGAATATCTGGTGGGTCTTCCTGGTCATCGGGCTGCTGTTGATTGTTCCGCTGATTCTCGGACGCATCAAGAGAACGAAATGGGAGGTGATCATGCATGAGCACAGCAAAGTCCGCAAGTAAGCCCGTTGTCCAGGCAGGCGACGGAAAAGCGAAAGCGTGGCTGAGCCGGTACAGGCAGTCCCTGCGCTATGCTCTGTATGTCATTACGCATCCCTTCGACGGATTCTGGGACCTGATCCACGAGAAAAAGGGCTCCATCGCCGCGGCGAACACCTTCCTGATCATGTTTCTGCTGATCCGGGTGCTGAAGCTGATCGCGACGAACTTCCAGTTTATTTCTGCGCCGATTCAGCATATCAACGTGTTCGAGGAGATGGGCTCCCTGCTGCTGCCCTTCATCGTGCTGTGCGTTGCCAACTGGGCGATGACCACGCTGTTTGAGGGTAAAGGCCGGTTTAAGGATATCTACATGGGCATGTGCTACGCGCTGGTGCCCTATATCCTGATTCAGCTGCCGATGATCCTGGTCAGCAACATGCTGACCTATGAAGAGGGAAGCTTCTACAGCGTACTGCTGGCCTTCTCGGTGATCTGGTGCTTCTTTCTTGTGTTCGTCGGCCTGATGGAGATTCACGACTACGGTCCCGGAAAGACATTCATCTTCCTGATCGTCACGGTGGTCGGCGCCTGCGTGATCCTGTTCCTGATGCTGGTGTTCTTCAGCCTGCTCTCGGATGCGGTGGCCTTCTTTGTCAGCTTCTACCGTGAGATCGTATTCAGATTGAATTAAGGAGGGGGAAGATGATGGAAAGGCAAAAGAAAAAAGTCATCCGCAACCTGATCCTCTGGCTGGTCGCGCTGATTGCGCTGGCCTGCCTGGTGCTATTTGTGTTCGTGCCAATTTACTCCGAAAAGGAAATATCTTCCGGCAGGGAACCGCATCTGGTCTTCTATGATGGAGACGGGGAGAACGTCGTGATCGAGAACGATCACCTGCTGCTGGAAATGGACGCGGCTACAACCCAGTTCACCGTGACCAGCAAGGATAACGGGAAAGTCTGGTACTCCAATCCGGAAGGCCGGGACAAGGATCCAATCGCCCACGGCGTGAACAGCGAACTGCTCTCTTCCACGCTGAACCTGACCTATACCGTATCCGGCAACGAAACAGAACTGAACAACTACCGGTATTCCATGATGAACCGGAACTTCAATATCTATAAGGAAGACGATCAGACAATTCGGATCGAGTATGCCATCGGTCAGATTGAACGGACCTATACCATCCCGCTTGCCATTACGGTGGACCGCTACAAGGAACTGACAGGGCAGATGTCCGGCGGGGACAAGAAGAAGGTCAAGAGCTTCTACACCCTGTTCGACGCCAAACAGCTGGGCAAGGCGAACAACCTTGATGAACTGAAGGCACTGTATCCCAACATTGAGGAAGGCAATCTCTACATCTTGAAATCCGGGGTTGAGGCCTCCAAAAAGGAACAGTTGGAAGGGTATTTTTCCAAGGTCGGTTACGATCAGGAACAGTATGAGATCGATATGCAGAACGTGGCGCAGACGGAAGAAAACCACGGCCCGTTCTTCAATGCCGTGATGATTCTCCGCCTGGAAGGGAACCAGCTGGTGGCCGAGGTGCCCTACAATGAGATCACCTATGACGCGGCTTACCCCCTGACGTATATCTCCGTGCTGCCGATGTTCGGCGCGGCCGGCACCGATCAGGAAGGGTTTATCTTCATTCCGGAAGGCAGCGGCGGCGTGATCAAGTACAACAACGGCAAGCTGTCCCAGAACGCCTATTACGCCAACCTGTATGGCTGGGACTACGGCATGGAGCGGACAGAGGCTGTCAGCGAGACGGAGGACACCTTCGCGGTTTTCGGCATGGGGCAGAAGGACGGCTCCTTCATCTGCGTGCTGGACGGTGCCAGCTCCTACGGCGCCATCTACGCGGACATCTCCGGACGGTTCAACAGCTTCAACACCGTTTACTGCAAGTACAACCTGATTCATTACGGCCAGTTCAAACTGTCCGGCAGGACCAATGAACAGGTGCTGATGTACGAGAACACGATTCCGGACGACACGATCATTCAGCGCTATTGCTTTGTGGACACGGACAGCTACGTCGGCATGGCGGAAGCCTATGGCGATTATCTGCGGAGCCTGCCTGAGTTCAAGCAGGAAGCGGCCGATCCCGAGGTTCCGGTGCATGTGGAACTGATCGGCGCGATCAACAAGACAATCCCGAAGCTGGGCGTTCCGGTGGATTCCGTGGTGCCTGTCACAACCTTCAGCGAAGCGCAGGAGATTATAAACGAACTGCTGGACAGCGGCGTGAAGCACCTGAACGTCCGGATGACCGGCTGGAGCAACGGCGGAGTTCTACAGAAGGTGCTGACCGGCGTCAACACGGTCGGACAGCTGGGCGGGGACAATGGCCTCAAACAGCTGATCGAGGACGCGAAGGCGAAAAATGTATCCGTTTATCTGGACGGAATCAGCTGTTTTGCCTACGACAGCGGCCTGCTGGAAGGCTTTGTGCCGACGCTTCACGCTGCCCGCTTTACGACACGTGAGCTGGTCAAGCTGTATCCGTACTATATCGTTACCTACCAGCAGCAGGACTGGTCCGATCCGTACTATCTTGTCAAGCCGAGAATTGCGAATGACTACGCGAACAATCTGGTGAAGGCGGTCAGCGGTAAGGGAGCCGCCGGCGTCGCTTTCCGGGATATCGGCAATCTGCTCAGCGCGGACTATTACAAAAATGAGACCGTGACCCGCGAGCAGGTCAAGGCCATGAACGTTCAGGTGCTTAAGAACGCCGTGGAACAGGGACTGAAGATCAGTGTCAAGAAGGGCAACGACTATGCCCTGCCTTACGCGGATCTGATCACGGACATGAACCTGACCGGACGAAAATACACGATCATCGACCAGGCAGTGCCCTTCTACCAGATCGCGTTGCACGGCTTGAAGAACTACACCGGCGAAGCCATCAACCTCTCCAGCGATTTCAAGAATTCTCTTCTGGAGAGCGCGGAATTCGGCGCCGGGCTGAGCTTCACCTTCATGAAAGCGGATACCAGCATCCTGCAGGATTCCGCATACAGCTGCTACACAGCCGGATCCTATGATCGCTGGAAGGACGAAGTGATGCCGATGATCCTGAGATACCAGCAGGAGATGTCCGGGCTGAACAGCCAGCGGATCTCCGGCCATGAATTCCTGACAGGCGAGGTTCATGTGACCACCTACGAGGACGGAACGAAGGTATACGTCAATTACGGCGGTACCGAATACAAAAAAGAATCCGTCAGAATTCCCGCCCGTGACTATCTGGTAGAAAGGGGGAACGCGCAGTGAGCAAAGACAGAAAGCATAACCACTGGTATGAGGGCATTACTGAAGCGGTTCAGATGTATATCCCGGGTAACAGGATGTACCGGACTATTCAGGCACGGCGCGCCCGGACCGGTACGCTTTTCATCCTCCCGCTGATTATCGGCTTCCTGGCCTTCATGGTCCGCCCGCTCTTCCTGTCCCTTCAGATGAGTATGAGCAAGGTGGCTGTGGTGGAAGGAACGATGAGTCCCTTCAATATCACAATGAACCTGTTCGGGCAAAACATTGTGGTTCCTTTCGGCAATTACAACTACGCATTTGTTTCCGATCCGGATTTCTCCAAGATGCTGGTGAGCGAAATCGGGCGCATGGCGATCAACACGATCGCGACGCTGGTTATGAGCTTCGTTATCGCGGTCATCCTGAATCAGAACTTCAAGGGCAGAACCCTCTGCCGGGTGATCTTCTTCCTGCCGGTCATCCTTTCTTCCGGCGTGCTGCCCGGCATTGAGAGCCAGAATGCCTACTTCAACCTGATGACCAGTATCTCGGACGCGGTGGGCGAATCCTCGGGCGTCAACCTGTCGCAGGCACTGCAGAACTTGCTGAGCGTCTCGGGCGTGGCCAAAGACGTCTTTGACGTGATCTTCCAGATGATTGACGCAATCTATGATATCATCATGGCCAGCGGCATCCAGATCATCGTGTTCCTGACGGGCCTCCAGTCCATCTCCCCCTCGCTGTATGAGGCGGCGGACGTGGAAGGCTGCTCCGCCTGGGAATCCTTCTGGAAGATCACCTTCCCGATGGTCAGTCCGCTGCTACTGGTGAACTGCATTTACACGATCATCGACTTTTTCATGAAAAACGACAACCAGGTCATGGAACACATCAACAGCGTGATGTACGGTACCCAGATGGACTTCGGCGCTGCATCAGCGGAGAGCTGGATTTACTTCGGCGTCGCTCTGCTGTTCATCGGGATCAGCACGTTCATCATTACAAGGGCGGTGAAGTCCTATGAGTAAAGGCAATACGGTTTTTATCGGAAAGAACAAAAGCTTCCGGGAACGGAACCGCCGAAGCAACGGCTATTTGCTGAAACGCACAACCGGACGGATCGCCATCTCCGTGATTCGCGGCTTGCTGATGTTCGGCCTGTGCTTCATGATCATCCAGCCCCTGATCACCCGCTTTTCTGTGAGCCTGATGGCGGCGGAGGACATCTATGACTCGACGATCCGGCTGCTGCCGCGGCATGTGACGCTGGATAACTACCGGATTGTGGCGGAACTGACTTCCATGCCGACCTCCATGATCAACACCGCGTGGATTTCGTTCGTGATGTCCATCTGCCAGGTGGTTTCCACGACGCTCGTGGCCTACGGCTTCGCCCGATATGAATTCCCGCTGAAGAAATTCTGGTTTGCCTGTGTGGTCATGCTGATCATTATCCCCCCGCAGACGATCCAGACAGCGCTGTTCATGTCCTTTACGCACTTTGATATCTTCGGGATTTTCAAGGCGACAACCGGCAGTGATATCAACCTGAGGTCCTCGCTGATCCCTTATACGGTAATGTGCCTGACCTGCATGGGCCTGAAGGACGGGCTGTACATCTACATGCTGCGGCAATATTTCAAGAGCGTCCCGGTCAGCCTGGAAGAGGCGGCCTATGTGGACGGCTGCGGCACGATGCATACCTTTGTAAAGATCATGCTGCCGGACGCAGTGCCGACCATCGCCAGCTGTTTCCTGTTCAGTTTTGTCTGGCAGTGGACGGACCTGTTCTACACCCGGAATTTCATCTCCGGCTACAAGATCTATTCCCGAGAGCTGAGCAATATCACTTCCATTATGAGCAAGTATTTTGCCAGAAACTCGACGGAAAATGTCACAGTGCCGCTGGGAAGGCAGATGCAGCTGATCGGTATCGGCGTGTTTATCTGCTGCGTTCCGCTGATTATTCTCTACGTATTTACGCAGAAGACTTTCGTGCAGAGCCTGACAATGACCGGTTCGAAGGAATAAAGCGCACAAAATGCGGGAAATGTACAGACTTGTACTTGATAAAATGTCAAAACCGGTCTATAATGATCCTGAACAGCGGGCGTAACCGCATTAACAACGTACCTATACAGATTTCGGTAGGGAATCTGTAAGGAAATAAAAAAGGAGGTTTTCTCATTATGAAGAAAATCATGGCTCTGGTTCTGGCGGCTCTGATGCTGCTGGGCTGCTGCAGCTTCGCTGTGGCGGAAGACGTCCCGGAAGGCTATCCGGCAAAGATCGAAGGCCTGGATCTGGGCGGACAGACTGTCTACATTTACGACTGGTGGTCCAATGACGACGAAGCGCATTCCAGCCGTAAGGCCGATCCGGACGAAGAAGAGCAGCTGCTCTACGAGTACCGTGACTGGCTCGAAGCCACCTACAACTGCAAGATCGTGAACTGCGCCTGGGACAAGGGCGGTTGGGCAGAAAGCCCCCAGGAACTGGCCAACATGGTGAATGACGGACATGCCGATCAGCTGTGCTGCATCGTGATCGATCCGAACTTCGCGGGCGGACCTCTGGCCAACGGCCTGCTGGAGCCCTGGGACATCGATCTGAGCGGATCTCAGTGGCTGACCTCCGTTTCCGACCTGATGACCAAAGACGGCAAGGTTTACGGCGTGTTCGCCGGAGACCAGGAACCCCGTGAAGAAATCTTCTTCAACAAGAAGGTTCTGGAAGACGCCGGTATCGACTACAACGAGATCTATGACCTGGCCGAAAAGGGCGAATGGACCTGGGCTGCGTTCGAAGGCTACATGGAAAAGGTTCTGCAGGATACCGACAACGACGGTATCTATGACATCTGGGCTCTGACCGGCAACGGCGACCGCCTCTTCCGTGGCTGCGTGTACGGCAACGGCGGCACCTTGTTCGACATGGTCGACGGCAAACTGGCCATCACCGCTGACAGCGACAAGACCCTGAAGGGCATCGCGCAGCGCCAGGCTTGGGATCGGTTCATGCCCCAGAAGGCTGACTTCGCTCCCGACGGTGAGTGGAACTGGTTCGAAGGCTTCTGGAAGCAGGGCACCACTGCCTTCTTCGTAGGCCAGAACTATGAAGGCTTCGGCGATGAGAGCTGCCTGATGCGGAGCTGCGACTTCGAGTGGGGCTGCGTCCCGTTCCCGAAGGGACCCGATGCTGACGACTACTACTATGCTGCCGTGAACAACATCGTTGTTGTTCCCGCCAAGTGCTACGATGCTGACACCGTGAAGGCGATCGAGCAGATCTACGCTCTGTACACCTATCCCACCCCCGGTGTTGATCCTGAGACTTCCTGGATCGGCGATAAGTACACCTTCGCGGATGAGAAGGCTGTTGACATCACCTTCGCGACCCTGCGTGATCCCAAGCGTGCGGTTGGTAACAAGACCTACCTGCTGGGCGATGAGAACACCGTCCTGGGCAGCACGCTGATGTGGAACCTGGGCAGCGGCACCCCCGCTGAGATCATCGAGGCCGCCCGTGAAGTGTGGCAGTTCCGCTGCGACGTCTTCAACGGCGACAAGACCCAGGAAGACTTCGACAACTTTGAGCAGCAGAAGAAGGAAGAAGAAGAAGCTGCTGCCGCCGCGGCCGCTGCTGAAGCTGCTGAAGCTGAAGAAGCTCCCGCTGAAGAATAAGCAAATTCTTCCAATGGTTTCCCGGACCGCCCGAAAGGGCGGTCCTTTTTCTTTACACAAACCGCTTGAAGAATGAGCCGAAAACAGGTAATATTATCCTGACAAGCTGGGCAAAGCGTCTGGATGAAAGGATGTAAATTACATGGTGAAAAAACTGCTGGCTTTCCTGATGATCATGTCCCTGCTGTGCAGCTTCTCCGCCGCACTGGCTACTGACGCCGCTGAGATCTATTCTTCCGATTTCAGCAGCGGAGAGGATGGATGGTACGGCCGGGGATGCCAGTCTGCCCGGACCGAAGAAAACACCCTGAAAAGCGTCGGACGCATGACTTCCTGGAATTCCCCGGGACGCGACTTTGACCTGATCGAAGGCGGGAAGTACGTCATGAGCGTCGAGGTGAAGCAGGACGACCTGGACAGCGTCAGTTTCATGATTTCCATCGCGCATTCCATCGACGGTGTGGAAACCTATGAAAACCTTGCTTTCGGTACCGTAAAAAAGGGAGAATGGACCAGGCTTGAGGGGAAATACACCGCCGGTGCATTTGAACGGAACGTCCTTTACGTCGAGACGACCGGCGCCGACACCCTGGATTTTGAGATCCGCAACTTTACGCTGACCGCGCCGGAAGGACTGCCGAAGCCCAAGCCGACCGAGGCTCCAATGGTGATTGAAGAAGCGGAAAACATTCCGAGCCTGAAGGAAATCTACGCCGACAAGTTTGATTTCGGTGCTGCCGCACCCCAGACAGTTTTCTCCAATCCAAAGTGGATGAACCTGATCAAAGAACAGTTCAGCATCCTGACGCCTGAGAACGAGATGAAGCCCGATTCGGTCCTGGACGTGCAGGGCAGTACCAAACTCGTTGAGGAAACAGGAGACGAGACAGCGGTCGCTGTCCGGTTCAACGCCGCCAGGGCGCTTCTGAACTTTGCGCAGAAAAACGGCATCAAGGTGCACGGACATGTGCTGATCTGGCACAGCCAGACGCCGGAAGCGTTTTTCCATGAGGGTTATGACAGCCGGAAGCCTTTTGTTACCCGGGAAGTCATGCTCGGCCGGATGGAAAACTATATCAAAGGCGTGTTCGAATACCTGGATGAGAACTACCCCGGCGTGGTGGTTTCCTGGGATGTGCTAAACGAAGCGATTGATGACAACACAAACTGGCTGAGAAAAAGCAACTGGCTGAAAATTATCGGCGAGGATTATCCGAACCGCGCCTTTGAATATGCCCGCAAGTACGCGCCGGAAGGAACGCTGCTGTACTATAACGACTATAATACCGCTATTTATGGAAAACGGAAGGGAATCATCCGCCTGCTGAACAGCCTGATTGAAGACGGCACGATTGACGGATACGGTTTCCAGATGCATCACAGTATCGGATTCCCCTCCATGATTGAAATCAAAAATTCCGTGGAGGATATCGCAGCGCTGAATATCCGCCTGCGCGTCAGTGAACTGGATGTCGGAGTGAACAACAGCACAGAAGCCTCCTTTACCAAACAGGCGAAGTACTATTCCAATGTGATGAAAATCCTGATTGCCCACAGCGACCAGTTCGAAGCGGTCCAGGTCTGGGGGCTCAACGATTTGATGAGCTGGCGCAGTACCAATTATCCGCTCCTGTTTGACGGAGCCGGCAATCCGAAGCCTGCCTTCTGGGCGGTGGCAGATCCTTATTCCGTGCAATAAAACTAAGATAAAAGCGGAAACAACTAGCCGGCTCCAGCATTATGCTGATAATGGCAGATTGTTCGTTTCCAACGATAATAAATGCGTTTAGTCTGTTGTGTATGATACCCTGGAAAAGGGGAGGAGAAACAAAATGTCCGGAAAAAAGAAGGCTGCTTTGATCATTGCTTCCACCTTGGTTGTGATTGCTGTTGCTCTATGGTTCATACTTGGAGGGAATCAAAATTCGACATTGGAACCGAAGCCGATGGAAGGATCAACAGAAGAACCGACAGAAGTACTGACGGAATCGCCAACGGAAGAATCGACGGAAGCTCCGACAGAAGAACCGACTGAAGTTCCGACAGAAGAACAGACAGGAGCACCGACGGAAGCACCGACAGATGGTTCGCTGGTTCAGACAGAGGGGATTACCATCCCTGTTATTGATGACCTAAAAAGATTTGATATACCGGATAATGACGCGATGGCCCTGCTTCAGGACATGAAATGCGGCTGGAACCTGGGAAACACTTTTGACGCGTACAGCGATTATACGCAGCGCGTTACCGGCACCGATATGGAATCCCTCTGGGTTGGATCAAAAACCAGGAGAAAGCTGATTGAAACCATCAAGGAGGCTGGTTTCAACACGATCCGGATTCCGGTGAGCTGGCATAACCATACAGACGAAAACTACAATATCGACCCTGAATGGATGAACCGGGTGGTCCAGGTGGCCGACTGGGCGCTGGAACTTGACATGTATGTTATTGTGAATGTCCATCATGACAATGACAAGAAGTTCTTCTATCCGGACGAAGCACACTATGAACAGTCCGCGGCCTACCTGACGGCTGTATGGACGCAGATGGCGGAGGCTTTCAAGGACTGTGACGATCACCTGATCCTGGAATCGCTGAATGAGCCCAGGCTTATCGGCACCTCCCTCGAATGGAACTGGCAGGCGGGCAACAAACAATGCCAGGAGGCCGCACAGTGCATCAACAGGCTGAACCAGCTCTTTGTGGAAACTGTCCGGGCTACCGGCGGCAACAACGCGACACGCTATCTGGCAGTGCCCGCTTACGACGCCTCTCCCTGGTACGCGTGCAGCGACCAGTTTGTGATTCCCGAAGACAGCGCGGATAACAGGATCATCGTGGAAGCGCATGCCTACACACCATACAACTTCGCGCTGAACACCAAGAGCGCTGACAAAACATTTGATCTGGAAAAGGACCGGAACAAGAAGAATGAAATAGACAGTTTCCTGGACGCCCTGTACAAGCGCTTTATCGCGAACGGCATTCCCGTGATGATGGACGAATTCGGAGCGCTGGACAAAGACGGGAACCTGCAGGACAGGGTTAATTTTGCGGCTTATTACGTCGCCGCGGCCAACGCGAGGGGAATCGCCTGCATCTGGTGGGATAACCATTCATTCAAAGGTGACGGAGAACATTTCGGCCTGATCCGGCGCGGGATGTCGGAATGGGTCTTCCCGGATATTGTCCTGGCGATTACACAGAACTGCCTGAACAACAGCCGGACAGAAGAGGCGGAGGCACCGGCGGCCTGATTCGTTACGGGCAGTCCCGGCAAAGGACTGCCCGCTTTTTCATGGTTGCATGTAAACGTTTGCTGTGATAATATGAGACATACGGAGACAGGAGATCCGAAAAAGAAAAATGATCCGAGCGCAGGAGGAACACAGGATGAATTACGGCTATTTTGATGAAAAAGCCCGAGAGTATGTTATTACCAACCCCAATACCCCGGCGCCCTGGGCGAACTACCTGGGCTCCCCGGAATACGGCGCTATCGTGACGCAGAACGCGGGCGGATACAGCTTTGTCAAGAGCGGGGCTGCCGGCCGGATCCTTCGGTATACGTTCAACCAGTTTGACGAACCCGGACGCTATATCTACCTGCGGGATGAGGAGACCGGTGATTTCTGGTCTGCCAGCTGGCGGCCGGTATGCAAACCGCTGGATGAATACAAGACAGAATGCCATCACGGAACCAGCTATACCGAAATCGTCAGCGAATACAACGGCATCCGCAGCCGCGCACTGTACTATGTTCCGATGGGCGCGACCCATGAAGTATGGCGGATCAGCCTGGAGAACCTGACGGACAGGGAACGGAAGATCAGCGTGTTCGGTTACGCTGAACTGACGACGGAAAGCCTGTATACGCAGGACCTGGTGAATATGCAGTATACGCAGTTCATCACAAAGACTGAGTTCCATGACAGCTTTATCCTGGAACAGATCAATGAGTTCAATTATCCGAATCCTGACGGAACCACCGGCAGGGAACGTTTCTTCGGCCTGGCCGGGGTGCCTGTTGCCAGCTATACCGGACGGCGCGAACAGTTCCTGGGGCGGAACCACTTTGACAAACCGCAGGCGGTGCTGGACGGGAAATGCGACAACAGCCTGAACTATAACGCGAATCCCTGCGGCGCGCTGCAGTTCAGCGCCGCACTGAAGCCGGGGGAAAAGAAGACCGCGGCATTCCTGCTTGGCCAGAAGACGGTTTTTGAGGCGAAAGCCATCATGGAACGTTATGAAAAGACCGAAGAAACCGTGGACAAAGAGCTGAAGGAACTAATCGCCTACTGGCACGGCGAACTGGAAAACCTGAAGATCAGCACACCCGACAGGAACTTCGACGCGATGATCAACACCTGGAACGCCTTCCAGTGCTTTACCACCTTTGTGTGGAGCCGCGCGGCCAGCCTGGTATACTGCGGTGAGCGGAACGGATACGGCTATCGTGATACCGTGCAGGACATCCAGGGCATCATGCACCTGGATCCGGAACTAGCGCGGAAACAGCTGACGTTCATGCTGAGCGCCCAGGTACATCACGGCGCAGGTCTGCCGCTGGTGAAATTCACGCACAACGCCGGCCATGAAGACACGCCGGAACAGGAAAGCTACGTGAAAGCGACGGGCCATCCGAGCTACCGGGCGGACGACGCGCTCTGGCTTTTCCCGACGGTCTACAAATATATCGCCGAAACCGGAAACACCGCGTACCTGGATGAGGAGATTCCTTTCGCGGATAAGGATTCCGGCACAGTGCGGGAACACCTGAAGCGCGCAATCAACTTCAGCATGACCCATCTGGGACCGCATGGCATGCCCGCAGGCCTGCACGCTGACTGGAATGACTGCCTGGTCCTCGGCGATCAGGGCGAGAGTACGTTTGTCGCGTTCCAGCTGTATTACGCGCTGAACATCATGAAGGAGTTCTGCGAGAATGAACCGGAGTATGTGAAATACCTGGACGAAACAGCCGCGAAGCTGCTGAAGATTCTGAACGATCTGTGCTTTGAGGGCGACCGTTTTATCCGCGGTTTCCGGGATACGGGCGATATCATCGGCAGCAAAAAGGACAACGAAGCCGCCATGTGGCTGAACCCCCAGAGCTGGGCAGTCATCAGCCGCGCGGCAACGCCGGAACAGGCGGAGGCTATCCTGAATACGGCGAACGAGAAGCTGAATACTCCTTACGGGCTTGAACTGATGCAGCCCAGCTACCGGTTTGAATACTTCGAAGGCGCCCGCATGAGACTGTTCAATCCGGGAACGAAAGAAAACGGCGGCATCTTCTGCCAGCCCCAGGGATGGGCGATCCTGGCTGAGGCACTGTGCGGACACGGCAACCGCGCATTCAAGTACTATGAGGAGAGCAGTCCCGCATCCTTCAACGACGACGCAGACCGCCGGGTGATCGAACCCTATGTTCACGGACAGTTCATCGAGGGACATGAGAGCCCCTTTGCCGGCAGAAGCCATGTGCACTGGCTGACCGGTACCGCCAGCACGGTTATGGTGGGCTGCGTGGAGGGCATCCTGGGCCTGAGGCCCACGACAAAGGGAATCCTGATCTCTCCCGCAATTCCCAGCGAATGGGACGGATTTACGATGGAAAAGGTCTTCCGCGGAAAGAAGCTGCATATCAAGGTTGATAACACCGCACATAAAGAAGGGAATCCTGAGAAGATTATCCTGAATGGTGTTGAACGTCCCGCAGAGCTGATTCCGGAAGGAGATCTGCAGGCGGAAAACGACATCACGGTGATTATGTAATATTCGACCCTGATTATTCCGGAAAGCTTAGGCTTTCCGGAATTTATTAAAAGATTCCTATGGTTTCGCTGAAGATAATCTACACGGAATCCAACAGTTTGCGAACATCATCGAAAGCGGAGAAATATGAAAATCATCGCCAGAATCAGAAACGCATATGATGGAAAGTTCGGTGTGCCCAGACAGAGCGGGCTGGTTGAGGAAGTAATCTCCACAATCGTGTTTGAGCCGGAGTATCGGGTCGCCGAAGCACTGAGGGGTATTGAGGAGTTCTCCCATCTGTGGCTGATCTGGGCTTTTGACCGGGCGGAAAGGGAAGAATGGTCTCCAACGGTCCGGCCTCCCCGGCTCGGAGGGAACCAAAGGATCGGCGTGTTTGCGACACGGTCACCGTACCGGCCAAACGCAATCGGTCTGAGCTGCGTCAGGCTGCTGGGCGTTGAGAAAGGAAAGGACGGCACAGTGATGAAGGTGGCCGGTGCGGATCTGATGAACGGTACACCGATCTACGACATCAAGCCGTATTTGCCCTATGCGGACTGCAGACCGGAAGCAACAGGCGGATTTACCGACCGGACGGCAAAACGAACGGTACAGGTTTACATCCCGGATGAGGTTGCAGGGGAAATGAACCCGGAGGACCGGGAAGCTCTGAAGGCGGTATTGAGGGAAGACCCACGGCCCGCATACCAGGACGACCCGGAACGGATCTACGCGTTTGAGTTCGGCGGGAAGCATGTAGAGTTCAGAGTTGAAAAAGATCTGCTTATTGTTACAAAGCTATGCTGAAGAGCACAGCTTTTGTTTTTGAACTGCATTTTGGGTTGCATTTTCTGGAGAAATATGGCATACTTGTCGCGTGGTTAAAAAATAACCCTGTGGGACAGAAATGCCCCGGTTAATGAGGAGGATGAATTATGGAACGTGTTTACAACTTTTCCCCGGGACCTTCCCAGCTGGCTCTGCCTGTGCTCGAAAAAGCCCAGAAGGACCTGGTTTGCTATGGCGATACCGGCATGTCTGTGATGGAAATGAGCCATCGCAGTAAGATGTATACCGATATTTACGACAAGACGGTTGCTGATCTTCGCGACCTGATGAATATTCCTGAGAATTATGACGTCGTATTCCTGCAGGGCGGCGCGACCCAGCAGTTCTCTGCTGTTCCGCTGAACCTGATGGTAAATAAAAAGGCTGACTATATCGACAGCGGCAACTTTGCCCACCTGGCTGCCGAAGAGGGAAAACGCTACGGTGAAGTGAATGTCGTAGCTTCCAGCCGTGAAGACGTCTATACCTATATTCCGGATCTGGACGCCATCAAGTTTGACGACGATGCGGACTACGTCCATATTACCCAGAACAACACGATTTACGGCACCCGGTTCGTTGAACTGCCCAAGTGCAAGGCGCCTATCGTGTGTGACGCGAGCAGCATGATCCTCTCTGAAGAGATGGACGTAACAAAATACGGCGCTATCTATGCCGGCGCACAGAAGAACATCGGACCGAGCGGACTTTGTGTACTGATTGTGCGCCACGACCTGGTAGGCAAGGCGATGGATATCTGCCCGAAGCTGCTGAACTGGCAGATCCAGGTTGAAAAGGCCAGCATGTACAACACACCGAATACCTGGGGCATCTACCTGGCCGGCCTGACATTTGAATGGCTGAAGGACATCGGCGGCGTGAAGGCTGTTGAAGCTGTGAACAAGGAAAAGGCCGCCATGCTGTATGACTTCCTGGACAACAGCAAGTTGTTCAAAGCGACGGCTCAGCCCAAGTACCGCAGCCGGATGAACGTCACCTTTGTCACCGGCGACGCCGACAAGGACGCCGCGTTTGTCAAGGCGGCCGCGGCTGAAGGACTGGTGAACCTGAAGGGCCATCGCTCTGTCGGCGGTATGCGCGCCAGCATCTACAACGCGATGCCGATCGAAGGCGTGCAGAAGCTTGTAAACTTCATGAAGAAGTTTGAAGCAGAGAATGCCTGATTCATTCAGAATAATCCGCTGCGGCGGGGAGATTCCTCGACTTCGCTCGGAATGACATGTGAATCCAAGGAGTTCTCAAAGTCACAGCAGATAAGACTAAAGGGAGACATAACAATGTATAAAATTCAGACGCTGAATGCAATTTCGGATATTATCCATACCCAGCTGAGTGCCGATAAGTATACGGTGAGCAAAGATGAGCCGGTGCCGGACGCGATTCTGGTCCGGAGCGCTGCCATGCATGAGATGGAATTCGGCAAGGAGCTGCTGGCCATCGGCCGTGCCGGTGCAGGCGTAAACAACATCCCGATCGACCGCTGCTCCAAGGAAGGCATCGTGGTATTCAACACCCCCGGAGCCAACGCGAACGCCGTGGCCGAGCTGGTGATCGCCGGACTGATGATGAGCGGACGGAAGATCGCCGACGGTATTGACTGGGTGAAATCCCTGAAGGGGAAGGGCGATGAAGTTGCCAAGCTCGTTGAAAAAGGAAAGAGCCAGTTTGTCGGCGCCGAACTGCGGGGGAAGACCCTGGGCGTGATCGGCCTGGGCGCCATCGGTTCTATTGTGGCCAATGCGGCCAGCCGCGGCCTGGGCATGAACGTCGTCGGCTTTGACCCTTTCATCTCCGTTGAGAGCGCCTGGAGCCTGAGCACGACTATCCACCGCGCCGCGTCGGAAGACGAGGTGATCGCGCAGGCTGATTATATCACCATTCATATGCCGCTGAACGACAAGACGCGCGGATCCTTTAACGCGGAGAAGATTGCGAAGATGAAAGACGGCGCCTGCCTGCTGAACTTTGCCCGCGGCGAGCTGGTAAACACGGCCGACCTGCTGGCGGCTCTCGCGAGCGGCAAACTGGAGCGCTATGTGACAGATTTCCCGAACGATGAACTGATCGGCGCGGAGAAGGTGGTCTGTATACCGCACCTGGGAGCCAGCACGCCGGAAAGCGAAGAGAACTGCGCCAGGATGGCGGCGGCGGAAATCCGTGATTACCTGGAGAACGGCAGCATTCACAACAGCGTGAACTATCCTGAAGTTCAGCTGGGCGATCCTGAAGCGGTGCGCGTACTGGTGCTGCATGAGAATATCCCGAATATGATTTCCAACATTACCGCCGCAGCGGCCAAAGAAGGGATCAACATCGAAAACATGGTCAACAAGAGCAAAAAGGATATGTCAGTGACCGTGATGGAGATGGCAGAGCTACCGAGCAAGCACGCGCTGGATACGCTGAGCGAGCTGCCCGGGATTATCAGGATTCGGACTTTTACGAAAGAGTGATTCAGGATTAATACGAATAATCGGCTGCCTCAATGGGGGCAGCCGATTTTATAAAAAGGGATCCTTCGACTTCGCTCAGGATGACAAAACGGAGAGCAGATGCTCTCCGTTTTGTATTACTACAATCAGAAACTATAGGAGTCTTTAATCTCGATGTCCTTGTAGCGCTTCATGCCGGTACCGGCAGGAATCAGCTTACCAAGGATAACATTCTCCTTCAGGCCGATCAGCGGATCGATCTTGCCGCGGATAGCCGCTTCTGTCAGCACGCGTGTGGTCTCCTGGAAGGAGGCGGCAGACAGGAAGCTTTCAGTGGCCAGGGAAGCCTTTGTGATACCGAGCAGGATACGCTTGGCGATAGCCGGCGTTCCGCCCTCCATAATGGCTTTCCGGTTGGCTTCCTCAAAGCGGAAGATATCCACGAGAGAGCCGGTCAGCAGATCGGTGTCTCCGTTGTCTTCCACGCGAACCTTGCGCAGCATCTGGCGGATGATGATCTCGATATGCTTGTCGCTCACGCCGACGCCCTGGAGGCGATAGACGGAAAGGACTTCCTTGAGCAGGTATTCCTGAACGGCTTTCACACCGAGGATCCGGAGCAGGTCATGGGGATTGACGGAACCTTCGGTCAGTTCGTCGCCGGCTTCCACATGATCGCCGACCTGAACCTTCAGGCGGGAACCATAGGTGATCTGATAGGACTTGGTGTCCTTGGGATCATCGTCGGAAGTGATCACCAGTTCACGGCGCTTCTTGGTTTCCTGGATGGAAACCGTGCCGGCGATCTCCGCCAGGATGGCGTCACGCTTCGGCTTGCGGGCTTCGAACAGTTCCTCGACGCGGGGAAGACCCTGGGTAATGTCGTCCGCACCTGCGATACCGCCGGTATGGAAGGTACGCATGGTCAGCTGGGTACCGGGTTCACCGATGGCCTGGGCGGCAATGATGCCGACCGCTTCACCGACGTCCACCTTACCGCCGTGGGCCATGTTCTCGCCATAGCAGCGGGCGCAGACGCCGTTTTCAGTGCGGCAGGTAAGGACTGAACGGACAGTTGCTTTGGTGATGCCCCTGGCAACGATTTCGCGGGCCATCTTATAATCGATCGGCTCGTTCAGCCGGACAAGCACTTCGCCGGTGGCAGGATCGATGATGTCTTCTGCAGCGGTACGGCCGCGGAGACGGTCTTCCAGGGATTCAATGGACTGCTTGCCGCTCATGAGCTCGGCAACGGTGATGCCGCGGACCTTTTCGCCGCGGGCTTCGAAACAATCGTTCTCCCGGACGATGACTTCCTGGGAAACGTCCACCAGACGGCGGGTCAGATAACCCGAGTCAGCGGTACGCAGGGCGGTATCAGCCAGAGACTTCCGGGAACCGTGAGAGGAGAGGAAGAACTCCAGCACTGTCAGGCCCTCACGGAAGTTCGCACGAATGGGAAGCTCGATGGTTTTGCCGGAAGGGGAGGCCATCAGTCCGCGCATGCCGGCAAGCTGGGACACCTGAGCGGAAGAACCGCGGGCGCCGGAGTCGGTCATCATGCGGATCGGGTTGAAGGTATCCAGATTCGGCAGAATCTGATTCCTCAGGTTAGCGGTGCACTCGGTCCAGATATTGATAACGCGGTTGTAACGCTCATCCTCGGACAGAAGACCGCGGTGATACATGTTGTTGACCTTGCGGACAGCCTCATCGGCATCGGCCAGCATGGTCTTCTTCACTTCAGGCACCTTGATGTCGGCGACGGACACGGTGATGGCGCCGATGGTGGAGTACTTGAAGCCAAGCGCCTTGATCTTGTCCAGCACCTGAGCGGTCCTGTGTTCACCCTGGGTGTGGAAGCACTGGTCCACGATTTTGGAGAGCTGCTTTTTGCCGACCAGCTCATCTACCTCAAGCTTGAACATATCGTCCAGGCATTCACGCTTGACGAAGCCAAGATCCTGCGGCAGCGCGTCGTTGAAGATCAGGCGGCCCAGCGTGGTGTCGATCAGCTTGGAACCGGTTTCCTCTCCGAAGGAGCGGGTCAGGCGGACCTTGATGGGGGACTGAAGGGTAATCTGACCGAGAGAGTAAGCCATGATGGCTTCATCCTCGGAGGAGAAGACCCGACCGGATCCCTTGGCACCGTCATGAACGATGGTCAGGTAGTAGCAGCCGATAACCATGTCCTGAGACGGAGAAATGACAGGACGGCCATCCTGCGGTTTCAGGATATTGTTGTGGGCCAGCATCAGGAAGCGGGCTTCCGCCTGGGCTTCCATGGAAAGCGGTACGTGTACAGCCATCTGGTCGCCGTCGAAGTCAGCGTTGAAAGCGGTACAGGCCAGGGGATGCAGCTTGATGGCCTTGCCTTCGACCAGGATCGGCTCGAAAGCCTGGATGCCCAGACGGTGCAGGGTAGGCGCACGGTTCAGCAGCACCGGATGATCCCGGATGACTTCTTCCAGAATGTCCCAGACCTCGGGCCGGATCTTTTCGACTGCACGCTTAGCGGACTTGACATTATGGGAGAGCTTCAGGGTAACCAGGCGCTCCATGACGAAGGGCTTGAACAGCTCAAGCGCCATTTCCTTCGGCAGGCCGCACTGGTAAAGCTTAAGTTCGGGGCCGACGACGATAACGCTGCGGCCGGAATAGTCAACGCGCTTGCCCAGCAGGTTCTGACGGAAACGGCCCTGCTTACCGCGGAGCAGATCCGACAGGGACTTCAGGGCACGGTTTCCGGGACCGGTGACCGGACGACCGCGGCGGCCGTTGTCGATCAAGGCGTCCACAGATTCCTGCAGCATACGTTTTTCGTTGCGGACGATGATGTCCGGGGCGCCCAGCTCCAGCAATCTCTTCAGGCGGTTGTTGCGGTTGATGACCCGGCGATACAGATCGTTCAGGTCGGAGGTGGCGAAACGGCCGCCGTCCAGCTGGATCAGGGGACGGAGATCCGGGGGAATGACCGGCACCACGGTGAGGATCATCCACTCGGGCTTATTGTGGCTGGTACGGAAGGATTCGACAACCTCAAGCCGTTTGACGGCACGGGCACGCTTCTGGCCTTCGGTTTCACGGTCGCGCTCTTTTTCGGTCAGCTGGGCGATCTCAGCCTTCAGATCAGCGGAGAGCTTGTCCAGATCGAGCTCCATGAGCAGATCCTGAACAGCTTCTGCGCCCATTTTGGCGACGAAGGATCCTTTGCCGCACTTCGCTTCGACTTCACGGTAGCGGGCGTCGTTAATCAGCTCAAGGCGCTTCAGGCCCGTTTCCTCGGTGTTGCCGGGATCGAGCACGATGAAATTGGCGAAATAGAGTACTTTTTCCAGGTTGCGGGGAGAGATATCCAGCAGCATACCCATCCGGCTGGGAATGCCCTTGAAATACCAGATGTGGCTGACAGGAGCCGCCAGCTGGATATGGCCCATGCGCTCACGGCGGACCTTGGCCCGGGTGACCTGCACGCCGCACTTGTCACAGATCTTGTCCTTGTCCTTGAACTTGATCCGTTTATACTTACCGCAGTTACATTCCCAGTCCTTGGTGGGTCCGAAGATGCGTTCGCAGTACAGACCGTCCCGTTCGGGCTTCAGCGTGCGGTAGTTAATGGTTTCGGGTTTGGTGACTTCACCGTGAGACCACGCGAGGATCTGCTCCGGAGAGGCCATACCGATCTGAATGGAGTCAAGATTAGAAAGTTCGAACAAAAGGGGCACACTCCCTTCGATTAAATATCATCGTCAAGGTCAAGGTCTGACAGATCATCCACGCTGAAGTCTTCAAGGTCTTCCGCATTCTCATCAGAGACGGAGAAGTCATCGGCATCCGCAGCGGAATCTTCATCCGCACCGAAAGACAGATCGTCTTCGGACATGCTGAAGGCTTCGTCAGCGGCCTGCTCAAGCTCTTCGCTCTCTTCAGCGGCAATCGGTTCGTCATCCGCTTCTGTCTTGCCGAGGAGATTCGCGCGCATGGTTTCAGGCTGCGGCATATCCTCGGGATCGAGCTCGGGAATCTCGATTTCGTTCCGGGCAGCGTCGAGCACGCGGATATCGAGGCTCAGAGCCTGCATTTCCTTCAGGAGAACCTTGAAGCTTTCCGGTACGCCGGGGTTGGGAATGTTCTGTCCCTTAATGATCGCTTCGTAGGTCTTGACGCGGCCGACAGTATCGTCGGACTTCACGGTCAGGATTTCCTGCAGGGTGTTGGCAGCACCGTAGGCTTCCAGCGCCCAGACTTCCATTTCCCCGAAACGCTGACCGCCGAACTGGGCTTTACCGCCCAGAGGCTGCTGCGTAACAAGGCTGTAGGGTCCGGTAGACCGGGCGTGCATCTTGTCGTCCACCAGGTGGTGCAGTTTCAGGAAGTACATGATACCAACGGTAACAGGATTCTCGAAGTAGTCACCGGTGCGGCCGTCGCGCACGCGGATCTTGCCCTGACGGAAGAGCGCTTTGCCTTCTTCGTCCAGATCCAGGCGCAGAGGCTTGCCATTGTGGAAGTGATATTCATTCACATGAGGATCGTTCTCATCTTCGGGCGCGGCCATCTTCTTTTCGGCCAATTCGAGGTGCTCCAGGATCTCCTCATAGGTGGCACCGTCGAAGACGGGGGTGGCAATGTGCCAGCCCAGTGCCCGGCAGGCCAGGCCGAGGTGCACTTCAAGCACCTGACCGAGATTCATACGGGAAGGAACGCCCAGCGGATTCAGCACGATCTGCAGGGGTGTGCCGTCCGGAAGGAAGGGCATATCCTCTTCACGCAGGATGCGGGAAACGACGCCCTTGTTGCCGTGACGGCCGGCCATCTTATCGCCGACGGAGATTTTCCGCTTCTGGGCGATATAGATCCGGACCATCTGGTTGACGCCGGGGGAGAGTTCATCTTTGTTTTCGCGGGTGAAGACCTTGACATCAACCACGATACCGCCTTCGCCATGGGGTACGCGCAGGGAGGTGTCCCGGACCTCACGGGCCTTTTCACCGAAGATGGCGCGCAGGAGGCGCTCTTCAGCGGTCAGCTCGGTTTCACCCTTCGGGGTGACCTTGCCGACCAGAATGTCACCGGCATGGACTTCCGCACCAATGCGGACGATACCGCCTTCATCCAGATCCTTGACAGCGTCATCGGAGATGTTCGGGATGTCGCGGGTGATTTCTTCCGGTCCGAGCTTGGTTTCGCGGGCTTCGGATTCAAACTCCTCGATGTGAATCGAGGTGTAGATATCTTCCTTGACCAGTTTCTCGCTCAGCAGGACAGCGTCTTCATAGTTGTAGCCTTCCCAGGTCATGAAACCGATCAGAGCGTTGCGGCCCAGGCCGATCTCTCCCTTTTCGGTGGAAGGACCGTCCGCCAGCAGGTCGCCGGCTTCGATCTTCTGGCCCGCGGAGACCACCGGATGCTGGTTGATGCAGGTGGACTGGTTGGAGCGGGCAAACTTGGTCAGGTTGTAGGTGTGGCGCTCACCGAAGTTGTCCCGGATGATGATCTGGGTGGCGTCCACTTTTTCCACGACACCGTCTTCCTTCGCCAGGATGACAACGCCGGAGTCGTGGGCGGCGCGGTATTCCATACCGGTGGCAACGAGGGGTGCTTCGGGAACCAGCAGCGGCACAGCCTGGCGCTGCATGTTGGAACCCATCAGGGCGCGGGTGGCGTCGTCGTTCTCAAGGAAGGGAACCATGGCGGTGGCCACGGAAACGACCTGGCGCGGGCTGACGTCCATGAAGTCAACCTGGGACACAGGCACTTCGATGATTTCGGCCTTGTCACGGACGGTGATGCGATCCTGCACGAAGGTGCCATCAGCGTTCAGGGGCTCGTTGGCGGTGGCAACCTTGTAGAGGTCTTCCTCGTCAGCGGTCATGTAATCGATCTCGTCGAGGACCTTGCCGTGTTCCTTGTCCACGCGGCGATAGGGGGCCTCAATGAAACCGTATTCATTGATGCGGGCATAGGTGGCCAGCGAACCGATCAGACCGATGTTCGGGCCTTCAGGCGTCTCGATCGGGCAGATGCGGGCATAGTGACTGTAGTGCACGTCGCGGACCTCGAAAGAGGCACGGTCGCGGTTCAGACCGCCGGGTCCCAGAGCGCTCAGACGGCGCTTATGGGTCAGTTCAGCCAGCGGGTTGGGCTGGTCCATGAACTGGGACAGCTGGGAGGATCCGAAGAACTCCTTGATCGCTGCGCTTACCGGACGGATGTTGATCAGGTCACCGGGCTTGATGTCAGTGGAATCCTGGATGGACATCCGCTCACGGACCACACGCTCCAGACGGCTCAGACCGATACGGATCTGGTTCTGAAGGAGTTCGCCGACGCTGCGCAGGCGGCGGTTGCCCAGATGGTCGATGTCATCCGTGGAACCGATGCCATAGGGCAAGCCGAGCATATAGTTGACAGAGGAAATGATATCGTCGGGGATGATGTGCTTCGGCACAAGCTCGGCGACATTTTCCTTCACGGCATCGAAAAGCTGATCCGGCTCAACGGAAGCCATGATCTGCTTCAGGGTAGGCAGGTGGACCATCTCCAGGATGCCGGCATCCTTCGGATTGAAAGGCAGATAGGCGGAAGCATCGACAAAGTTGTTGCCGACCACCTTGCGGATCTGGCCGTCACAATCCAGCAGGACAGAGTTCACGCCAGCGTTCTGGATCTCACGCGCCACATCCAGTGGAATGGAATCGCCCTTTTTGATCATGACTTCGCCGGTCTGAGGATTGATGATATCCTCCGCCGCCACATGGTTATGGATCCGGGTGGCGATGGAAAGCTTCTTATTATATTTATAGCGGCCGACGCGCATCAGGTCATAACGCTTGGGATCAAAGAAGAGGGAATGGAAGAGATTGGTGGCGCTTTCGAGGCTGGCGGGCTCGCCGGGCTTCTGGCGCTTATAGATCTCAATAAGGCCTTCTTCTCTCGTCTTGGCGTTGTCACCTTTCTGAATGGTGGCCATGAGACGTTCGTCTTCACCCATGAGTTCGATGATTTCAGCGTCGGAACCGTATCCGAGCGCACGGATAATCACGGTGATGGGCAGTTTGCGGGCACGGTCAATACGAACCCAGAGCACGTCGTTGGAGTCAGTCTCGTATTCGAGCCAGGCACCGCGGTTCGGGATGATCTGGGAAGAGTAAAGCTTTTTGCCGGCTTTGTCGTAAGCGACGTCAAAATAGACGCCAGGCGAACGAACCAGCTGGCTGACAATCACGCGTTCGGCACCATTGATGATAAAGGTGCCATGGTCGGTCATGAGGGGAAAGTCGCCCATAAAAACGTCAGATTCCTTGATTTCACCGGTCTCCTTGTTCTTCAGGCGGACGAAAACCTTCAGCGGCGCCGCGTAAGTGATATCCCGTTCACGGCAGCGGGCAATGGAGTTTTTCGGCTCATCCAGAGAATAGTCCACGAATTCCAGGACCAGGTTCCCATTATAGTCGGTAATGGGAGAAACATCAGCCAGGACTTCGCGCAGATCGGTATCGAGAAAGCGCTGATAGGAGTTCTTCTGTACCTCAATCAGATTGGGCATCTCAAGAACTTCATCAATGCGTGAGAAGCTCATACGTTCCCGGAGCTTCCCCATGTGGACCTCGTGCACCATGTTATGAAATCACCCCTTATTTTGTCCGACCAGATACGTCCAAATAACCGGTAAAAACGGACTTGCGTTTCACACGGAAGGTGTGTAAAATAAGGAAGTCCGCAGGCTTAACCAGGCATCAAGACGATACTGATGCAATTATAAATTTTAACATAGCGTCGAACGAAAGTCAACGATATTTTGTCCATAATTAAGCATATTCTATATATTTAAATAGGAAGGAATACGAAGTGAGACTCAGAGGACTGTTCCGGGCTGTAATCCTGACCCTGATCCTGATGATAGCTCTGCCGCTGTGCGCGGGAGCAGCAGAGGGAACGGTTCCTCCTTCACCGGAACCGCCCGCCGCAAATCCGGACGGAAGGCCTACACCTGCGCCGACAGCAGTACCCACGGAAACGGTTGTGGATCATACTCACCAGCCCGACCTCTATCCTTATTTTTCTTTTCTTCCGGACAGAAAACTGTTTGAAATCTGGTTCCCGAACATCACTGATGCTGACGAGGCGGTTCTGATCTACGACGGGGAAGTATGGCTGATCGACTGCGGAGACGAAAAGGCCGGCGCCCGTGGGGCGCGCCTTTTGCGCCAGCTCGGAATCGAAAAGATCGACAGGCTGTTCACTTCTCATCTGCATCATGACCATATCAACGGCCTGGCTGCGACGGACGACACGGCCAAGGTCAGCGAGGTCAGAATCTGCTTTTCCCCGGATCTGACATCCAGCGGGCTGAAACTGATCCAGGTCGCGGAAGAACGTCATATTCCCGTGAAGGAATACGCTGACGGGGATCGCTTCACCATGGGCGACGGCGCGGTTGAACTCCTGTTTCTGAAAAACAGCGAGCAGAACCTGGACATGAACAATCAGAGCGCCGTAACCCGGATTACCTACGGACAGCGGGCGATCCTGTTTATGGCGGATATGGAACAGCCGGGGCAGGTTGCCATGTTCAACCGCATTGATCCCGAACTGCTGAAGTGTGATATCGTCAAGTATCCCCATCACGCCAAAACAGAAATGTATACTCCATTCTTTGAAGCCATGGGAGCAAAACTGGCGATTGTGACTTCGACGGAAGGAAGAAAAGACGGCGGACAGATCTGGCTGTTCAACCGAAAACTGCCGGCCGTGTATACTTATGCGGGGGCTCAGTTTACCCACCTGGTTACGGACGGAGAGTACTGGCTGTGCGAGCGGGTAGCGATCACGGCGAAATGACACCGGGCGGACACAGGCCGGGAGACTGTCTGCCATGTACAAAATAACAGAGAATAAAACGTTGACAAGCCTTTACAACAATGATATGATAGTCGAGTTGCAGTATGCTCCGGGTGAAGTGCGCCCTTTTTGAAGGCGCCGGAACCCGACGCGGAAGGAGGTCTGAAACGCATGGAGATGCTGAAAGCGGCCGGCAGCCGGAAGGTTGTCGGAACGAAGCAGGTGCTCCGCGCGCTGAAGGCCGGAACTGTCGCGAGGGTATATGTCTGCAGCGACGCGGATACTTTTATCTACCAGCAGGTGGTCCGGAGCGCCGAAGAGGCCGGGATTCCCTGTGTAAGGGCCGCGTCCATGAAAGAACTTGGGATGATCTGCGGGGTGGACGTACCCACCGCCGCCGCCGGTCTGCTCAAGTAATACAATGCCTTTTGGATCCTGAGGGTTGCGGGATCTTAAGGATATCATTCAGGAGGTGCTCTAATGCCCACAATTAATCAGCTTGTCCGTAAGGGCCGTGAACGGGCGACCAAAAAGCCCACCGCTCCGATTCTTCAGGGATGCCCCCAGAAGCGCGGTGTGTGCCTGAGCGTCAAAACACAGACGCCCAAGAAGCCTAATTCTGCTCTGCGGAAAATCGCGAGAATCCGCCTGACGAACTCTATCGAAGGTACCTGCTACATCCCCGGTATCGGCCACAACCTGCAGGAACACAGCGTTGTGCTGATCCGCGGCGGCCGTGTGCGGGACCTGCCCGGCGTTCGTTATCACATCATCCGCGGTGCTCTGGATACCGCCGGTGTGGCCAAGCGGATGCAGGCGCGTTCCCTGTATGGCGCAAAGCGCCCGAAGAAGTAAGCCATTACGCTGCCGACGCAGCCTGAAACGGTGATGATCCGCACCTGACAATCCGTTGTTCTTCGGAACAGGAATGACGGGAGTGCAGGAAACAGGCGGAGGAAACCGGCCGGTCTGTTACGTGACCGGGGCCGTGTGATGCTGACACAGGGCCGGAAGGAGAGGGAGCAGAACACTTACATCAGGATTATCAATTGAGGAGGGAAACCTATGCCCCGTCGCGGTTTTGTACCGAAACGTGAAGTGCTGCCGGATCCCGTTTACGGAACCACGGTAGTTACCAAACTTATCAATCAGATCATGCTGGACGGAAAGCGCGGAGTCGCGCAGAACGTCTGCTACCAGGCTTTTGAAGCCGTTGCCGAAAAGACCGGCAAGGCTGCCACGGACGTTTTCCAGGAAGCCCTGAACAACGTCGCTCCGCAGCTGGAAGTCAAAGCCCGCCGTGTCGGCGGCGCCACCTATCAGGTACCTATTGAAATCCGTCCCGAGCGCCGTCAGACCCTGGCCCTGCGCTGGATCGTTGACTTTGCCCGGAAACGCGGTGAGAAGACCATGGCTGAACGCCTGGCCGGCGAACTGCTGGACGCTTCCAATAATACCGGCGCCGCAGTGAAGCGCAAGGAAGAAATGCACCGCATGGCCGAAGCAAACAAGGCATTCGCTCATTACCGCTGGTAATAGGCATTTCACCTGCATCATTCAAGCAGCTGTTGAAAGGAGCAATTGCCCAGTATGCCCAGAAGCCATCCACTAGACAGAGTCCGGAACATCGGTATTATGGCTCATATCGATGCCGGAAAAACGACAACCACCGAGCGGATCCTGTTCTACACGGGCAAGAATCACCGCATCGGCGAGACGCATGAAGGTACGGCCACCATGGACTGGATGGCCCAGGAACAGGAACGCGGCATCACGATCACATCTGCTGCCACCACCTGCTTCTGGCACGATCCGCATGATCCGGCCAATACCAACAAGCAGTATCGGATCAACATCATTGACACGCCCGGCCATGTAGACTTTACGGTCGAAGTGGAACGCAGCCTTCGCGTACTGGACGGCGCCGTAAGCGTCTTCTGTGCCAAAGGCGGTGTGGAGCCGCAGAGCGAGACCGTCTGGAAACAGGCGGAGACCTACCGGGTTCCCCGTATGGCCTATGTCAACAAGATGGATATCACAGGCGCGGACTTCTTCCGCGTGGTTGATATGATGAAGGACCGCCTCGGTGCCAACGCCGTTCCGATCCAGCTGCCGATCGGCAAGGAAAACACCTTCCGCGGCATTATCGATCTGGTACGTATGCGCGCTGAGATCTACTATGACGATCTCGGACAGGACGTTCGCGACGAAGATATCCCCGCGGATATGCAGGAAATCGCTGACGAATACCGCGCCAACCTGATCGAAAAAGTAGCTGAAACGGACGATACCCTGATGGAGAAATTCCTGGAAGGGGAAGAGCTGACCGAGGAAGAGATACGCAGCGCCATCCGCAAGTGCACCATCGACTGCTCGATGAACCCTGTTCTGTGCGGTACCAGCTATCGCAACAAAGGCGTGCAGCCGCTGCTGGACGCAGTGATCGATTACATGCCGAGCCCGCTGGATATTCCCGCGATTGAAGGCACCGATCCTGACAATCCGGAAAAGAAAATGGAACGCCATCCTTCCGATGACGAACCGTTCTCCGCACTGGCGTTCAAGATCATGGTTGATCCGTTTGTCGGCAAACTGGCGTTCTTCCGTGTATACAGCGGAAAGCTGAGCGCCGGAAACTATGTGATGAATTCCACGAAGCAGAAACGGGAACGCATCAGCCGCATTATGCTGATGCATGCCAATCACCGGGAAGAGGTTGAAAGCATCTATACCGGTGAGATCGCCGGCGCCGTAGGTCTGAAAGACACCACGACAGGCGATACCCTTTGCGATGAGAATCATCAGATTATCCTGGAAAGCATGGTTTTCCCGGATCCCGTGATTGAAGTAGCCATCGAGCCCAAGACCAAAGCCGGTCAGGAAAAGATGACCTACGCGCTTCAGCGCCTTGCTGAAGAGGATCCGACTTTCAAGACTTACACCAACCAGGAGACAGGACAGACCATCATCGCCGGCATGGGCGAACTCCACCTGGAGATCATTGTGGACCGCCTGCTGCGCGAGTTCAAGGTCGAGGCGACCGTGGGCAAGCCCCAGGTCACCTATAAGGAAACCATCCGCAAGCCCGCCAAGGCTGAGGGACGTTATGTCCGGCAGACCGGCGGACACGGCCAGTACGGCCACTGCTGGATCGAGATCGAACCCCAGGAACCCGGCAAGGGCTACGAGTTCGAGAGCCGGATCGTCGGCGGCGTGATTCCGAAGGAATTCATCGGACCGATCGACCAAGGCATCCAGGAAGCTGCCAAGAGCGGCGCGATCGCCGGCTACGAGGTTGTGAACTTCAAAGCGGCGGTTACGGACGGTTCCTATCACGAAGTGGACTCCTCCGAAATGGCATACAAGATCGCCGCGAGCATGGCTTTCAAGGAAGCTGTCCGCAAGGCGGATCCCTGCCTGATGGAGCCCATGATGAAAGTGGAGATCATCGTTCCCGATACGTACCTCGGCGACGTGATGGGCAATGTGTCCAGCCGCCGCGGCCGGGTCGAAGGCACGGAAGTGCGCGGCCAGGACCAGATCATCCATGCGTATGTTCCGCTGAGCGAGATGTTCGGATACACGACAGATCTTCGTTCCCGTACACAAGGCCGCGGCATGTTCACCATGCAGTTTGACCATTACGAGGAAGTACCGAAATCCGTCGCAGAAAAGATCATCGGCAAAAAGAGCGGAGACTGACAAAAATTTGTAATTAAGAATTCAAGATTCATAATTATGAATGATCAGACCAATTAAGGAGGTTTATAACAATGGCAAAAGGACGTTATGAACGGACAAAGCCCCATGTAAACATCGG
>JBGUHQ010000041.1:0-4303 GCA_045112195.1 Christensenellales bacterium | reverse complement strand
ACGCTCGGAGCCAGTGATATTGTTCCAGCCGAGAAAAGGGCCCTTTCTTACTGAAAACAATATTTCCCCGGTTCCCAATACACGACCGAACAAGGTTTGTTCGCCTTGTCATACCTGCGTTCGGGTCGTATAATGGGGAGGAGTACTGAAGCAATGAGTACTCGCGATACAAAAAAGACGGATTCCGCTCAGACGCAGATGAAAACACTGGCACAGGATGTCGCCACCCGTACTGCAGAAGAAATGATTCGTCGCTTGAACCTTGAAAACAGAACCGGAATAACGATTGGCATATCTGAAGGAGATGATGATATGCCAAAGAGATTACGTGAACGGATAATGATCAACGGGAAAGAAAGATGGGTAACCGGCGGAAACATGCAACAACTGTTCGATAATTATGTCCGGATACTTGTCAATGAAGGTTTGATCGAATGGACCGACACCGGAGATGAATCTCCTCTCCTGAAAGACTATATGCGGCAATTCTACAGCACTTATAAGCAAAAGCAAGTAGAAACCACTATTGTCAATCGGGAAAGACTGATGAAGAAACACATTCTTCCTGTATTCGGCAATCGGAGGATCAACACAATCACCTCCCAGGAGTTGCAAGGCTGGTTTAACGGCCTGAACAATAAATATGCCAGGGAAACGATTCTGAAAATCAAGAACATTATCAATCCTGTTTTTGAAGCCGCTGTGGAAGACCGACTGATCGACCGGAATCCTCTGCACAGCAAGTACATCGAAATCGGTGGAAGGGATACTGTTTCCCATAAAGCCATTCCGAAAGAAAAGATGCAGCAGATCCGTCTGGAAGCATCTACACTATCCAGGAAAGAAAAACTGATGGTTGCTCTTCTCTCCTACACCGGCATGCGCTTTGAAGAAGTCCTCGGCATGAAATGGGAGGACATTAACAACGACTGGATCACCATCCAACGTGCGGTGGTCCATCCCAAGCGAAACGCCCCGCTGATCAAAACAACGAAGACCAAAACCAGTAATCGGATCGTTCCTTATAAACAGGAACTGAAGGACCTTATTGAGGAATGCCGGTCTAAAGGATTTATCCTTGCATCGGATAAAGATCCGACCGGAGAAACGCCTCTGAGCTATTCAGAAGCCCGCAGGGTATTTGAAAAGATCAGAACGCGCTTTGATATCAAAAACGTAACAGCACATGATTTCCGTGACACTTGCGCCACAGAATGGCGTGAGAGCGGCATCCCGCTGGATGTTGTCGCCCGCCTCCTGGGTCACGCAAAGACAGAAACCACGGAAAGAAAATATGTTAAATACCGTCCGGATCTTCTCTCCGCAGCGGTCTTGTGACAAACAACATAGAGCTGAACGCGTTGATATAAAAGGCCTGGAAGCCTATCTCCAGGCCTTTTGCATTGACAACAATAACCCTTCCACAAACGAGGTCGCCCGAAAAACGTTAAAAAGAGGTCGTCGAACAAAAGATCAATCAGCAAAAAATGAATAATCCGACAACGTAAAATCGTGTTCTGTTTTGACCAAAAAAACCAAGCCACGGCCAAAATGTGACATTCGTTGACACGCTGCAAACCGTTGTAAATCAACGCCCTGAGGTGCTTTTTTTGAACAAGTTCGTTGACAAAAAAATCGCGAGGTCGCCCAAAATCACCCTCGCGATGGTAAAAGAAAAACCCCCGGGCCCATTGATACAACGTGCTCGAGAGCGATGGAGCTGATAGCCGGATTCGAACCGGCGACCTCATCCTTACCAAGGATGCGCTCTACCGACTGAGCTATATCAGCATGCTGTCTTTCGACAACGTGCGTATTCTATCACAACGCATTTGAAAAAGCAAGCATTTTTTGGCATAAATACTGGCTTATGAAAGGCATGAAATGAGAAAAGACCTTGCTCTGCCCAATGAGCTTCCGGAAGATTTTATCTTCACGGATCCGTCCGGCTTGACTTCCGAACAGGCAGAAACAGCCAGACAGGCTGGCCTTGGCAACCTGATGGCCGATCCGGACCAACGGTCGCTGTCCGGGATTCTGGTGCGCCATCTTTTTACGCTCTTCAACCTGCTGAACTTCAGTTTGGCGCTCTGTCTGCTGCTGGTCGGAAGCTACCGGAATATGTTGTTTATTTCGGTAATCATCGCTAATATTCTGATCGGCGCTGTGCAGGAATACCGTGCCCGGAAGACAATCTCCGCGCTGAAGCTGCTGAATACGCCGTCCGTCCATGTGTTGCGGGAAAACAGGGAATTGTCTCTCAAGCCGGAGGAAACAGTCAAAGGCGATCTGGTCATCCTCCGCGGCGGAGACCAGGTAGTCGCCGACGCCGTTGTCATCGAAGGCAGCGGCTCCGCGATGGAATCCCTGCTGACCGGAGAAAGCCGTGCTATACCGAAGCAAGTAAACAGTTGGCTGTATTCCGGTTCCTATATCACGGAAGGACGGCTGACTGCCCAGCTCGTCTATGTCGGCGATGAAAGCTATGCCGGGCGTCTGACAGCTGAAGCGCGGAAAGAAGCCCGCCCCGCGTCCCGGCTGATGATGGATCTGAACCGGCTGATCCGTTTTGATTCCATGGTGCTTGTTCCTCTCGGTATTCTGTTGTTCCTGAAGCAATATCTGATTGGGCACATCCCTGTTTCAGAGGCTGTTCCCTCTTCCGTAGCGGCCATGATCGGCATGATTCCGGAAGGCCTCATTCTGCTGACCAGTGTCGCCATGGCTGTCGGTGTCATTAAACTGGGGCGTCGTAAAACGCTCGTTCAGGAACTTTCCGGCATCGAAACCCTGGCCAGGGCCGACGTCCTGTGTCTGGATAAGACCGGCACCATTACAACAGGCACCATGGAACTTGAATCCGTCGTTGGCGTGGACTGGTCAGAAACCGATGTGGAGAAGGGAATCAGCCGTCTGCTCGGCGCTTTCGATGAAAGCAGTCCGACTCTGAACGCTTTACGTGAAAAGATCACGCCCGGAACTGAAAAGCCCCGGGCAATCCTTCCCTTCTCCTCCGAACGAAAAAAATCAGCCGTCACCTTCTATGACGGTACGGCGCTGATCCTCGGCGCACCGGAATTTGTCCTTGCAGATCGATATTCGCCGGAGCTGAGAAAGCAGGTCGAAGAGACAGCCGCCGAAGGAAAACGGGTGCTTGTGCTGGCGGAAGCGCAGGGGCTGGTGACGCCTGATGCCGTTCCGCCTGTCCGCGCCGTTTGCGGCCTGTGCGTCCTGACCGATCAGCTTCGTCCGTGTGTGGATCAAACGCTCCGCTATTTCAGGGAACAGGACGTGGATATCCGAATCATATCAGGCGACAATCCCCTGACCGTATCTATGATTGCCAAACGGGCCGGGCTCTCAACCTGGGACCGCTGTGTGGACGCTTCCACTCTGAAAACGGAGAAGGATCTGGAAGCCGCATGCGACCGCTATTCTGTTTTTGGCCGGGTCACACCGGAGCAGAAAAAGGACCTGGTGCTGGCCCTGAAGCAGAAAGGACACAACGTCGCGATGACGGGAGACGGCGTAAACGATATTCCGGCGCTGAAAACAGCCGACTGTTCCATTGCGATGGCAGGCGGCGCGGACGCAGCGAAAAACGCAGCGCAGCTGACGCTGCTTTCTTCCGATTTCAGTGTTTTGCCGGACATTGTGCTGGAAGGCCGAAGGGTGATCAACAACATTACGCGTACCGCTTCTCTGTTCCTGACAAAGACGATCTTCAGTTTCCTGCTTAGCATCCTGATGCTGGTTTTGACATCCGCCTATCCGTTTCAGCCCATCCAACTGACCCTGATTTCATCGCTGATGATCGGTATTCCAGGCTTCATGCTCGCTCTGGAACCAAGTGGTGAACGCATCCGCGGAAGTTTTCTTAAAACGGTGCTTCTCCGCGCCCTCCCTGGCGGCATTGCCGCCGCTCTCTGCGCTTCAATTGCCATGGCGATGACATGGGCCGGCTGGTCCCGGGATCTTTGCAGCACAATCGCTACGTTAGCCGCCGGTTCGGTCTGCTGGATGGTGCTGCTGCGCACCTGCATTCCCTTCAACCGGGTTCGGCGGATCCTCCTGGCTGTGGTTGCTGCGGCGTTTATCCTCGCTTATTTACTGCTGGGCCGCATTTTCTTCCTGGTTCCGCTCACCTCTTCAGCAATCCTGCTGCTCGGCGGGCTGGTCCTGCTCGGCGGATTCCTGATCTTCCTGAGCGGCCGCCTGCTTAACCGCAGATTCGGAAAATAACAGATAAGTTGGAAGTGGGGGGGGGGGGGGGGGTGGGGGGGGGGGGGGGGGGGGGGGGGGG
>JBGUHQ010000040.1:0-21163 GCA_045112195.1 Christensenellales bacterium | reverse complement strand
CGATCTGATTCGTACCGTTCCTGGTATGAATAAGGATCCGATGACTGCAATCCTGATCCTTTCGGAAATCGGCAGCGATATGTCCGTGTTTCCTACAGCCAAGAATCTCGTTTCCTGGGCTGGCTGCTGCCCCAGGAATGACAAGAGCGCCAAGCATGTGAAGTCAACCCGTATCTCTCAGGCTGGCTGTTATCTCAAGCCGCTTCTTGTCCAGATTGCCAACGCTCTGATTGGCTCCAAAAATCATCCGGAGTTTACAGAACGTTATCGCCGTATTAAATCCCATCGTGGTCACAAGAAAGCCATGATCGCTATTTGCAAGATGCTCCTGACCGCTATCTGGAACATCCTTTCAACCGGCGAAGCTTACAACGCCAGTGGCTATCTTATCCAGACTCCTCGTCCCACTGATGAGACGAAGGTTCTGACTCAGAATATCATTCGGGATCATCACCTGAAAGTGATTGTTATATATTTCGGCATGGGACGGAGGATTCCTGTTATCAGGATTTACGCGCAGCATAACCGGTTGTTTGCCTGAACTGTTGATAAAAGCTGCTGCCGAAATTGACTTAACAGAACCATAAAACTGCATATTTTTATTTATCCGGGCAACATGTAACGCTTTTGTAACGCCTTGTCTGTTACAATACAGCCAAATCAGACGTGCGGCAGGAGCCGCCGGAATCGACAAAACTAAATAAATGCTTTTTGAAAGGGGATTCTTATGAAACGCATGAAACGTTGGTTTGCTATCCTTACAGCCATGCTGCTGGTTGCGGTGATGGCCACCGGCGCACTGGCGGAAGCGCAGCCCGCTCCTGCCGAACTCTTCGGCAAACCCTGGTACAATATCACCGTCATCGGGAATCTGCCGGACAGCGCGGCGGAAGCGAAAGATGACCTGTATTCCTATTACAATTATGACTTCATTGCAGCGCATCAGGACGCCGCGGTCAACGCCGTCATGGGCGGCACCACGGACATTCAGGAAGCCGTGAAAGACGCGTTAGCAGATGAGTCCCTTAAGGATCCCGCTGTGGAACAACTGCGCATCTTCTATGAGCAGGCCCTTGATTTTGAAACCCGGAAAAAGGGAAACGGACTGGAAGAACTGATCCCGTACCTAACCGGACTGGGGCAGGCGGAAACGCTGGAGCAGCTGGAAGAAGCAATCCTGGCGGAGGATTTTCCTTTCAGTCCCTTCCTGAATCTGTATGTTGGCAATGATTTCGCAACCGGAACAAACTGCGTCATTATCTCAGCCAATCTGACCTTCAGCGATGAGCCGGCCACCTATGACGAGCCGAAGGATGACCAGGAGCGGCAGTTAAAGATTGCCGCCATGGGTGAAAAGTATCAGACCATGGTGCTCGCCTATATGATGGCCGGTCAAAGCCAGGAGGACGCCATTGCGTCGGCTATGAGCAGGATCGCAACGGAACGCGCATGGGCTGTGTATGCGGATTCCTCCGTACATTACATGGCGAAGGAGTACGGCGCCTACGCGAAGGATTCCAAATCCCTGACGCTGGACGAACTGGCCGCGTACTGCCCGCATTTCCCCCTGAAGGAAACCCTGAAGAAGTTCGGCAAGGACCAGTCGGAACGCTATGTGATCATTGCGCCCCAGTGGCTGATCGCGCTGGATGAAGCCTGGACAGAAGAGAACATGCGCAGCCTGCGCGAGCTGATTATCGCGAAGATCACGCTGGAATGCATGCCCTATCTTGACCGTACCGGTTACAATGAACAGCTCACAGCGCTCGGCGGAGCCGCGGAAACGCCGGAAGCGAGCGCCTGGAATGTCTGTTCCAGCGCGCAGACTTTCAGCCCGCTGGCGGCCAAGCTGTATGCGGAAAGGGTTCTGGGAGACACGGCAAAAGAACGCATGACAACGATGGCCAAGGGCCTGCTGACCGAACTGCGCGGCCTGATCAGTGAAACCACGTGGATCAGCGAGGACGCCCGCACACGGGCGATCGCCAAGATCGACAGTATGAAGCTGAACATCCTGGAACCAGAAGGCGGATACCGGGATTACAGCACGCTTTCCCTGCTGACCAGCGAGGAGGGCGGTACCCTGCAGGGCAACTATCTGAGGATCAAAGCCTGGCGGAACGAAACCGACAATGCCCTGATCGGTACGCCCGGCCTTGCACGGATGGTATGGGACGTGATGGCGCCTACCATGACCAACGCCTTCTATGATCCCGCCAGCAATTCCATCAACATTCTGCCCGGCTATCTGACCGGCGGGAAATACACGGATGACAAACCCGAAATTGAGCTGCTCGCCGTTGTCGGAACTGTGATCGGCCATGAGATCTGCCATGGATTTGATTTCTTCGGCAGCCAGTATGACGCCGCGGCGGCACCCACCCCCCTGTTCACGGAGGCAGACGAGACAGCCTTCCTTGCGCTGGTACAGAAAGTGGTTGATTATTACAACACCCTGGAAGTGCTGCCAGGCGTCTATGAAAACGGAGATATGCTGAAGGCGGAAGCCGCGGCGGACCTGGTCGGGGTTCAGCTGGCGCTTGCTTACGCAAGGGCCCTCGGTTATCAGGATATGGAGCCGTTCTTCGGAGCCTTTGCCCGGATTTATGCCCAGACCAGCGACCAGAATACCGCCATGGTGGTGATGGCGATCGACACGCATCCCGCCCAGTATATCCGGGTGAACGTCAATTCCCAGATGATGGATGAGTTCTATGAGACCTACGCCGTTGAGGAAGGCGCCAACATGTACGTCGCGCCGGAAGCCCGTCTCCGGATCTGGGGCGCGGACGCAAAGTAACAACAGGATCGTCAGAGGAGGCAGGAAACGGTAATGGGAGAAACCGAAAAGAAAGACCAGGCGCTTCTGGAAAAAACGAATCCGGTATTCAATACGGCAAAGATGACGCTGTTTCAGATGGCACGAAGCGGCAATCCCCATGCCGCCGCGATCATGAAGAAAATGGGACTGACAGCGGATACGCAGAAGAGCAAATCCTTCAGCATGCCCCCGGAAGAAGAGATTACCTTCCGGATTGTCCTGGAAACGCGTTATCAAATGATGGGAAAGCTGGCCCGTGAATCCGGATTTCCCGTACATGTCGACCTGCCCTGCGGATATACGCCCCGAGCGATCGAAACCGCGGAGGAGGGCAGGAAATATATCGGGCTGGATCTGCCGGCCGTGATTTCGGAAATGAGCGGTATCATCCCTTCGTTGCTGGACGGGGAAAAGCAGGAACTGGTCCGCTTCTGTGCTGTGGACGCGACAAACTACCAGTCGCTGGAAAAGGCGCTCAGTGACGTAAAAGGGGAATTCTGCATTAACACGGAAGGCCTGCTGATGTATTTCTCAGACGCGGAGATTCATCCTTTCCTGGACAATATCAAAAAGCTGCTGGACATCCACGGCGGCTGCTGGATTACAGCGGATCCGGAAATCAAACCGGAGCATGACCGGATTCGGAAAGCAATCGGGCCCGACAGTTCCGAACAGGAAACGCGCCGTGTTTTACAGGAAAAAGCGGATGTGGACGATCTGCAGAACGCAATGCTGGTCCGTATCGGGCATGAGGCGGAAGATATCCGCAGGGTGCAGACGGTTCTTTCGGACCATGGCCTGAAAGCGGAACGGATCCGGATTCCCGGCGGGATTGCGGAAACGGAGGCGTTTTTACAGCTGAACCCGGATCAGAGAAAGGCCGTGCTGAAGACGACAGAGGACGTCGCTTTCTGGAAGATTGTTTCCGCCGGAGCGGCCGGGGAAAAGACGGAGTCCGGACACAGTTTCGCAATTTACGACGAGCTGGCCGGGAATGTGCTTGAACTGCGGGTGACAGGCCGCCTGGATTCACTCACGGCGCCGAAGCTGCTGGAAATATATGAAAAGCGGGAAGCGGCCGGCGGAATCCAAAGGGTGCAGGTTGACTGCCGTGCCATGGACTATATTTCATCCGCAGGACTGCGGGTTCTGCTGATGATGCAGAAGAAACACGGTGTAAAACTGAAAGCTGTGAACAGCATGGTCAGGGAAATCCTCGAAACGACCGGATTTGATTCAGTCCTGGAGATAGAAGAATAACCCGATCCTGATGGATTCATGGAAAAAGAACCATTCCGGTATTGTGGTTTAAGACAGGCGGAAAAAGAAAGGAAGGGCACTATGAAAAGACTGCTCAGTATACTCCTGGTGTTTGTGATGGTTATGTCCTCAGGCGCCTTTGCCTTTGCGGAAGTGAACTATACGGAGGAAACGGTTCCGGTATACAGGGACAGCCTGACAAGCAGTGAAACCGTCGTTCTGCATATGTTCGGTGATATTCCTTACATAAAGATTGATGAATATTATAACAAGCTGATTTTTACCGGCGCGGAGAAATATCCGCAGCAGGCTTCGCCGATGCAGGTCACACGGAACGGCAACGTATACGAAACGACCGCATACGACGGCACAAAGGGTATTTTTGATACGGAAGCGGATACGTTTGAATGTGAAAACCTGGACAAGTACGCGAATCCGCCCTATTATGCCCTGCTGCTTGCTTCTGAGCGCGATCCCAGCGCGCCCTTCGTCCGCAACGCCCGTGTGGAGTATTCCGGCAAGTTGGCGCCTGTAAAGGTTGATTTCAAAAGGTACGGGATTGATCTGATCGGCGACGGAGACGATCTGTGGGTTCCCCTGGCCACGCTCCAGTGCCTGCTCAGCAGTCCTTTTGGCTACAATCCTTATTTCAACGGGAACGGCATCTATATAGAAGACCTGATGGCTGTGCTCCAGCCCGTCAGTGCAAAGTCGACGGATGCTGGTTATTACGGTTTTATGGACAGCGCCCGTTCCGAAGAAAAGGCAAGATTCGATTATAACAATCTTTGTTTCTATGTGGATACCTGTTATGGCCGCCCGGAAATAAGCAGGCTTTCGGCCAGTATTGCGGAATCCGGATTGGATAAAACCCTGGATCAGGTCATTGACGGCATGAACCTGCCGTCACTCAAAAAATGCCTGCTTTCAACCGATATGGAGGAATATACCTTTGGGTTGTTCGCATTGCTGGTCGCACTGGATGACGGCGGACATACAGGCTTTGCGGATACTTCCCTGATGACGCCGGACAGGATCGCTTCCTGGAGGGGAAAACTGAAGGAACTCGGAATCACTTCCGCGAAAAAAACCATTTTCGCCGCGAATTCCCAGAATTCCATCATGAGTGCGATTCAGTTTGCTCCGAAAGACAGTTTTGATCTCGTTGAAGAGATTAAGTATGATGACGGAAACGGGGCAATGTATTACGAAAAAGGCGATACCGCTTTGTTCCTGTTCGAGAAATTCTACTGCAACCGCGCGGGCTGGACAGCTTATGAGGACGGAAAACTGGCCGAGATGCCGGAAGATACCATGGGCGCATTCATGAAGGCCCTGGACAAAGCGAAGTCGAATCCGAAGATCAAAAAATTCGTCGTGTTCCTTGCGATGAATTCCGGCGGCGAAAGCGGAATTGCCACAACCATGGCGAAGATTATTTGCGGTCAGACTTACCGGCACCAATACGATGCCTACACCGGCCAGGATGAGATCATCTATTATGACGTGGATCTGAATTTTGACGGTGTATTCGATGAGAAGGACAACGAAATCTCCTGGCCTTTCCAATTCGCCGTCGTCATCGGAGCGACAACCTATTCCGCCGCCAATTATCTGGCAAACATGGCAAAGGACAACGGCGTATGCGTGCTGGGTGAACAGGCCGGCGGCGGCGCGTTCAGCCCGCAGCGCACACCGGATGCGGAAGGGATGGTCTTCCATTTGTCTGCCCGCTTTAAGCTGTTGGACAAGAACAATGAGACTGTCGATTTCGGCGTCGAACCTGATTACCTGCTGACAGAGGAAAAAGACGAGAAAACAGATTATTCCCGCTTCTTCGATTTCGAGGAGATCAGCCGTCTGATAGACGAGTATTATCAGTAACTTCTGACCTTCCGCTGATTCCGGCCAGTTACAGTAACCCATTTGCCCCCGGCGTTCAAAACTTCGCCGGGAGCTTCGTTATTTGGAGAATAATTACTTTAAAGAGAGCAAAATCGGCTCTGCAGATCAACAAACTTTGAAAAAATAGCAAAAAAATACATATTTTCTTCATTTTCCGGCTTTTGTGTTACGCTATTGCAACGGTTTACCTGTTAATATATAATCAATATATCGAACTATACAAATCATCGCGCGGCAGGAGCCGCTGGAATTGACACAGCCAAATATTGGAAAACCGGACAACAGGAGGACGGAAATGAACTGGGAAGCAATCAAGAATTTCTTTACCACTGCGGGAGTGGATCTCCTGCGCGGCATCCTCATCCTGACGGTCGGCTTCTTCCTGGTTCACTGGATTATCAAGCTCATCGAACGCAATGAGCACAAAATGAAGATGGAGGCCACGCTGCGGGGCTTCATCAAAAACCTGATCCGGGTTCTTCTGTACGTCCTTGTGATCCTGACCGCGGTGAATACCATGGGCGTTCCCATGACCTCGATCATTACGCTGGTCGGCTCCGCAGGCGTCGCGATCAGCCTGGCCCTGCAGGGTGTGCTGGGCAATCTGGTCGGCGGATTCATCCTGCTGCTCTTCAAGCCGATCCGCACCGGCGAATACGTAAAAATCGGGGATAACGAGGGAACCGTGAAAAACATCGGCACCTTCTATACGGAGATCGTCACCGTTGACAACCGGCGGATCAATCTGCCGAACGGTACCCTGACCAATACCCCAATCGTCAACTACAGCCGGGAGGGAACCCGGCGGCTGGATCTGGTCTTCACCACCGGCTACGAACATGGCATGGATGAAGTGTACGATATTCTCCGGAAGGTGATTTCAGAGGAAAAGGACCTGCTGGAGAATCCGGCGCCGACGGTGAACATGACCAAATGCGCCGACAGCGCGCTGGAGTTCTCGGTCCGGGTCTGGGTTACCACGGGAAATTACTGGCCTGTGCATTTCCGCCTGCTGGAAAACGGCCGGCGCGCCCTGGACGCGGCGGGAATCACCTCACCATACCCGCAGATGGACGTTCACATGAAATAAAACACCCCGGAATGAACCTGATCAACATCAGAAAAACAGGTGAATTGCGGTTCGTGTTTTGTTATAATATACATATATGATAAGTGAAATGATCACCCGTGCGGGTTACAGGGAATAACAGAAAAACAAACAGGTGATCGAAGGAGGGAAAAGGTTATGGCCAAAAAACGCGTCAGACTTCATGAGCAGGGAGCCCACAACGACATTAAGTACAGCGGGCCGCTGTCCTTCCAATCCTTCCAGATTCTGGGCTGGGCGTGTATCGCGGTCACTGTGATCATGGCGCTGATGAAGATCGCTATGAAGGTAAATCCGGCGGATACGGAACGGTTTGTGAGAATTAATCAGATCATCAGCTTCATTGCTGAAATGTCCCTGCCGTTCCTGCTGATGGCGAACTTCGCCCGGATCCTGAACAATACCGATGGGTACAGGAAGCAGCTGCTCAAAAACGGCGGTGCCATGGCCGCGCTCTTCCTGGCGTTCACGATCTTCTTCAACCGGTACGTCGTCGGTACCGTGGGGCTGCTCCTGCAGGATTCGAAAGAAGCTTATCCCCTGGTCATGACGTCCTTCTACGGCGTCAGCCCGAAAGGCTTTTTCGCTTTCAACATTTTTGTCGACCTGTTCCTTTGCACGTTGGTCATGTATTTCATGAACGCCCGGCCGACGAAGATTTTTACCGGGAAGAAGATTTATATTTTCCGCGCCTTTACCCTCTTTCCGATCGCATACGAGGTGGCCAGCATCATCCTCAAGGGCAGTGCCGCCGCAGGAGACATCCTGCTCCCCTCCTGGGTATTCCCGCTTCTGACGGTGAAGCCGCCGATGACGTTCCTGGTTTTCGTGCTCCTGGCGATTCATATCAAGAGGCGCGAGCTGAGTTACTGCCGGCACGGCAAGACGCATGAAGAATACCGGGAATTCCTGAAAACAAACCGGAACGCCTGGCACTACTCCGCATATACCGCCATCATCCTGTTCATTGCCGGTGTGATTGATCTGGTCATTGCAATCATCCTGATGGCCGGACAGGCCGGATCCGCTGAAGCGCTGAACGAGATCATGGAATCCGAAAAAGCGTTAAATAACACGATCGCGATGTCCATCGGCTTCGGAAAGGCCTCATGCCTGATCTTTTTTGCACCGATCGTCCTGCTGTTCAACTATACCAAGATCCCGAAGAACAAGACCGTGGGCATGCTGATCCCCGTGGCGGGTATTCTGCTGATTCTGCTCATCGGCGTACAGGGTATTTACCAGCTGGTTTCCATCGCGCCGATCCCGAAACTGGATGGGGCAAAACTGAGCGAAGCGCTGACGACGGTCTTTACCACGATGGCGGGACAATGAGCCTGAGCGTATCATTAAACATGTCAAAGTGAGGGCCGGCAGATGAAAAAGGCAGCAAAAAAGAAGAAAAAGACCAGAAGCTTCAGCATCGCGACCATTGTGGAAATGTTTTTTTCCCTGCTGATGATCCCCCTGGGGCTTGCCGCTGCCCAGGGTTTTGAGGGGACGAAAGAAAACATAATCGAAATACTGGCGTTCCTGATGTTGACGGAATTCGTGCTGCTCTCCGTGACCACTTTACTCCGGGCGACAGCCCGGCGGTACAGGACCCAGATCCCGCAGCGGAGAAGGCTGGACTTTATTTTTACGGGATTGTTCCTGGCCTGCGCCGTGGCCATTTTCATCTGGCCGACTTTGCTGACCATGGCGATTGCGGGGATCGTTTTCATGGTTTCCTTAATCCCGGACCGGGTGCTTTCCATCCTGCGGAACCGTAAATGGATCAACATCCTGCTGAACGCTGCGTTTATCCTGTTTGTGCTTTATTCCTTATGGGATGTATGGGCAGGGGAAGAGTCACAGCTGATATTTATTATCGTAACCATGCTGTTCATCGCCTGCAGGAGCCTGATCCGGATCATGTCAGTGACTTTTGCGCGGCTGCGGCTTGACCTGCTGAGAGATATCGTGCAGCAAACCTATGCCGCAGAGATCATCTTCGGCCTGTTGCTCCTGATCGCTTCCTTCTCCTTTGTGCTGATATATACAGATACAGCGAGCTTTGACGGAAAATACACCAACGCCCTGTGGTACTGCTTCGCCGTCGTGACCACGATCGGTTTCGGTGATATGACGGCGGTGTCAACGATCGGCCGGATTCTGAGCGTCGTTCTGGGCGTATACGGAATCGTCGTGGTCGCGTTGATTACGTCGATCATCGTTAACTTCTACGGCGAAATGAAGAAATCCGGCGCCGAAGAGGCGATGCCATTACCTGAAGAAGAGCAGGAAACGGAAGACCAACCAGCCGAACAATGATACGCACATCACCGGGAGAATTATTCTCCCGGTGATGTTTTTATGATCACGGATGTTTATTCCGTGATCTTTTCTGTGCAGATTCCAATCCGGCCGAAATGATGAAGGATTATACAGCCTCCGCGGAGAAAACAAATCCATCCGCCAGGGAGGAAGAGTAAGCGATGAATATTCAGAAACTGAAACACAACAGGACCTTTATGACAGTTCTGCAGGGGCTGCTCCTGCTGTTAATCCTGTCCACGCTGTTTTCCGTGTGCGTCAATCTGCTGGTAATCGGATTCAGTGATGACTTGCAGGCTTTGAATGAAAAATACGCAAACCAGCAGCTTGTGGTCAGGGAAGGAAATGAGCAGAAGGCTGCGGAGGGTCTGGCCGCGCTGAACGCAGCGTCCGCGGAGCTGGAACAATACAGAGAAAGCGCGGGACCCATGAAGCTTCTGGCGGTGATCATGTATGCCGGATTTGCCCTGCTGTTCCTGCTGAGGGCGCTGATTACCCGGGAAAACTGGCGCCTGAACCTGTTCCGGTACGGGATCGGCTGTCTGCTCTTTGCTGCCTGTGCCGTTCTCTTTCTGTGCACGGATTCGCTAAAAGTATGCGGACTGGCAGCCTGTCTTCATGTAGCCGCGCTGGCCGCGGATCATATCTTTTCCATCGTCAGGAATCATAAGGTTCGCAATATAGTCCCGAGGGTACTCTCCATCCTGACGCTTCTGTTTATTGTGGTCTGTGTGATTGTTCTGGGCGGCAGTATCGCGCTGCTCTATCTGCTGTTCCTGACCATTCCCCGCATTTTCTACTACATTGCCCAGATTGCCTTTTCCCGGATCAAAATGGACGTACTGCGGAAAATTGTGAGGAAAACCTACGCGGCGGAGATCCTGTTCGGGATGCTCATGCTGATCGTCGCTTTCTCCATTGTCCTTCCACAGTTTGACCCCGGCATCCCGTCCTTTGAGGACGCACTTTGGTACTGTTTCGCGGTCGTAACCACCATCGGGTTCGGTGATTTCTCGGCTATCACTCTTCCGGGGAGGGCTATTTCCGTGATTCTCGGCCTCTACGGGATCATCGTGGTCGCCCTGATCACATCCATCATCGTCAACTTCTACAATGAGACCAAAAACACCGATGATCCGGATGAAACGGAAGAAATAGAAACCGCAGAGCAGTGACAATCTGACACCGTCCGGATATATGGACTGAACCCTTCCGCAAGCATATGAAAGAGGCCGGCTGATTTCAGAAATCAGCCGGCCTCTTTTTTTCACTATGAATTTGTTTTCTTTTTCCCCGGCGCCGAGAACCGTTTCAGCAAAACCACCACGATCACCAGCATCACCACGCTAAAGACGCCCAGGCCGACCGTAACCGGATGATTCATGAGAAATGCCCCGAGGCCCTCCTCCGACGGAGGCGTGGAATAATAGATCAGCGCTGCGTTGACGGTGGCGTCCGGCACCTGGCTGACAATCTTGGCCAGAATCGCATACAGCACCGTGTTGCCTTCCTTGACGGCCAGACAGTAGTCCATATCCACACCCGTATAGAGTGTTGTCAGTCCGAGCCTTTCGCACAGGCGGGCAATATCGCTGTAGCGGTAGTTGCTGATAATGATGCAGTCGGCATTCTTCTGCGCGATCTGGTCCAGACACGTCGCTGTGGTATCATAGGTCACCGGCGTCCAGGACGGGAAATGGTCCACCAGGAACATTTCGTAGTTCGGATTGCCGCTGTTAACGGCGACGCGGACCTTGGATTTCTTCAGGAAATACTGTTTGTCCTCCTCACGGATCACGGCGTCCATTTCCGTGCGCATCAGCGGCGCAGTCATGACCACTCCGGACATTTCCCCGTCATAGTCGGTCAGGTTGGCGGGGAACATGCAGTCGATCTCCCCGCTTTTCAGCGCCTCCATTGCGGCGGAAGCGGTAGGGTAGGCAACCGCCTCAAAAACCGGCTCCGCATTGGCCAGCGTTCCGGCGGCATATTCCAGATAGTCCTTCAGGGCGCCGGTCAGCTCTCCGGTTTTCGGATCCTTCGCGCAGAAGGCCAGATAGTTGTCCTGATACCCGACGCGGATCGGGCCGTGGTCCACCAGCCAGTCGACCTCCGCGGCGCTGAGGAAGCGGTTGCTGCCGGCATCCCTGAGATACTTGGCCGCAAGTTTCTCCGCATAATATTTGTCTTCATCCTGGATCTGGTTCAGCGCCATATTGAGCTCCGCGAGCAGGTCAGGCCGGTCCTTGCTGACGACAAAGAAGAAGTCGGAATCGCCAATTTTCCACAGTGGCGTACACTTTTCCGGATCGCTGTAAGCATCCAGTGTGACAAACGCGTCCAACTCACCTTCGCCGAGCATCTCCAGCGACTCCTCCTCGGAGCATTCCAGCGGGATCAGATCAGCCGTGACGCCGTGGGTTTCAGCCCATTTTTCGAAGAAGCCCAGCTGAACGCTTTTGGCTGTGACGCCAACCTTCCTGCCATTCAGGCTGGCATAGCTGTCCACCGTGATTTCTTCGTTGTCCGGAGCCACGTACAGGTAATACATTTCCGAGCCCATCGGCATATCGGGATAGAGCATATATTCCGTCCGTTCCTCCGCGTAGGAAACGTCGCTCATCAGATCGATGCGCCCGTCCCTGAGCATCTGCAGCAGCTCGGACCAGTTGCCTTCAATATACTGGTATTTCCAGCCGGTGTAGGCGGCAATTTTCCGCTGGTATTCATAGGCGTAGCCGGTACGGCGGCCGAAGGAGTCCTTGTGGTTGAACGGCGTGTCATACCAGCCGACGCGGATGGTCTTGACCCCGCCCTCCGCAGGCGCGGCGGACGGCAGTACGCACAGAACCGCAAGCAGAACCAGCAGTGTCATCGCTGCGGCGCGTCTGATCATGACAGTTCCTCCTTATGCTTTCCTCGCAGCTTTGTAGTCTTTCTTGTACGCGTACATCTTTTTGTCCGCTCTTCTCATTGTATCGATGGCGCTGCGGTCCTGCGCCTCGTCATACACGGCGAGACCCATCGCCACATGCACCTGTTCCCATCTGTTGTCTGACGCGGCGAGCGACTCTTCCATGCCTCTCTCAAACGCGTCTGTCAGCGCCTCCCGGTTCAGGAGGTCTTCGTTCCGCAGCACCGCGGCGAATTCGTCTCCGCCGATCCGGAATACCGGGCTGTGCTGGAATACTTTGCAGATCAGCCGGCTCGCCGTCTGCAGGTAGACATCGCCCTTATCATGGCCGAATCTGTCGTTGACCATCTTCAGGTCGTCGCAGTCGAACATGCACACCGCAAACTCGCCGCTCCCGATTTCGCCTCTGTCTATTTTCTTCTGCAGTTCTTCCATAAACGCGGTAAAGGCACCCCGGTTCCGTACGGAGGTCAGGGCGTCGACGGTTGCACGCCGGTTCAGGTCACTGATATGCTCCTTCATATGGGCAGCCATCCGCTTGAAGGTTTTGGTCAGCGTGCCGACCTCATCCCTGCCGTTATAGTCCAGGGTGAAGTCATAGTTCCCCTGGTCTGTCTGGATCGCCGCGTCTGTCAGCTGGATCAGCGGCTTCGTCAGCCGGCCGGAGAAGAACAGGCTCAGCAGCACCGACAGCACCGTGACACCCGCTGCCGCGAACAGCACGTTGCGTACCAAGATCTCCCAGTCGCCGTCCGTTTCGCTTTCCGGCACGGAAACATACAGCCGCATGCCGTTGCTCAGGCGCAGCCACACGGCTACCTTCTTCATACCTTCATAGGTATACCGGGTAAAGCTGCTCTCGCTGAGCAGGCTGTCCGGCGTGGCCGGAATTTCTTCATCATCCAGCGCGGCAAGGTTCATCCGCGGATGGAAGATCAGATTCCCGTCCTTGTCGGTCAGGAAGGCATAGCCGTTGTTGTACAGACGGATGCTGTCCACCTGCTCCGCCATGGCGGAATAATCTATTTCGATGCCGACCACGCCGACAAACTGTCCGCGAAAGTAGATCGGTACGTTATAGGAGAAGACCTCGACGTCCAGGTTCTCCGTGAAATACGGCGGCAGCCAGACCGCGCTGCCTTCATATTTCGGCACCGTAAACCAGACCAGGGAGGATGTGTCCTCCGTATCGTATTCGGTAATATCCGTCACCTCGTGCTCCGTAAAGCCCGTGCCCTCCAGGTCGGTATACCAGAAGCCCTTGGCGGTTTTCGAAACCGCCGGGTCAATCCGGTAGTAATACGTCAGCACGCCGTTGGTCTTGCTGGCGACCTCCTCAAAATACTTCCGGATCCGTTCCGTATGGGCCAGCAGCTTTTCATCCTCAAGCCCGTCCAGTTCCTTTTCCGTATAGGAGGCGATCTTCTTCACCGACTTTTCGACGCTGTTGAAGTAATAGTCCAGATTCCGTTCTCCCGTTTCACACAGCAGAAGCAGAAGTTGGTCAGATTTTGAGTGCTCTGCATCCCGGATGAACAGCACGCTCAGCAGTGTGACCACAGCCACGGCCACCACCGTAATCCATACGGTCAGCATCGTGATCTTTGCCTTTAATGAATGCATGCCCTTCACCTTCCTTCCTTCTGCATTTTCAGAATCACTTTTTCTTCAAACTCCGACGCGGGCAGCGGACGGGAGAAATAGAACCCCTGTACCAGCGGACAGCCCAGCTTCCGCAGCAGCAGCAGCTGTTCCTCCGTCTCCACGCCTTCGGCCACCACCGGAATCTTCATGCTCCGGGCGATGCCGAGAATCAAGGCAATCAGGTGATTATCCTTCTCGTTCTCTCCGATCTTCCGGATGAACGCCCGGTCCATCTTCAGCACGTCCACCGGCATGGCGGAGAGCATGTTCAGCGAGGAATAACCGGAGCCGAAATCGTCCATCTCGACGATATAGCCCTTCTGCCGCAGGCCCGCCACCACGCTGATCACCTGGTCGGCGTTGCCGGTATAGGCGCTCTCGGTGACTTCCAGCTTCAGCGTTCTCTGATCCAGTCCGTTGTAGGCCAGCAGCCGGTCCAGCGTGTCCTCCAGCGCCGGGTCGAACACGTCCACCCGAGACAGGTTCACCGACACCGGAATCGTCGCCCCGTACAGATCGCGCCACCTGGCGATTTGCCGGGCGGTTTCCGACCACACGTACCGGTCAACCTCTCCGATCTTCCCATGCCTCTCAAACAGCGGGACAAAATCGTTCGGCGGAATCATGCCCAGCTCCGGATGGTTCCACCGCACCAGCGCTTCCGCACTGACCAGCCGCGGCGGGTCGCACTGGATGTCGTACTGCGGCTGATAGTGCACCTCAAACTCATAGGTATTCAAGGCTCTGTGCAGGTCGTTCAGCAGGCGTTGCTCGTATTCCTCTTTTTCCTGCATCTGTTTGTCGTAGACAATCAGATGCTGCTTATAGTTGTCCCGGGCCATACCGCAGGCTGTGCGAGCCCGGTCAAACATCTGCACCGGGTCCAGGCCCGGCTGCCAGGGCATTACGCCCATCCTCAGCCGCATGGCTGCGGCAGGTGAAAGCTTTTCCAGGCATGCTTGCAGCCGGTCGTACAGATCCTGGTAATCCTCCCGGTGCGTAAGCCACATATCGAAGCGGTCCGCCTCAAAGCGCCCGGCGATTCCGCCTTCCTCCTTCACTGCCTGCTGGATCTCTTTGCCCAGTGTGCGCAGCACCTGGTCGCCGAAGTTCCGGCCGTAGAGCGCGTTCACGGAATGGAACCGGTCGATGTTCAGCACCATTGCATCCATCGCGCGATCCGGATGCTCCCGGCACATGTTCCCGGCATATTGCAGGAAATAATCCCGGTTATACAGGCCGGTCAGCGTGTCATTCTCCGTCACGGAGATCAGTTTCGAGGCCTTCTTTTCCGCTTTCATGCTCCGGATCATCAGGAACAAAATTACCAGCAGTATTGCACTGAGCACAGCGAGCACGGGCAGAGCATGTTCTGAAATATATTCCCAGAAACCAGGCCGCGCATCCTCGGCGATATACCGGGACAGGGCGGAGGAAACGGTGAAACCCGGCACCAGGTCCGCTACCTTGGCAAGCAGCGAATACAGTTCCGGATTTTCCACTGCCACCGCGAAGCAGTAATCCAGGCTCTTCCCGGTCGAAACCGGCGTCAGGTTCAGGCTCTCGCACTGGCGTTCAATGTTGTTGTACCGGTAACTGCTGATCAATACGCAGTCTGCCACACCCTTGGAAACGGCCTTCAGGCAGTCCGCCGTGGTCGGGTAATAAACCATCCGCCACTGCGGGAATTCACTGCGTACGCAGCTTTCATAGTTCGGGTTGCCTTCGTTGACAGCCACTATCACGTATTCGCGTCCGGTAAAGATCTGCCGGTCTGCTTCCCGCACCACCGCGAACAGGTCTGTTGTCATCAGCGGCGGGGTCATGAACAGGCCTAAATCTTCGCCGTCACCGGCAGAAAGGTTTGCCGGGAAAACGCAGTCCACTTCGCCCCGTTTCAGTGCTTCCAGCGCGTCGGCCGCCGTTGCGAAAGCTTTTGTTTCAAAATCGATATGCCCGTTCCGGACGCAATTCGCCGCGTCCTCCAGATAGTCCTTCAGCGCGCCGGTCAATTCGCCCGTTGCCGGGTCCACAGCGCAGAAAGCCAGGTAGTTATCCTGGTATCCGACGCGGATCACACCGTGCTGCTCCAGCCATTCCGCCTCTTCTCCGCTCAGGAACGCGTTGGCGCCGGTGCTTACCAGATGTTTTTCGAGCATCTCGTGATTGTAGTGCCGGTTTTCTTCCTGGATCCGGTTCATCCCTCTTTCCAGGTCCGTCAGCAGGTCCGGCCGGTCTTTGTTCACCGCGAAGAAAAAATCGGACGAGCCGATCTTGTACACCGGCAGCGGCCTGTCCGGGTCAGCGTAGAAATCCGTCGTGAAGGAGTCTACCGTCACATACGCGTCCAGTTCGCCGGTTTCAAGCATCTTCAGGGATTCCTGCTCGGAACCGGTTACCTCGATGATTTTACTCTCAACGCCGTTGCGCTCCGCCCATTCCAGGTACATAACGGCCTGAACGCTGCCCTTGTTGATGCCGACTTTTTTTCCGTTCAGCGTGGATGGATCAGAGGAAGATATTCCCCGGTTCTGCTGGGAAACAAAGAGGTAATAATCCTCCGATCCCATCGGCAGCGTCGGGAACAGCATCAGCTCTGACCGCTCCTGCGTGTAGGACACGTCGCTCATCAGGTCGATCTCGCCGTCTATCAGCTTTTGCAGTAGCTCGGGCCAACTGCCCGTGACATATTCGTATTTCCAGCCTGTATAGGCCGCCAGCTTCATCTGGTACTCATAGGCGTATCCGGAACGCCGGTCGAAGCTGTCGGTCCGGTTGAAAGCGGATTCGTACCAACCAACACGGACGACCTTTGCTCCGCTGTCCGCACCTGCCGGCAATCCCGCCAGCACCAGAATCAGGCACACCAAAACCGCCGCGAGCCTTCTGACCCGCATGCTTCTCCTTGTCACATGACGGTTTTTCATTTTTCCACTCCTATGGTGTTGTTTTGTGCATAATATGAACTACAGGGAGGAGTCTGACCGAAACTGTTCCGATGCGGCATAGCCGAGCAATACAAGAAAACTGATCAGTTCGCTGATCACCCTTAACATATACTGTTCCTCTCCGGAATTTGTTGCTTCATTATACTTGTTTATATCATATTCTGTCAAATTATTACGAATTATGGCATAAGCATTTTTATCATAAATATAGACCTGATCGTATTGCCTGACATAAAAATCCCCTCAGACAATACTGCCTGAGGGAAGCAGGGTTTAAGCCTGATTCAGTACATCACCGGGAGAGCCATTCTCCCGGTGATGTGTTTATATGATTATGGATGCCGGTTATTTCAGGGTGTGGATATACTCAACCAGGGCGTGACGGTCATAGTAGGATTCAGGCTGGGTGAGGGTGTAATCCGGGACAATGCCTTCGTCAATATTATAGAAGGAACCGTTCAGCACTGCTGCCAGCTGTTTGGGACCGGAAATCGTGAACACCGCGCCGGAAGCGGATGTGCAGGGCAGTACTACGCAGGAGCCGCCGGAGCGCCGCCCGAGCAGTGTGACGGTGCCAGTCGCCCTGAGCGCGGCAGGAACGAGATTGCCACAGGAGAAGGAATTGCCGGAGATCAGACAGTACAGGTTATAATCCCCGCCGGAAACAGTATCTTCGGCTCCGCCGTTTCTCTTCCCGTCCAGGTTGACATCAGCGTAGTAGCTTGTGATCGTTTCGGAACCCGTCAGCGTATCCCGAAGTGCGAGGAGGGCTTCCCCGTTAAACCAACTGAGGACAAACACCGCCGCGTCCGCGGCACCACCTCCGTTCAGGGACAGATCAAGGACAATGTTTTTGACAGGGCTGTTTTCCTGCTTGATCTGCTGATTGGCATAAGAGATCAGCTGGAAGGTGTCTTTGTCGGAATTCGATTGCCATCTGTCAACAGATAAAACTATTTTTCAATACAGTTTCAAAAACGACTGCCATCATGGACAGGCCATGCGTATATACAGGCATAAGGGCAGGGAAAACTTCTTTCCTGATTCCATGTAGTGTATAATCACTATAACAAATAAACGAGCCGATGACCGGCCGAACAAACAGAGGAGGAACATCAATATGAAAAAGATTCTGGCAATCGTAATGGCCCTTGCAATGGTATTCACGGCGGCGACCGTACTGGCAGAGGAAAACGCTTTTACCTACCGCAACGGCGTGACCTTCGGCCTGAACATGGACCAGGTTATGGCAACGGAAACCGGCCGGTATGAGATCGAAAGCGAGCATACCCGCGGCGCGGTCCGGTTCGACGAGCTGGAATACGAGCACACCACTGTCGACGGCAAGCCCGCTGACCTGACCTATCTCTTTGTAGGCAATGAGCTGGTAGCCATCCGGGTCAGCCTGGAAGAACATGCGGCCACCTTTGATGAAGTCAAGGCAGATCTGACCGCGAAATACGGTGAATCCGCCCCGGTGGACATGACCAAGCTGGGGAACGGCATCTATGCCGTGGATGATGACGGACGTCTTGAGGGAAGAACGGAAGCGATCGTTTTCGGAAACGTGATGATCATCATTGAAGCGGATGAGGATGATGTTGACCTGACCTATGTAGACCTGAACGCAGCCTATATCAATGTCTGACCGGAACGGTCATCTGGGAGGAAGTGCCTCATTCAGCAGAATGAGGCACTTTTTGTGCGTGCAATTGATAGAATCGGAAAGACAGTATACATTGTAGTCAAGAGCGCAAAGCAAATGTGCAAGGAGGACATGCCCTATGTTCAGCAAGCGCAGCAGGATCAGAAAACTGATGGCTCTTGTCCTGGCGATCATGTGCGTATGCATGATGATGCCGGTTCAGGCCGAGACTGCCACCATGGACGTTGATGAAATGTTCGGCACGGTAACCGATGATACTTACGAGAATCCCTTCCTTGGACTGGGATGCAGGCTGGAAGGATGGCACTATTATTCTGATGAAGAACTGCAAGGGGTCAACCAGCGGACAAAAGATGCCCTGTCCGATGAGTTTGACGATCTGGTGGATCAGAGCATCGGCCTTATGATGGTTGAACAGCCCGGCGGTATGCAGAATGCGAATATCCAGCTCCAGAATATTAAAAATAATGTATCCATCTACGAGATGATGGGAACCAAGACCGTGGCGGAAAATTCGATCAGCGGGTTCAAACTCACCCTGGAAGCTGCGAATTTTACGGATATTCAGCTGGAAGTGGGCGAGCAGACTATCGGAGACCAGACATTTACCTGTATGATCGGGCAGTATAAAATCAAGGGAGTTCAGATTTATTTCAGACAGGTGTGGTTTGTCCAGGATATTTACCTGGTGACCGTTACTGCCACCACTGTCCTGGAAGACAAAACAGAGGAAGTCTTCTCGCAGTTTTACCTGCTGTAATGCGGGACTAACAGATTTGAGAATATGGATAATGAAAATAATGAGTCCAGAAAAAAAGTAGTCCAAAAGTTGGCCACTAAGCAAAAAAGAAACCCGGATCCCGTTGAAAAACAAGGGGATCCGGGTTTCTGGCTATCATTCCCATTCGCTCCTGCCAAACAAATCTTAAACATTTTTGATTATGTTTGGTGGCTCCTGGTATACTGTCAACAGAGATTATGTTTAAGCGCCTGTTACTTTTTTACTGCTTTCAGGAAAGCTGTACTGATCACTGCATAGATGATACAGGTGATGAGCGTGCCGAAGCAGACATCTGACAGAAAATGATTCGTCATGTGAATGCGGTTATAGCCGTAGACTGCCACAAACAGGCAGGCGATGACAAAGGCGATCGTGTTCTTCTTTGCACTCCGGTTCTTCATTGCGTCCGTGAGCATCGGCAGGGAGAACATCATGCTGGCAATAGTCATGTTTCCGCTGGGCCAGCTTTTGAAATTATCATTGCTGCCTGCCAGGTTCGGGATCATCTGCCACCAGTTCCGGTATTCAGACGCGGGATCCTCCAGGGTGATCAGATATTTGTAGCGGGGGCGGGACGCTGCCTGCTTGAGCCACAGGTTCACATTATCCGCCGCTATACCGGCGATCAGGATGACCGCGCCTACCGCAATGAGTTTATCAGGGTCCGCATGATCCAGAAGCCGGATCACCACGAACGGCACCCAGGCATACAGCACGGCCCAGAACAGCCAGCTCAGCACAGAAAGGAAGGCGCCGGATTCACCGGCTGTGTATCCGAACAAAGCGCGGACCGCTTTGCCGTTATAGCTGTTGGAGTAATAAACCGCCATAAAGCATCCCAGCAGCAGAAGCACGCAGGCCAGCAAACGGAACCTGTCGCCCTTTGCTTTCAGCCCGACGTACAGGCATGCGCCGGCAGCCGGATAGAGGCAGTATGAGAAATAGGAGCCGTAGGTGGCGAAGAAGGCCCCGAGATCTGTTTTGTAGGCCAGCGCTACGTTGATGTCAAAATCGCGGAATGAACCCAGGATGATGCCGATGATACATACGGCGACAACTCCGCAGAAGCAGGCAGCCGGCATGGCCATAATGGTTTTCCTGTTCATGATGATTATCCTCCCGTACAATCCGGTATTTGATTTATTCGGGGCTGTCGTTTTCGGCTCCTGCCTCTTCTTCAGGGTGTGCTTTTTTGATTTCTCCGTAGAAGTTGACGATAATCGAGGTAATCAGTGCAACCACGATAATCCCATATATTCCGAGTACGACGGATATGGTGCGTCCCAGATCTGTGACCGCGGTGATATCACCGAAACCGATCGTTGTCACCAGCGCGAAACAGTACCACAGCGCATCCTTATAGGAGGCGATGCCCTCTTCCATAAACGTCAGGATCCAGGAGGAAGACAGGATCAGCATCAGCAGGCCAAACAGGATTTCCGCGGCGTAGGTCTTGCGTACGATATTCTGAAGCAGGTCCAGCCGGATGTGTGAAAAAGCAAAGGACATAATATTGATCAGCGACAAATAGGCTGCCAGGGTGAGCGTACTGCCTTCGCCCATGAAGCAGGTGTCTTTATTCCACAGATTGATGGTCATAAATACAACAAAACCAGCCAGTACGATATTCTGCAGGATATTGGCCTTTTTTGGTTCCTGCACAATGGACAGGATCCGCCCGGCCAGCACAATGACTACAAACAGCTTACAGCTCCATTCGTGAGCTTCCGGAATCTGTTTTTTCAGTTGCAGAATGACCACACAGAGGATCATGATTCCTGCTGCGGCCAGGTCCAGTCC
>JBGUHQ010000039.1:0-5299 GCA_045112195.1 Christensenellales bacterium | reverse complement strand
GACGACAAACGGCACCGTCCAGATCGAGGTGCCGCAGAATTCGCTGGGGGATGATTTTCTCCGCCGCTGGGCGAAGTGGGCGAGGAGCACGGGCAGCCCGAACCGGATCGCCCTGGGAACGCTGACCATTACGGACAATGTGTCCGGGTTCAAGACGGTCTGCACCGGGGTATCCTTGCAAAAAGCCGCGGACCGGACGTATGACCGGACCGCGAGCAATGTGACGTATACCTTACTGGCCGCGACAGTAACGGAGCAGTAAAACCGGGAGGATCTGATCGATCCTCCCGGTTCGTAACTTCCGGTTTTCCGGGGCATCATTCTCGGCTGTCCGTTATATGTCATCCTCGTTTTCGGGTCAGAACTGCGCCAACGATCGTTGCAATCAAAGCAAACGGGGCAATTCGGACAAATATCCATTCAAAAGCATGCAATACAGTACCCGCAACCGCAATTTCCGGATTCCCGAAATCCCAATTCAGATATGGACTTCCAGCCGTGCCAATGATAATGAAAAGGATCACAATGACTACACTTAACAGGATAAATATCCAGTGAAAAATCTTTCTTGATGATGCCTTTTGCCGTGCAAGCTGCAGATTGATGATTTCGAGTTTTTCTGATATTGCCTTCAGATCTTCAGGCGCATCCTCTTTAACTGTTTCCCCAAGCAATACTCCGACCGGCGTTTCCAATACTTCAGAAATGGAAATAAGCATCTCGGAATCAGGTACGGAAAGACCGCGTTCCCATTTTGAAACCGTTTGGCGCACCACATTCAGCTTGATCGCAAGCTCTTCCTGTGAGAGTCCCTTTGTTTTTCTGACTGCTTTTATGTTCTCGTTCAGCATTGACGAAAACCTCCTTTCGCAGCCACAGTAAACTGAGGAGCGTCGTTGCCGCAAGCAACGCATTTTAACATCCCGCAACCGAACTTTTTCATACTGTTACACTTTTATTCCGCTAAGCTGGTGAATTCGACAACACGGCGGCTGATGATTCATTAATTTCAAATTCAATAATCGAAAGCTTCCTTTTCGACATGAATAGTTGTCGACAACTTTTCGCCCTTATATGGCTTTCTGATTTCAATCATATTCAGAACGGTATAGCCTTTTGAGCGGAGAAACTGGATCATGTTTTCATTGTTCGGATGGACAAAGTTGTAAACAGTGTCTTCGCCCATTGACGAGGCAATCTCTTCGGCTTTGTTGAAAAGCAACGTGGCAACGCCTTTTCTTCGATAGTCTTCCCACACAAAGATCTGCTCGACCCACAAGCAAGGGTGATCAATTCTGCAGACGATATAACCCACAAAGGCACCGCTGTCTGCAACTGCATATACCGGAAAATCAGATTCCAGATACTCAAGTATTTCTTCTTTCCCTGCTTCAGCATCAGGCTGTGATTTTATTCCTTTATAGGATTTCAACTGAGTTCGGAATGCTGCTACCAGGGGAGCAATCTTGTCTGCGTCCATGATGCCAATCTTGATTAATTCCATAGTTTCCTCCGCAAATACTGATCTGTTGCCCCGTTAAATCTAAACTTTCCGGATCATCAGACGGGATCAATCAGCCTGAGATAGTATTCGTCATTGCCTTCATAGACGCCGGTTCGTTTAAACCCATGGCGCTCATAGAATCTTCCGACGCGCGTATTGTCTTTATGAACCCCCAGCGCAAGGGACCGCTTTCCGAATTCACTGTAAACCCGGGCGATCGCGTTTTCAAGGATTTTTCCCCCGATACCCTTGTTTCTGTAATCCTGATCAACAACAAATCCCATCACCCGGTAGAATGGTTTGTCCTTCATTTCATTGGGATCAGTATCCCAGGCCAGCGCTTCCCCGATCATGATCAGGCCGACAGGCTTTTCGCAAATATATGCAATATAGGTATGCCCGATTAGTTTATGCTCAGCCCCGTAATCAGTAACCTCCATCAGGGAAGCTGCGGTATCTACCCATGCCTCCGGGATGTCATCCCGATTGATAGCCAGGGCATGTTTGTAATTATCATGTGTCATTTGTTCCAGTGTCAAATCATTCATATATCATCATCCTCCTGGAGGGAAAACTTTAAAGTTAAACCTTGTAGAATATAACACAAAGGAGCCTATATGCGCCAGATTACCAAAGATATTGAGCTTCCCATTGACGGAAACCCAGTGGGCTTCCGCCTTTCCAAACTGGACGCCTTTTCCGGCGTCATGCTGCTGCGGCTGCTCATGCGGCTTGAGGGGCAGACGGAACAAGGGGACGGTTTTTGCCGTTCCACGGATGTGGAACAGGAGAACTGTCCCCGCCGTTCCGCTTTTACCCTTCTCGACCTCATTTCCTCCCTCTCGGAGGGGGAGCTCCGTTCCGTCATGACGTCGGTGCTGAACCATGTATCCGTCCTCCTGCCGGCGGGGCCCCATCCGGTCATGACCGGAAGGGAGTGGGGCTATCCGGAACTGGAGTATGATACCCCGTCCTGCATGAAACTCCTGCTGGAGGGGATTGCCTGGAGCCTGCAGGGTTTTTTCGGCGCAGGGCAGCCGGGGGCGGGGAGCACGCCTGCGCCTATGTCCCCCTGACCTGCCCGAATATTGACGAGTTCCTGTTCCTGCCCGTGGCCGCCGGGATGTGGCAGCAGCATGAGCTCTGGGACGGCACCTATACCCTGGACGACCTGCTGGATATCACGGAGCTGATCCGAGTGCGGAGAATGAACGAAACCCGGGCTGCTGATGCAGTCCGGGCATGAGGCTCTATCTTCCGGGTTTCTTATCCAGGGATGAACGCTTGTTTATTAATTGCTCCCGGCTACGCCGATCGCACCGCCGACGACGCCGCCGAACACCATGCCGGGGATTCCACCGACTGAAGCGCCGACTCCCGCGCCGACTGTCGCACCAACAGTTCCCCAGACCACGGCTTTCACCCAGTCAAAGCCGCCGTTTACCTTTTCCATTTCGTTCAGATTCAGTTCCATCATATTGTTATTCATTGTTAGTTCCTCTCTTTCTGCCCTTTGGGCTTCGTTTCTGTTTGGTGATCTTTCTTGTGTATCAGAAGTCTCCGCCGACGATGGCGCCGACAGCGCCGCCCATAACGCCTCCGAGAACGGCTCCGGCAGGTCCGCCGAGACATCCGCCTGCAACCGCGCCGCCGATGCCGCCGATCATAGCGCCTTTGATACAACCGATGAGGTCAAAGCCTCCGTTTACCATATCCATCTGATCCATTGTGAGTTCGTTCATGTTGGTATTCATTGTATTTTCCTCCTGCCCTGTGGGCTTTTCATTTCTTGTTTCTGTCGAGCTTCTTTGCTCGTGTCGCCTGTATATACGCAGCGCCGGAAGCGGGTGGCAGGCAAATAAAAAAAGTAGGCAATAACTGGCATGAGTTTCTCAAAAATTGCGCTAAGAGGTGAAAATCGGTGGCTTCTCAGGAATTCCTTGTTTCCTTTGCCGTTGAGATCGATGAGGCGGGGGTGTCCCGCCTGCAGGCTGTGCTGGAGGAGAACCGGGAGCTGGCGGAGGACCTTGCTTCCGCCTTTGACTCGGCCACGGCGGCCATCCGTGCGTTTTCGGAGGAGCTGGGCCTCTTGCCGGCTTTCTCCGGAGGCCTGGCGGAGGAGGGCTTCTCCGGCCTGGGCGGCCTGACCCTGGGGCTGAACACGGAGGCGGCGGAACAGGACCTGCAGTCTTTCATTACGCTGGCGAAAAAACCGGTGCCGCTCTCCGCCAATGCCTCCGGTATCGTCTCGGCGGCCCGCTCAGCCTATACCGGCGTGAAGAGCATTTTCTCCACACCGGTCACCCTGAAGGTGAATGTGGAGCGGTCGGTTTCCCCGCTGGATCCGGGGGATTCTCCCCTGATCCCCATGTCCGCCGGCGGCCGGTTTACCCGCCCCACGGGCGTGCAGGTGGCGGAGGACGGGGACGCGGAGTATATCATCCCCGTGAAAAAGGAGGACCGGGCCCTGCCGCTGCTCCGGCAGCTGCTGGGTGAGCTGAGCCCCGCTGCGAGACAGAGCCTGTCCGGTGTCATCCCGAGCGAAGTCGAGGGATCTCCTTTTTCCGCTGCCGGTGCGGGGAGCTTTGGAACCGGGAACATCTCCATGGACAATCGGACGGTGTCCGCCCCGGTGAATATCCAGGTGCATGCCTCCGGGACGAACGCGGAGCAAATCGGGGAGAGTATCTATGACGCGGCGGAAAGGTATCTGGTGAGGACGATCAGTGGGGTGATGGCATGAGTGCTTCCTCCACCGCATATGTCACCTGTACGGTTTCCGGGAAAACCTATACCTGGCATTTTACCGGGGTGACGGGGATTGAGCATAACCTGGCGCTGAACCTGGACAATACGGCTTCCCAGGGCATGGATATCGTCAACGGGGCGCGGAACCTGCCGGACCAGGTGACGCTGAGCGTCCTGGAGACGGACGCGGAGCATCCCGCCGGCTGGGCTGCCCGGATGCTGGAGGCCATGGCGTCCCTGAAGAAGCAGCGGATCCTCTGCCGGGTGGTCACTTCCATGGGCGCCTATGACAACATGCTCCTGACGGAGATTACCGCCACGCAGGATGAAGAGAATCAGTACGGCTGGAGCGGCAGCCTGGCCTTTATGGAATATATCCCCGTAACGGAGGAAAACGCCCAGGCGGTGAAGGAGAACAATAACTCTTCCGTCCGGAAGAACACCGGCAGCGCCGGCAGCGGCAAAAAGATCTCCGGCACGCCCTTTGAGCAGCTGCTGCAGCGGGCGGGAATCAAATAAAAAGCACCGGATCATTCCGGTGCGGTAAAGATATCAGCGGATCACTTCAGGTCCTCAACCTGGGCAGTGAGCTTGTCCAGCGGCTTATCGGCGTCGGGGTTGATGGTGATGAGCTTGTTGCCCTTCTGGTTGAGGTCCATGGAGAACTCAACGCCGGCCTGGTTCGTGACTTTCATTTCCAGGTTCGGGGCGCCGTCCTTCAGGTTGGTGTAAATGGTGAACTCGCCCTCCTGCTGGGGAATCATGTTGGTGACGGTCCAGGTCTGGGGTTTGTCATTCTTTTCCCTCAGGATCACGATGGCGAAATTGGCAAGGGTGTTGTTCTTGATCCGGTAGGTAACGGCGCCGCGTTCTCCGTTATTATTGGCGCAGGCAACGCACACAACCAGCGCGGTGACAAGAACCAGAAGCAGGGCAATCGCTTTTTTAGTATTCATGGGGTTTCTCCTGTTACTATATATTTGCCCCTCGTTCCTGGCAGCCAGCCAGAGGCCTGGGACATCTCGTTGCCTAAGCTGTACAATGTGG
>JBGUHQ010000038.1:0-3032 GCA_045112195.1 Christensenellales bacterium | reverse complement strand
GACGACAAACGGCACCGTCCAGATCGAGGTGCCGCAGAATTCGCTGGGGGATGATTTTCTCCGCCGCTGGGCGAAGTGGGCGAGGAGTACGGGGAGCCCGAACAGGATCGCCCTGGGAACGCTGACCATTACAGACAACGTCTCCGGGTTTAAGACGGTCTGTACCGGGGTATCCCTGCAAAAAGCCGCGGACCGGACGTACGACCGGACCGCGGGCAATGTGACGTATACCTTACTGGCCGCGACAATAACGGAGCAGTAAAAGCGAGGGGATCCTGGCGGATCTCCTCGCTTGTTAACTTCCGATTTTCTGCTGCATCAGAAATAAAACACATCTTCGAATTTTTTGTCCAGGGCAATACACAGTATTAATGCCAGTTTAGCCGTAGGGCTGAACTGGCCTGTTTCTATCGAACTGATTGTATTACGGGATACGCCCACCATTTCAGCCAGTTCGCTCTGAGACAGGCTTTTCTCTGTCCGTATTTCCTTCAGTTTGTTTTTCAGAATCAACTGTTCATCCATGTTATCGTCTCCTTTACTTCGTCAGTTGAAGAATCCAGGAGATCAAAAAAGCAACAGTAGCGATAATGTACACAATAGCAATGTACAGTTCATGCCGTTTGCGGAGCTTCAAATACTTATTGATAAAGATCGCAGAGCATCCTGCCATGACAGCAAAGAAGATTCCGCTGTTCATACGATCATGTACCAATGCTTCCACAACAGCGACGAACGCGAGCATACACACGGCCGTAATCCAGCCAAACAGCATGCTTGCTTTTGATACTTCCAGACTGGCAATATCCTGCCCATGGTTTTCCTGCTTGCTTTTAGCAAGAATCTCTTCCTTATTCATAACGATAAACCGCCTTTCCGCCAAGTGTACTTGGCACATGCATAATATATCACTGCCAAGTATACTTGTCAACATGGTTTGCAAAGTTTTCTTGGCAGTGCTCATGTGGCGCATTAATTATTTAACGAATAGATGCTTTGTAAAATTAAAAGATAGAGGTTCACGGTTTTCAATTATTGTTTTTCTTTTTGTGTTCTTTGATATACGCACAAATGCCAAATCCAAGTGCAATAACAACGATAATAACATGCTGGAGCGGGTTGCGATAGTTTACGCGCAAGATACCGCCTTCCGGATCGATCAGCTAAACAAAAATGCTTAATGCCTCAAAAACCACCAAAACGATAGCTGCTATAGTCACTGCTGGCTTGATTGCTTTTTTATCAATTACGTTCATCATCCTCCCCAATTGCCATATTTCTGTTATGTCCTATAGTCCGAAAACTCAAAAGTTAATTCTTGTAGAATATACCGTAAGGAGTCTTTATGCGCCAGATCACCAAAGATATTGAGATCACGATCGACGGAAATGCAGTCGGTTTTCGCATGACCAAGCTGGACGCCTTTTCCGGCGTTGCGCTCCTGCGCCTGCTGATGCGGCTGGGCGAACCGCCGAGGGCCGCCAGTGGCGGAAATTCCGTCGGCGGTGAGGTCAACCGAAGCAAGCGGGCTCCACAGTGTGGAGCCGCGCCGACTGAGGTTGCGGAAAGGAATCCCACCATGCTGGACCTGATCTCCTCCCTTTCCGAGGAGGAACTCCGTTCCGTTATGACGTCGGTGCTGAACCATGTGTCCGTCCTCCTGCCGGCGGGGCCCCATCCGGTCATGACCGGGAACGAGTGGGGCTATCCGGATCTGGAGTATGATACCCCTTCCTGCATGAAGCTCCTGCTGGAGGGGATTGCCTGGAGCCTGCAAGGTTTTTTCGGCGCAGGGCAGCCGGGGGCGGGGAGCACGCCTGCTCCTTCGTCCCCCTGACCTGCCCGAACATTGACGAGTTCCTGTTCCTGCCGGTAGCCGCCGGCTACTGGCGGCAGCATGAGCTCTGGGACGGCACCTATACCCTGGACGACCTGCTGGATATCACGGAGCTGATCCGGGTGCGGAGAGAAAACGAAAAAAGGGCCGCCGAAGCAGCCCGGGGATGATTTTCGGTTTGCTTATTCAATGTTTGGAATCATCCGCAGCAGGGTCCATGCTGCCATCTCGACGTTTCCTTCATACGGGTTGTACTTCGGATTGGCAATGACCAGGATATATCCTACTTTAGGACCGGTTTCTTCGCTCATGAATTCAATAAATGAGCTTTCTTCATTGATTCCGGAGAACAGGTTGGCTGTTCCGGTTTCATCTGCCACGAGGGCAACCGTGGGATTGAGTTCCTGCATAACTTTCACAACGAGCATACAGTTGCCGCATTCTCCCTTGGCGTCCATCCATTCCTGAATGGTGACAAACTTGGGCGTTTCTTCCGCCAGCGCGGTGCATGAAAGTGAAGCGAGGACGAGAACAATGGAAAGCGCCAGTGCGATGGTTTTCTTCATTGAGGGTCAGCTCCTTTCATTTTTTCGATTGTCTGCTATTGATCATGTTACCTGATCGGCGAACCCAATGCAACTGTTTATATTTTCCAGTTGTTCAGGGAGGTTTCATGGCTTCCTTCATAAAACCGCCCGGGCGATTGCCCGGGCGGCGGCCTTATTGCTTGCTGTTATCGTCTTTGCTTTTCTTTTTGGCCTCGTTATACCAATAGGAATACCCGCAGGATACGCCGGCCATGGCGGCAATGGCCCAGTTCCAGAATTCCCTGAATCCGTCCGCGAAGGTACTGCCGTGGATCAGGGAACGCCCGCCGGCCAGGATGAGGATGGAAGCGGCGCAGCCGCCGATGCCGCAGAGTATGGTTATCATCGTCCTGCCTTTCATGTCGCTTCTCCTTCCGCCGGTTTGAATGGATTCTATCAGAAAATGACATCTCTTGCAAACGGAGGATTTCCATATGGCCTATAACGTATATTCTCTCCCGGACGTGAAATCCGTGCTTTACCATCCGGACGTTGGCACGGCGAACCTGCACCTGTGCGGGGTGGGGAAGATCACGGTGTCGGCGGCCGGGGACCTGTCGTCCCATACGACTACCGCGGACGGGTATGTGGTGGTGAACCGGCTGAAG
>JBGUHQ010000037.1:0-36054 GCA_045112195.1 Christensenellales bacterium | reverse complement strand
CCTCTATGTGTTGATTTTATTGACTTCTCAGCACTTTTATATGACAAAATCCGAGGCCTTAACCTCGGACTTTGTCGACAGTCTGAGCCCCCGCAATACAGCGGGGGCTTCTTCCTGTTCATTCAATCAATACAATACTTTTTCCGCGTCCTCCGCGCTGGCGAACGGTCCGGGGATCGTTTCCGTGCCGCGGTGGTTTCCGAAGTAGTCCCGGTCGAACACGATGTCCGTTCCGTCCGGATTCTCAAACCGCTGTTCAGGCTCAAAGGCCTTGCCCAGGGTTTCGGAGCAGAGGATGCTGTCTTTGAAGTCCTTCAGCTTGCCGTACACGTTGGTCTTCAGGCTGTACTTCCCGTCCTTCTCCACCAGCTCGATGGTCACCTTGCTGCGCTTGTCGCTCAGCTTGTGCTGCTCATGCTTGCACACCGTCGCGCCGCCGAAGTAGGCGTTACCTTCCACCCATACCGGCAGATGGCCGAAATGCACCTGGGCCAGGGCACCCATGTTGGGCCAGCCGCCGTCCTTGAACGGGGCGAACCACTCTTCGTACGTCGGGAAGATATCGAAAGGCGCCGTGCCGACAAAGGGATGATCCGCGTCGGTGGGCTTCTTCGTCTTGTCCTTCACCGGATAGGCCTGGATAAACAGGTTGTTGTAGATCCGGTCGTCGCCGTGCAGGATCGTCATGAAGCCGGCCACCTCCGTCCGGTGACGGATATGGTAGGGCGTGTAGCGGGGCTCCCGCTGGCCGTTCACGACGCTGTCCACGCCGCTGTTGATCAGGCTGAAGCCGCCCAGGATCAGGTTATGCACGCAGGCGATGCCCTCGGAGGGGATCGTGATGCTCACCGGGCTCATCAGCACGTTGTTGTCGATCAGGGTCGGGCCGTGGCCCACCTCGATAAAGATATCCGTGGAGAACATGGCGCCCCGGGCCTGCTCCTTGCCTTCCGGCCGCCAGTTGTCGTGCATCAGGTTCTGGCTGATCCGTGCGCCCTGCGCTTCCCAGTCCAGCCATACGCCCATAATGCAGTTGTGGATATGGTTCCGGCGGATCGTCACGTCGATGCCCGCGTGCAGTTTGATGCCAGCGGTCTCCGCGCCGCCTAGCTGCTGGCTGGTGCAGATATCGTGGATATGGCAGTCCTCAATCGTGGAGAACACACCGCCCATCCGGCCGACGATGCCGGTCTGCTCGCAGTGGTGCACTTCGCAGCGGCGGATGATATGGCTGCCGACCTTCTCCTTCAGCCAGCCGTGGTACTGACCGCGGCAGACCGCGTCCCGCTCCATCTGGGTCGGGCTCTTGACCTTCTTGTGGAAGAAGTACATGTCGTTCTCGGGATCCAGGTATTTGCCCAGGGAGATGCCGCAGCAGCGGCTGTTGCTGATCTCGCAGTCCTCAATGATCCATCCCTTGGACCAGTGGGGCCCGATCATGCCATCCTGGTAGGCCGCCGGCGGCGCCCAGGTCGTGGCCGCCTTGGTGATCACAAACCCGCTGACCGTAATGTAGCCCACGCCGGTCTTGTCGGGCATGAACACGTTGCGGCGGACAGAGATCTCCACCTTCTGCTTGTTCGGGTCCTTGCCGTGGAAGTTCGCCCAGAACACGGTCTCGTCCCCGTCCTGTTCCGTGTACCACAGATACTTGGCTTTCTCTTCATCCCAGGCATGGGGATCCGCTTTCCCGGCCTGGCATTCCTTCAGGCTGGAGCATTCGTACATCGTCACGTCGTTCAGGTACACCGATCCGGTATGCCGCACCACGGGAGAGAAGTACCAGTCGCCGCACACCACCTCAATATAGGGGTTGTACGCGCCGAAGATGCTGTTCTTCACCCGCGCCATCCAGACGTTTCCTTTCACCTTCGTCCAGCCGCCCAGCAGCTCCGCGCCGGTGATGATCGCTCCCTTGGGCTCCTCGCTCCGGTACACGATCCGCTTGTCTTCCTCGCCGGCGTACACCGGGTTTACATATTCACGGTAGACGCCCGGCGCCACGACGACCTCGTCGCCCGGCTTGGCGATCTTCGCCGCGTCGTTGATATACCGGAAGGGGGTTTCCTTCAGGCCGTTTCCCTCGCGGGGGGCATTGGCGTTGACGTAATAAATCATGAGCTGTTTCCTCCTCACAGATAGATCTTATAGTTTCCTGTCAGCATCAGCAGACAGAAGAAATACAGGCAGTTGTCATAATACCGGCGAACGCCCTTCCGCATAGGCAGTTCCGCGAACTGCTTCAGGAACTTTAACCGCGCTTCGGACTTACTCCCTACGCAGGCCGCGCCCAAAACCGCCTTGATGGCCGTGGGATGCATCGCCGGCTCGCTCTGGGGCGTTCCGTCCAGCTCATACGCCCGCAGGTCCTCCATGTCGATCCCAGCAAAGAAGTCGTGGATCCGGGTTTCCACCGCGTCCAGCTCCGGTTCCTCCCCGAACCAGATCCGGTCCAGGGCGATGTTCTCGGCCACCCGGTACGCGTCGGAATAATAAACCCAGGGTTTCCGGAACAGCAGCACCGTCTTCCCGTCGTAATCGGCGTATTCCGGGCTCAGCCCCGTTACCGGGTGGGCGGACTTGGCGATATACTGCCGGGCCGCTTCCGCCGCCTCTTTCCAGAAAGGCCGGTCTGCTTCGTCCGCCTTCAGGGCGAACAGTTCATAGAAATGCGGCAGGTGGTAACTGGGATCCGAAATCTTCATCCCCGGCACAAACCGGATGATTTTATTCGCCGGCTCCCACATAGGCTCCCCGCCCTTCACCAGCTCGTGCTGGTGCACCGCGTGGCGCAGGATCTCCCGGGCCCGGGCGGTGTAGTTGAAGCGGCCTTCTCCGTCGCCCCAGCGGGCCGCCGCCATGAACAGCGCCATGGCGTAATATTCCTCTCCGTCCGGCGCCGGGCCTTCGGAGTTGGAGCTTCCGTCGATGTGCACAGACCAGCGGAAATATCCGGCGTTCGGGCCCTCCTTCATCATCATATACCGTTCGGAGAAAGTCCACAGCCTGTCAAAGATGTCCTTCCGGTCCATCTGCACGCACATCATCATGCCGTAGCTCATGCCTTCGGTCCGCGCGTCGATGTTCCCGGTATCCACCATGCACCAGGCCTCGTCGTCCACCCGGTGGCAGAAGTTTTCCTCCGGGTCAAAGAAGATCGTCTCAAACGCCTTGTTCACTTTTTCCCGGGCTTCCTCGTCGGAAATGCCGGCTTCCGACAGATAATTCGGGTATATACCGGTCTGAAAGGCTCCTGATTTCATAGGACCTCCGGTTTGTACGTACTTTTTACTCATCATAAAGCACAATATTTGCTCTGTCAAGCTTTTCCGTTCAATATTCCTTCACGTTTTTCATCCGCCGCATCCCCGGCGCCTTCCGTGCCGGCTGCCGCTCATGGCGTTGGGCGTCATCAGAGATTTCGAGCCGAAACAAAGGCCATGGATGCCCCTGCTGCGCAAGTATCAGGATCTGGAAAGAATAGATATGATGATTGATTGGCTCGTATACTTATAACCCCTCGTACCACCGAACCGCCCGTTCGGTCCATCCGGCCATGCACATCCCGGTGCCGTCGGCGAACCCGTGCCCGCCTTCCGGCCCGATCTCCATTTTGCATGGAATCCCCAGTTTATCCAGCGCCCGGGCCAGCATCTTCGAATGCTCCGGGTCCACCAGGTCGTCCCCGGCCGCCAGGAACAGCGCCGTGGGCGGGAAATACTCCGCGTGCTCCGGAATCTCATATTCCTTTTCCGCCGCGCTCTGAAGATCCATTCCGAACAGCCTCACGGCGTCCGTATTATCCCCGTCCTCATACCGGATCTGGATCTTCTGGCTGGTCACCGGATATATCGGGAACGAAGCCTGTGGCTTCGGCAGCCCAAAGGCCGGGTATCCCTTCGCCGTGTTCCACAGGCAGATCAGGTATCCGCCGGCGGAGAACCCGCAGGTAATATACTTATCCGCCTGCACATGGAACTTCTTCGAATTGTCCGCAATCATCTTCAGCGCCCGGGCAAAGTCCTCCATGTTCTTTTCCAGCAGGGCCGTCTCGCCGTCCACCTGGTATGTCAGGATAAACACATGGTATCCCAGATCGTTGAACTGTGCCGCCACCGGCCAGCCTTCCGTCAGGTTCCATACGTTCACAAACCCTCCGCCCGGCACCAGCAGGATAAACGGCTTTTCGTCTGCGCCGGGCACAGCAGAAGGCAGCCATACGATATTCGTTCCCTTCCGCGTCGGCACAGCGGCGCACTCCTCTTCGGAATACAGCGGATAATACCACTCGCCCGTGTCGGCGGCGGCATACAGCCGGTCAAACCCCTTCTGCAGATTGCTGGCAAAATACTGCGCCTTGATCTCATCCAGCGTCTTGTTCCAGAAAGGCTCAGAAGAAAGATCCCAGTTCCGGATCGCGTCAGGGGCGATAGGGGCAATACGGGGATCTGAAAGCATTTCGCATAAAGTTTTAGGCATAGAATGGTCCCTCCGTCTTTTTATTTCATGTGAATCTCATATCCGCAGGTTTCACACACGGCCCTGTAGCCGGTATAGATCTTGAACTGCTGTTCTTTTTTACAGACAGGGCATACCTGGATCACCGTATCACCCAGGGTGATCGGCGACGTCTCCAGTTCCATGTTTACCGGTTCAAGGGCCGGTTCCTTATTCTGCTCTTTCTTCATATCTGCCTGTCCTCCGGTCTGCCGTTCAAACCAACCAAACCTTTCCTAAAGCATATCATACCGGCATCTAAAATAAAAGGTATGAAAAGGCATTCCGACCCGCTTCAGACAAAAAATTTTCACAGGACACCCACCCCTGAAAACCCTTCTTCGCTCATCCGGCAGAAACATTTCACATTTCCTTCACAGCGTCTTTAGGTACACATAAGAAACCCATGTTACGATACCCCTGTCAAAAGGGAGCGCCGGCTTCTCGAGGGCCGCCTCCCGCCAACGAGCCGATCCCGCCGCAAGGCGAGCCGTACAGATAGATCCTACCCACCCCCTTCCCTTGGCCCGGCGCCGCAACGCCGGGCCTTTTTCATTTGCCCGAAACAAACAACGGCCGCGGTGTCTCAACCGCGGCCTCAGATGAAACGAAAGGAACCGTCCCCCTGTTGCATTCCCCTGTTGCATTATTCTGAATACCATAGCATGTCATAGAATCCGTCTTCCATAAGATAATTAAGCGCATAACTGTCCGGAACAACATATATCCTTCTTTTCTTTATTTCAAGAGAAACGGCTTCATAACCGCTGCCGTCTTTCTTTTTCATCTTGAAAGCGTTGTTCTCAATTGCTGTCAGGCTGGACGGAAGGACGATTTTCAGAAGCTTTTTGCAATTGGAGAAAGCATATGCCCCGATCGACTCAACTCCCTCAGGCACAATCACTTCCTTCAGCTTGCTGTCTGCGAATGCGTATTCCCCAATGAACCTGACCTTTTCAGGAATCGTATAAGTATCCCGGGAAGAAGGCAGCAGATACCAAATCAGATGCCTTGTCTGACGGTTAATCAGCGCGTCATCTGTCACCGTAAACACCGGATTATGCTCATCAACAATGATTTCCTCCAATTTTACGCACCCGACAAAAGGATTATCACTGATGTATTCCAGACTCGCCGGAATGGTAACCGAAGTCAGTTCCGAATTCTCAAATACTTTTCCGTATAAGCCGGTAACCCCTTCCGGCAGCACAAGCCTCTGTACCGCGGCAGAACGGAAAGCCCCGTCCGAAAGGATTTGGACGGAATCCGGCAGGATCACTTCCTTCAGCTTTGTGCCGGCAAAAGCTTCCACGTCGATTATCGTCGTACCGTCGGGAACCACATATGTCTCACCTGTTTTTGCGGCGGGATAATACATCAGGGTATTCTCTTTAAACAGCACGCCGTCAACAGACCTGTAAACGGGATTGGCTTCATCCACGATAATGTTTTCCAGATGATATACTTCTTTGAGCGGATAATGCAGTGATTTGGTGCCGGCTGAAATAACCAGCTCTGTGAGCTTGTCGCACCGGCAAAACGCATCATTCCAAACAATTGTAAGACTGTCGGAAAAAATGACCCGGGATGCCTTGGACTCTGTAAAAGCATAAGTCAGGATTGAGAAGACTCCTTCGGGGATCTGGTATTCCTGATCTTTTTTCGTTGCCGGATACCAGATCAGGCTTTTCTTTGCATCATCAAACAGAACGCCGTCCACGACTTTGAACACCGGATGATCATCCGGCACAACAAAAGTATCCAGCGCAGGGCATTGACTGAAAGGGCCCTCGTTTTCTGAACCGAATTCCTTCAACGAATACGGTATATTGATCTCTTTCAGCTTGGGGCAGTCAACAATCGCATAATCCGCCACGGATTGCAATCCTTCGTTCAGCGTCAGCTTTTTAAGAGAAGAGCAATGTATAATACCTATTGTATCTAATTCCACAAGCGTTTCCGGCAGGATGATCTCTGTTACAGGCTTACCCCAAATCGCACCTCTTCCGATTCGTGTGACCGTATGCCCGTCTATCTCAGACGGAATTACCAGCTTTTTATCTTTTCCGTTATAACTTTCAATGGTGATCGTATCATCTGAATTGACAGTATACGTATATTGCTTTGGTGCGGTCTTCCCCGCGCCGCAGACATAAAGCGGGATTCCGGCTGTTAAAAGAATCACCAGGAGAATAGCAACCAATCGGCGCATGATATCACCTCTGATAAATCGTATCGTTTTATTGTCAGCCTTCCCCGCTGAGCTTTTCCCGGAATTCCGCGATCTTCAGATTATTCTCTTCTTTTGGCTTCACCTTCGGATCGATCAGAATCATCGAGGCGACATAGCCGGGGCAGTCTAACAGTTCCTGCAGTTTCTGGAGCGCCTTCTCTCCGCCGCTTCCGCTCTGGCAGGCAAAGGCAGCAACCTGTTTTCCCCATATGGCTTCCTTCTGTTCCGTTACAAAAGACCGGATCGGCGGCGCAATGGTTCCTGCCCAGACCGGGGTGCCGATCACGATCTGGTTATACCGGTCCGGATCGAAAGTATACGGTTCCAGCTTCGGCGTTTCCGCCATCACGGCGCTCTTCCCGCCCCAGAAGAATTTCCGGAAGCCTTTGTCCGGATAGGCTTTCTCCGGCCTGATCTCAATCAGGTCGGCGTCCAGGCCCTCGGCTATTGATTTTGCTGTGTAATCGGTGTTTCCGCTCATGGAATAGTAGACAATGGCTGTTTTCATGCTTGCTTCATTCTCTTTTCTGCGGCTTGTCAGACATGATCCGGTCTTCCTTCCCGCGCAGTCTGTCCGGTTTCAATATCATCGTCTTCCGTTCCGCTTTCTTATGTGATCTGCTTACTTCTTCAGCAGCGCGGCCAGGGCATTGAGGTTCTCTTCGCTCATGCCGGCCTGCCTCAGGAAGTTCCAGGCGGCTGTGGCGTAGTTTTCCGGCGTCACGGCGGTGAGATCATAGGTGCCGTCATCCTGTTCATCCAGAGAAGGATCGTAAGCCAGGAGGAAATTGATCATATCGTTGAATTTCAGGTCGACGATGTAATCATAGGCTGTTTTGTCCGACGCTTCCGTGAGGCTGTAATAGTTGTCGTAGGTCAGCATGTAGTCATCCCGCATTTCCTCATAGGTGGCGCCGCAGAAACACTCCAGGATAATCGCCACAAAGCCGGTCCGGTCCTTTCCTTCCGTGCAGTGGAAGAGGATCTTTGTCGCATTGTGCGCCAGGAGGCCGTTCAGGCCTTTGACAAGCGCCGGCTGGATGGCTGTGGATACATAGGATCCGGACATGGGCATCAGGCAGACGCGGTCAGTATCCAGAAGGAACCGGGAATAGTCCAGTTCATGCCATACTTCGGTCTGTTTATATTGATTGATATTCTTTTCGGAATCGGCCAGGTTCAGGACGTAATCGATGCCGTTGTCTTTCGCCAGGGCGCTGACGTAGGGCGCCCGGTTGTTGGTGTTGTCAAAGGGAGAAGCGGACCGGAACAGGACGTTTTCCTTGATTGCGGCGGACCGGACAGGCCGGAAATTGGCAAAAACCGCTTCTTTTGAAACGCCGTTTTTCGCCTCGTAGTCGTCAAAGTTGTTGCTGTAGGTCAGGCCGCCCACGAGCTTCTGTTCATATTCGTAGCCGCCGCGCTTCACCAGGGTGATCGTGCATTTCATATCTGTGGTCAGATTGAGCACGTTCCACATTTCCCGCCCGTTGTAACAGAAACGCAGATAGGGGTAATCGGTCCGGTTGTACCTGTAATCCGCTCCCCTGTTTTCCTTTACGGCATAACCGTAGCCGCAGAGCAGCGGGTCGCCGGTTTTGGTGTAATAGCCGTTATAGAACGGGATAGATTTGAATTCATAGCGGTACAGGTCGTTTTCCAGCACCACATCGCATTCGTCGCCCAGTTCAAAACCCAGGGCGATAAAGTCCGGAATAGAGATGTTCACATCGCATCCGTAGAACGCGTCCGCTCCCCTGTCCAGGATGTCCAGCGTTACGGAAAGCGGTTGTTCCGGGCTCTCCGCCGAATCGGCAAGGGCGCTGAAGGCATTCAGCAGCAGTCCCAGGCTGAGCAGGATCACAAAAACCAGCTTCATGGATTCGTCCTCCCTGTTGTTTTTCAGGCGCGGGGTAATCGGGCCGGATGAGGGGTTGAATCAGATCAGGGGCAGTTCGATGCACCGGGACAGGATTTCTTCCGGCACTTCCACATTTTCCTGCGTCTCCCAGGTTTCATAATCCGTCCAGTCCCATCCGGTGGACGTATTGTTGTAATCATACGTTCTTATTCCGTACTGCGCTGAGTTGTCAGCGAACGCGTATTGGATTGATGTCAGTTTCATGCCGCCGGCGCCGTCGTCTTCATAGATATAATACAGTGAATCTGTATCCCGAATTACCGTAACGTGATATTTGATTAACTCGCCTGTGGAGCGGCTGTAAACTGCAGTGGCCTGTTCCGTTTCGGACGGATTCCAGATCATGTAGATCTGCTCGTTATCCGACATGGTATAGCCGACGCTGTCCGTATTGATTTCGATATACACTGTAGGGTCGGTTGTACCAAACGATATACTGATTTCTTTCCCGTCCGCTGCTGCGGATTGATACATCGCATAGGCTTCCTCCGGAAGTTCCACTGTCCATTTTCCGTTACCGACAGAGACCAGGCTGGATTCTATTTCACCACCGTATGCGTCATAGTATATGCCGTTCAGCGTTTCCGCGGTTACGCCCCATACTGTCAGGCCGTCAATGGTGCAGCGGGTTCCGCTGTCCGTTTTTTCTGTTGAGATAAAAGGAGCAAGGGGCGCCTCTTTAAATTCGGGAACGGAAGCATAAACTGCCCGTTCCTGCGGCGCAGGTTTCATCCAGGACTGATCTCCCGATTCCGCCGCCGTTCCGATGGTCATTGTCGTCGGGCCGACGAATACGCAGGGCAGGCTATTTGCATCGAATCCATCGGGCGCCGCAATCTCCTCGTAGGTTTCCGTGTTATACCAGACGCCGGAATACATGCTCAGGTTCCTTGCATAATCCGTATATCCTGTGAGCTTGAGTTCCTTCTGCGTATAGCCGTTTTGCTCCCAGCCGAATGTATATTGACAGTCCCCTGATTCAATTTCGTTTGAGTCACCGAGAACGGTAACCATATAGGTTGCGTCGATCAGCTTTCCGTCAAGGGTATAATTAACCACCATCGTCTTTTCCCCGGATGTGCCATCTTGGGTGAAAACGGGATAGACAACGGTATATTGGTCATTGTAGATTTTTAAGGATCTGCTGCCGGGATATGTTATATCGACGCTGCTCAGGCCCTCGGGGCCGGAATCATTCTGTTCAAAATAGATGTAAACCTTATCAATACCAGGCCCGGGATCTTTTGCTGTAAAGAACATATATTCCACGCCGGGCTCTGACCTGGGGACAATCAGGAGAATGCTGTCCTCCTGCTTCAGGCTGTCCGCCGCCGGTTCAGGATTGCACTCATAGTAATCCCCGTTCCAGAGCCAGGCATGCTCTGTTGCCGCAGTGATGCCCAGGGCGGACATATTGGAAACAGTGATAAACCGGGCGGTCTGCCCGTTGTATTCGCCGTCCTCCCAGGTCATGACGGGCAGTTTCGCAGCGTCAAAGGCGTAAAGCTCTGTCCAGATCTCGTTTTTTCCGGCCGGAATATCTTCCGGGAGACCGGCCCGGGCCATGAACGGCACGGTCAGCAGGACGATGAGCAGGATGACCGGGAACAAAATACGCTTTTTCATGTTGGATACTCCTTTATGGCGACTTCTTTTCGGTTGGTTTTTTCATGATGATATATGGATTTCCGTTCTCTTTATCAATCAGTATATCCTTGTTTGAGGAAATTATCAAAATTTTTTCAGAAATTTTTTTTCGTTTTTCCCGACACAGCGTGTCGGGTTTTGGCGGTTTTTTGGCCGTTTTTGGCCGAAAATCAGGTGTTTTTGGGTCCTTCCGATCGCTGGAAGCGTTGATTTTCCTTGCTTTTCTGCAGGGTGACAGACTGTGTCGTGGTCAGACACCCGCAGATTGGGTATTGTGAGACCATCAAGGATTGTTTTCCCGGGGGAAACGGAAAGGAGTTTATCAATGGAATGGTTCAAAATGTATACCGACTGGAGATTTGGTATTGAGTTGTTGACAGATGAGGAGGCCGGCAGGCTGATCAAGTTCATCTGTCATTTCGCTGTTACAGGAGAAGCAATTGAATTGTCCGGAAACGAAAAACTGCTGGCAGCCATCATTGTCCCCGCAATGACAGCGGATATCAAGAAGTTTAACGACGCTGTGATACAACAGGAAAAAGAAAAAGAGCGGCAAAACCAGATCCGTGAGAAGCGGAGGCTCGCCGGGATAAAAGGCGCTGAAGCGAAATGGGGAAAACAGTATGGCGAATAATCCGTTCAAATGCGCAGCAAAAAAATTTTTGCGTGATTTTTGCCGGCGCTATGCTGCGCATCACGGGCATGCCGGGCGCTATAAGGCGCTATAACCGCTATACGATGCCATCCGTCAAATCAATTTGCCATCAAATTGCCATGCTATAAGAATAAGAATATAGAATACAGAATATAGAGTATAAGAATACAGAAAAAGAGAAAGAAAAAGAGCCAGAATCAGAAGAAGAATGGATATACGGCACCGAGCCGCTGCTTGCAGCGGCTCGGTGCAAAAAGGGCTTCGTATTGGATGTTTGTCAGATGACTCCCGTGGGGATCAGGATGATGAGCAGAAGGGCAACGGTGGCCCACAGGCCGATGAGGAAGTTCCTGCGCTTCTTCGGTTCCATATCGGGAACGTAGTTGCTGGCCAGGAAGAAGGGGACGTAGGTGGTGATAAAGACCGGGAGCACGCCCCACCACTTGTAGACCCAGATGAAGGAATGGTTGCTGGTGCCGGCCAGGAAGGACTCAAAGAGGGCGAAGAGCAGGGCCATCTCCAGGGCACCGACCAGCTTGCAGGAGATTCCGCCCTTGCCGTTCTTCGCGAAATACCGTTTGGTACGATCCTGGGGCAGCATCTTGAAGGAGATCATGCCGGCGATGGAAAACATCATCGAAAGCTCCCAGCATACGCCGATCAGCAGGATGAAGGTGGTGGATTCGTTGCTGACGGACCACAGAGGATATCCCGCCAGCTTGGCGATGACGGCGTTGCCGATCTCGTAGAGCCAGTGGACGCCGTAGAGGGCCAGGCCCGCACAGACGACCTCTGTGTTCTTCTTATGGATCTCGGACCAGTAGATATAGAAGATCACGGCGAGGATGAAGATAAAGGTCCAGTTGAAATTCTCCGTGCTTCTGACCCGGATGGTTTTGACCAGGTCCATGGCTTCCTGCGAGCCGTCTCCCCAGAATTGGAACATAGGGTTCCCTCCTTCGCTTTATACTGCCTTTTCCCAGCAGACTTTTGTGAGGCATGTGTCTATCAGGGCCGTCGGATCGTTCCCGGGCCGGATCCATTCGGAGATACGCTGTTTCGGGAGCATGACCGGCATCCGGTCGTGCATCCAGGTCAGGTTGTCTTCCGCCGGGCGGGTCAGGATCACAAAGACCGGGATATCCGCCTCCATGCGGTACAGGCCCGCCAGCCAGATCAGGCCCTGTTTCTCCGGCCGGAGGGCATACTTCTGCCCGGCCTTTTTCTTTTCGTCGTGCTCCCACTCGAAATACCAGGAAGCCGGGATCACACAGCGGTGGTTCCGCCAGCTTTCGCTGAAGGTGGGTTTGTCCGCGGCGGTTTCCGCCCGGGCGTTGATCAGCAGGCCCTTTGCGCCGGCAAAGCCCCATTTCATCGGGAAAACCCGCTGCTTCCCGGCTTTGTTCACGGCCAGCACGGGCAGCACGGCGGAGGGAAAGATCTCCCCTTCCGCCGTCAGGGGTTCATTCTCCGTTTTCCGGAATTTTTCCGCGAGCTTCGCGCGGTTCATTTCCTTCACCAGCTCGCGCAGCTCCGGATCCGCGGGCGCCATGTATACTCTTCCGCACATATTGCATCTCTCTGTTTTGATTTCGCCTGTATTGTAGCATGCGGAATATGCTTTGTCCACGAGAACAAAAAGGCTCCTCCGTCCGGAGGAGCCGCTGCGGTTAAGGTTTGGTTACTGCTGCCCCAGGCAGAGGGTTTCCAGCTTTTCCATGTTGGTGAGGATCTGGACCGCGGGCATGACTATGTTGTCCGAGAGCTGGTAATCGTAGCCGTCCAGGATCAGGGCCATGGTGATGCCGGTCTCCCGCTGGTAGTAGATGTTTGAGGTCAGACCGCTGTAGCGTCCCTGGTGGCCGTACCAGGTGCCGCGGTCAAACTGGTTGAGGCGGACGGTGCTCAGGCCGTAGCGGCTTTCCGCCAGGCCGGGCTGGTCGGCCTCCATGAGCTTCACGGTTTCGGCCTTGAGGATCCGGACGCCGTTCAGCTCGCCGCCGTAGTACATCATCTGGGCGAGTTTAGTCAGAGACGCGGCGTTGATATACAGCTTGCCGACTGTATAGCCGTTGTTGCCCTTGGGATCCGGACTGTTGTTGTAGGTCCTTGACCTGTCCTTGGAGACAGAAATCTCCACAGAGCCGTCGGTCTTCAGGAGGTCCTTGCAGACCGTGCCTGAGGGCAGGAATTTCGGAGAGTAGGCCGCGATGAGGCCCAGGGGCGTAAAGACCCGGCTGGACAGATAGTTCTGGACGCTCTGGCCGGAGATGGCCTCGATGAGGCAGCCGAAGAGGGCGCCGTTGTAGTCCGCGTAGGCATAGGCCGTGCCGGGCTCAATGGACTCGTTGAAGATGGGGTCATACTTCTTGCTGATGCGCTCCCAATCCGGATGGTAGTTGGAGGCGTCCGGGGACAGGGAGGAGGTATGGCTCAGCAGCATCCGGGCGGTAATCGGCTTATCCGGATAAGCGGGGTTGCGGACCTTGAAGCCCAGGTAAGTAGAGATATCCTTGTCCAGGTCCAGCTTGCCGTCGTCATAGAGGGTCATCAGGCCGATGGCGGTGACCCACTTGGTGATGGAGGCGATGCGGAAACAGGTGTTCTCGTCCGCGCCGCCGAAGGACCAGGTCAGGAAGATCTTTCCGTTCTTCGACAGAACCACGGTGCCGCAGACAGCGCCGCTGCTGTTGGCAATGTTTTGCAGGTAGGTGACCGCGTCCTGGGGGACGTCCACGTCATAGGTGGTGGGATCGGTGGCGTCGTAGAAGGCCGCTTCCCCGATGCCCTGGTCTTTGGTGTCCGTGGCGGCCAGGACGCCGGAGGAGGCGCCGTAGAGCTTCTCCTGGGTCTGGGGACCAGCGATGCCGTCCACCTTCAGGCCGTTGGCTTTCTGGAAGGCCTTGACCGCCTTCACGGTGCCGTTGCCGTATACACCGTCGATCTTGCCGTTATAGTACCCCTGTTCCTGGAGGGCGGTCTGGAGCTTCTTCACCGCTTCGCCGCGGGAGCCTTTCTTCAGGCGTTTCGCGGACGCGGCTTCGCCGATCCCGGCGCAGGAAAGCACCAGGACGAGCACAAGCAGGACGGCGGTCAGACGCTTCAGCACGGGTCGTTCCCTCCCTCACAGGGATATTTTACGAAATCTTTAGTATTATATTTCAGTAGTATGAATCCGTCAACGAAATCTTTACAAAACAAGGGGTTATGTAACATCGCCGACCGTTCAGGCGTCCCAGACGACCGTTCGGACCAAATCTATGGGATTTCAGGTTTCGGTATGATATGATATCCTATGTGAGATGTAACCTGAAAAGACTCCATAGATTCCGGATGGACAAGGCCGCCCTGCCGGGTGGATTGCCCGGCTGTTCGCTGTGCCGGATGATATGGATCAGATGAGGAGGAAACCTGTATGAAACATTCAATCTTCCAGCTGACTGCGCTGATCCTGGCGCTGTGCCTGGCGCTGGCGCTGCCCGCGGCGGCGGAGAAACAGAACGTCACCGACCTGGTCAATGTGGAGGTCGGCCCCGGCGAAACGCGGCTGGTCGAGGTCGGCGACATCACCGTGCCTGAACGGAAATCCGGCATCTGGGCCACCACCGTGAACGGCCACGGCATAATCTCCGCCGGGAATATCCTGTCGACTGACAGCGGCGGTGTAAACATGGACGCCACCGGCGGATCTTTCGTCGTCAGTTGCGGCAACGTCGACCACGTTACTGAAGGAAGCCTGGGTCAGCTCAAAGCCAAGGATGGCGGTTTCCTCAGCCTGACAGGCGGGGACTTCCGTACGCCGAAGGGCCAGGGCTTCCTGATTAAAGAAGAAGACGGGTCCGCGGTCCGGATGCATATCGGGGAAGCGGAATGCAAAAGCACTATCGGAATCCTGGCGGAGGTGAACGGCGGATCTACGCTGATGATAAACGCCAAATCACTGAAGAACGACGGCGATTACGGCCTGTGGCTCAACATCCGCGGTAAAGGCAAAGGAAAAGAAACCCGCGCCAGCATCTCCATCGGCGATCTGGAAGGAAAAACCTACGGCCTGAATCTGCAGCAGTACAACGGCGGGTACAATTCCGTTCTCCGGTTCGGAAAGGTGACTGCCGAGGAATTCGCCCTGTGGCTCATGCCCGAAAGAGGTACCGCGACGGATATCCTGGTGGAAGAAGACATCAACTCCGGGCGGATCGGCGTGAGGCTGTTCTCCGACGACGCCATCCGGCTCATCGTACTGGGGACCATCAATGCGCTGGAAGCGCCCATCGCGGTGGTGAACATGTCCGGCAAGAGCGGCGTCGGCATCAACGACCAGACCCAGGGCTTCATCGTCTGGCGGATCATTCCGACGGCCTCCGGGCATACCGTGATGCTGGAAAAGAATCACGAGGTGGTCGAAAGCCCCTCCACCGAAGTGCTGGAAAAAGCCATCCGCTACATCATCCGCACGGAGGAATCCGACAAAGCCGCCATTACGCTGAAGAAGGCCGACGGCGAGGAAATCCGGATGAGCGCCGGCTATCCGGTCGCCCTCGAAGGCGAGCGGGTGCTGGTGGACGTGCAGGCGGCGGACGGATATGCCGTGACCGGCGTCATGAACGGCGAGGATGAGAAGGTGCCGCTGGAAAAGGATGAGAACGGAAACTGGTATTTCGACATGCCCCGGGGCGGCGGCATCAGCCTGTATGCCGTGACCGAACCGGCCACCTGACGGCAGACAGAAGAGAAAGAGAGGCGCAACACCATGAAGAAAACCATCGGCATCATGCTTTCACTGCTTCTCTGCGCGGCATTGATCCTTCCCGCCTGCGCGGAAAGCGCTGTTACCATTACCCTCAGCCAGAGCGCGCTGGAAATCGGCACCGGCGGAAAGATCAAGCTGGAAGTCAATACGGAGAGCACGGAAAAGCTGAAATACACCTGGGAAACCTCGGATAAGAAGATCGCCTCCGTAGACGGAAAAGGAAAGGTTTCCGGTGTGGCGGAAGGCGAAGCGACCGTCACCTGCTCAGCGGTTCTGGGCAAGGACGTGGTCGCGACGGCGGAATGTAAAGTGACGGTTTACACCTCCATCAAGACCGTCAAGGCGGCGTCGCCGTTAAAGGGTAACCTCCTGTTTGTCAACAAGCCCATCCAGATTGAAACCACCATTGCCCCGGAAAATGCCACGTATCAGAAGCTGGTGTGGACCAGCAGCGACGAAAGCATCGCGACGGTGGACGAAAACGGCGTAGCGACCGGTCATCTGCCGGGCAAGGTCAGCATCACCTGCGAATCCAACCAGCCGAACCAGCAAAAGGCGATCTCCGCCAGCATACAGTTCACGGTGAAACAGCCGGTGGATGAAATTGTGCTGGACACGACGACGGTTGTGCTGTGGGAGAAGGATTCCCTGCCCGACCTGCCCAATACGGCGGAGGTAAACGCCCAGGCGCTGCCGGAAAACGCGGATAACCTGAAACTGGACTGGTCCACCTCCGACAAGAACATCGCCGAAGTGAAAAACGGAACCATCACCGCGAAAAAGGCTGGCGGCTGCGTCCTGACCGTGGCAGCGACGGACGGCGGCGGAACGGCCTCCAGCGTGGATATCATCGTCCTGAGCCCGTTTACCTATAAGATCAGCGCGGACGGAACGGACAGCGCGGACTTCGCCTTTACGGCGGACGCCGGGAAAGCAACAGAAATTGCCGGTAAGATCCTCCGGGCCGCGATGGAACGGCTGAATGAGATCGATAATCCTTCCCGGTTCATTATGCTGAAGCATTTCGCGAAGGCTGCCGCGGCGAACGGCCAGGTTTTCCTGACCGGCACAGCGGACGACGCTTCCTGCCCGGTGACCCTGGTGATGACCGACGATCAGGAGAATATTGCCCTGCTGAGCTATGACCCGGTCTGGGGCAGTTCCTACTTCTCCGTTTCCAGAAGCTTCACCGGCGATTTTGCGCAGGTACCGGTGGACGCCGCGTCCTTCGGCGCCGCGATCCCGGAATGGGTTGTCAAAACAGAAGAATAAGATTCCTTTTCTCCCTCTTTCGCAGGACAGGCGGGCAGCGCCTGTCCTGTTTGTTTATGATCCCGGCATTCCCTTTCAGGGCGAAGCATGGTATACTTTCTGTATTCCGGATATAACTGAAGACGGAGGCGCGCCCATGAAAAAGCTGCTTTGTGTCCTGTTGATCCTGTGCCTGGTTCCGCTAGCTGTTCCGGCCGGGGCGGAGGTGGCAATCTATGAAGTCGGGTATGTGGACGGGCCGCATTATTCCCCGGGCCCGGCAACGGTACACGTCAGGGTATTCAAGAACGGCGTATGGGGAAATACGGATGACGTGCAGGAAATGATCCGCTGGAACATCAGCTACAGCCCTTTCCGGGAAAACGGATACTTCCTGACCGGTGATTCCGTTCAGGCCGGGAAACGGGTGGACCTGCTGGAAATCTCGAATGACTGGATGGAGATGACCCTCCTGCTCAAGGATCCGGGTATGTATTACCTGTGGGGCGTCGAATACTATGTGCTGAACCCGGAGGATGAGAAGCAGGCGGCATTCGCCCGGACGCTGGAAGACGCGGTGGCTGAGTGCGCCGGGAAGAACGAGACGGAAACAGCGCGGAAGCTGGAAAACTGGCTGGAAAAACAGATCGTTTACCCGAAAGAAGCGTGGATCTACGGCGGGGACGACGGAAACACGGAAATGAACGAAACCGTGTGCTGCGCCTACGGCGTGTGGTCCACGGGTTACGGCACCTGCGGCGGATACAGCCATTACTACAGCCTGCTATGCTCGATCGCCGGCATCGAATGCCTGGAGGTGACCGGGCTTGCCGGCAACACCGGCCACGTATGGAACCTGAACCGGCTGGACGGCGTCTGGAGTTTCACGGACGCAACCTGGGACGACGGGGGCAGCAAATCGAAAAACCGTTATTTCGCCCTGCCCTTTGATAAAATGAGCAAGGACCATACGCTCTACGACGATATGACCGCGTTCTACAGCGATTGGTTCGCCTCAACGCCCTTTGACCGGGAGATCACGCGCTTCCAGGGCCTGAACAGCCTGAAGGAGTCGATTCCCGCGTCCCTGCGCACCCTGCCCCTGTCGGCGGAGGCGTACGGATTCCCGGCGGCGAACGACCCGAAGATCATATCGCTGGTCAGCGCGGAGTTTACCCCGGACCTGCTGATCTACAAACTGAACCGGAAAACGGAATACCTGAACTGCGTGACGTATGAGGAAGGCTATGGTTTCGAATACCGCGGCGACAGCGTCAGCACGGCGAAATCCGACGGAGACCGGCTGGAATGGCCGGGCCTGGGCAAACGGTATATCAGCATCGAGGCGTCGGACAACAACCCGTCGGTCAGCGGCGTACTGAAGGGCGCCTCCCTGAAGGCGTATTTCATCAACGGGGAGCCGGCCGGCACGGAGTCCACCCTGCTGGAACCGCTCTCTCCCGGATCCGTGGACGGATGCCTGGAGAACAGCTGGCGGTCCTGGACCCTGAACGGATACGGTAAACCCTATTGCGCAACCTGGTATATCCTGACCAGGAAAGCGGAGCATACCGTGAGCGTATACTTCGGGGAGGACGGAACGGTTTCCAGCTACAGCGTGAAATTCAATCCCACGGCCTTCCCCACCATGACCAGCGAATGGACCGCCCTGCCGGACGGCACGGTGATCCGGGCGGAGATCCGGGACGGCAACGAATTCCTGCTCGTCAAGCCGGTTGAGCCGGGAACGGAAACCTGGAACAACTGGCTGAAGAACGTTTATCCGGACGCGGACAGCGCGCCGGAAGGCGTCAAGGCGTATTACCTGGACTATTCCGGCAAAGGCCGGCCTTCCTGCTACATGCTGAGCGAAGGGTCCCTGTTCGCCTGGGAAGACGGCGCGCTGACCATTCCGGAAACCGTGACCGATTACCTGGACAAAGAGATCTCCCTGTTCGGCGCGAACGACGCCATGGATCTGCAATCCTGCCGGCAGATCGCCTTTGAGTAAGGATTGCGGACAAATCCCTGTATAAACCGTTACCGAAAGGTTGTGTATTGATATGCGTATTCTTCTGATCCGGCACGCGGAACCCGATTATACGGTGGACAGCCTGACGCCCAAGGGGCGCGTGGAGGCGGAGCTCCTGAGCCGCCGGATGGTGAAATATGACGTCCGGGATTTCTATGTTTCCCCGCTGGGAAGAGCGAAGGACACTGCAGCGTATACCCTGGAGAAACTGGGCCGGGAGGCGGAAACGCTCCCCTGGCTGCGGGAGTTCCGGGGCTCCTATCCGGACCCGGAAACCGGGAAGCGCCGCGTTGTAGCCTGGGACGTAAAGCCTCGGATCTGGACCGCCTTCCCCGGCGTTACGCAGATCGACACCTGGTGCGACGCGCCGGTTTTCGCCGGGGGCGACGTGAAGGAGATCTGGCAGGAGACCACTGCCGGCGTGGACGAGCTGCTGGGCCGGTACGGGTACGTCAAGGACGGCCCGGTGTGGAAGTGTGAAAACAACGGAGACTTCACCATCGCGCTGTTCTGCCACTTCGGCATCTCCATGGCAATTCTCGGATATCTGACGGACGTTTCCCCCATGGTGCTGTGGCAGCATACAATGTGCCTTCCCTCCTCGGTAACCGAGGTGGTGACGGAGGAGCGGATCAAAGGCGAGGTCGCCTTCCGGATGACGAAACTGGGCGACCTGACCCACCTGGAGGCGGCGGGTGAAACGCGCAGCACCGCCGGGCTCTTCCCGGAGGTCTATACGGGCATCGACTCCACAGATCCCGCAGTGAACGGGACGCTGAAATAATTTTTTTCTGTTCCGGCAGGAACAGATGTATCTTTCATCGAAACAATCCGATAAGTAAAAAATTGGAAAGGATGTCCGCTGCGGTTCCCGCAGCGGCAGGTGAACTGTATGAACCGTTATCATCGTTCCATGAGGTGGGTCGCGCTGCTGCTCACAGCCGTCCTGCTCCTCTCCATTGCGCCGATGTCTTTTGCGGCTAAAAAAGGCCAGGGCAGCGTATACGGCCTGGAGGGCAGGCTTTTTACCTGGCTGTATGCGACAGACACGATTCCGGAAGGCGTCGGGCTGATTGAAGCCTCGGACAGCATCAACATGTACCAGGGCTCCCGAATGGGCAACGAGCCCGAATACGAAGATGAACACGTCTTTGATATTCAGATTTCCTTCGTTTCCGGTGACGAACGGCTAAAAGACGCCGTGATCATCGATAAAAACGAAGAAAGCCAGAGCATGACCGTCAGGATTGATAACAACGTGATCCGCCAGCCCGGCGAGGCCATCCTGCATTTTGTCTGCGAAGGCGAAAACCTGCGGGCCGAATTCGACCGGACTATCCGGGTGGTGGATTACAGCGAGTATCCGGCCTTTACCGCAGTGCAGGAAAAGGCCGAGTATACCTTCTATCCGGGCGATAAACTGGAACCCGCGAAAGTGGCCGGCATGGCATTGACTGAAAACATTCATTCGATCGCCGGCACGCTTCCCCAAAATGATTGCGACTATTATCCATTCTATTCGCTGGGGTACTGGGATTTCAACCCATCGCTTTCATATGATGACCAGGCATTCTCCGGCATGTTTGATGTGAAATATGAGCAGTCTGAATACAACTACAAAGAATGGTATGAAGCTGCCCGTTCCGGCTCCTGCACGGTGTCCGCGATCGGCACGTTCAATAACGTCATGGTTGCCGTCCCGGTTACGCTCAACGTCCTGGGCTATTCCCTCAACGGCCCGGAGATGATCAAACCCGGTGAAACGGCTGAGTACACCATCAATCAGGCAGATAACACCGCCCGCACCTTTACGTATACCGTGGAAGGCGAAGGCGCCACCTTCGCAGACGGCAAGCTGACCGCCGGCAGCGAGGCCGGCACGGTGACCCTGATCGCCACGCCCGACACGGGCGAACCTGCCGCGAAGAAGCAGATCATGATTGCCGACGGCGTACTCGGCGTCTACCAGACGACCCAGACCTCCCTTTGGGGCTACGTGTTTAACCGCATCACGGACGACGCCGCCGGATTCAGGTACGGAAAGCTTCAGAACAGGTACGGATACGGCGCGTCATATTACGATCCTGAAACCGGTAACATCAGGCTGAATATTACTTACATCATTTATACCTCCGGTTCCTTCAGGGAAAATCCTGAGGACGCGCTGGCGTATTATAACAGTGAAAAATTCCAGAGTATTTATTCCGAAGGTACGATTTCAGCACAGGGAGACCTGGAATTTGACGGCCATCCGGCACGGTACATGCTCATGACTTACCCGATGAGCGACGGAACCACCGCCAGCGTCGGCGTCCTCGCTTATGCCCGGAATGATGACTATCTGTTATTCACGGTGCAGTCATACGTGGACAATCCGGGCGAGACCCCGGCTCCCGTCACGTTGTCCGACCTGAACATCGTTTCCGCGGGATTGACCTATGACGATTCCGCTCTGGAGATCACCCAGGCCGACGGCACCATTACCATCAACTGCAAAGAAGGCGCTCAAGCCGTGACCGCCGGCAAGAAGCTGAACTTCAGCGCCGTGTTCTCCAAACCTGAAATTACTTATAACACAGATCTGAACGCTATCTCCTGGTCCGTCGTGGACGCGGAAACGGGCGAACCTTCCGCGGACGTGACCATCACGGACAAGGGCGTGCTGACCGCCGGAAAGAACATTTCCTCCATCCTGAAGGTGAAGGTTGTCGCCGTTTCGGATATGTTCCACAGCCGGAGCGAATATGACCTGACCGTGATGCCGGTGATCAAAAAGGTCATCCTGGAGCCGGCGGAAATCTTCCTGTATGAAGGCTCCGACGCTGAAGTCACCGTTACCGCGAAGCTGGATCCGGACATCACCCCCATCGGCCTGACCTGGACCACGAAGAAGGAAGGTGTGGTCGAGGCGAAGGTGAACGAAGACGGCACCGCCGTGTTCAAAGCTGTGGCTGCGGGCAAGATCCAGTACACCGTAAAGGAGCCCGGCGGCAAGACCGCCACCCTGAAGGTCAACGTGGTTCCGCCGGTGACCGCCCTGACCCTTTCTTACAAGGGCAAGGCCTCCCCCGGCAAGACCGTGACGATTACGCCGATCTTCGAGCCGAAAAAGCCCGGCAACAGCGCCGTGGAATGGTCCGTCAACGTGGGCGAAGACGTAGCCACCATCAGCAACAAGGGCGCGCTGAAGATCTCCAAGGACGCCGCGCCCGGCACGGTGATCACCGTGACCTGCAAGGCGCTGGGCGCGCCGGAACCGGTGGTCATGACCATTGACGTCCCGGTGGAATAATGCTTACACAAGAAAGCCGGACCGCGGATTTTCCGCGGTCCGGTGTTTTATTGCGGTTTACCTGATCCGGATCAGCTCGTACTCCCGGGTGCCCAGGCCGATCTTCTCGGCGTGGGCCAGGCAGTCCTGCCAGCTGGTGTTCGGGTGCACGTCCCGGAAGGGATCGTTCAGGCGTTTCCATCCGGGCTGCTTCAGGTGGTCGGACAGCTGGGTGTTCGGCAAGGGTTCCGCCTGCAGGCAGAGATCCGCGCAGGCCTGGTCCAGGGCCACGGCGTCGAAGGAAGCCAGCATGCCGATATCCGGAATGATGGGCGCGTCGTTCTCCCCGTGGCAGTCGCAGTCCGGGGAAACGTCCATGATCATGTTGATATAGAAAACCGGCTTTCCGGCGGCGATGGCCGCGGTGTATTCCGCCATCTTCCGGCCCAGGGACGCGGAGAGGCTGTCAAAGTTCGTATAGATCGCGTCAAAGGCGCAGGCGCCGATGCAGCGGCCGCAGCCCTTGCAGATCTCCTGATTGATAAATGCCTTACCGGAATCATAGCTGATGGCGTCCGAGCCGCATTCCTTCGCGCACTTGCGGCACATGCGGCACAGATCCGCGTTTACAGTGGGCTTACCATCGTTGTGCTGCTGCATCTTGCCGGCACGGCTGCCGCCGCCCATGCCCAGGTTCTTCACAGCGCCGCCGAAACCGGCCAGCTCATGGCCCTTGAAATGGCTCAGGACGACAATGATGTCCGCATCGTACAGGGCGCGGCCGATATACGCTTCCTTACAGCATTCTCCGTTCGGCACCGGGACAGCGATATCGTCGGTGCCCTTGAGGCCGTCCGCGATGATATTGTGGCAGCCGGTGGTCATATAGTTGAAACCGTTGATATCCGCGTTGAGCAGATGGTCCACGGCGTTCTTCCGGGAACCGGGGTAAAGGGTGTTGCAGTCCGTCAGGAAGGGTTTGCCGCCCAGTTCTTTGATCAGGTCGGCCACGGCCTTGACATAGTTCGGCCGGAGATAGGCGAAGTTGCCCAGCTCGCCGAAGTGGAGCTTGATTGCGACAAACTTTCCGTCAAAATCGATCTGATCCATGCCGGCCCGGCGGCAGAGCTTCTGCAGTTTTTACGCCTGGCTGACGTCCAGCTTCGTCCTGAAATCGGTAAAAAAGACTTTTGCCTTCTCCATGCGCCGTATTCCGCCCTTCACTTTTTTTCTGAATTATAGCATAGATGAAACCCGAACAAAAGCTTTATCTATATCTTTCCAGTGTTCCGGAGATTCTCCCGCCCTTTCCGGGCACGAAAAAAAGCGCCGGATAACCGGCGCTTAAATCGCTTTCTGATCAGTTCTTGGCGATCTCAACGAGCTTGGCGAAGCCTTCGGCGTCGTTCACAGCCAGATCGGCGAGCATCTTGCGGTTGACTTCGATGTTCTTCTTCTTCAGGCCATCGATGAACCGGGAATAGCTCAGGCCGTTCAGGCGGCATGCGGCGTTGATACGGGTGATCCACAGGCGGCGGAAATCGCGCTTGCGGAGCTTCCGTCCGATGAACGCGTAACGCAGGCTGCGGGCAACCTGTTCTTTCGCGGCGCGGTACTGCTTGGATTTCGCTCCCCAGTAGCCTTTCGCCAGCTTCATAACCTTGCGGCGACTCTTATGGGCGTTAACGGCCCTCTTAATGCGTGCCATGATTGTTTTCCTCCTTGCCGGTGAATTGGCTTATTTGTAAGGCAGTAACTTGTGAATGGTCCGGGCTTCCGCAGCGTTGTCCACAACACCGGGATTCCGCAGGTGACGGGTGCGCTTGGTGGTCTTCAGACGCACCTGGTGGTTGGCGTTCATCTGCTTATGCCTTACGATACCGGATTTGGTAAAGGAAAAGCGTTTGGCAGCTCCGCGATGGGATTTCTGTTTAGGCATGGTTTGGTCCTCCTTCCAACGGTTTACTCCTTCGTCTCTTGCGAGGCGGCATTCTCCCTCTTTGCCTTTCTTTCGGCAAAGGACGCCTTAACGGCTTTGGGAGCAAGGATCATGATCATATTGCGGCCGTCAAGCAGCGGGCGGCGTTCCACCATGCTGACATCCTTGCACCGCTCGGCGAAATCCTGCATAACCTTCAGGCCGATTTCGCTGTGGGTGATCTGGCGGCCGCGGAAGCGAATGGATACTTTAACCTTATCGCCGTTTTCCAGGAAGCGGATCGCCATCTTCGCCTTGGTGTTCACATCGTTTTCTTCGATGGTGGCGGACAGCTGTACTTCCTTGATATCGACAACGCGCTGATTCTTCCGGTTCTCCCGCTCCCGCTTTGCCTGTTCATAGCGGTACTTGTCATAGTCGAGCAGTTTGCACACCGGCGGAACGGCGGACGGCTGGATCTTGGCCAGGTCGTACCCCCGTTCTTCCGCAAGCTGCAGGGCCTGCTGCGTACTCATGACGCCGAGCTGCTCGCCGTTCTCGTCGATCAGGCGAACTTCTCTGTCGCGGATTTCCTCATTGATCATCAGTTCGGTTGCGATGTCCATGCACCTCCTACAAAAATGAGCGGCGGGCAATTGACCCGCCGCTCAGAACAAACGATTCCGTGAACCGGAAAAGTGCCTTTACCCGGCAGCGTAAGCCGCACAAGGTGAGAGACGGGCAAGCCTCTGCTTTCGAACAGAAGGGATCATACCATACCGGAAAGCCGCTGTCAAGCAATATTTCACGTTTTCTTCCCCTTTTCCGGCAGGTAAGGCGGGATTTCCCGTCGAATTATGATGGATACAGTCTGTAATTGAGGAGGAATTGCCCATGGGCGTCTTTTCAAAGTATCTCCGGTACCGTGAGGTCGGCGAGGAAGCCAACGTCAACAACGTAAGGGAATACGGCGAACCCGTCCGTTCCCTGTTCACCTCTTCCAAGGTGTTCACCATCCACAAGAAAACGGAAATCACCGACGGCGACGGCAACGTGGTGTACCGTTCCTGGACCAAGTTCCCTTCCCTGCACGACAAGACCGACGTCACCGACCAGGACGGAAAGCAGGTCGCGCATATCGAGCGGAAGTTCTTCACCCTGCACGAGCGCCATTTCATCACCATGGGCGACGGCACGTCCTTCCAGCTTTCCAACGAGCTGTGGCACATCATCAAGGACGTCACGAACATCGAAGAACTGGGCTGGGTGCTGCGGGGCAACATCGCCGAACTGAACTTCCAGCTGTACGACGCGCAGGACCAGGTCATCGCCGTGATCAGCCAGAAGCTGATCTCCATCCATGACAAATACTGCGTGGACATCTATCAGGCGGACAAAGAGCCCATCGTCGTGGCGATCCTGGTCACCCTTCAGCATATGATCAAAGACCGCGAGGCTGCACGGTCCTCCTCCTACTCATCCTTCAGCTCCTCCAGCAACTGACGGCTGAAGCAAACATTTAACAATTTGCCATCTTTTGTAAGTCCCCTCCTTGTGGTATAATGGATTATCAGATTACGACAATACAATCTGCCGCTGTACCGCACGGAGGGGTTTTATGTCCTATACGATCATTGCCCTGCTTGCCCTTCTCGTACATATCATCATCAATCACGACGTCATCCGGAACAAGCATTACCGCCATGAGACGGTTTCAGCCGTTTCGTTCCGGTGGCTCATTCTGAGCATCGGCGCTTTCTATGTGACCGACGCGCTGTGGGGCGTGCTGTATGACGCGCGCCTGATCACGGCTGTGTTCATCGATACCACGGTCTATTTTGTGGCCATGGCTTTTATCGTATTCTTCTGGTCCCGTTACGTCATCCACTACCTGAATGAAAAGAACTTTTATCTTTCCATGCTTTCCGTGGTGGGCTGGGTTTTCCTCGGCGCCATGGCCGTCGCTTTGGTTTTGAACGTCTTCCTGCCGGTCATGTTCTGGTTTGACGCGGAAGGCGCCTACCACGCCGCAGACCTGCGTTACGCCGCCCTGGCGGCCCAGGTGCTGATGTTCCTGGGCTCCTCGATCTATGTGCTTGTCAGGCTCGGAACAAGAACAGCAAGCATCCGGCGCAGGCACATCGCCATCGGCGCTTTCGGCATCGTGATGAGCGTGATGGTCGTCCTGCAGGTGCTGCTTCCGCTGGAGCCGATGTATTCTATGGGCTGCCTGCTGGGCGTCTGTATCCTGCACTCCTTCGTGCTGGGCGATATCATGGAAGACCGCCGGCGGGAGCTGGAGGAACATATCCGCAGGGAGAAGGAACAGAAGCTTGAGCTGGGCACCGCCCGGTATATGGCCTACACCGACCAGCTGACCGGCGTGAAGAACACCCACGCCTATGTGGAAGCCGAAAAGAAGGTGGACGAACGGATTACCGCCGGCGAACTGAAGGATTTCGGCCTGATCGTTTTTGACCTGAACGAACTGAAAATCACCAACGACACCAGGGGACACGAGGCTGGCGACCAGCTGATCCAGGACGCCTGCCGGCTGATCTGCCGGAAGTTCAAGCACAGCCCGGTCTACCGCATCGGCGGGGATGAATTCGTGGTGATGCTTGAAGGCGATGATTTCGAGCACCGGAAGAGCCTCCTGGCGGAGTTCGATACCCAGATGGAGGAGAACCAGAAGCGGGGCGCCGTCGTGGTCGCCTCCGGCCTGGCCATCTACCGTCCCGGCCAGGACAACAGCTACCGCCGGATCTTCGAGCGGGCCGACCAGCGCATGTACGACCGCAAGGGTACGCTGAAATCGATGGAAGAATAACCTGCACGCATGAGAAAAAGAGCTCCTCCCGGAGCTCTTTTTCGTTTGGATTACTTTTCTGCCACTTCGATCTGTATGGTCCGGACAACGGGTTCCGGCGCGCCTGCCGCTGTACAGGTCACGGTGATCACCGTACCCGGGGCGGCATCCTTCGAGATTTTCACCTTGCCCTTGCTGACCGTCGCGATGTCCCCGCCCACGTCCAGCGACCATTCCACATCCTTTTTGCCGGCCGTCTTCGGAAGAAGGGTGTATTTCACGGTCACCGAGCCGCCCGGCTTCGGTTTTCCGCTCAGGGTCAGTTCAATGTCCGTGACAGGTTCGACCACGTTCAGCTTCAAGGTATACTTCTTCCCGCCCGGTTCCGTCACGGTGACGCCGGTTTTTCCGGCTTTGAGGGCCTTAAAGGAAGCGCTTCCGTCCTCATGGGCGGTGATTTCCGCAAAGCCTTCCTTCTGCGCTTTCCACTGGATATCATGCGCCGGCACGCCCTCCGGGAAAAGCACGGCCCGAACAGTCACCTCCGCGTCGGAGCCGGCGTAGAGGAAGAGCTCCTTCGGATCCGTTTCCACCTTGGTGACCGCCGGGTAGAGCGTCAGGTCCGTGAAGGCAGACGTCCCGAATTTGTCCGACGTTGCCGTAACCCGCACCGTACAGGGGGCGTCGAGTTTCTTTGCCACAGCCAGCGAGCCGTCCGGTTTGATCTCAGCCGCTTTGGTTTCCCCGCCTTCCGCGTCTGTAACGGTCCAGGTTACGCTGTTGTTGCCTATCTCCCCGTTCACCTTCTCAGGATTACCGAAGGTTGCGGTGAAGACCGCCTTCCCGCCGGCGTTCAGAACCGTCCCCGCGTCGGAGGATATGGCCAGCTGAACGTCCTCCGGTTTCAGTTCCGCTTTGGATTCATCAAAATGAATCATGGAAGCCAGTTCCTCCAGCTGTTCCAGGCTGAAAGGCTCAATATCGTCTATGTTCTCTTTTTTCCGTCCGGCCAGCAGCTGAACATGCAGCGTCCGGTCATACCGGGGATACCAGATCTCGCCGCAGCGGAGGTTCCAGCCCTCACCGTTTTCGGCAGTGTAGCTCCGCAGGAGCGCCGGGGATCCGTCAATCATGATCTGCTTCTCCTGCAGGTCCTCCACGGTGTTTTCCATCTCCGTGAAGTATGCCTGCGCGCCGGCTTCGTCAGAAACAAACGTCTTGTTTATGTATGTCTCGACGCTCTGCTGGTTCAGCACACCGTCTACGGTTGCCGCGGATCTCCATACCAGCGGACTGCCATACTGCAGTTCCTTCGGCGGCATCGCCGTACCGCTGTAGACCGGGAAAGTGAAGCCCTTGCTCTCCTTCCCTGACAGGTCCGCATAGGCAAAACCTAATTGAGCAATCTGCACGTCATAGCTTGCACCGACTCCGCCGTCGGCCGGTACGGCGTGAATCATCAGGCGGCTTTCCAGTTCCGCGTCCGGGTTCACGGACAGCAGGCCTGTTTCCGCGTCAATGGAAGCGCCTTCACCCTCCACGCTCCAGGTAAACGCCTTCCCTTCGGCGTTTACGACTTCATACTGCACGCCGGCGCCCGGCGTCACCTGCCTGGAGCCGCTAATATAATAATCTGAAACGCAGAACCTGACCGGAATGGAAAAAGACAGATTGCTGTACGTGTAAGGAATGGATAAATCAAATTCGCCTTCCTCCATCAAGGTATAATAGCCCGTGTTCTCGTTATACTGGAGATATGGGACATCAAACGGTTTTAATCTGTTCATTGCGGGTCGGTCCAGCATAAACCCGTCCGCATTCCCGTTGAGCAGGATCGAGGAAATCAGCGAGTTGGAAATGTTTCCCCTGCCGCGGCTGTACAGTGAAAAGGAGTTTCCCTTCTGGCCATGCAGAATCAGCGGAACATCCGGGACGGCAAACGGCCGGTCTTCGCCGAACAAAATGAACCGGATCGTCAGTTCTTTCTGATAATAATACTTTTCGTTTTCCAGCGTAAGCCTGAAAACCGCTTCGCAGGGTCCTGACACCTGTTCCGGCATAATCCGGACAGAAACGTCCGTCAATTTTCCTTCTTCGTCCTTGTGCTCTTCCATCTGAACCGCGTTCTTCACGTCAGGGCTGCCGGAAACATATTCCAGCATATAGCGATCGATGGAGCTTTCAAACGACACGTCGTCGCTGTCCTGTCCGAGATAAAGATACCCGCTGGCCCGGTACTTCGGTGAAATGCCGTCCGGCAGTCCGTCCTGTATATACCAGGGGCCGCAGAATGTCCTTGATTCCGCGCCGCTGTTCAGTGTATCAAGCCGTTCCTTCGTGACGTCGAATTCATCCGGCATGGCATTCCCGTACAGATAATTCGGATGCTCCGCGTACAGCGGTTCCTCAATCCGGAACTTCAGGACGGCGGGCGTACCGCCGTCATCCGGCGCCGCGGTGATCGTACCGGTCTTTTTCCCGGGTTCATCCGCAGCAATCTTCAGCAGGCCGGTTTCCGGGTCGATTTCCACCGATCCGTCATATTCCACGCTCCAGGTGAAGGTCCGGTCCCCGCCGCCGGACACCGTATACCGGTATTCATCTCCCGGACCCAGGGTCTCCGGTCCCCGGATCTCATAATCCACTACTTCAAAGCGGATCGGTACATTGGCCTGCAGGGAAGCAACGCTGAACCTGAGGGTGCTTTTCGACGTGCCGGGCGCCACCGCCGTGATCTTATCCTCAGTATTTTCCATGTCATATTCCAGTTTGACCAGCTCGCCCTCTTTCATCCACGGGCCTTTGTGCCATTGCGCATGACCGATCCATTTCTCCGCAACGATGCCGCCCAGCAACTGATCTTTTAACTTACGGTATCCTATCGAATGTCCGGTCACCATCTGAAACTCAAGCGGATCTTCCGGCAGGACAAAGGGCGGATCTTCCGCGAAGGCGATGATCCGGATGGTGCTGTCCCGCTGCATGACCATATGTTCGCTCTCCGCCGTAATCCGGAAAACTGCTTCACAGGGGTCATGCACCATGATCTGCTCCGTATTGACTGAGAAAAAGATCTCCCCGCTGTCGTCCCGGACCAAATCGACTGCCCCTGCCAGGCTTTCATCTCCGGAAACCATGTCAACCCGGGCCTTTATAATAATCTCCGGCCTGTAATCCGGGTTCTCCCCGCATAACCATGTCGGAAATCCCCTGGAAGAAACGGACAGCGTTACGCCGGAAGGCAGCTTGTTCAAAGAATAGAACGGGCGGTCAAAAACCTCTTCGTCCGCGTGCAGCAGCTCGGTCCCCGGCTCTTTTGAAAAATCAAATTCGGACGGATCGGTATTGACCGGCGTCCAGTCCGCCCGCGCGCACAGCGGCAGCGCAAGGCAGAGCAGCAGCGCGAACAGCGTGCACAGCAGGGTTCTCTGTCCGAAAACAATCTTTTCGCTTTTCACAGTGTTTCCCTCTTTTCTTAATGAATGAAAAAAGAACGGAACGCGGATAGCGGTTCCGTTCAGAAAAACTTACAGGGCGTTGACCAGGTCAAAGAGCGGCCGGTTGAAATGCCTTTCCTGCTTCAGGGCTTTGTCGATGGGCATATAGAAGACCTTGCCCTTCCGCATGCCGATGACCTGGTTGGAGATGCCGTCCCGCAGGAGGCGCACGGCCAGGTTGCCGGCTTCAAAGGCGAAGGCGCTGTCACGGGCCGTGGGCTGGGAGCCGCGCTGGACGTAGCCGATGACGTTGGCCCGGGCTTCCACCATGCCGCACATCCGCTTCATGACGGAGGCGAAGCGCACCGCGCTCATGGGCTCGTCCGGATAGCAGGCCTTGCCGTGTGAGGTCAGGAAGGTGAACAGGTCAAAGGGCGCCATGGATTCCCAGCAGCCTTCCGCCACGACGATGGTGGCGCGGGGGTTGCCCTGGTCCAGCTGGCGCTGCAGCTGCCGGGCGACGCCTTCCACGGTCCACGGGACCTCGGGCACGACCACGATCTCGCTGCCGGTGGAAACCGCCGCGGTCAGGGCGATATCGCCGCAGTGGCGGCCCATGACCTCCACCACCGCGGGCCGGTCATGGCTGCGGGAGGTGGCGCGGATCTTGCGGATGGCGTCCACACAGACGTTCACCGCCGTATCGTACCCCAGGGACATTTCCGTATAGGCCAGGTCGTTATCGATGGTTCCGGGAATGCCGATGCAGGGCACGCCGAGATCGCACAGCGCCTGTGCGCCGCGGAAACTGCCGTCTCCGCCGATGACCACCAGGCCATCGATCTGCATGCTCTTCAGGGTTTTGACGGCTTTCTCCTGAAATTTCTTTTCCTTGAACTCCAGGCAGCGGGCTGTGCGCAGATAGGTGCCCGGCTCGTCCGCGATATCCAGCACCAGTTCCAGCGTCAGCTCCTGCATGTCGTCCTTCAGGTTGGAGCTTTTACGGAGCAGGCCGTTGTAACCGCGCTTCACGCCGATCAGCGGAATGCCGTACATCGCCGCGCTGCGCGCGACGCTCATCACGGCAGCATTCATGCCCGGGCTGTCCCCGCCGGAAGTAAGTACGCCGATCTTTCTCATGGCTGATCTGATACTCCTTTTCATATCGGTACGGATCGAATCCGCATCATGCATTCAAGTCATGATACCATAAAAAAATAAAAGAAAAAAGATTTGCGGGAAAGTTTTCACTTCTTACTTTCGTTATATAGTCGTAACACTTTCTTTACATTTAGTCCCGGCTCCGGTATACTGTACCTGACCGGCCCCGGCGGGCGTTACGCCGCCGGGCGGAAGGAGAAGAGCATGAAGAAGCGGCGCTTCCTGAATCGGTTCCTGTGCCTTTTGTGCCTGGGCGTCTTTCTGTGCGCGCAGGCCTTCCCGCCTGCCCTGGCGGACTACGCCGCCACCACGCTGCACAACGGCAGCCAGGGCGAGGAGGTGCGCGAGCTTCAGCAGGCGCTGATCGACCTGGGCTTCCTGAAGGGAACCGCCGACGGAAAATTCGGCACGAACACGGAAAACGCCGTGCGCGCCTTCCAGAAAAAGAACAAACTGACCGTGGACGGCCTGGCCGGCACCACAACAAAGGCCATGATCCTGAGCCAGGCGGAAGCCAAACGGAAACCGACGCCCACCACCGCACCTACGGGCAGTCCCGCCCAGCCCACAGCCACCCCCGCCCCGGGCAGCGACACAACCTCCTCCCTTTTCGGCACCTACGCCACGATCCGGAAGGGACAGAAGGGTGACCGGGTGAAGACCCTGCAGCGGTCGCTGATCACCCTGGGCTACCTGAAGGGCAGCGCGGACGGCGTCTTCGGCAACGGAACGTTCAAGGCCGTCAAGGCTTTCCAGAAAGCAAAGAAGCTGACCGCGGACGGCGTGGCCGGCAAAAAAACGCTCCTGGCCATCCAGACCGCACTGGCAGGCGGCGCGTCCTCCCCGACCGCAGCGCCCACCGCTGCCCCCACGGCTGCCCCAGTGGATCCGACCTCCGCTCCCACCGAACCGGAAGGCGGCCTGAACCCGAAGATCAACGGACCGTCCGGCTCCTCGGTACAGCTGCTGCACTGGTTCAACGACGTGAAGCCGTCCATTTCCGGCGGACAGCACCTGCTGGTCTACGATCCGTCCACCGGGTATTCCTGGACGGTGCGGGTCCTGGCCCGGGGACGCCACTGCGACGCGGAACCGCTGACAAAGCAGGATACCAACACCATGGTGACAGCCTTCGGCGGAGTGAACACCTGGAACCAGAAGACAGTCTATGTGAAACTGCCGGACGGCAGGTGGTCCCTCGCCTCCACCCACGATATGCCCCACGATTCCGGCACCATCAAGGACAACGGGTTCAACGGGCATCTTTGCGTACACTTCCTGCGGGATATGGATGAGGCAAAGAAGAATGACCCGAAATACGGCGTGGCCAACCAGGAAACCATCCGGAAATACTGGAAAAAGCTCACCGGGCAGGAGATCACGGACTGATCCGGATAAAAGACAGAAAACAGGATTGTCAGGGAAAAAACCTTGACAATCTTTTTGTTTGATGTATAATGACCGGGTGTCAGGTTGAATACCCTGACACCGGAGGGATGATCATGGAGCGGGAAGACCTGAGGAAAAAGGTGGATCTGGCGTTCCTTTCCGCCTTCTACGGCGGCATGCTGACGGAGAACCAGCGCCGTATCCTCTCCCTGCACTGTGAGGAAGACCTTTCCCTGAGCGAGATCGCCGAAGAAACCGGCATCTCCCGCCAGGCCGCGCACGAAACCCTGACCCGCGCAGCCGCAAAGCTGGCGGAGATGGAAGAAGCCCTCGGCGCGGCAAAACGCTTCCGCCGGATGGAAACCGGACTGGAAGAGGCGCTCACTCTCCTGCGGGACAAGGCATATCCCGAAGCGGAACAGAAACTGGAAGAACTGCTGAACATCGAGACGGAGGACGGCAATGGCATTTGAAGGCTTGAGTGAGAAGCTCCAGGGCGCGCTGAAAAAAATGACCGGCCGCGGCAGGCTGACCGAGCAGGCCGTGAAGGACGGCATGCGCGAAGTGCGCATGGCGCTGCTGGAGGCGGACGTCAACTACGCCGTGGCCAAGGATTTCATCCGCAAGGTAACCGACCGCTGCGTCGGTTCCGACGTGCTCTCCTCCCTGACCCCGAGCCAGCAGGTCATCAAAATCGTCAACGAAGAAATGACCGAGCTGATGGGCAGCACCAACGCCCGGCTCAACTGGTCCCCTTCCGTACCGACGATCTTCATGCTCTGCGGCCTGCAGGGCGCCGGTAAAACCACTATGTGCGCCAAGCTGGCCGGCTACCTGACCAAGCAGGGCAAAAAGCCCATGCTGGCCGCCTGCGACATCTACCGCCCCGCCGCCATCAAACAGCTGCAGGTCGTGGGTCAGCAGGTGAACGTGCCCGTTTTCGAAAAGGGCACCCAGGACCCGGTGAAGACCGCGAAGGAAGCCATCGAATACGCCCGGTACTACCAGCGGGACGTGCTGATCATCGATACCGCCGGCCGCCTGCACATTGACGAAGAGCTCATGGACGAGCTGCTCCGCATCCGGGACGCGGTGTCCCCCACCGAAATCCTGCTGACAGTGGACGCCATGACCGGCCAGGACGCCGTGAACGTCGCCAAAGCCTTCGACGAGAAGCTGGGCGTCACCGGCGTCATCCTGACCAAGCTGGACGGCGATACCCGCGGCGGCGCGGCCCTGTCCATCAAGGCCGTGACCGGCAAGCCCATCAAGTTCAGCGGTATCGGCGAAAAGCTTTCCGACATCGAGCCCTTCCATCCGGACCGGATGGCCAGCCGCATCCTCGGCATGGGCGACGTGCTGACCCTGATCGACAAGGCTGCCGAAGCCTTCGACCAGCAGGACGCCGAGAAGTTCGCCCGCAAGGGCATGAGCAGCAAGCTCACCCTGGAGGACTTCCTGGACCAGATGCAGAGCATGAAAAAAATGGGCGGCCTGCGCAGCATGATCAATATGCTGCCCGGCATGAGCGGCAAGGACATCGACGTGGACGACAACGCCATGAAGAAGCCCGAAGCCATCATCCGCTCCATGACGCCCAGGGAACGCCGGGATCCTTCCATCCTGAACGCCAGCCGCCGCAAGCGCATCGCCGCCGGCTCCGGCACCACCGTGCAGGACGTGAACACCCTGATCCGCCAGTTTGAGCAGGCCCAGCAGATGATGAAACAGATGATGGGCCGCAAGGGCAAAAAGGGAATGCGGGGAATGAAGCTCCCCGGAATGTTCTGATTGGACTCATATACCTCGCTATATGATTTCCATATATATCATTATTCACTTATTTAGAGGAGGAAGACCCAAATGTCCGTTAAAATCCGTCTGAAGAGAATGGGAATGAAGAAAAAGCCTTTCTATCGCGTGGTAGTCGCTGATATCCGCAGCCCCCGTGACGGCCGCTTCATCGAGGAGATCGGTTACTACGATCCGATGACCCAGCCCGCTGAGATCAAGGTTGACAACGAGCGCGCGAAGTACTGGCTCGGCGTCGGCGCCCAGCCCACCGATACCGTCCGCATTCTGCTGAAGAAGTCCGGCGCGATCGAAGAGAAGTGAGCCTGAACGCAGAAAGGATGTACCCATGCAAGAACTTTTAACCTTTGTGGCACAGTCTCTGGTGGAGCATCCCGAACAGGTCACCGTTACCGAAACCGAAGGACCTGAAGCAGTCATTCTGGAGCTCCATGTGGCTGAAGACGATATGGGCAAAGTGATCGGCAAGCAAGGCCGCATCGCCAAGGCGATCCGCGCCGTCATCAAGGCCGCCACGCTCAAGAACAGCAAACCTGTTTTTGTTGAAATCCAATAAGTCAACGCCATTTCCGGCGGGATCCGACACACGGATCCCGCCGTGCTTTCACCGGAGGAAAACCGCCTGATGAACGATTATCTGATGATCGGCACCGTGCTCAAGCCCCAGGGCGTTCGCGGGGAATGCAAAGTGCGTTCCTACGCCGCGGATATTGAGCTGTTTCATCGCTGGCACACCCTGTACCGGAAAACCGGCATCGGGTATGAGCCGGTATCTGTCCGGGTTGCGAGGATCCGGGACGGATTTGTGTACGCTTTCCTGAACGGCAGCGCGGACGCGAATGCGGCGGAAGCCTTCCGCGGAACCGACCTGTATGTGGACCGGGCCCACGCCGCCCCGGCGGAAGACGGGGCCGTGCTCATCGCCGACCTGATCGGCTGCGAGGCCCGGGATGAAAACGATACGGTCATCGGCACCCTGACCGACGTACTGCAGTACGGCACGGTGGATACCTGGGTGTTCAAAACGGATCAGGGCACCTTGATGGCCCCGGCGCTGAAGGCTGTTTTCCCGGAGGTCGACGCGGAGAAGAAAACCATCCGCGTGGTCCGGGAAAAGCTGGAGGAGGTGTCCGTCCTCTCATGAGCGATGCCTTCCGCGTCAATATCCTGACCATCTTCCCGGAGATGTTTGAATCGTTCTTCGCTTCGAGCATCCTGGGCCGGGCCCGGGAGCAGGGCCTCATCGACGTCCGCGTGACGGACATACGCCC
>JBGUHQ010000036.1:0-89432 GCA_045112195.1 Christensenellales bacterium | reverse complement strand
CGCCGTAGGCCTGTCCGTTCGACGCGGCCTCAGCTTCCGGTTTTTCCTCCTTCTGTCCGGCAGGCGCTTCCGCCGGTTCTTCAGCGGGCTTTTCTTCCGCGGGCGCTTCCGCGCCGATTGCCCGGTTGATCGCCTTCAGCGCTGCGTTGGAGGTCACCGTCGCGCCGCTCAGCGCCTCGATCCCGTCCTCGCCATAGGTGAAGGGGCCGCTCTTGCCGATGAACTGGTCGGTAAACGCCGCCTCGGAGGCGCGCTTGCCCAGGCCTTCTGTCTCATTGGGCGTATCGATGGTCAGCGTCCTGATCTTATCCCCGTCCAGGGTGACATGCGCCGTCACATCTCCGGCGAAGCCCTGTTCCGTGGCTTCCACGCTTCCCGCTTCGGGCTCCGGTTTTTCTTCCGGCGCTTCCGTTGCTTCCGCGGCGGGTTCCTCCGCTTTTTCCTGCGCGGGCGTTTCCGCGCCGATTGCCCGGTTGATCGCTTTCAGCGCAGCGTTGGAGGTCACCGTCGCGCCGCTCAGCGCTTCGATCCCGTCCTCGCCGTAGGTAAAGGGACCGCTCTTGCCGATGAACTGGTCGGTAAACGCCGCCTCGGAGGCACGTTTACCCAGGCCCTCGGTTTCGCTGGGCGTATCGATCGTCAGCGTTTTGATCTTATCCCCGTCCAGGGTGACATGCGCCGTCACGTCCCCGGCGAAGCCCTGTTCCGTAGCTTCAGCGGACGCGGCGGCTTCTCCGTTCGTTGCGGCGGGATCATAGATCAGCTCTTTGCTGCCGCTGAACACGCCTGTCATCGCCAGGACGATCACACCCACAAGCACGGCGCAGACCGCGATCCGGATCCATTGTTTCTTCGCAAAATAATCCATTCTCTTCCCTCCCTGCTGTTTACACGGGGGTGGTCATGATGACTTTAGCCGGGCATTTCTCCGCGCATTTGCCGCAGAGCGTGCACTTTTCCGGATTGATCCGGGCCAGGGTTCCGTCAAACTCAATCGCTTCGGATTCGCACTGTTTCACGCATAGTCCGCACCCGATGCATCCGGCGGCGCACACTTTGCGGACAATCGGCCCCTTGTCCCTGTTGGAGCACTGAACCCGTATGATCCGGCTTTCCGGAATCAGCGAAATCAGGCCGCGCGGGCAGGTTTTTGCGCACAGCCCGCAGCTGACGCAGCGTTTACGGTTGACTACGGCGACGCCGTCCTGAATGGAGATCGCCCGTTCCGGGCAGACTTCCGCGCAGGAGCCGAATCCCAGGCAGCCGTAATTGCAGTCGGTAATGTTCATACCGGACAGGACCGCCGTGCGGCAGTCCTTAATGCCGATGTAATTACCCTGGTTTTTTGTCACTTCGCAGGTGCCCTTGCAGGCAACAAACGCGATCTTGCGCTCCATCGCGCCGGCAGTCATTCCCATGATATCGCCGATCGCTTCCGCCACAGGCGCGCCGCCTACCGGACAGGCGTTCACCAGCGCTTCCCCGCGGGCAATGGCGCCGGCCAGCGCGTCGCAGCCGGCAAAGCCGCAGGCTCCGCAGTTGTTGCCGGGCAGCTTCTCCCTTACGGCAACTTCCTTCTCGTCAATCTGCACGGCAAACTTCTTGCCGGTAAACACGAGTCCTGAGCCGACGCAGACGCCGATCACCGCAATGACCAGGGTTGTAATCAGAATGATGTTCATCCTTACAGCCCCTCCTCTCACAGCACCAGGCTGCCGAAGCCCATAAACGCAATGGACATCAGCGCCGCGGCGATCATGACGATGGGCGCTCCGCGCAGGGGGGCCGGCAGATCCTTCTCGTTGATCCGCGACCGTATACCCGCCAGCAGCACGATGGCGATAGTATAACCGACCGCCGTGCCGAAGCCGCTCGTCACGCACTGGATGAAATTGTAACCGTCCTGCACGTTCGTCAGGGCAACGCCCAGCACCGCGCAGTTGGTGGTAATCAGGGGAAGATAGATACCCAGCGCTTTATAGACCGCCGGGGATTTTTTCTTCAGGAACATCTCCACAATCTGCACGAGGGCGGCGATAACCAGGATAAAGATGATCGTCTTCATGAAGTCCATGCCCAGCGGTGCAAGCACATAGTCATACAGCAGGCTGGCCACGGCGGAGGCGATCGTAATAACGAAGATGACCGCGCCGCCCAGGCTGATGGAAGCCTTCATTTGCTTGCTTACACCCAGGAAGGAGCAGATGCCGAGGAACTGGTTCAGCACCACGTTGTTGACCAGCGCGGTACCGACAATGATCAGGATCAGGCTCGTATTATTCATGCCTGTTCGCCTCCCTTCTGCTCTTCTTCCGCTTTCGGGGCGGCAGTTTCACACGGGGCCTGGCACAGGCCGCAGTTGCCGTCGCAGCCGCTTTCGACCAGTTTGCGCTGGCGGGTCTTGATGCCGATGGCGTTCATGACCGCGATGATCAGCGCGAATACCAGGAAAGCTCCCGGAGGCTGGATGAAGATCGTCATACCGAAGCTTTCCGGCAGCAGCCGCAGCCCGAAGACCGTTCCCGCGCCCAGCAGTTCCCGGATCATGCCGGCCAGGGTCAGCGCAACCGTGAAGCCCAGGCCCATGCCGATGCCATCCATGACGGAGAGCAGCGGCGTATGCTTGTTGGCGTAGGCTTCCGCCCGGCCGAGGATGATGCAGTTTACCACAATCAGGGGGATATAGATGCCCAGCGCCTCATAAAGGCTGGGCAGATAGGCTTCGATCAGCAGTTCCGTAACTGTCACGAGGCTCGCGACAATTACGATGTACGCAGGAAGCCGGACCTGGTCCGGAATCACCTTGCGCAGGCAACTGATGACAAAGTTGCTCAGCACCAGCACCGCCAGCGTGCTCAGGCCCATGCCGATGCCGTTGGCCGCCTGGGTGGAGACCGCCAGCGCCGGGCACATGCCCAGCATCAGCACCAGCACCGGGTTTTCCTTAACCAGGCCGTTCCAGAGGCGTTCGATATATTTCTTCATCGTCAGTTGCCTCCTTTCAGCACAGTCTCATAGAAGTTGAGGCCGGCATTCACGGCGTTCTTCACCGCGGTGGATGTCACCGTAGCGCCGGACATGGCTTCCACGCCGTCCTGGCCATAGGTGACGCTGCCGCTCTTTCCGGCAAACTGGTCCTTGAAGGAATCTTCGTTTGCCCGCATGCCGAGTCCGGCTGTCTCGTTCAGTTCCGTGAAGGAGATCTTCTTCACAGCGCCGTCCGGCGTCAGGCCGAGGGCCATGGTCACATCGCCGCCGAAGCCTTTTGAGGACACGCTCAGGGCGTAGCCGGCGATGTTCCCGGAAGCGTCCTTGCCGACAAATGCTTCATTGATCCGGGTAGCGCCGTATTCCGTTCCCCAGTTTGCGCCGGCCAGTTCCTCCAGCTTTGCCTTGGCGGCATCGGAAATCTCAAAGTTTTCCGCTTCCGGGCACACTTCCTTGTAGGAAGCGGCTTCCGCCAGCAGTTTCTGTTCTTCAATCGTGTCCTTTGTCATGGAGAAAACGCCGCTGAGCGCCACACCGGCAATTGCCGCGATCAGTGTCAGGGCAATGACGGGCTTCGGAATCCGGAAAGGTTCCTTATTCGTCTTCCGGGTCTTGCCAAACCATTTCCGGTAGGCAAAGGGTTTCTGTACGATATAGGTATCGATCAGGGGTGAACACACGTTACCGATGATGATCGCGTAGCTGAAGGAGTCCGCTGTGTTTCCCTTCAGGCGGAACAGCCCGCCGAGCACACCGATCAGGCAGCCGTAGATAAACTGGCCCAGCCGGCTCACGGGGCTCGTCACATAGTCCGTCGCCATGAAGAAAGCGCCCATCACCACGCCGCCGCCGCACAGATGCGCCAGCAGGAAGGACGGGTCAAAACCCTTGCCGCCGAACAGGCCCAGGAATACGGTAAAGCCGATCAGCACAGAGAAACAGATCTGGCCGTGGATGATGTCCATGCTCCACAGCAGCAGTCCGCCGGCAAGCAGCGCCAGGATGGAGCTTCCGATCACGCCGTCCGCCGTGCCCAGGAACATCTTGGTGATATTGATTGCCTCGCCGGCTTTCATCGCGCCGACCGGGGTCGCGGACGCCACCGCGTCCACCACCGGCTTAATCGCCATCGCGTTGGCGAAGGAAATCAGCAGGAAGCAGCGCGCGGCCAGCGCGGGGTTGATAAAGTTCTTGCCCAGTCCGCCGAAACAGCATTTGCAGACGGCGATGGCAAACACGGAACCGATCACCGGAATATAAAGGGGCGTCTGCGGCCCGAGGGACAGGGCCAGCAGCAGGCCGGTCACCACCGCGCTGCCGTCCCAGATCGTGCTGGGCTTTTTGCAGATCTTGCAGAACAGCCACTCAGTCAGCACCGCGGATACGATCGCCAGGGCAACGATCCCGAAGGCGTTCCACCCGTAAACCAGGATACCCACGATCGTGGCAGGCAGCAGGCTCAGGGTGACCATCCGCATGATGAACGGCGTGGTCCATTTGTCTCTCGCGTGAGGAGCCGCGGAAAGATTCAGCGCCGTATTCACTTCTGACCGCCTCCTTCCCGTTTTCTTCTCTCGGTGATTTCAGCCTTAGCCTGCTTGAAGGTCGGCGTCAGCGGCCGCTTGGCCGGGCAGGCGAAACTGCAGCTGCCGCACTGGATGCAATCCATACCGTAAAGCTTTTTCTCGTACCGCTCATAATCTCCGGCGATCGCCGCGTCCGCCATCAGCTGGGGCGTCAGGCCAATCGGGCACACCGTGGTGCAGCGGCCGCAGCGCAGGCAGCTGGTCATCAGCTCTTCCGCCGCCTCAACCGGATCCTCCGCCAACAGCGTCAGGCCGTTGTTCTGTTTCTGGATCGGAATATCCAGCGACCCGATCGCGACGCCCATCATAGGACCGCCGGAAAGGGCTTTTTTAATCTCCAGGTCTTCCTTCACGCCGCCGGCCGCTTCCAGCAGTTCGGCATAACTGGTGCCCACCCGGACCATATAGTTACCGGGCTCGGCAACCGCTTCACCTGTAATCGTGAAACACTGGCTGTAAAGCGGTTCGCCGTAAAGCACCGCCTTCTGGATCGCATAGAGTGTGCCCACGTTCTGCACCACGCAGCCGACGTCCGCCGGCAGCTTGCTGGTGGGGAAATCCACGCCGGCCACCGCCTGGATCAGGCTGCGCTCACCGCCCTGCGGATACTTGGTGATCATCGTCCGTACGCTGATCCGCGGTTTGTCCGAAGCAGCCCGGCTCATGGCCTCGATCGCCTCAGGCTTGTTGTCCTCAATACAGATCACGCCGTCCGCGTTCGGGAACAACCGCAGCACCAGTTCCAGGCCTTCCACGATCTCGTTGGAATGGATCCGCATCAGCTGGTCGTTGCAGGTCAGGTAAGGTTCGCATTCCGCGCCGTTGGCGATCACATACTCGATCGCCTCCGGATCTTTCGGGGCCAGCTTCACGGCCGTCGGGAAACCCGCGCCGCCCAGGCCGACCACGCCGGCGTCCTTTACCCGCTGAATGATATCCTGGTTGGAAAGCTGCGCCGCGTCCGCCCGCTGTGTATAGTCGGCAAAAGGCGTGAACTGTCCGTCGTTATCGATCACGATGCATTCCGCCATCCCGCCGCCGAGCACCCGGCGCTTTTCGATCGCTTTTACCTTGCCGGAGCAGCTGGAATGAATCGGCGCGGAGATAAAGCCGTCCGCTTCAGCAAGCAGCTGGCCCACCTTCACCTCATCATTCTTTTTGACCACCGGTTTCGCGGGTTTTCCGATGTGCATGGATAAGGGGAAAACCATCTCTCCCTTCGGGTCGAAGAGGCGCAGACGGCTTTCCCGGCTCAGGTCTTTGTGGCCTTCCGGATGAACGCCGCCGCGAAATGTGTTTTTCACTGCGTGCCGACTCCTTTCGTGATCTTGATTTTTTGTTTTTCAGTGTCGTTCTCTTTTATTGTTCCTTTATATAGAAGATTTTACCAAATCCTGTTAATCTTGTAAAGCATATGCTTTCCGCCATACCCGGCCCGCGGCGAGGCCCATCCACAGGCAGGCCAGGCCTTCGATCACATGGCAGACGTCCGCCGGCCAAGCCTCGATCAGGGCGATCTTCTTCTCAAAGGCGGCAAACTCCATTGCCACCACGATCCCGACCGCGATCAGCACCTGAATAAAGCAGCGCAGCGCGGCCTTCCCTCTCTCCTGCCTTTCCAGCTTCTTCAGGCAAACGCAGATAACTGCCACCAGCGCGATGGCGCACAGCACCTGGTTTACTTTCACAAACCCCTGCCAAGGCAGGTAGATTACCCGGCCGCGCCGCATGCCTTCCCACAGGATCTGGCTGCAGGCGTACAGGAGGATGAACAGCACCGTCCGGCCGCCGTCCTTAGCCTTGCCCCTGCCGGTGATCCACGCCATCGCGCAGGCCCACAGCGCCTCCGGCACGAAGATGGCCCAGCACCAGATGCCGTAATAGTTTTCCACCGCGAAGGGCAGCCGTTCAAAGAAGGAGTAATCCTCCAACATCCACAGGCTGTATCGGCAGGCGTAATCCGTCTCTTCCGGATCAAACCAGCCGGCGATGCTGAAGCCCATTTCCTGTTCCGGGAACATCAGTCCGCACACAACCCTGATGGCCGCGATCATCAGGCACGCCGGAACGATTACGCTGTCCGCCACCTTTCCGGCGCCCTGGCCGGTCAGTTTCCCTGTCAGGCCCGTTGCGATCAGAAGGCCGCCGATAGCACCCCAGAACAGGAAACCGCCTTCCCACGGGCGGAAGAACATTCCCCAGTCTTCGGTTTCCACCAGCAGATCCAGCTGCGTCAGGCAGAACCCGAGACGCGCCGCGGCAAAGCAAATCGGAATTGCCAGCACCGCGAACCAGCTGGCCGTTTCCGGTTTCAGCCCGCGCTTTTTCATAATGAGTGCCGTGCCGGCAAAGAACAGAACCAGCAGCAGCGCGATGGCAATACCGAAGGGATAGAAGGTGAAAGGGCCTGTTTCGATCGGTTCCATGTTGACTCCTCCGCACGGTTATTGCTGAAGGGAATTGTAAGCGGAAGCAAAATAGATCAGGTCATGGATGTCCCGGTCTCCGCCGGGCGTCACGCAGACCCGCGTGCTGGTAACCAGCTGGTTCCGCATCCGCTTCAGGTTGGATATCTCTTTCTTGGACAATCCTTCAGCATAATCACCGTACAGTTCCTCGTAGCTGGCAAAAACCTCGTTCTTCGGATTGCTGTATTCGCTGCAGATGACCCGTGAGGATCCGCCGCCGTCCAGATTGTAAGCGGTTATTACGTCGGGGCAGTATTCCGCGATAAACTCGGCAAATTCCTGGGTCGTCATGCCGAAACTGGAATTCGTCTTTCCGTATACTTCAATAATGGCGTACTCCAGCGGCCCGATTTGCGCGATCGCGACCCGCTGCTGCGGATAGCACCATTGATACTCGCCCTGCCTCGCGGCTTCGGAGTTCTTCGTTTCCTGAACCTCACCGTTCACAATCAGCGCGGGGCCCAGGTTGAACGTGTCCAGGATGGTCCGTCCCTGGGGTTCAAGGGTTTCTTTTACAAACGCGTTGATGTTCTCCGTCGTGGCGGAAGGAATCACATGGAAATCGCCTTCGCTGTCGATGAGCAGCATATCAAAGATCCGTTTGCGTTTGTTGCCGGTATTGTCCCGGATCAGCTCGCCCTGTCTCACAAGGTACCCTGCGTCCCGGTTTCCGCCCTTGAAATAGTCGCCGTTCATGGCAACCACCGCCAGCTTGTCGCTGGCCATTTCCTCGGAGATTGCCCCGCTGCCTTTGTACTCGTCGTTGCTGGCGGCAGTACGCAGCTGCGAAACGTCGTTGATTTTTATCCGGACGATGAAGTATTCATGGCTTTGGTTCTTTTTGCCGCCCTTCACGTCATGCTTCACCGTTCCCCGGGTCAGGGAAACGCTGATGGTGGGATCGCTGTATTCAGCGCCTGTCAGCGTCTTTTTGGCCTTTTCTTCATATCTGCCGGAAGTCCGCTGCGTTCCTTCTTCATCTTCATATGTCCAGGTCCAGCCGCCCTGAACAGGCGGGTAACCGCCCATCCGGTAATCCAGCGGCAGTTTCCCGTCTTCCGCAAGGGACGGATAGGACAGGCCGAGCGTCAGCGCGATCAGCATCAGCGCGGCAATAATCCAGCGGACAGTGTTACGGTTCATATCGGTTCCTCCTTACTCTGCGGCGTCTGCCGGCACAATCTCAAACGGATCTTCCATTGTTCCGGTTCCCGAAACGATCTGATAGCTGCCCATAGCCAGGTACAGAGCCGGGCGCGCGCCGATGTTGTCCCGGCCGACTTCGATGTGGCCGATCTGCCCGCCGTCTTTTGTAGCGCCGGCATGGCGTTTGTCCTTTGTCGACTGGTCCCGCACCCATTGGGGACTGAAGGAACCCCATTGCGCCTTGAAAACATAAAGCCGTTTTTCCTGCAGGGTAACTTCGTCCGTACCCGCCGCGTTCATAACATGAACCGATGGATCCGGGTATTCTTCCGGATCGTAGCCGTTATTTTTGATGGCCCATTCGGTTCCGTACGCACGGCTCATGGGATTATCTTTGATCTGCTTCGGTGTCGGATCTACGCCCGGTTTGCTCCAGACCCCCAGCCCGATTTCCTTGTTCTGGATATCTTTTCTCGTGATCAGAAACACCTTGCCGAAATTTTTACAGGGCAGCAGCATGGACATTTCCTCTTCCGTGAACGCTTCCTCCGCAAAGGTGGTATTCAGGTACTGGCACAATTCCGTCTGCGCGAAATCGCCCTTGAGCACATCCCGGTATTCTTTCAGGCTGGGATGCATCGCCCGGGCAAAGAGGATATATTCGCTGAGCAGGTAGGCCTTCTCCTCATCCACGGTCAGCACCCGCCAGAGGATCGGCTCAATTCCGCCGTCCTCCTTCTGCGGATACTTTCCTAATCGAAGATAGACGTAACCCTCTTCTTTTGTATAGCCCCTCAGTCCGCTTTCTGCCAGCGCCGGAGCGGCCAGGATCAACACGGCAGCCAGGATCAGCAGCAGCCTTCCTGCGCGCCGGGTCCGTATCCCGATCCTTTTTTCCATTCCGTTTCACCTTTCCGTTGGAAGCACATTCGTCTCCATTTTCTATATCTTGTATATTATATCATCCGCAACCCGCTTTGAATAGGGGGTTTGGCTTGTTTTCACTGTGTTCCGAACCGGTTGGACACAAAAGAAAAACCGCCCGATCGTCCGATCGGGTGGCAGCGTTATACTTTTTATTCGGTCAGCCAGCTGTCCGCGCCGGGATAGGTGTAACGGATCTCATTCTCTTTGCAGTACTGTTCCGCAACAGAGCCACGGTCAACAATGAGTTTCCAGATATGGTCCCTGTATCCGAAGGCTGTCTCGCCGATCTGGGTCACACTTCCCGGAACCGTAACGGTCCGGAGGCTGTTGCACCCGAAAAAAGCTGAGGCGCCGATCGTTGTAACCGACGCGGGGAGCACAATATCGACGAGTTTGGTGCAGCTGGAGAACGCGCTGTCTCCGATGGTGGACACACCTTCCCCGATCGTTACGTCTGTCAGGCTGAAACAGTTGGTGAACGCCTCCGCGCCGATCCCCGCCGGGCCTGATAGGATCACGGCGCTTTCCATCTTCTTGCAGCCGTAAAAAGCTTTATTCCCGATCTCCGTCACGCTGCCGGGAATCGTGATGGACAGCAGGTTCCCGCACCCCAGAAAGGTCCTTTCCTTTATGCAGGTCAGGTTCTCGGAGAGCTTGATTGACTTCATCCTTGAGCAGCCGCAGAAAGCGCCTGTCCACATCGTCGTTACGCTGTCCGGCATCGTAACGCTGATCAGCGTCCGGTTTCCCATAAACGCCCCGCCAACCACTGTCACGGGAAGTCCGTCCATTTCCGCCGGAATGGTCAGTTCCCTTTCGTTCCCTGTATAACCTACGATCACAGCGGTATTGTCGTCCTGTTTCCTGTAGATGTATTCGCCGCAGGGAATATCCTCCCAGGCGGTTTCCGCCGTGGCGTTCGGAATCATCCCGGGCGCCAGCGCCAGGACGGCGATCAGCAGATAAACGATTATTCTCTTCATCGCTCATTCCTCCTTACTCTTCCGGATCGGTCAGGACGCATGTCCGTCCCATATTCTCGCAGTACTGTGCGGCATAGGACCCCCGCGGCACGGTCACGGTGACGTCCTGGGAATAGGATAGGAAATCCTGTCCGATTGACGTAATGCTTGCCGGCAGTGTGACTTCCTGCAGCCCACTGCAGTAATCCGTCACGTGATCACCGATCGTGGTCACGCCGTTTCCGATCTCCAGGGTTTTCATCCTCTGGCATTCCCTGAACGCTCCGTCTTCAATCGTTGTCACGCTGTCCGGAATTACCACAGCCTTCAGGTCATAGCAATCATCGAAGGCATATTCCCCGATGATCCGGATCCCCTCGGGAACGACATATAATTCGTTGTCCGCTGACCGCCGGAATACCGGATAACGGATCAACCGCTTGTCTGCTTTGCGAAAGAGCACGTCGTCGATCACCGCATATACAGGATGATCCGGGGAAATGGCCAGCAAGCGAAGATTCACGCAATCAAATGAATGAGTAAAGACGGAAACGACGCTGTCCGGCACACTGATTGCATACATATCACCGCATCCCGCGAAAGCATAGTCCGCGACCGTTTCCGTTCCTTCCGGAATGGTGTATCTGCTCCTTTCAGGAAGAGCAAGACATAAGAGCAGCGTTTTTTCCTCCCGGTTGAAAAGGACGCCGTCCTCATAAGACAGGACAGGGTGGTCCGGGGAGATAATAATCTCCGTAACACCGGAATACATGAACGGATTGATGTCGATCTTTACCAGGCTGTCCGGAAGGGTGACCGACGTCAGCTGCTGGCACCATTCAAAAGCAAAACTGCCCAGGCAGACTGCGCCTTCCGGAATGGTCACGGAGCACAGTTCGCGGCAGGAGTGGAAAACGAGTTCTCCCATCTCGGACAGGCTGGCGGGAAGATTGGCGGAAGTCAGGGCGAAGCAGCACTCAAACGCACGGTCTCCGAGCGCCGTGACGCTGTCCGGAATACGGATGGATGTCAGCGCCACGCACTCAGCAAACGCTTTGTTTCCGATTTTTTTCAGTCCATCAGGCAGAGTAACGCTGGTCAGCCCGCTGCAGTTGGCAAACGCCCGTTCATCAATTGAAACAACCCCGTCCGGTACCGTCACGGCAGTAATGCTTCTTGCGTTGAATGCATCGGTCCTGATGACCGAAACCGGTTTCCCGTCTATTTCTGCCGGAATCGTTACGTCTGTTTCGTTTCCGTTATATCGCGTGATCCCGATCGTTCCGTCTTCCGCGATTTCATATTCATAATCTTCGGTCTGCTCAGCGCCGGCTGAAACCGCGGGCAGGATGGCCAACGCCATACACAGCAGCATGATGGCCGCGTTCCGGAACATCCGGAAGTTCCCGTTTTGATTCCTCATCTGAATCCCCCCTTATTCCACTGTGATAACCATGGTATCTTGGAGTGTCTCCGGTGCTCCGTGGGCATAGCATGTTACCGTGATCTGCGTACCCGGCTCAACGCCTTTTTTGATCTGCAGCTTTCCGTTTGTGGAATTGATGCTTGCGATGTCGGAATCCACGTCAATCGTCCAATAGACCTTCGGATAGTTCGGCTTCGCCGGCGTCAGTTCGGCTGCCAGCTGCATCGTTTTTCCGGCTTTCGGTTCGCCTTTCTTTACAACAATCTTCACATCCGTCACCGGCTGATCTCCGATGGTGAGCTTCAGGGCGGCTTTCTTCCCGTCGCTGTTCACAGCGGTAATGGTTATCTTTCCCGTCTGGTGCGGAATCAGTTTAACCTGCACAAATTCAGGAGAAGAATACTGATCTTCAGTAATCAGTTCCGCCAGATCCGGCTTGTCAATCGTCCATTCCAGGCTGCCGACGGACGCTCCCCAGGGATCCCCGGACAGCGAAATCGTTTCTTCTGCGTCGACATATGCGAAATCGCCTTCGCAGGTGGAAGAAAGATACAACTTTTTCAGCTCCGGCGTTATAGTGACGGGACTGACCGCGGTATCCGCCGCGTTGCTGAACGCCGCGTTCACATACAGCGTAGCTTTCCCCCGCCTTGCGGCATTCTTCGGAACCTGCAGCAGTCCGTTGCCGTCGATCGTGAAGTCCCTCAGCACGTTCCCTTCGCTGTCGGTCACGCTCCAAACGATTTCACCCCACGCCTCTGTCAGGGCCAGGGATTCCTCGCTGACGGCAAACTGCAGGGAGCCGCCTTCCGCAACCGTATCTTTTCCTTCTGCCGGTGTAATCACAGGAACCGGGTCATTATCCCGGATTTCCGCGGTTTCGCCTTTCAGGGTAATCCGGTTGAGGATGCCGCGGATATCCTCAAGGCCTGCCTCCCCGACGCTGCCATTGTTTACGTCTCCCCACCGGATCACGATCCGCAGTTCCGTGTCACTTTCGACCAGATACGCTTTTGCTGTCCATGTACGCAGCGCGCCGATCCCGACCGATCGCGACGATCCGTCTTCCAGTTCAAACCATTCTTCATTCTCATAACGGTTTACGATCCACACAATCCCGGGAATGCCGTTCAGCGTAAATGCCTCGCGCTCATAATCGCTGTACCGGTCCAGTGTTCTTTTCAGCCTGGCTTTTATAATCTTCCGGTCCGTTTCATTCTGGGATTCCTTCGGAACCAGTTCGTACCGGAACAACGCGGTTTCGTCCATCTTGGATTCGACATAGAACGACCCGTTCTCTTCCTGTCCCATCTCAGTCGTAAAGCGGTCGTCATCCGGCACCGGCACGCCGTAACTGCCCAGCGACTGCGTCCGGTAATTGAGCCTTGCCCAGGGCAGATCGCAAATGATTACTTCCCGTTCAACCGTCGTGCCGTCCCGGTCACGCACCGCTGTCAGTTTCACTGTTTCACCGATAACCGCGTCTTCAGCGACAGTCAGCGTACCGTCATTCTCCATGGTCACGCCGTTTCCTTCCGCGCTGAGCGTGAAACCCTCCGTCATGCTGGTCCGGTTCCACATGTCATATTCAACAACGGAATAGACCGTGCTCTGGCCTCTGTAGATTTCATCGCTCCCTTCGATTCCGTACGGAACGATTCGGAGCGTCATCTCTTTCGAATAGTTGATGCCGCCAAAATCGACCCTGATCCTGACCTCATTGTCTCCTTCTTCCAGAAAACTGGTGGAGAATCCGTTGCCGCTTGCGCCGCCGTTCAGCCAGATATGGCAGATCGGCATTCCCTGAGCATATTCCGCGTACCGGGCAATCCGGGGAAAGAACTCCGGATACGGAATGCTTTCCTTCCGCATCGTGATGGCATTCACGTCATCCAGGAATTCCATAACCGGTCCTTCATACGCAATCGTCCTCAGCGTATAGTCTCCGTCATGAGTATACAACTCATTCTGGTGTCCGGTTCCCTCCGCGTGGATATGGAAGGATGCCTCACCCGGCTTGTTCAGTTTCACATAGTCAAGGTGAAGGTATTCACCGTCAAACGAAAGCGCGTCCAGCAATTCCGTGTCCCCTCCCGCCGGAGTGATTTCCAGCGTTGTCACATAGGGGAAGGCGCCATGGCCATGCAGGGACAGGTTCGTCGTTTGTTCCACCGAATTGCCCGCGTCCGCGCGATCCTCTTCCGGAATGGTATCCCAGACCAGATAAGGTCCCCCGAACATCGCGTCCAGTTCTTCGATATGGCTCACGGTTACCGGTTCCGGCACGCCGGAGTCTTCCGCCAACGCAATGGATATCGTCAGCAGAAGAAGAACGATAAAAATGGATATCAGTTTTTTGCTCATGCGCGTAACCCCGCCTTTCCATTGTGTGCAGTTTTCTTACAGACCGGAAGCAGCCGGCCTTATGTTTCCATTTTTTTCTATTGTATCACTTCTTCCCGGCCTGGTAAAGCCCGTTTTGTATCTGCTTCACATTGACAATCAGGCGGTGAAAAGATACAATTATTAAATCAGACCGCAAAAGAATAATGCCGCGAAAGGATCACTTATGGCAGCCGATAAAAAGCTCCGGATCGCGTTCCTGACCGTCGACTGGAACTATGAACTCGTGGAGAATACGCTCCACGGGCTGCTTCAGTATACCGTGGACCATCCGGAAGTGCAGGTCTGCGTGTTTGACTGTTTCGGTAAGGATCTGGGAAATGATAAAGACAAAAGCGAATACGCTATTTTCCGCCTGCCCGATCTGTCCGGCTTTGACGGCATACTGATCCAGAGCAACCAGATCATCTGGGGCGAAGCCCGGGAAGAAGTCGAGCGGATGGTCATGGACGTCGGCATCCCGGCTGTCGCCATCGGTTGCGAACTCGAAGGCTGCACCCTGGTTCATTTCGATAACCGGAAAGCCCAGCAGGAGATGGCCGAGCATATTATCCTGGAGCACGGCGCCCGCCGCCTGGTCTACCTCACCGGCAACATGTCCAACGAGTGTCCGGAGGGACTTGAACGACTGGAAGGTTTCCAGGACGCCTGCCGGGGCAACCGGATTCCGGAAGAAAATATCAAAATCATCCGCTGCACCTGGCGTACCAGCGACGGCGTCAACGTTGCCCGTCGCTGGATCAGGGACAAACTGCCTCTGCCCGACGCCTTTATCTGCGCAAACGATGAAATGGCCCTCGGTCTGATGGAAACCCTTCAGGAAAGCGGCCTGCGTGTCCCGCGGGACGTCCTGGTCTGCGGCTTCGATAACCTGACCAGTGCGGAACTGTCAAGTCCCCGCCTGTCCACCGTGCATACTGACCATAGCAAACTGGATTATTTCGCGGCCGACGTACTTCTGCGGATGATCCGTGGTGAAGAAAAACGGACCCGCATTCCGTTTGAGTTCAGCCTCATCTGTTCCGAATCCTGCGGCTGTCATAACGCGCCGCGCCGCGGTGTGATCCGGGATCTGTATTTCCAGCAGACCCGTTTCCTTCGTTCCTTCTATGTCCAGCAGGACCGGATGGCAGAAGACCTGTTCGAAGCGGTGGACCTGCCGGACCTGATGCGCATCTTCAGCGAAAGCCATCCCATCTTCGGCTGCGAAAACGTTTATCTTTGCATCAATGAGTACTATTTTGAGAACTATGATAAGAGTATGTGGCCGAATTACGCGGAAAATTTCGATACAACCATGGTTCTGTGTAACGGAACAGAAGCGGTGCCGGATAAGGACGATATGATTCGCTTCCCCACCGCCGACCTGCTCCCGGAAGACATCATGGAAAAAGAACCCTTCCTGATGTTCTATCCGCTCCACTATAACACCTATTCCATCGGCTATATCGCCCTGAACGGCATCTGCACTGCAGCCAAGATGAACCTGCACGAGAGCATCCTGAACTTCCTGGAAATCGCAATTGAAAACGTGCGGAAAAAGAGCCTGCTGCACAACCTGAACGATACCCTGGACGATCTGTATGTGCATGACGCGCTGACCGGGTTGTACAACCGCTTCGGCCTGACCCGTTTCGGGCAGCAGCGCTATGACGATTTCCTGGCGTCCGAAGGCTCCGTCCAGGTGCTCTTTATCGACATGGATGATATGAAGTCCATCAACGACCGGTTCGGCCATGAAACCGGAGACGCGGCGCTGAAGATCTCCGCCCGGATCCTGCAGCGCACCTGCTCGGATGACGCGTTTATCATGCGCTACGGCGGCGACGAGTTTATCATCATCGACACCGGCCGGAACAAGCGTCTGCGCGACGGGATCCTGGCGGCAGTCGATGAATACAACCGCACTTCCGGTATGCCCTTCAGCCTGGGCTTTTCCATCGGTGTAGTCCAGACAGACGACCTGAAGCGTCTGCCCATGGACGACTGTATCAAGGAAGCCGATTCCCGTATGTACAAAATAAAGCAAAAAAGAAAAGCAGGCCGCTGACCCGCAGCAGCCTGTCCGTCCGGGACCGTCCGTCGGCGGTCCCGGTTTGTTTTGCGTAATTCATGGTGTCAGTCTTTCCGCATGGAGGTTTCACCCTGTTCACAGCGGAAGTAGACTTTATACTTCTCCAGTTTCACACCGTCCTTGGCGAAAAGCTCGTCAATCGTCAGCAGCATATAGCCCTCTTCCTCCAGGTAACGGACGACTTGCCGGGTGGCTTCCGGGGTATTGTCCTTGATATCGTGGCAAAGAATAATATCCCCGTCGTGGATATTCTTTTTAACCGTGTTCAGAACCTCGGCAGGTTTCCGTCCCCGCCAGTCATAGGTGTCCAGGCTCCACTGGATGTATGCCCAGCCAACCTTCACTTCAACCATGTGCGGATAGCGCCCGCCCGGCACCCGGTCGTAGCGTACCGGGATTCCGATGGATTTGATCATCGCCTTGTTGACCTTCTGGGGCATAGTGCGCAGGGCGTGATCGCCGGACTTCAGGACATTGCCGTGATGCCAGTTATGGGAACCGATCGCGTGGCCGTTGTCATGTTCCCGCTGAACCAGGAAACGGTTGTTCTTGATCAGGTTGCCGATCACAAAGAAGGTTCCCCTCGCGCCGGTTTCCATCAGGGCGTCCAGCACCTTCGGGGTGTTTTTTTCTTTCGGGCCGTCGTCAAAGGTCAGCGCGCAGGTTTTGTAATATGCAAGATTATCTGTTTCGGCCTTCGCCTCTTCGGTCATGTAGTCCCGGATTTCCGGATAGAAGAGCGTCACTTCCATCAACGTATGGTAATCCGGATAAAGCGTCTCCGCCGGATAATGCAGCACCAGGGACATGCCGTGGAGCGTAAACTCCGTCTGTTCCAGGGCCTCCCGGGAACAAAGCTTTTCCAGTGCGTCCGCGTCCGGTTCCTCGTCCGGCCAATAATCCGTCAGCACCTGCCGCACCCGGTCGCCCAGCATGGTCCAGATATCATCGTCGTCTTCAAAGATATCTGTCATCATGATCCGTTCACCGGTCTCCATGTTATAGGTCCGGGTAGTAAACTGCTGGGCGGTCAGTTTCTGGTGATAGGTGGTCCGGGCCTGCACCAAAAAACTCAGCCAGGTCAGGCCGGTCCGGCTGTAACGGATCTCCACATCCAGCCGGCTGTTTTTTTTGCCGTTATTGACTGCTTTCGGCAGTGTCGGGCCGATTTCTCCGGCCCAGGCTTCCGCCAGCCCGTTGATCTCGTCTGTGACCTCGGCCAGCGCCGTTTCCACATGCCAGAGTTTAATCTGGGATTTGTTGTCCTGCGTGGTGGTTTCAGCGGTGTTGGTCACCCGGTGGCAGTCCTGCAGGCCGTCGGCCGCCGAAACGGCCGTCAACAGAATCAGAACCAGCAGGATCCCAGCCTGGACCAGGAATCTTTTCAGCTTTTCCATACCTGCAGCGCCTCCTTTTCATGATGCTTTATTATAATAAAATCATTCTTTCCGCGCAACCTGCCCGGCATGGCAAAAAAAGGAACAGAAACAACCAAATTCTCACTTCTCATTCCGGTGTTTTGAGAGTATAATACATCCGTCGGTAACCTTCTCGACCTTATTTTGGGAGGTTCGTCATGACAGATTTTGTCAGCACGTGGAACAAAGACTCTTTCCTGACCTATCCCGTCGGTCCCCTGGGGCTCATCGCCATGCCCGGAACCGAAGAGATGGGCGTGAAAGTCAACAGCTGGCTGAAAAAATGGCAGGATCATACCGAGGAATCCATGCCCGGCGATATGAGCACGACGCCCGGTGCCGAGCGGGAGAACTTCCTGATCGACGTCACCTGTCCCCGCTTCGGAAACGGCGAGGCCAAGGGCATGATCAAAGAAAGTATCCGCGGTTACGATATGTATATTCTCTGCGACCCCGGCGCTTACAATGTTGAATACAAAATGTTCGGCCAGACCATCCCGATGAGTCCGGACGAACATTTCGCCAACCTGAAGCGGATCATCGCCGCCATGGGCGGCAAGGCCAAGCGTGTCACAGTCATCATGCCCATGCTGTACGAAGGCCGCCAGCACCGCCGTTCCGCCCGTGAGAGCCTGGACTGCGCCATGGCGCTTCAGGAACTCGAGAATATGGGCGTGTCCAACATCATCACCTTTGACGCGCACGATCCCCGGGTCCAGAACGCCATTCCCACCACCGGCTTTGAAAGCATCATGCCCAGCTATCAGATCTTCAAGGCTCTGCTTAAGCGGGACAAAACCCTCCGGATCGACAAGGAACACATGATGATCGTCTCTCCGGATGAAGGCGCCATCGACCGCAACATCTTCTACGCTTCCGTTCTGGGGCTGGATATGGGCCTGTTCTATAAACGGCGGGATTACACCCGCATCGTGAATGGACGCAATCCGATTGTTGCCCATGAATACCTGGGCGACAGCGTTGAGGGGAAAGACGTTTTCGTCGCGGACGATATGATCTCCAGCGGCGAAAGCATCATCGATCTGGCCAGGGAGCTCAAAAAGCGCAAGGCCAACCGCATTTTCGCCGGCGCCACCTTTGCCCTGTTCACCAATGGGATCGACGCTTTTGAAGAGGCGTACCGCAACGGCTTCATCGACCGGGTGATTTCCACCAACCTGACTTATCGCAAACCCGAACTGGCCCAGACCGAGTGGTTTGTCGAAGCGGATATGAGCAAGTATATCTCCTTCATCATCGCCACCCTGAATCACGACCGCAGCCTCAGCAGGCTCCTGAATCCCTACGACAGGATTCACGCCCTGATCAAGCGTTACAACAACGAGCAGATGGCCGCCGGCATCCGCCTGGTCTGATTTCTCAACTGAAACAAAACGCGCTCCGGGAATCCTCCCGGAGCGCGTTGTTATGCCTTTGTTACTGTTCAATCGCGTCTATCATTGCCAGTTTTACGATCAGATCCACATATTCGCCCGTAGTTGTGGCAGGGATGCCCTCCTGGTCCAGCTTGGCTGAACGGAATACTTTCACGGTTACTTCGTCCCCCTCTTTCAGGGCACTGAGGATCTGCTTTTCCTCTTCAAATGACTTGATCCTCTGACCGTTCATCTCCACCATGATGTCACCCACCTGCATCCCGGCTTTTTCAGCGGGGCTCCCGGCTTCGACTTCGCGGACCAGCACGCCCACGGGCCATCTGCCTCCGGTGTCTCCGGTATCGGTTACCGCGACGCCCATCCGGGGCTTGCCCTTCAGGCCGGTATCCTCCGTGCCTTCTGCATTCTCCGGCTTGTCTTCTTCGGGTTTGTTTTCCTCAGGCGCTTTTCCGCTCAGCGCGGCATCAATCACTTCCTTGGCCTCGTTGATCGGGATGCACATACCGATGCTCTCCACGGAAGCGCCGGAACTGTACCGGGAGCCGGTATATTTCAGCGTCGGAATGCCGACCAGCTGCCCGGCCGTATTGAACATGCCGCCGCCGCTGTTGCCGCTGTTAATGGCCGCGTCGGTCTGGATCATGCTGTTGACCACCCGGGTGGACCGGCCATACTCGTCCAGGGATTTGTTATCGGAAGCGATCTCCCGGTCCAGGCCGGAAACGATACCCGCCGTCGCGGTGCCGGTGAAGCCGATCGGGTTGCCGATGCAGACCACCCAGTCGCCGATCACAAGGTCGTCGCTGTTGCCGAGCTCAACGGGCTCCAGCGGCAGGCCGGGCACTTTCAGGACAGCAACGTCAACGTTTTCATCGCTGGCAACCACTGTCGCGTCATACAGTTCATCCTCATCGCCGCCCACAGAGATCTTCAGGCTGTGAGCGCCTTCCACTACATGGTAGTTGGTCAGCACATACTCCTTCGCGATGACCACGCCGGAGCCGCTGCCGTACTTCACTTCCTGGGAAGAATCCGGCTGATTGTAACCGTACCCGTTGCCGTAGCCGTTGCCATAGCCGCCGAAATAGCTCCACGGGAAATAGTCATATCCGCCGAAGTTTCCGTAATTATTGCTGACGATCTGGTAGTTGTTCACGCCAACCACGCTGTCCCGGACCTTGGCGATCGCCTCGGTAAAGGGAGAAGTCAGCACCACTTTCTCTTCCGCGTTCGCCGCCGGCTGCGTGCCTCCGATCACGGTTCCCGCAAATACACAAACAAGCGCCAGGGCTACAATACCCAGTACTTTCTTATTCAGGATCTTACTCATCTCAAAAACCTCCTTTCCGGTTTTCGGGATCATCATAATCCTGCTTTTTGTCCTGAATATGAACGCAATGTAAACAGTAACAACGAATATTCAATTATGAATTATGAATTGTGAATTATGAATTGTGAAAGGGTTTGGCCGGCCATGTCAGCCAAGCCCTTTCTCCGCCAGCCCGATGTTATACATGAATTCTCCGGCCCAGTAGATGGTGCCGGCAACGCTCTCCACCTGTTCTCCTTCAAAGAAGAATCGAACCCGTTTCATTCCGGTATTCTTGCAAAGTGTGTTCACTATGCTGTAGCAAATCAGGGTTTCAGCTTCGGGGCCCTGATCCTGGATTTCCGCCCGGAAGCTTTCGCTCAGGTTTACCAGCAGCGTGTCTCCTTCGGCCGTAATACCGAGAATATCATCTTCCCGCACCGCGCCGGGCAGCGTCGCGATAATCCCTTCTTCCTGCTCCGTAGCGTCCGGTCCTTCCATGAGCGCGCACATCTGTGCCCGCAGGCTGTCCGCGGAACGGCGAGCTACAGGGCGCTCGCATTCGCACAGGATACCGTTTCGGGCAAAGTAAACCGTAACGTTGCTCATCAGGAACGGCTCCACCGCGGCGCGCGTCACCAGCCCGCCCAGAGCGGTGACCGGATCAAAGCGGGCCGTCTTCAGCTCCGTGACAGGTTTATCTCCGATCCGGATACAAACCGCCGCGACGCCGGGGATAAAGGTTGTCATGGTATACGTCATCGCGGCTGCGAAACAGGCCAGGTCCGTCTTTCCTTCTGCCAGCAGCGTTTCCGCGTCTTCACGCAGGCTCAGGGTAATCAGTCTCGTGCCGTCCTCCAGGTCACTGGAAACCGGCGCGTGCAGCAGTAGACCGTCCAGCTCCGGGAAGTTCTGTCCTCCGGACATGTTCCTCCGGACGTCGCTGACAGCTCTGATCAGTCCGGAAGCAAGCTGTTCCGGCGTTTGTCCGTCGAAATTTACCATGCGGATCGTACAGCCGACGCCGCGGCTGTCAGGCAGTGGATAATACAGCGTCGCCAGCGCGTTCAGCGAATTCCGGCTGCCGTCTTCACCCAGCGGCGTCCGCTTGGCCTCCATCTGTTCCCACAGTACCGCGATGTTCTCCCCGGGATGCGCGATCAGGGTGCCCATCGGCAGGTTTCCGGAGATGTCCAGCGCGGCGCTCTGGTCCGCAATTAATACGTTGACGCTGTTGATTCCTTCCATCTCGCACAGCGTCGTGGATAGCGCCAGGCAGTTTTTGTAATACTCGCTCAGGCTCAGCTGAAGGATGGAGGAGGTCAGATGTACCGTACAGACGCCGCCGCTGATTTCGATCGGGTGCGTACCGTACAGTTCCGGCTGTCTGGTGCCGCCGAGTTTTTTTGCCTCTCCGTCGCCTTCAAAATCAATCAGGCTCTGCACCAGCATTTCCGCCGTATCGTTCAGGTTTGCCGGCTCAATATAAACATTCCGGGATACCAGGTGCAATCCGTCCCGGCCGGGAAGATAAATCCGGTATTCCCTGCCTTCGGAGATGATGCCGTCTCCGTCCGGTGCGCTGTATCGCGCTTCCGCCGGAGGCAGCGTCGGTACAGGTGTTTTGTCTTCATCGATTCGCTTTCCGGCGCAGCCGGCCAGGAGAAGCAGGCAGCTCAGTGCCAGAAGCAGGCTGATCCCTTTCTTCATCATGACGCCGCTCCTTCCTGCGGAAACATCACTACAAACTCAGAGCCCTTTCCGGGTTCGCTGTGCACGGAGATCGTTCCGTCATGCATTTTCACCATCTGTTTGACTATGCTCAGTCCCAGTCCGGTGCCGCCGGTTTCCCGTCCCCTGGCTTTGTCAACGCGATAGAACCGTTCAAAAATATGTTCCTGGTCATCCGCCGGAATGCCGATGCCGTTATCCTTGACCCGCCAAATCACGCAGCCGTTTTCCTGCTTCAGGGACACATGGATTTTGCCGTTCTCGGGCGTGTACTTGATCGCGTTATCCGTCAGGTTATACAGGATCTGGCTGAGCTTGCTCCGGTCGCCGTACACGAACAGGTCTTCCTGTATTTCCTCGCTCAGCGTCTGGTGGTTCTGTTCCGCCGCCGGGGTCAGCAAATGAATCGTCTCCTCGGTCAGCTCACTCATATTCACGCTCTCACGTTTCATCTCTTCCCGGTTGTCCAGGCGGGTCAGCACCAGCAGGTCTGTCACGATTCCTGTCAGCCGGTCAATCTCATGATTGATGTCCTTCATGAAATCCGCCCGGACGTCCGCCGGCATATCCGGCTGGTAGATCATCGATTCCAGCATGATTTTCATGGTCGCCAGCGGCGTTTTCAGCTCATGGCTGGCATTTGACACAAACTGGTTTCTGGTTTTGTCCAGGCTCTCCAGCTGGGCCGCCATGGTATTGTAGTTTTCAGCCAGTTCGCGCAGCTCACCGCTGCCCCGTACAGGCACACGGACGCTCAGGTCACCTTTTCCCATCTTTCTCATCGTTCGGCTGACCGCCGTAATCGGGTTGGTCAGCACCCGGCTCAGGAACAGGGCCACTACCAGCGCGGCGATGGCAATCAGCGCGAATATCCTCAGCAGCTGCACGCGCACCGTGTTCAGCGAATCCATCAGGCTCTGCACACGGCTCACAAACAGAGCTGTTCCGATCTTTCCCTGGAATCCGGTCATTTCATGCGCGCTGTACGCGACATAATCCGCGCCGCTCTCGCCGCTCATTTCCTCTACAACAGCCCGCCCGGGCGCGTGGATTCCATAGGCCTCTTCCGCCTCTCCCGCCAGCACGCGCAGCGCCTCGTCCACCTTGATCCGCTGCCCGCACAGCACCTGGAAGGTATCGTACTGAATCTTGCCATCATTGTCGATCAGCATCAGGCGGCCGTTCATGGAGGCCGCGTTCTCCTCCAGCAGTTCGTTCAGCTCGGTCGCGGAAACAGACTGAAAAAGAGGAGCCGCGGAAAGTGCAAGCTTCTCGGTCTTCATACTGTCATCCCGCGTCCGCTGATCGAACAGGTAATCGCTGACCAGTCCGGTCAGGGTCGTCGCGGCAACAAAAAAAGAAAGGCCCACAATGAGAAAAAAGGCCAGCAGGATCTTCCACCTGATGCTGGCCATGAACGCGAGATTAGTCCTGATCCGTGAAATAGTAACCAACTCCCCATTTGGTAAAGATGAATTCAGGCTTTGATGTGTCCCGTTCAATCTTTTCCCTCAGACGGCGGATATGCACGTCCACCGTACGGGCGTCGCCGGCATAGTCGTATTTCCAGACGGTTTCGAGCATCTGTTCCCTGCTGAACACGGTGCCCCGGTTTGTTACAAACATCTGCAGGAGATCGAATTCCTTGGCGGTCAGCTTGATGTCTTTGCCTCCCAGTGTCACGCTCCGCTTGATCAGGTTGACTTCCATATCGTGAACCCGGATCACCCTGTGCTCCTGCTGCTGTACGCTGCCTGCCACCCGGCGCAGGATCGTCTTGATACGGGCCTTGACCTCCAGGATGTTAAACGGCTTGGTCATATAATCATCCGCGCCGTATTCCAGACCGAGGATCTTGTCCATATCCTCGCCCTTGGCGGTCAGCATGATAATCGGGATGTCACTGCGCTCACGGATCCGCTGACATACGGCAATGCCGTCCAGCTTCGGCAGCATCACGTCCAGCAGAATCAGGTCAAAAGCCCCTGTCTCAAACTTGGTCAGGGCTTCCTCGCCGTCCATGGCACTGTCTGTCTCGTAGCCTTCCTGCTCCAGCGTATATTTCAGGCCTTTCAGGATCAAAGGCTCGTCGTCAACCAGGAGGATCCTTTTACCCACAGAAAACACCCTTTCGTAACCAATACTGTATAAATATTATCTTATTTATATAAAAAAAGCAAGGGTTTGTTACAAATCAATGCAGAAATCGTAACGAAAAGGAGCCGCCTTTCGGCGGCTCCTGAAGTCCGTTGCCGGATTATTCATACTTGACATTGGCCGTATTTTTCTTGTCGTCAATCTTTTCGGTATAGTCAATGAGGATAATCAGCGTGCGGCCGCGCTGCAGTTTCAGTTCCTCTCCGTTCTCGTCATAGTAGACGGTACGGCTGTTGTCGTCTTTCCGCTGCCAGACGCCGGCGTAATGCTTTCCGCCCATAAAGTAGTCCGCATTGCCTTCGCCGACCAGTTGCGGATCGGGACGAAGGGAATTCTTCCAGTTCATGTTGATGCTCTGGATAATCACGTTGTTGAAGGTGATAACCTCGCCTTCCACACGTTCCGCGGCAACCTTCTTGACTTTGTTGCCGTCCGCATCCGTAGCCCACTTATATTCCGGGTTGATCAGCAGGGATTCGCGATAAGGCAGATCCTCGGAGTCCTTGACGTAAACATAGCGGATATAGGCTTGCAGGTCAGGATCGTACTCCAGGCGGCAGTCGGCCTCATATTTGTTACCATAGGTGACGTAGATGAATCCGCCGTCATCGCCGCCCTCCGGAAGCTCATCAGAGAACAGGAAGGTATGGTTGGCAGGCACATGATCCTTCGGAATAATGTATTGAGCAATATTGGCAGCCTGGAACAGTTCGCTGTTCGAGTCCTTAATACCGTACAGGCGCCAGACATACTGTTTCCAAACTTTAGGATAATCACCAACATATACGATACCGGGGTCATCCGGAGTCCGCTGGTTCGAAGCCGGGTTCTTCACGCCCAGTCTGGACCACTCACCCGGAACGTCAGAATCGGCATATCCGGAAGTAACGAAGGCGCAGTCCCATTCCTGCCGGATCCGGCAGTGCGTCAGCCGCGTGCTCCTGATGAAACCGATATAATCCGGGATCGTATCGGAAAAGATCATCGTCATACGGGTCTGGTTTCCGCCCTTCTTCTGGCAAGCCATATAAACCACGTCGGCGTAGGAACCGTTGATCGGCGCGATGGCGTACAGTTTTCCTCCCCTCACACCAATGCCGTTGCTCTCATTGGAGATCTGCGCCATAATGGGCTGATATTTCCCCGTCGCGGCCGCACCGGTAAATCCGCTCGGAATCGAGATTTCTGTCAGCTTCCGGCCGGTGGTGGGGCTGATCAGGTTGTCAACCATTTCCTGGGGAGCGGTGTTCAGGCCGGCTTCATGGATCTTGATATTCCGCTTGGAAGTACCGTCGATCTGAATCGGATCAGCCAGCGCCGCGGTAATGCCGCACAGGATTGTCAGCGCGAGTACCAGGCATACCAGTTTCTTCATACTCTTACTCCTCCTGAATCTTTATGCAAAAATTCAAGATATTGTAGCATGGGACCGCAGAAATGTCAAATTGTTGTAATAATTCTCAAATGCTGCCCGTTTATTCTTCCGTTTCGATCGAATCCTTGACCGTAACGGTCACCTTGCGGTCATAGCAGGAGAAGATCTGGTCGACCTTGTCCTGGCCGGGGTCCTTGGAAATCAGGCTGATCAGCGGCACGATAACCAGGCCGGCGATCATGCAGAACGCGCCCGCGTTGATCGGCGACTGCAGGAAGCCGAGATTCAGGTTCAGCACCTTCAGGTTCGCCAGCATGTCAATGATCATAAAGATCGAAGAGAAGAGCATGGCGGCCCAGCAGCCGTTCTTCGTGGTCTTCTTCCAGTACAGGCCGTAGAGGAAAGGTGCCAGGAAAGCGCCTGCCATCGCGCCCCAACTGACGCCCATCGCCTGGGCGATGAAAGCGACGCTGGAATTTGCCTGAACGATCGCCAGGGCGGCAGAGATCACGATGAACACCACGATCAGCACCCGCATGATCAGCAGTTGCTTTTTCTCATCCATATTTTTGATGACGCGTCCCTTGAGCAGATCCAGCGTCACCGTGGAGGAGGACGTCAGCACCAGGGAGGATAGCGTGGACATGGAGGCGGAGAGCACCAGGATGATCACGACGGCGATCAGGAACGGAGAAAGCGTCTGCAGCATCGTCGGGATCACATTGTCAAAGCCGCCCGTCGGGTTACCGCCTTCCAGCGCGCCGAGTTCGGCGGAGAAGAGCCGTCCGAAACCGCCAAGGAAGTAGCAGCCGCCGGCGACCACCATCGCGAAAATCGTGGAAATTATGGTTCCCTTGTGGATGGACCCTTCGTTCTTGATCGCGTAGAACTTGCCGACCATCTGGGGAAGGCCCCAGGTACCCAGGGAGGTAAGCAGCACAACGCCCAGCAGGCTTAGCGGATCGGGGCCGAAGAACGAATTGAACACACCCGGTACCGTACCGTTCGCGATGCCGGTATCCTTCGCCGCGGACAGGCCTTCCAGGGAAGCCATGAAACCGCCCTTGCTGCCCAGCACGGCTGCAATCACCGCGACGATGCCCACCAGCATGATCAATCCCTGGATGAAGTCGTTCACGGCCGTCGCCATGTAGCCGCCGACAATCACGTAGATCGCGGTCAGCACCGCCATCACGATCACGCAGACGGAATAGTCAATGTTGAACGCCATGCGGAACAGGCGGCTCAGGCCGTTATACAGCGAAGCGGTATAGGGAATCATGAAAATGAAGATAATAATGGAAGCGGCGATCTTCAGGGAAGGCGCGGAGAAGCGCTTCTCGAAGAAGTCCGGCATCGTGGCGCTGCCCAGATGCTGTGTCATGATGCGCGTCCGCCGCCCGAGGATGACCCAGGCCATCAGGGAGCCGATCAGCGCGTTGCCGATGCCGACCCAGGTGGCGGCAATGCCGAACTTCCAGCCGAACTGGCCGGCATAACCGACAAAGATAACGGCGGAAAAATAGGAAGTGCCGTAGGCGAAAGCCGTCAGCCAGGGACCGACGCTCCGGCCGCCGAGCACAAAGCCGTTTACGTCGGTGGAATGCTTCCGGCAGTAGAAACCGACGTAAATCATCACGCCGAAGAACACCAGCAGCATACCGAGTTTGAGGATCAGATCACCGATTGCCATAATGAAACCTTCTTTCCGCGGTACCTTCATGAAAAAAGCCTCTGCGTCCGTCAGGACACAGAGGGCGAATGTTCATCGCGGTACCACCTCGTTTTTGCCGTTCCGTCGGAAACGGCCTCCGGATACTTACATATCCTTTGCGCTGTATCGGGCGCCCCCGGGTCTCCTACTTCCCTGCCGGGTTTCAGATCTCAGCTCCGGAGAGTATTTCGGTTAAACAGTTCCGGCCGCCTCGCACCGCCCGGCGGCTCTCTGGACGGAACACCTGTTTCCCTACTGGGTCTCCTTCATCGCACCGCAATGGTATATCTCAACCCTTCTCCCGTCAAGATGCTGAACAATGAAAGAACAATCTTCACCATACCAATCTCATATCAGTAAATATCTTCCTCACGTATTGCGGCAGAAGGTCCAGGGCGATCGGAAAGCCCTGGTCGCGTCCGCAGACGCGAAACATTCCCAAATTGACAAACAGCGGAACGATGATATAATATCACCGTTCCGTTGCGAACAATGACGCTGGGGGTGCCGGTTTCCGGCTGAGAGGGCAAAGCCCGACCCTTGGAACCTGTGTAGGTAATCCTACCGTAGGGAAGCGGCAGATCATCGTTCCGTACCGCTTCCCGCATGCCAAAGCATGTGGGATTTTTGTATGCTCGCAAGCCGGAAACTATCGTTATCGGAGGAATTGAACATGTCTCAGACCGAAAAAAATCAGTCCAACACCCGCTGCCTGGCGGAAGGCGGCCTCTGCGTAGCGCTTTCCATTGCGCTGAGTTATCTGAAGATCCCGGTGATGTCCGGCTTCGGCGGCTTCGGAGGAAGCATTGACTTCGTCATGGTTCCCCTGATCGTTTTTGCGGTCCGTTGGGGGGTGGGCTGGGGAATCGGCGCCGGCCTGGTCTTTGGAACATTGAAGTATTTTCTGGCTTCAGGGGCTTCCATCAGCTGGGTATCCATAATTTTTGACTATAGCGTTGCCTATGCGTTCGTTGGATTTGCCGGCTTGTTTAAAAAGAAATATAACCTGCTTCCAGTTGCCGCGCTTGTTGGTTGCCTGGCCCGCTTTTTGATTCATTTTATCAGCGGCGTAACAGTCTATGCGCAGTATATGCCTGAGGAATTTATGGGCTTTTCCGGCATGACGCCTGTTCTGTATTCTACCTTGTACAACGGAACTTATATGCTGCCCAATACCGTCATTGCCATCGCGGTCTGCTCACTGCTGATCCCGGTCATGAAAAGACTGAATCGCTGACGCGCTGCGCCGGACATACCGTTGACATTCAAAAACGTTTACGTTATCATTTGAAAACGTAAACGTTTTCTTTTTTTGCGTGTTATTGTATTGACAGGGGGGCTTATACCTTGGTCAGATTAAAAGATATTGCGGAAGTCTGCGGCGTCTCCGTTGCCACGGTATCCCGTGCTCTGAACGGCTTGACCAATGAAAACAGGGAACGCACCGCCTTCATCTGCCAGACCGCGCGCGATATGGGTTATTACCCGAACGCCGCCGCCCGGACGCTGAAGACAAGCCGTTCCAACAATCTCGGCATCCTCTATGAGGACCGGATGAACCATGAATACTTCAGCGCCCTTTTCGACGAACTCCGCCGGGAAGCAGACGCGCAGGGATATGACCTGACTTTCCTCGGCCAGGGCGGTTTTACCGAAACAAATTATTACGAGCACGCCCGCCAGCGCAGCCTGGACGGCGTCATTGTGGTACAGGCCGACTACGACGCCGCCGGCATCATCCGCCTCGCCACCAGCAGCATCCCGACCGTCATTATCGATCATACATATGACGGCTGCGACTGCGTCACCAGCGACAACCGCACCAGCATGGATCAGATCGTCCGCCACGTTTTTGCCCACGGTCACAACCGGGTCGCTTTCATTCAGGGTGAAAAAGGCGCTGTCAGCCGCGAACGTCTTGCCGGCTTCTACAAGGTCTGCGCCGAACTGGGCATCCGCGTTCCCGTGGAATATGTCCGCGAAGGCCATTTCCATGATCCTGCGGACTGCGCCTCCATCGTCCGTGAACTCCTGAAGCTTGACGACAAACCCACCTGTGTTCTCTGCCCGGACGATTACAGCTGCCTGGGCGCGCTCTGGCTGTTGGAAGCGCAGGGAATCAAAGTGCCGAACGATATCAGCCTGGTCGGTTATGACGGCATCCGTATGAGCCAGATGATCTCCCCTCGCCTGACCACCTACTGCCAGGATACGGCCCAGATCGCGAAGCAGGTATTCAGCCTGATCACTGACGCGATCGAATCGCCTGAAACCCATGTTCCGAAGCAAATCACTGTTCCCGGCATGCTGATCGAGGGGGAAACCGTCAGATGAAACTGCGGGTCAGACGGACGCTCCTGTTCCTGTCGGTGCTTGCCTTCCTGGCCGCTTCCCTGCCCGTTTCCGTCCGGGCGGAAGACGTCCTCCCGGACGAATTCGAAGAAATCTCGCTTGATGAGGATTCCGACGCTGCCGAAGGCGCCGAACCGGATGAACCGGGCGAGCCCACCGCACGGGATGCCTTTATCGACGACATCATCGCCGGAGGCAAAAAGCTCTTCGACAAAGCGCGCGGCAAGGCGCAGCGGGCGCATTACAAAAGCGATATCTACATCTGCAAGAATTTCACGGTCTACCTCTTCCGCCAGAGCCGTGACAAATACCGGATGGCGGAATACCCGGACGTGAAGCTGGTCATTCCGGACAATCTTCCTTCCGCCCAGTGCAAACCGTATTATTACGGTATTCTCTGGAAAGATATTCCGGCGAGCGAAGGCAATCCCTTCTATATTGCCGCTGAGTTCCGCTATGACAAGAGCCTCAGCAAGGAAGAGAACATGGAACTGGCGCTGGCGTTCATGCGGGAAGTGAAGCGCGGGGACTATTTCCAGATGTCGGCGGACTACCAGTACGGAAAAGGCGCCCACAGCGCGATCATGATTTCCGATTACGATCCGGAAACGGATACCGTCCACTGGATGGACTCCAACATGCGCGGCGGCAAGCACGCCGACGGCCTCCGCTACGGTCTGGTCCAGTATGATGAAGTAAAAGAAATCCGGTGGTGGGCCGAGGCTTTCTGTAAAAAGAAACGCGGCGCCACCATCTACCGTCTCAGGGACGATATCATATTCGCGGATGACGCGAAATAAGGATGAAACAGTAAATCGAAGGCAGCCTGTTGGCTGCCTTCGATCTTTTTAACTGGATAGAATTAGTTTGTTATCCCTTTTGCAGTGCCGCCTCGTCAGCTGCCTTGATCTTCCGCTTTTCACGAGAGCTGAGCACTACGCTCTGCAGCAGGATAAAGAATCCAAGCATGGCGCCGCTGGCCATATCCTGCCACCAGCTGTCGTTCAGAGGGCTGACAATGATTATCTTCTTGATCGTGGCCAGGATCAGCACGCCGAAGAAGGTACCGAATACATTGCCTACGCCGCCGGTCAGGAGCGTACCGCCGATGATGGAAGCGGCAATGGCGTCCATTTCACTGGCGGTCGCCACACCGGCTTTTCCGGCGGGCATATGCATGAGGTAGATGAAGCCGGCCAGGCCGCTCAGCAGGCCGCTGATCACATAGCTCAGGAACCGGGTCCGCTTGACGTTAATACCAAGCATCAGCGCGCTTTGCTGGTTGCCGCCGATCGCGTAAATGTTTCTGCCCAGCTTGACCTTTTTGAGCAGGAACCAGGTAATCAGCACAATGAAGAGCGCAATGATGGCGCCGATTTCCAGTTTGGCGGGAATCAGGTTGCCGTTCTTGGCCGTATATCCCAGGAATGGGATTTTCAGTTTATTTTCGATCAATGCCAGGAATCCCTCATGGGTAATCTTAACCGGGTTCACAGAGAGCATGGTCGTTAATCCTCTGGAAAGGAACATGCCGGCCAGCGTCACAATGAACGGCTGGATCTCCAGGTAGCTGATCAGGAAGCCCTGGCCGATACCGAAGGCCAGGCCGATTCCCAGTGCGATCAGCAGCATCACGATAATCGTCAGTGTGTTGTTTTCGATCCCTGGATTATTCAGGTACAGGGCGCATGCCATAACCGTCAGGCAGACCACGCCGCCTACACTGATGTTGATACCGCCGCCGATCATAACAATCGTCAGCGCGCAGCCAAGGACAATCAGGAACGCGTTGTCGTTCAGCAGGTCAAAAAACTGCTGGGTTTTCAGGAAGCCGCCGCCGAGGGCAATGATAGCGAAGACATACATGCAGATAAAGATGCCGATCGCGATGGACATCAGCAACAGGGTATTGGTAATGGGCTCTTTTTTTCTCATTTTCTTCACCCCCTGGCAGCTGCCGCTTCCTTGCTGGAGCGGATTCTGTTCATCAAGGCCGTGATACGGTTCCTGATCACCGGAGAACCCGCACAGACAATCAGGATAATTACGATAGCCTTATAAGCTTTCACGTTCACCGGCGCCACATTCATGGCATAGAGGGTGATCGTCAGCATTTTGATAATATAGGCTCCCAGAATACTGCCGGCAATCCGGAACCGGCCGCCGCCCAGGTTGTTGCCGCCGATGGCAACCGCCAGGATGGCGTCCATCTCAATTTCGACCAGCAGCGTCTGGTGGGCAACCTGGCCGATGCGGCAGACGCCGATCACGCCGGCCACCGCTACGCAAACGCCAAGAATCATGAAGCTGAGCATCTTGATCAGGACCGGATTGATTCCGTTCAGCCGGGCCGCGCCTTGATTGATACCCACGGACTGGGTATACAGCCGCAGGTTGGTAGTCTTGAATACCAGCCACAGCAGAATGCCCACGATGATAACAATAAAGATGGACGTCGGAACCGGGATCCCCTGAATGTTCATACCAATCGAGGTGATAATGGGACTGTTCAACTGCGGGGTAGCGCTGCCGCTGAACCAGTAAGCGATAGAACGGCCGCAGGAAAACAGGATCAGGGTTGCGATCATCGGCTGGATTCTGAAAACAGAAACCAGCGTGCCGTTAAAACTGCAGAACAGGATAGCAACCAGGATGCACAGGAAAATGCCGAGGAGCACCGTCCAGATCGTGATCGGTCCCATCGCCTGCAGCGTGCATACGAAGATACTGCCCGCGATCGCGCCGACCGCGCCGACAGAGATGTCCTGGCCACCGCAGGCCGCGGTGACCAGCGTCATGCCCATCGCGATAATGGCCAGTTCGCTCGCGCTGTCGATTACGCTGATCAGGTTGCCTGCCAGGATGCCGGTAGAACTGATCGAAATGCTGAAAAAGCCGGGATCACGGATCAGGTTGAAGATCACCAGGGCAGCCAGCGCAATCAGCGGGATCATCAATTGGCCGATGCTTCCCTTTTTCTTGATGTCTTTTTTCGAAACAATCATGAAGCTTCACCTCCCGCGATAGTCTGCATAACCTGCGCCTGGGTCAGCTGGTCTCCGGTCAGCTCGCCGACGATGTTCCGGTCTCTCATGACGATCAGCCGGCTGCACGTCCGGAGCATTTCCTCAATTTCAGATGAAATAAAGGTGATGCTCATGTTTTCCTCCGCGGCCAGTTTCAACACCAGCTTCTGGATCTCCAGTTTAGTACCGACGTCAATACCGCGGGTCGGCTCGTCCAGGATCAGGTAATCCGGATGCGTCAGCAGCCAGCGGGCCAGGATCACCTTCTGCTGATTGCCGCCGGACAGGCTGCCTACAAGCGTATCCTGGCTGGCCGTTTTGATGTTCAGCGCCTTAATGTACTCGTCCGCAAACGCTTCCATCTGCGCTTTTGTCATGGGATGGAAAAAGCCCTTCATAACCTGCAGCGCCAGGATAATGTTCTCCCGAACGCTCAGATCTGCGATGATGCCGTCCTTCTTCCGGTCTTCCGGCAGATATCCGATGCCCGCTTTCATGGCATCGTGGGGCTTCGCGATCTTTACGTCCTTCCCCTTCATTTTCACCTTGCCGCCGGTCACTCGATCCGCACCGAAGATTGCCCGGACGCTCTCGCTTCGGCCGGAACCCAGCAGCCCGGTAAAGCCGTTGACCTCACCTTTATGAATTTTGAAATCAAAGGGTTTGCTTTCTGAGCTGGAAATCTGTTCCGCCTCATAAACGACTTCCATCTCGGCGGTGTTTTTGTCCCCGACCTGTTCCAAATCCGCCAGGTCGTTCAGGTCCTTACCCATCATTTTCGCGACCAGTTCCACCTGCGGCAGGTCCTCGATCGCGTATTCGCCGACCAGTTCGCCGTTCCGGAGCACGGTAATCCGGTCGCTGACCTCATACACCTGCTCCAGGAAATGGGTAACAAAGATGATGCCGACGCCCCGACTCTTCAGATCCCGCATCAGGCCGAACAGCATCTCAACTTCCTTGTCGTCCAGGGACGAAGTCGGTTCGTCCAGAATCAGTACCTTGCACTGCATATCCACCGCCCGGGCAATGGCAACCATCTGCTGCACAGCCAGTGAGCAATGGCTCAGTTCCTGTTTGGCGCGGGCAGGAATCCCCAGATTGTTCAGCAGCGCTGTGGCTTTTTTCTCATAATCCTTCCACGGCACAAGCTGTCCTTCCGTCCGGCCGATATACATGTTCTCGGCAACAGTCAGATTCGGGCACAGGGTAATTTCCTGATATACCGTAGCAATACCCAGTTTCTGGGCGTCCTGCGGAGAATGGATATGCGCCTCGCCGTCCACGCCTTCGAGCCATATACTGCCGCCGTCTTTTTCATAGACGCCGGTCAGCACCTTGATCAGCGTGGATTTTCCGGCGCCGTTTTCTCCCATCAGGGCATGAATCTCGCCCTTGCGCAGCGTAAAATTCACTTTGTTCAGCGCTCGGGTACCGGGAAACTGTTTATCGATTCCCCGCATTGTCAGTACCACATCGTTTTGCATCTGGGGCGTCTCCTTTTCTCAAAGAAAGCGCGGTATGAACGCGCGCATTATCGTTTGTTCATACCGCGCCTTAGTATTACCATGTTGTCTCAGTCAAAAACTGATTCGATCACTCGAAAGTGGGTTCGCCTTCGTCGATCTTGCCCAGGCCGTAGGTGTCGATGTCTTCCTGGCTGATGGTAGTGGCGTCAAAGCCCTTTTCATCGCTGATGATCTGCTTGAGCTCGTTCAGGCCTTCGATGGCTTCGCCGGCTTCCAGCTTCTTGATCATCTCATCGATGACAGCCGCCTGGAAGGGGCTGCACTGTCCGTCGTAGTTCCATTCGCCGTCCAGCAGCTTCTTCAGAGCCCACTTGTTGCAGTCAAAGCCCATAACGATGACTTTCTTGCCAACGCCATGCTCGATGCCGGCCTTGTCCAGCGCGGCCACAACACCGGCAGCCATGCCGTCGTTCTCAGCGTAAACGATGTTGAAGTCTTCACCGGCGTTGATCGCAGCTTCAGCAATCGTGCGGGCTTCGTTGGGATCCCACTGGTCTCCGCCGGTGCCTTCGCGGACCATGGTCCACTTTTCATCGGCTTCGCACTTCTCCTGCAGAGGCTCGGAGCGGCCTACCTGAGCGGGGCTGCCCATCTGGCCCATGATATGCAGAACTTTGTATTCTTCCAGGCCCAGGCTCTCCAGCCAGGCCACGGCGGTCTCACCTTCTTTTCTCATGTCGGAGACAACAGCCGCTTCATACAGATCTTCTGTTACATCCTTCAGCATCCGGTCGAAAATGAACACTTTGATGCCAGCTTCCTTGGCGCTTTCCAGAACTGCATTGTATCCGGTTTCTGCAGCCGGGGAGAACAGGATGTAATCCACTTCATCCTGGATAAAGGTGTTGATCGCTTCGATCTGAGCTTTGTCGTCGATAGCAGTCGCGAACTTGGCATCATAGCCGTTCTCTTCGGTGAACACTTCCTGCAGATTCTTAACGTTGGCTTCACGATATCCGGATTCAGACGGATCCAGATTGATGATGCCAACCTTGATCAGGCCGTCCGCATTTGCGAAAGCGACCAGACCCAGGCACAGCGCCAGCGTCAGTACCAGAGCAACGATTTTCTTCATAGGTTTTTCCTCCATTCATATTTTGGCTTATCAGCCATCTTGGTCACAGTATAAAAAAATCCTTCTGCTTTGGAAATACAGAGGATTTTTATTTTGGTATGAAATTTTCCGTTTCTGCCATGCATGGACCTGAAAACAGTTCAAAATATTTTTTTGATAGTTGAATATTATCTTCCGTACAAATTTATGCTTCTGACCGGTTTTCCCTCCGGAAGTCGCTGGGCGTCATGCCGGTCGTCTTCTTGAACAGGTAGCTGAAATAATGGGAATCGTTGTAGCCGACCTCCTGAGCAATCTGGGAGGAGCGCATTTCCGTCGCCTCCAGCAATTCCTTCGCCTTGCCGATACGCAGAGCGGTCAGGTACTGGGTAAAGGTCAGGCCGGTCTCCTGGGCAAATACTGTGGAAAAGTGGCTCTGGGACAGGTGTACCTCCCCGGCCACGTCCTGCAGCATCAGGTTCGGATCCGCGTAGTGCTCGGACAGATAGGCCCTGGCCCGGCTGATTGTCGGATCCCCGTATCCGGCCCGGTTCCGGTTGCGGAACGCGATCGCTTTTTTCAGCAGCTCGGAAAGCAGGCGGAAACCTTCCTCCCCTTCCGTGTGCATCGTCTCTTCCACCAGTTCATCCGAAAGGACTTCCTTCGGTGTTCCCTCCGCTTCCTGGATGATCCGGCGCGCCGCCAGCAGGCCGGCCACCCGCAGATAGCCGAGCGCCAGCGCCGGATCCAGCGACCGGGTGTATTCCGTCAGGATGGGCTCCACCTCATCCTCAGCCGCGTACTGCAGCCGTTCATACAGGGGACTCAGTTCCGTTTCGGACAGCGGTTTCTGCTGAACCGTGCTCTCATTGACGCCGATGATCTTCCGTTCCTCGTTCGCTTCCGGGCCCTGCAGATGACGGGCGTGGCGCGCGTTCTTCATCGACTGGCGGATCTCATGGAAATCCGTTACCGTGTCGCCGATTGCAATCAGCAGCCGCTTTTCCCTTGCAAGATCCGGCAGGTGCATCGCGGAGTTGGCAAAGGAATAAGCCCGCTCTTCCGTATCCTCCGGATTGTCGCCCAGCACCAGCGCCCGGGCGCCTTTCGGCGCGCCGCAGACGTATACGCCGCCGCCGCTCATTTCCGCCAGGGAAACCAGCGCGTTCCGGCAGTTCATCCGCTTTTCCCCTTCCGCCGGGAAAGCGATGTCGATCACAGCATAACAGCCAGCGGTCAGGTTCACGCCCAGCTCCCGCATCTGGCGGAGCAGCGCCTCGTCATCCTCACTGTCCCCCTCGTCAGTAAACAGGGAAGCCAGCAGTTTGTCCCGCAGAAACTGATTGCCGGAAGAAAGCCTTTCCCGCAGTGCGGTCAGGTTTTCCCGGTCCCGGCGTTTTTCCTCAATCTGTTTGCTGACCCGGTTCAGGGCGGCCTCCAGTTCACTGGCGGTTACCGGCTTGAGCAGGTATTCTTTTACGCCCAGGGAAATCGCCTTCTGGGCGTAAGCGAAATCATCATAGCCGGACAGGATAATCCGTTCCACCCAGGGCATGGTCTTCTGCACTTCCTCGCACAGCTTCATCCCGTCCATAAAGGGCATCCGGATATCGGTCAGCAGAATGTCCGCGTTCAAGTCCCGCAGCATCGGCAGCGCCATTTCGCCGTCCGGCGCCTCGCCGACGAGCTGATAACCCTTTTCCTCCCACGGAAAGGAGTTGCGCAGGTTTTCGCGGATGGCAATTTCGTCATCCACGAGAAAGACTTTCATCATTGTCTATTTCCTCCCTGGTACGGATCGGAATGGTGAAGGAAACTGTCGTTCCCTCCGGGCCGGACTGAACAAGCAGTCCGGTTTGCTTCTTATAATACAGCCGGATGCGCAGATCCACGTTGCGCATACCGAAGCCGGAATGGCCGGGTTCAAGCTCCGTCTGTGCCGCCGGTATTTCCGTATGCAGGCTTTCTTCCAGCGCCTTCAGCTGCTCCGGAGTCATTCCCCGGCCGGTATCCGATACGGTAAAGGTCATCACCCGGTTCTGGAGCTTCACCTGTACCAGGATCCTGCCTCCGCCCCGCTTGTTCTTAATGCCGTGATACAGGGCATTCTCAACCAGCGGCTGCAGCAGCAGCTTGAGCATATAGATCTCTTCCAGTCCTTCAGGCTGATCCACTTCATAGTCCAGAATGTCCCGGTAACGGATCTTCTGGATGCTCAGATAGGCGGATACATGCTTCAGTTCCTGGCTGACCGGGATCCAGTCCGCGCCGGAGGACAGGGAGATTCGGAAGAAGTCGCTCAGGCTCCGCGTCAGGCGTACAACCTCGTCTCCTTTGCCTGATTCCGCCTGCCAGACGATCGTGTCCAGCGTGTTGTACAGGAAGTGGGGATTGATCTGCGCCTGAAGAGTCCGGAGCTCCGCTTTGGACAGGTGGTCCTGGTTCTGCCGGACCTGGTCGATCAGGGTTTCCAGACGGTCCGCCATCTGATTGATCTGCTCGCCCAGTTCCTTCAGTTCTCCGACGTTCATGCCCCTCACGCGGTCGCCGAACTCGCCTTCGGCGATCCGTCGCACCGTTTCCTCCAGCGAATAGATCGCGGTATGAATAGAGCTTGTCAGTTTCCGGGTCTCGCTGCGGGATCGGATAAAGGCAACCAGCAGCAGCAGAACCTCCGCGACTGCCGCAATGATCACTACCGTGCGCAGCCGGCGGCTGGAATCTGTCGCGCTGGCAATTTCCTCCGTAGTGAACGCATCCAGCATGTCTGTTACCAGGCGCCCGACGTTCCGCACCTCATCCACGATGCTTTCTATCTCGCTGATCGGCATTCCGGCCGCCATCCCGTCCCGGATCTTGAACACATACTGTTCCAGCGTATCCATGGTCCGGCGGGCGATAGTCAGCTGCATCTGGCCGCTCCCCTGGGTTTCCCCCAGCAGCATATCCAGCGTCTCGTCCGTTTCCGCGATCAGTTCTTCCACGCCGCTTTTTTCAAAGGAGGTTCTGCCGGCCGCGACGGAAAACAGGTTTTCCGCAATCGTGCTTTCCAGGGCAGGTTTCATCCGTGCCGCGGCGTCCATCCGGCGGATCATCGCCTGCGTTCGCGCGGAGTATATCAGCATAACCACCAGACCGATCAGGGCAGGCACCGCCAGCAGGATCGAAATGGATGTCACGGACCGGCGAACCTGGGACGTGATGCTGGTCATTCCGTTTCGCCGCATCTCAGAATCCCTCCACCGCGGGATCGGTCAGGTCATCAAAATCCGTAAACGCGTCTTCATCCGGGTGGTTGACCTTGGACAGTTCCTTCCCCGCTTTCAGGTCCCCCACCAGCTTCATCACGGAAGGTCCCAGATGCGGCGTACACTGGACCACGCAGTTGATTTTTCCGGCTTTCAGCGCATCCACCGCTTCCTTTTCCCCGTCCACAGTGATCAGCAGGATATCTTTCCCCGGCTTGATCCCTTCCTTCTCCAGTACGTCCAGGACGCCCAGCGTCATGGAATCGTTATGGGAATAGATCACATCGATTCCGTCTTTTCCGTACTGCTGCAGCAGCTGCCGCATGCATTCCTCGCCCTTGGAGCGGAGGAAATCGCCGTCCACGCTGTCGATCACGGTAAACCGCGAATCTTCACGGATCACGTCCATAAATCCCCTCTGCCGGTCGCGCATCGGCGTGGAATCCGTTGTGCCGCAGATTTCCACAATGTTCAGGTGTTCCGCGTTCATGGCGTCCGCCCTGCGGATCAGGTATTCTCCCGCACGCCTGCCTTCGGCGTAAAAATCAGCGCCGATATAGGCGGTATACAGGCTGTCATCCTGTGTTTCGATCATCCGGTCCATCAGGATCACGGGGATCCCGGCCTGCTTTGCTTCCGTAAGCACGTTGTCCCAGCCGGTTTCCACGATCGGGGAAAACACGATCACGTCTACGCGGTAGGCGATAAAAGAGCGGATCGCGTCGATTTGCTTTTCCTGCTTCTGGTTGGCGTTCTCCATCATCAGGCTGTAGCCGTAATCCTTCGCGGCCTGTTCCATGCTCGCGGTGTTGGCAATACGCCAGGAACTTTCCGCGCCGAGCTGGGAAAAGCCCACCACAATAGACGCGTTGTCCCCGGCCGGTTCCTGCTTCCCGGCGCAGCCGGAGAGCCCCAGCAGCAGGATCAGGATCAGTCCCAGTGCGATCGCTTTGCGCATAAACAGTCCTCCTTATGCCGCTTCGTCGTCCGCGGTTTCTTCCTCCGGTTCGTATTCTTCCTCTTCCCCGGCTTCAGGTTCCTCCGTCTCTTCACCTTCACCGCCGGGAAGCGGAATCGTTCCGTCTTCAATCCCCTGGATATATTCCTCCAGGCAGAGGTTGTGTTCCTTCATATACATAGCGTGCTCCACGCCGACATAACGGATGTGCCAGGGCTCGGCAACAAAGCCCGTGATTTCTTCCTTTTCCTTTTGGTAGCGGATGATAAACCCATACTCCCAGCAGTGTTCGTTCAGCCAATCGCTGTACTTGGTTCCCGCGAAGGAGGACGATCCTTTTTTGTTCACATCGAAGGCCAGGCCCAGGTGGTGCTCGCTGGCACCCGGCTCCGCGACGGAGCGCAGCGCCGCGCGGCGCGCCCTGGAAGTGCTCCAGCCTTTATTCTTCGATTTGTAGTAACTCACCTTCTGGTTCAGCAAGCTTTCCTGCTGATTCCAGGTGCGGTAGCCCGCGGCAATCTGCCACTTCTTGCCGATCCCGTCTTCCTTCGCCGCCTCCAGCATCGCCTTCAGCGCTTCCACCGCTTCCCTGACGCCCTTGGTTTTCTTGTACTTAACCGTCGCCAGGTCCTTTTTGATAATATCGGTAACCGTTACCAGGTCTGCCGGGGTAAAGAACTCATCCACCGTATGTTCTTTGTTGATCAGCATCGGGACCGCGCCGGCCAGCACGTCTACCTTTTCCTCTTCAGGCGCGGCTTTCGCGTCCTCGGCGTACAGCTTCGCCAGCGTTTCCTCTCCGGCAGCGCCGTCGGGGGTGAGTCCGTTCATGCGCTGGAACGAAATTACGGCGTTCTTGGTGTTTCGGCCGTAGGCGCCGTCCGCCTCGCCGCTCAGATAGCCCAGATCCTTCAGCCGCTGCTGAAGCCTCTTGACTTCTTCGCCCTTCGCACCTACTGTCAGGACGCCTTTAGCCTGGCGTTCCGCCGGTGACATGGTCACCTTGGCCTCCGGCTTTTCCGTTGCCTGAGATTCGGGTTCCGGTGTGGCCTCAGCCAGTGCCGCGGATACTGCGCACAGGCACAGCAAAAGCGCCGTTAATAGGAAAGCCGCGATGCGTCTTACAGATTGTTTCATATGCTTTTCCTCACTCATCTGCCCGATTGTTTCCCGCCGTTGTGCGCGGAACCGATCGGTTTATTATATATCACAAACGCGTTCCGGGCAAACTCCCTTGTCCGTCCGCGGAAAAATTGTTATACTGAACCGGAAAACAGCAGGAAAAACGGAGGGCCGCCATGCCGGATCCAACTGTTCATGTATCCTTCGGCCGGGAAGTGCTCGCTTCGCTGCCGGAAGAGGTTCGGGACTTTATTGTTCCCGAGCCCTATACGTTTGCGCTCTTCGGCCCGGACGTCTGGTTCCTGTATAAGCCCTTCGGCCGCCATGAAAGCCGCGGCCGCCGGATGCATACCACAAAACCGGGCCTGTTCCTGATATCCCTTCTCCGCCGGGCCGCGGTATCCTCCGCCAAAGCGGAGCTGTTTTCCTACCTGGCCGGTTTCCTCTGTCATTACGCACTGGACAGCACCACGCACCCTTATATCATTCACGTCACGACCGACCTGCACGTTTTCCCCCGCAGCCATATGTGCCTGGAACACGCGCTGGATGCCGCCGTCATGCGGCGGGACGGATTCTGGGGCTCGAAGCATCCGGTGACGGACCATTATTTCCCCCGCGTCCTCCTGCCGGAAAACATGCAGGCGGATCTGAACGCGGTGTATGAGTCGGTCTACGGCTGGCGGAACTGCTGGGCAGATATGAACCGTTCCTGCCTGCGCTACCGCCGGTGTTTCCGGATTATGGAAAACCCCCGGGGCTTTGCCGCGCGCCTGACTCGGCTGACAAAGAAACCTGTGCTTAAGTCCCTCATGTATTCCGAATCGTTTTTTCACAACCGGGATCCGGAAAACGAAGAGCACCGGACCTGGCTTCATCCCTTTGATCCAACGCTTTCTTCCTCCGAAAGCTTTCCTGAACTACGGGAGAAAGCCCGCCGCTTCGCCGTCGAAATGATCACCGCGGCGTACCGATATCTGCAATACGGAGAAGGTAATGAGGAGAGCCTTGCCGCGCTCATCGGCGACCGTTCCTATCTCAGCGGTCTCCCGGCGGATGATCCCCGTAACCTTACCGTTCCCTCCATGCTGCCGCCCGGCGCCGATACCGGAAAGGAGGCGCGGTAATGGATGTGAACAGCCTGGAGATGAATCTGCTGGTCACGCTGCTTGTGGCCGTGCTTGTTTTTCTGCTGCCCTGGGCGGACCGGCGGATCTGCCGGCGTCTGCGGCTGAACCTGGAAGGCGGGCTGAGCGAAAACCCGGACGCCGATCGGTTGCTGAAACTGCGGCAGCGCCTGCTTGTGTGCGGCCTGCTGCTTTATCTGCTCATTTTCGCCTGGCTGGTTTTCTTTTCCCGGGGGTGCGCCGGCGATTATGCCGTGCATGTCGCGCCGCTGGAGGATCTCAAGAATGCCTTCTCTACGCCCACTGGCTTCTCCGGCTGGTTCCGGACCCTGTTCACGGAAGGCGTGGAATCCGCGTTCTCCCAGATCTCCATTGTCCGGCCGGAGGATCTTTCCCAGTTCTATTTGAATATGATGCTCTTCGTCCCCCTGGGCTATCTCCTGCCCTATGTGTTCCGCTGGTTCCGAGCCAGGGTCCGCGTCCGGCCCTTCGTGTTCTGCCTGCTGCTCAGCCTGCTGGTGGAAAACCTGCAGCTGATCACCCGGCGGGGTATGTATGACTTTGACGATATTATCTCCAACACCATCGGCGGCCTGCTCGGCCAGCTGCTGTACATCGCCGTAGGCTATGTGGTCACCCATCCCGGTTGGCGGAAGAACCTGCGGGAATACCGCGCCTGGAAACGCAAAGCCCGCCGCAGCACGCTCTTTCCGTATACAAAAAAGTCCGGCATGTTCCGGACCACCCTGCGCGGCTCGGACCAGGCCGCCGTATGCGATTTCTATGTCAACCGGCTGGGGTTCCGCCTGCTGCAGCAGCTGAACCGGCGGGAATCCGGCGATGTGGTTTTTCTGTTTGAAATGGGAAAGACCCAGGTTCAGGTCATCTGTTCCTTCCGGGAATCCGTCCCGGAAAAGCAGTACCTGACGCTGTATGCGACGCGCCTCTCGGCTGTGCGCAACCGTCTGGAGTCAAACGGAATCCATCCGGGCGAATACAGGAGGGATCCCTGCACGGGGCAGCGGATGCTCCGTTTTACCGGTCCGGACAATGTGCGTGTAGAAATAATGGAAGCGGATTAAAGCATCCGCTTCCTTTTATCTTTCAGCAGTCCCTGCTTACCCAGGGCGATCAGCCTTTCATATCTCAGCGCGGCAGTCTCCAGCACCTTTTCCCAGGGCACCGGGATCGTCTCCCGCGCCTGTGCGCCGATCATCTGCAGTCTGGCCGGATCTCTCAGCGCTTCTGTCATCACCCGGGCCAGGTCCTTCGGATCGTTCTCGCACAGCAGGCCGTTCTCTCCGTTCCGGATGATCTCCGCCGCGGTGCTTCCCCGCACCATAATCGACGGCGTTCCCATTACAGCCGCCTCGCGCACCACCATGGGCGCCGCGTCGTACAGCGACGGGAACGCGAACACGGACGCCCGGGCGTAAAGCGCGTCCAGCAGGCTGGTGTCCGTGATATGGCCCAGCATTTCCGCCCTGTCCTGGATGTTCAGTTCGTGGATTTTCTCGCTGATGGCGTTCATGTCCATCCCCTGCCCCGCCAGCAGCAGGCGGTAGGGCGTTCCGGCGCGCTTCATCTCCGCGCAGGCTTCCAGCACGGTCAGGATGTTCTTCTTCCAGTCCATCTGTCCGACGAACAGGATCAGGGGATCCATACCCAGGTTCCACCGGCGGTTGACCTGCTCCACATCCTGCGGAGACGCCGTCCGCAGGGTCGCCCCGTTGGGCATCACCTGGATCTCGCCTTCGTAGCCGTATTCGCGCAGCACGTCCGCCGTATTCTTCCCAACGGCCCAGACCTCGTCGCAGCGGTTATAGAAACTCACGACCAGCTTCACACCCATCTTCGCGATGGACTCCGAACGGGTCGCCTTGAGGAAATCGTCATAGTATTTTGAATGGAAGGTGGCCACCAGCGGCAGCTTTCTCACCGCGGCAAGGCGGAGCGCCTCCGATCCGGCGGTAAAGGGGCTGTGGGCGTGGATCACGTCCAGCTCAATCATCCGGATACGCTGCCGGTAGTGCGCGTCAAGCACAGCCTCCCCGACCTTATACTGTTTCATGCCGGGAACGCTGCTTGCCACATATTCAACCAATTGGAAAGGAAAGCCGCCCTGGAACCCCGTGTCGTACATCGGCGCTACCACGGTCACCTGGTGTCCCATTTTGCAAAGGGTCTCTGAATAGGCCTGGACCACCCGGCCCACGCCGTCAACAATCGGCAGGAATGTATCCGTAAACTGCCCGATCCTCAGCATTGCTTTCACCTTCGCACAGGCTTCCGCCTGTTTCTTGCTTACGGTATTATCTCATGTTCCGGAGAAAAAAGCAAATCGCCCGCCCTGTAAAAACAGAACGAAAACCGCCATGTTTCCCGGAAGACATTGACATTCCCTGCCCTGCGTTATATTGTCATCTAAGATTCATAATGATGCATTGTGAATTGCGAATGATGAATGAAATAAGAGGATTTTTATGAAAAACTCTTTCGGCACCTCCGTATCCGTAACGCTCTTCGGTGAAAGCCACGGCCCTGAAATCGGCGCGGTCATCGACGGCCTCGCTCCGGGCCTGCCCGTGGATGAATCGTTCATTGCTTCCCAGCTGTCGCTCCGTCGCCCGGCAGGAAAGATTTCAACCGCCCGGCAGGAAGCCGATGCGTTCCGGATCGTCAGCGGTGTTTTTGAGGGCCGTACCACCGGCACGCCCCTTGCCCTCCTGATTCCCAACGCGGATACCCGCAGCGGGGATTACGAACGGGGTCCCGTACGGCCCGGCCATGCCGATTACACTGCCTATATCAAATACCACGGTTTTGAGGATTACCGGGGCGGCGGCCATTTCAGCGGACGTATCACCGCTGCGCTGGTCGCGGCGGGAGCGATCGTCATTCCCGCGCTGAAAGCGAAAGGTGTCCTGATCGGCACGCATATTGCCCGCTGTGCCGGCATTGACGACGCGCCTTTCGGGGATAACCCGTCCACGGATCTGGAAAAGCTGAACGCCCTGCCCTTCGCCGTATTGGATGAGGACTGCGGCATCCGGATGCGTGCGGCAATCGAGGAAGCGGCCGCCCGGAGCGACAGCGTCGGCGGTGTGCTCGAAACTGCCGTGACCGGCCTGCCGGCCGGCGTCGGCGAGCCCTGGTTCGATACGGTCGAGAGTGTCCTCTCCCACGCGCTGTTCTCTGTGCCCGCTGTCAAGGGCGTCGCCTTCGGCGACGGCTTTGCCCTGGCGGATATGACCGGCAGCGAAGCCAACGACCCCTTCCGGATGCAGAACGGCAGGCCTGTGACTGAAACCAACCGGAACGGCGGTATCAACGGCGGCATCACCAACGGCATGCCCCTTGTCTTCCGCTGCGCGGTGAAGCCCACGCCCTCCATCTCCCTGGAGCAGCGGACGGTCAATCCCCTCACCGGGGAGGAAACCTCCCTGCAAATCTCCGGCCGCCACGATCCCGCCATTGTCCATCGGGCTCGGGTCGTTGTGGACAGCGTCACCGCGCTGGCCCTGTGCGACCTCCTTGCCCAGCGTTACGGCACGGACTGGCTGACCAATACATAATATGACTCCTGAATTGTGAATTATGAATGATGTATTATCTTATGGCTGTATCGGCGAGCATCTGCCCCACAGTTTCTCCAAAGAAATCCACGGGCAGATCGGCGGATACGCCTACGAACTGAAGGAACTGACCCCGGAGGAGCTGCCGGCTTTCATGGCAGCCCGCTCTTTTCGCGGAATCAACGTCACAATTCCCTATAAGCAGGCGGTCATTCCCTTCCTGGATGAGGTCGATGAAACCGCCGGCGCCATCGGCGCAGTCAACACGGTAGTGAACCGGGGCGGAAAACTCTTCGGCTTCAATACAGACCTGGACGGCCTGGTTCGCCTGATCCGTCGGATCGGCCTGAATCTTTCCGGTAAAAAAGTCCTGATTCCCGGTACCGGCGGCACCTCCCGCACCGCGGCCTTCGCGGCGGAGATACTCGGCGCCCGGAAAATCCGGAAGATCAGCCGCACCGGCCGGGACGGCAGCCTGACCTATGAGGAAGCGCTGCGGGATCATGCCGACGCGGAAATCATCCTGAATACCACTCCCTGCGGCATGTTTCCGGAGCCGGACGCACAGCCCCTGCCGCTGGATCCTTTCCGGCGCCTGGAGGGCATCGTGGATGTGATTTATAACCCCCTTCGCAGCCGGCTCGTGCTGGACGCCCGCGGCCGCGGAATCCCGGCGGAAGGCGGCCTGTACATGCTGGTCGCCCAGGCTGTCCGCGCGTCGGAACACTTTACCGGCAAATCCTGTCCGGAAGATCTCACGGACCGGATTTATGAGAAGATCCTGCGTCAGAAAGAGAATATCGTGCTGATCGGTATGCCCGGCAGCGGCAAGTCCGCCGTCGGAAAAATCCTGGCTGAAAAGACAGGCAGGCATTTGATCGATACGGATCAGCTGATCACGGATCAGACCGGCAAATCCATTCCCGATATTTTCCGGGAGGACGGCGAAACCGCCTTCCGGAATCTGGAAAGCGCGGTCATCCGGGACGTATCAAAGCAGGGCAGTCAGATCGTCTCCACCGGCGGCGGCGCGGTTCTCCGGCCGGAAAACGTCACAGCCCTGCGGCAGAACGGCCGCCTGTTCTGGCTGGACCGGAATCCGGACGCCCTGGTTCCCACAGATGACCGGCCGCTGGCGGACACGGCGGAAAAGATGAAGCAGCTTTACCTCACCCGCGAACCGATTTACCGCGCCGCCGCTGACGAGATCATCTCTGTCACAGGCTCTCCCGATGATACAGCCAATGATATTGAAAGCAGGTAGAAAATGAACATCCTTATCATTAACGGTCCGAACCTGAATATGCTGGGCATCCGTGAACCGGAAGTCTACGGCACCGCCACCTATGCCGACCTTTGCGGCCTCATTGAGGCGCACGCGAAAAAGCTCGGCGTCGCCGTTACCCTGTACCAGTCCAACCATGAAGGGGCCCTGGTGGACGCCATCCAGCAGGCCTACGGAAAGCAGGACGGCATTGTCATCAACCCCGGCGCCTATACCCATACCAGTGTCGCCCTGCTGGACGCGCTGAAAGCAGTCGCCATTCCGGCCGTGGAAGTTCACATTTCCGATCCGGATGCCCGGGAAGAGTTCCGGAAGATCAGCTATCTCCGCGCCGCCTGCGTAAAAACAATCAAGGGCCATGGTTTTGATGGTTATCTGGAGGCCATGGATTACCTGGCAGGAGACCGGCAATGAACGTACTGATCAGGCCCGGAATCGCCCGAGGCACCGTCGCGGCGCCGCCGTCCAAATCCATGGCGCACCGTCTGCTGATCTGCGCCGCCCTGGCGGAAGGCGAAAGTATCGTGCGCGGCGTGGACCGCAGTGAGGATATTCTCGCTACGGCGGACTGCCTGTCTGCCCTTGGCGCTTCCCTCTCCTGGGATGGTTCCTCAGTCCGCGTCCGCGGCTGCGATCCCCGGAAGGCCGGACCTGCTGTGCTGCGCTGCCGGGAGTCCGGCAGCACCCTGCGTTTCATGATCCCGCTGTGCCTGCTGTCCGGCAGCGCCATGCGGCTGGAGGGCAGCGAAACGCTCCTGTCCCGTCCTCTGTCAATCTATGAGAATCTGTGCCGGGAGCGAAACCTCACGTTGCGGCGGATGGACGGCGGCCTGCTGGCGGAAGGCCGGCTTACCGCCGGTGAATACACCGTTCCGGGCGGCGTCAGCAGCCAGTTCATCACCGGCCTGCTTTTCGCGCTGCCGCTTCTTTCCGGGGACAGCCGGATTACGCTGATCCCGCCGGTGGAAAGCCGCTCCTATCTGTCTTTGACCCTGCAGGCGCTGCGGGACGCCGGTGTTTCCGTTTCATGGACGGATCAAAACACACTGATCGTTCCCGGAAACACAGCGTATCAATCGCAGGATACAGAAGTTGAAGGCGATTATTCCAACGCGGCTTTCTTTGAGGCGCTGAACTGTGCCGGCGGCCGCGTCACGGTTACCGGTCTGCGGAAAGACAGCTTGCAGGGTGACCGCGTATATCAGGAATTCTTTCCCCAGCTGGCAGCAGGTCCCGCGGAACTGGACCTGTCCGACTGCCCGGATCTTGCGCCGGTACTTTTCTCCGTTGCCGCGCTCTGCTACGGCGCCGTCTTCACCGGCACACGCCGCCTGCGCTTCAAAGAAAGCGACCGCGGCGCCGCCATGGCGGAAGAAATGGCCAAATTCGGCGTTACCCTGAACCTGGAGGAAAACCGGATTGCAGTGCCCGCCGCTGCGCTCCATGCGCCGTCTGAAGCGCTGGACAGCCATAACGATCATCGGATCGCCATGGCCCTGTCCCTGCTGTGCACCCGCACCGGCGGAGAAATCCGCGGTGCCGAAGCCGTCCGCAAAAGCTTCCCGGACTACTGGGAACGGCTCCGCTCCCTGAAGATTGATATTGAACAAAGAGAATAACCCGGAGGTACTTATGGCTACATTTCAATCTTTGGAAGAAGCAAAAGCATTCTTCGTCAAAGACCGCTTCGCCACAGAAAACTACATGGCACTGGAATCGCTGACCGATGACAGCGCTGTCTGTACCATGGAGATCACCAACCGCCACATGAACGCGGAAGGGCATCTGATGGGCGGCGCCATCCTCGCCCTGGCGGATTTTACCTTTGCCGCCGCGTCCAACAACGCCCACCGTCCCTCTGTCGCCCAGCAGGTCAGCCTGAATTTCCTGAACGCGTCCAAAGGAAAAAAGCTGATCTCCACCGCCGTCTGCGTCAAGAGCGGCCGGACCAGCTGCGTCTACCGGATTGAAATTAAAGACGACCTGGGCAAAGATATCGCCCAGGCCATGTTCACCGGTTTTAAGCTGTAAAGGATTATTTGACTGCCGCGTCCAGTTTCTTCAGGATTCCTCCGGCCCTCAGTGCCGGAACCACCGCGTGATAGAAGATCGGCGCGGCGACCATCGCGGCGCCCGCGTTAATGATGGACGCCGGGAATTTGCTGGCAACCGCCGCCCAGGCATTGCCGGCGATCGCGCCGTAAATCGCGCTCTTCAGCATATACAGCGCCACATAGGTCAGCGCCCCGACAACGCACGCAACCACAACACGGACAACGGGTTGCGTTTTTTCATTGCGTTTCCCGGCAATCATGCCGCAGACCCAGGCCATCGCGAATTTTGAAACAAACGTAATCAGCAGATTGATGATTCCTTCGTTATAAAAGGACAGATCATACAGTGCGGAACCAAGGCCCGCGGCCGTACCGCCCCAGACAGGGCCAAGCAGCAGTCCGCACAGCAGGCAGACCGCATTGGCAAAATGCACTTTGGATCCCAGCAGCGGGAACCTGAACAGCGTAACTACAAAGACCAGCGCTGCCATTACGGCGCCAAATACAATCCGTGTCAGCTGAATTTCACTCTTCTTCATAACTCAATCCCCAATCATTGTATCCATTATCCAAAGCTTGACTTCGGATGCAAAGGAGTATATGCTTCATTTGGCTATATGAAAAGTGCCAGAAAGAGAGTTTTTTATAAGACCAGATGAAACAGAACAAACCGTCTTACCTGACTCTGTATGAATCCCTTCGGGAGGAGATCGTCTCCGGTGTCCGCCCATTCGGCAGCCGCCTGCCATCCCGGCGCATCCTTGCCCGGGACCGCGGCGTCAGCGCCGTCACGGCGGAGCACAGCGTCGAGCTGCTCTGTGAGGAAGGTTACGCGGAATCCCGGCCCCGCAGCGGCTGCTATGTCGTCTATCGGGAGTCAGACGGTTTTACCCTTCCTTCCGTCCGGACGGAGCACCGCCTTCCGCCCGCGCCGCCAGCTCCCGGGCGAAACACTTTTCCCTTCCCTACCCTGGCGAAAGTCATGCGCCGGGTTCTCTCCGAATACGGGGAGGAGATCATGGTCCGTCCTCCCAACACCGGCTGCGCGGAACTGCGGGAAGCGCTGTGCAGCTACCTGGCCCGCAACCGCGGTATCCGCGTCCGTCCGGATCAGATCGTCATCGGCGCCGGCGCGGAATACCTCTACGGGATCACGGTGGAGCTTCTGGGCAGCAGCCGCGTCTACGGCGTCGAAGCGCCGTCCTACCAGAAGATTGAACAGGTTTACCGTTCCCGCGGCGTAAAGGTTGATTACTGCCCGCTTGGCAAGGACGGTATCCTGTCCGAAGCGCTCCGGAACACCTCCGCCTCCGTCCTGCATATCACGCCCTTCCGCAGTTTTCCCAGCGGCGTCACCGCCACCGCCTCCAAGCGGCGGGAATACCTCCGCTGGGCGGATGCACCGGACCGCTATATTGTTGAGGACGACTACGAATCGGAGTTCTCTCTCCTCCGCAAGCCGGAGGAAACCCTTTTTGCGGGCGCCGCCCGGCAGAACGTGATCTACCTGAACACCTTTTCCCGCACGGTGTCACCTTCCTTCCGCGTCGGATACATGGTCCTGCCCCGCTCCCTGCTTCCGGCCTTTGAGCTGCGCGTCGGCTTTTACAGCTGCACCGTGCCCGCCTTTGAGCAGTACGTACTCGCGGAACTGATCCGCGACGGGGAATTTGAGCGCCACATCAACCGGATCCGCCGCAACGAACGGAAAGCCTCCGAAACCTGATTTTTCTGTCATTCTCTTCTTGAAGCCCGGAGCGTTTTCCGTTACAATCTCTTTAGTGTCATTCTGAGCTGAAAGCGAAGAATCTATCATTGTTCATCATTCATTTTTCATTGGAGGAACGATTATGCCGATGCAGATGGGTTTCCGCTGGTACGGAGAAGGAAACGACAAAATCTCCCTGCAGGACATCCGCCAGATTCCCGGCGTCTCCACCATCGTCTGGGCGCTTCACAACAAAATGCCCGGTGAGATCTGGGAGCCGGAGGAAATCGAGGTAGTCCGGAAGCAGATTGAGGCTTACGGTTTTAACATGGACGTGGTGGAATCCGTCAACGTGCATGATGATATCAAAATCGGCCTGCCCACGCGGGACCGGTATATCGACAACTACATCCAGACCATCCGTAATCTGCAGCCCTTCGGCGTGAAGGTCATTTGCTATAATTTCATGCCCGTGTTCGACTGGACGCGGACCGACCTTTTCCACCCCGTGGGCGACGGTTCCACCGCCCTGTTCTATCAGGCGGACATGATTCAGGATGATCCCAGGGCCATGGCGGATTATATCCTGAAAAACCTGAACGGCCTCACCTTCCCCGGCTGGGAGCCGGAACGCATGGCCCGCCTGGATGAACTCTTCGCCGCCTACAAGGACGTAACCCGGGAAAAGCTCTGGGATAATTTCAAATACTTCCTCGAGCGCCTGATGCCGGTCTGTCATGAGTGTGATATCAAAATGGCCGTCCACATGGACGATCCGCCCTGGGACATCTTCGGCCTGCCCCGCCTGCTTGTGGATGAGGAAAGCATTTCCCGGTTCCTGTCCATGGTGGATGATCCCTATAACTGCCTGACTCTCTGCTCCGGCTCCCTGAACGCGAATCCGAAGAACAACGTCGCGGACATCGTCCGGAAACACTGCGACCGCATCGCCTTTGCCCATATCCGCAATGTCCGCCACTTCCCCAACGGCGACTTCTGTGAAGCCAGTCACCGGGACTGCGACGGCGACACCGGCGTGCTGGAAATTCTCCGCGCTTACCACGACAATGGCTTTGAAGGCTATATCCGGCCGGACCACGGACGCCAGCTCTGGACCGAAACTCCCGGCAACGTCCGCCCGGGCTACGGCCTGTATGACCGCGCGATGGGCATCATGTACATGCTCGGTGCCTGGGACCTGATGGACCGTCTGGACGGAAAAAACTGAGCATGATCTCCCTTCAGCCGACACCTTTATATTGATTTACGGGGTCTTCTGTCGTACAATAGCAGACGGAAGATCCTGATTTTGAACAACGCAATACCGCCCGGGTGTGCTTTCCTTCGTGAAAACACTGTCGGGTATTCGTTCTCTTCAGGAATCAAAACACTAAAGGATTGATCTGATCTATGCCTTCCAAGGAGAAAAAGAGCAAAAAAACCGCCGCGGAGAGCGTCTATGTCAACCGGGAACTGAGCTGGCTCGCTTTCAACAAGCGCGTCCTGCTTGAGGCTGCCGACCCGAAGGTCCCCCTGCTGGAACGGCTGAAGTTCCTGATGATCTACCAGTCCAACCTGGAGGAGTTCTACCGGGTCCGCATCGGCATCCTGACCCACCGCGACCTGCTGGCGCCGGAAAAGGGAGACCCGATCTCCGGTATGCTCCCCGCTGTCCAGATCGCCGAGGCATTGGACGTCACGCGGGATCAGCAGGCGCTCATGGAAAGCGTCTGGAAGGATATCCGGGAAGAACTGCGCGTCAACAATGTGGACGTGCTGGACTTCAAGAAAATCAGCAAAGTGGATGAGCTGATGAGCAAAAAGCTCTTCGGCGACATCAAGGACATGCTGCAGCCGCAGATGATCGGCCTGGACCAGCCGCTCCCCTTTCTCTGGAACGGTGAAACCAATATCGTGGCGTTCCTCGGCCGCGGCACGGAGCCGAAACTCTGTTTCATCCCGCTCCATCGCATCCCGGCCTACCAGAGTTTTGAGATCGACGGCTGCCAGAAGATCGCGCCGACTGCCCAGCTCGTCCGCCACTTCCTGCCCCTCCTGCTGAAAAAGGAAAACATCCTGCAGGCGGCCATCATAGACGTTACCCGGAACGCGGACGTCTTCTTCTCCAGCCTGGAAGACCGGGCCGACGACGATTTCCGCAACAAGGTCTCCGGCATGCTGTCCAAACGGAAACGGGAAATGCCAGTGCGTGTCCGGATTATCGGCAAGCTGTCCGATCCTGCCAGGGCCCTCCTGATCCGGAAGCTGCGCATACCGGAAAACCGTGTCTTTACCCAGACCGTTCCCTTTGACCTTTCCTTCCGGTCCTGCATCGGCGGCCCGGTGGAATTCCGTTATCCGGAACGCCGCCCGGCCCGCGATATCGGGCTGAAAAAGGGCGAGTACTTCGCCTATATTGAGAAAAAGGATCTGCTGCTGAGCTTCCCCTTCCAAAGCATGGCGCCCTTCGTGGACCTGATCTATGAAGCCGCTGACAATCCGGAAGTCCGCTCCATCAAGATCACGCTCTACCGCATGTCCGGCAGCAGCAAGATCGCCGCCGCCCTGGCCTACGCCGCCGACCGCGGCAAGGATGTCGTCTGCCTGCTGGAACTGCGTGCCCGCTTCGACGAGCAGAACAACATCGACTATTCCGAGATGCTGGAGGATGCCGGCTGCCGTGTGGTCTACGGCCTGCCGGAGCATAAGGTGCACAGCAAGCTGTGCGTGATCACCCGCCAGCGCGGCGCCGCCGTCAGCCGCATCACCCAGGTCGGCACCGGCAACTATAACGAGGTGACCGGCGAGCAGTATACCGACCTGTCCCTGATCACCGCCCGGGAGGAAGTCGGCCGGGAGGCGGAAGAAGCGTTTGCAGCCCTGGAAAAAGGCGAAATTCCGCCGGAAATGCATTCCCTCTGGATCGCACCGCTGAGCTTCAAGCCCCGCGTCCTGGAACTGCTGGACCGGGAAATCGCCAAGGGTGAAAACGGCCGCGTCGCCATCAAGGTCAATTCCCTGAACAACCGCGAGGTGATGGAGAAGCTGATCGAATGCTCCCAGGCGGGCGTCCGGGTGGAGCTCTTCATTCGCGGCATCTGCTCCCTGCGTCCCGGCGTTCCCGGCATAACGGAAAACATTTCCGTGGTCAGCGTGGTCGGCCGATGGCTGGAGCATTCCCGGGTCTACAGCTTCGGCGAAGGCCCGGACCAGCGCCTTTTCATCGGTTCGGGCGACCTGCTCAACCGGAACCTGGAACGCCGTGTCGAAGCGTTCATGGAGGCCGTCACGCCGGATACCCGTGAACAGCTCAACGTGATCCTGGACGCGCTGCGTAATGACCGTGAAAAAGGCTGGCGCATGCTATCCGACGGCACCTATGTCCTGGAGGATGACGGCGGAAGCACTTCTTCTCAGGAGGCGCTCTACCGCTACTTCAGCGCACGCAAGGTTGCCCTGAAGGAACCCTCCGCTGCCCCTGCCGGAACGCACAGAAAAGCCGCTGAAAAGCAAAAGGAAACTGTCGAAAGCAAAGGCGGCCTCTTTGGCTGGTTCCGCAGACTTCGTGGCTGACGCCTGTTGTCATCCTGAACGGAGCGCAGCGGAGTTGAAGGATCTCCTCCACCTCAGCGGATTAATTATGAATTGTGAATTATGAATTATGAATTGATAAAAAGGAGGTTATCCCATGGCTGAAAGTTACAATATCTGTCTGGACGTGGGCGGCACAAAAGTGCTCGGCGCGATCTTCGACGAAAAGGACAAGATCATCTACCGGCTGAAAAAACGCTCCAAGAGCGGCGGTGAAGAATCCGCTGACGTGGAAAAGGTCATCATCAGCGTCGTCAACGAGATGATCAAGGAATCCGGCATTGACAAGAAAAAACTGAACGCCGTGGCCTCCTGCGCCCCCGGCGTCATCGATCAGAAAAAGGGGATTGTGCTCTTTACGCCCAATCTTCCCTGGCGCAATTATGACATGGCCTCTTCCATGCGCAAGGAGTTTGGCGTTCCTTTCTACGTCGGCAACGATGTAAACCTCGGTGTCCTGGGCGAATACCACTTCGGCGCCGCCAAAGGCTTTAAAAACATCGTGGGGTTCTTCGTCGGTACCGGTATGGGCGGCGGCCTGGTTCTCAACGGCAAGCTTTTCACCGGCAATCAGTTCAAGGCTGCCGAGTACGGCCATATGATTCTCGATCCGGAAGGCCCGCTGTGCAACTGCGGCCAGCGCGGCTGTCTGGAAGCCTTCTCCAGCAAACAGGGCATGACCGCCTATATACGCCAGCAGATCGGCCGCGGCCGGGAATCCGTCATGGCCGAAGCGATCCAGGACGGCGTGTTCCGCTCCAAGAAGCTGGTCAAAGCCCTGGAAGCCGGCGACCAGGTAGCCATGGAAGCCGTTGACCGCGCCTGCCACTGGCTGGCGGTCGCCACCGGCAATCTGATCAACACCATCTCCCCGGACCTGGTGCTTTATGGCGGCGGCGTCATTGAAGCCCTCGGCGACGTCTTCCTGAAGAAAATCTTGGCGGAAGTCGACCGCTACTGCATGCCGACGATCCGTTCCACCGTGGAGATCAAGACCGCTTCCCTCGGCGACGATTCCATCCTCTACGGCGACCTGGCCATGATCAAAGGCCTGAAATAATGTTTATAAGCCTCCCCTTAACTAAGGGGAGGTGGCCCAAAGGGCCGGAAGGGATAAATTAATAAATTTTCTCGATTTCCCCGCTGATCCCGTACCGCTGTTTGAACCACTCGAGATCATCGGGCGTACGGAGGAGCATAACCTCCTCAAACCGGCCGGTCTCGCTGTCGCGGAATCCGGCCACCTGTTCCCCCGTACAGATGCTGCAGCGAATCACCGGCGTGCCCTTATAAGTCTGGGCCGCCGGTGCTTTTTTCTTCCTGCTGAACAGTGAAAACGCCATGCGTGTTCCCTCCTCTGTCCCCTGTATGATCCTGTACCATCAGATGTTATACTACCACAACGGTACAAAAAAAGACAGCCGGCGCGCCGGCTGTCAGGTATTTGCTTACGGCAGGAATTTGCCGGAGGCCAGATAAAGCTGATACCATTCCTGATGCGTCATGGACACCCGGGCCGCCGCGCAGATATCCCGCAGGTGATCCGGGTTCATGGTGCCGGCAATCGCCTGCATCCGGGCCGGATGGCGCAGGATCCAGGCAATGGCGACCGCCGTCTTCGGAACATCGTATTTTTCTCCCAGTTCGCCCAGAACCCTGTTCAGTTCCGGGAAATCCGGATGGTCAACAAAGCAGCCTTTGAACATTCCGAACTGAAGCGGCGACCACGCCTGAATAGTGATGTCATGCAGTCGGCAGTAATCCAGGATGCCGTTGTCCCTGCTGATGGAACGGTCCGTCGTCAGGTTGTTCAGATACAGTCCGCCGTCGATCAGCTGGCTCTGTTCCAGGGAGAACTGAAGCTGGTTGAATACCAGCGGCTGCCTGACGTACTTCCGCAGCAGTTCCAGCTGGCCCGGCGTTACGTTGCTGACGCCGAAATGACGCACTTTTCCGCTTTTCTCCAGCTGTTCGAATGCTTCCGCGACTTCCTCCGGATCAAACAGCAGATCCGGGCGGTGAAGCAGCAGAACGTCCAGATAGTCGGTTTTCAGCCGGCGCAGGCTTGCTTCCGCGCTCGCCAGGATATCTTCCCTGCTCCAGTCGAACTCCCTGCGGTCAAAATGCAGCCCGCATTTGCTCTGCAGGTATACGTCCTCCCGTTTCAGCCCGGACAGCGGGAACGCGTCGCCGAAACGGGTTTCCGCTTCCCCGTCGCCGTAGCAGGTGGCATGGTCAAAAAAGTTGACGCCCTCTTCCGACGCCGTGCGGATCATGCCTGCAGCGTCCTGAACGGACAGCGCGGGCATACGCATACATCCGAGGATAATGCCGGAGGCGTTCTGCGGCCCGTTCATCACATTGATTGTTTTCATTCCGTGTCGCTCCTTTGCTCAGCGCGTAAAGTTAGTCCATACCCGGGGCTCCTCCGCCTGAGGGGTTCCGATTATCTGTTTTCCCAGGGCAATGCTCTTCATCAGGAAAACCATGTTCCGCGCCAGGACGCGCATGACCTGCCGGCCTTCCTGGTCCACGTTTCCCTCGCCGGGTTCCCAGCCGTAAATGTTGTTCCAGTACTGGCTGGTGGCAACCGGCATATTGGACAGGGTAAAGAATTTGTTCAGCTCGTCAAACGTAGCCGTGCATCCGGAACGCCTGGCGCTGACGACGCTCGCGCCGACCTTCAGGCTCTTGTCGAACGAGGTGCTGTAAAACAGCCGCTGCAGCGCGGACATCAGCGTGCCGTTGGCGGAACCGTAATACACGGGTGAACCGATCACGAGCCCGTCGGCTTCCCGGAATTTTTCAGCCAGTTCGTTGACGATATCGTCAAACACGCATTTTCCGTTCTTTCTGCAGGTCTCGCACGCGACGCAGCCCCGGACAGCCTTCTTCCCCAGAAGGATATTTTCCGTCTCCACGCCGTTTTCCTGAAAAACCCGTTCCATCTCATGGAACGCCAGGGCAATGTTTCCGTTCTCCCGCGGGCTTCCGTTAATCATTAATACCTTCATACGCGTCCTCCTCTGATGGCAAAAAGTATAAACAGAAACATGCCTTCTCTCTTCTCATTTTTTGATGAAGGCGGTTCCGTTTTTTGTTTATTTTTCAAACATCCTGAGCAGTTTCATCTTCCGCGCCCCTGCCTTGCCGGTATAAGGATGCTCTCTCAGCGGCAAGTTCCAGCGGGTTTTGCCTGTCAGCACCGTGGACGGATGGGTAAACTCCCGGAATCCCCATTCTCCGTGGTAGGCGCCCATGCCTGAATGCCCGGTGCCGTTGAACGGCACTCCTCGGACCATCATATGGATGCAGACCTCGTTGATGCACCCGCCGCCGTACTGCTGCGTGGCCATCACCCGGTTTGCCCACTTTTTATCCTTTGTGAACACATACATGCTCAGCGGATGCTCCCGCTCGGCGATCAGCCGCATCACGCTGTCAATCTCCGCGTCCGGGAACGGAACGATCGGCAGCAGCGGGCAGAACAGCTCATGCTGCACGATATCCTCGTCGAACCGGACGGGATAGATCATCGTCGGTGCGAACCGCCGTGTTTCCCGCTCGCCGGTTCCGCCGAAGATCACCCGGTCCCTGTATTCCTCTGTCAGCCGCACGCACTTGTCGAAGACTTCTTCGGTGATCAGCTTCGGGTATTCCGGATTCTTCTCCGGCTGTTCGCCGATCTGTCGGATAAACTCCGCTTTCAGCGCTTCATTGAATGTATCGGCAATTTCTTCCGCCACGGCGATCTGGTTGATGTTGATACAGATCTGTCCGGCGTTGCACAGCTTGAAGAAAGCGATCTTCCGGGCAGTGTCCCGGATATCTGCGTCCTTCCGCACAACGCACCAGTTGCCGGTTTCGCCGCCCAGCTCCAGCGCGACGGATGTCAGGTGATGGGAGGCCTGTTCCAGCACATGCTTCGCGACGGAAGGCGATCCGGTATAGAAAATCTTGTCAAAGCGTTCCGCCAAGCACATATCCGCCACATCGTGTTCACCGTCAATCAGCGTGACATATTTCTCCGGGAATGTCTCGGAGATCAGCTGCTTAAGTGCCTTCGTGCACGCCGCTGACTTGGAGCTGGTCTTAATCACTGCCGTGTTCCCGCCGGCAATGCTTGCTGCCAGCACGCCGAGCGTCAGCAGGATCGGAAAATTGAACGGGCTGATGATCAGCGAAACGCCGTAGGGCAGCTTATAAACGGTTGTCTTCGTACTCGGGAAGCACATCAGCCCGCTGAAGTGCTTCTCGGGCCTCGCCCACTTCTTCAGTCCGCGGATAATCTCGTTCGTTTCCACGATGATCGGGCCGATATCACACAGGAACGCTTCGGTTTTACTCCTGCCCAGGTCCTCCTGCAGCGCGTCGCAAAGCAGGTCTTCCCTGTCCTGGACCGCTTGTTTCAGCTTCTTCAGCTGTTCGATCCGCCACGCCACAGGTAGCGTTTCCCCGCCGCGGAAGTATTCCCGTTGTGCTTCGACAATGGCGTGTATCGTTTCCTGCGTATGGCTCATGCTTCTTCCCTTTCCGGATTCGATCCGGCAGCCGAATGATCAGTCCTTCTCGCCTGACGCGTACCTGTCAATAAACTCCTTCACAGCCAGCGGCCTTGAGAAAAGATATCCCTGCAGATAATCGCAGCCGATTTCCGCCATGGCTTCTGCCATTTCTTTCGTTTCAATGCCTTCAGCCGTAATGTTGAAGCCCATCTGCTTAAAAGCCTGAACCAGCGACGGGAGCAGCGAATCCCTGTCCCGGACATAATCCCAGACGATCTTCATATCAAGCTTGATATTGGAGAAGGCGAACTTCTTTACCTGGTGAAGATTGGAAAAACCGGACCCGTAATCGTCCAGTGCAAACTGGAAACCGTAATTCATCAGCCGCTCGATCTGGCGTTCCTGCTTGGTGTAATTGATCATGGATTCTTCTGTGATTTCCAGATGGATCAGTTCGGGGGAAACGCGGTATTCCTGCAGGATGGAAATCACGATTCCGGGCAGATGGCTGTGCATGCACTGGATCGGCGACAGATTCACGTTGATCCAGCGAATACCCATTGCTTCTATATCGTGATACCGGATAAAATCGCATACTTTCCGCAGCACCTGCTCACCCAGCAGGTTGATCTGCCCGTTCTTCTCCGCGATCGGGATAAACTGGCTGGGCGGTATCAGCTGTCCGTCGTCCTTCCTGATGCGTGCCAGCGCCTCAGCCGCGACGATCTTCTGTGTATGGCTGTCCACGATCGGCTGGAAAAACACTTCAACCGCGTCCTCGTCCAGCGCTTTATCCATCCACCGCTTGATGTCGATCTGCTCGTCAAACTCCCGCAGCGTTTCTTCCGGCATCAGCGTCTGTTCAATATCAGCGCTCTCACCCGCCTCGTCCAGCGCGTAAATCAGCGTATTCACAATCCGGTCCGATGTCTCCGATTGTTCGGAAAGCCTGATTTCAACATACGTGACATTCAGGTACAGATCGGCATTCTCCGCTTTCCAGGCGCCCTGGAACCGGTCCAGGATTCTCCTGCGGATCGTGTCCCAGTCGGCGTCCTCCCCGCCGGCAAGCGCGAAATTGCCGCCACGCAGATAGAAGAGCAGGAAATCCGGGAACTCCTGCTTCAGCCAGGAGATGATCATTCCCAGTCCCTGATCCATCTGAGTGCCGCCGTACATGCTTCGCTGGTCGTTGTATTTCCGGATCGCGAAACCGAGAATCCGGCTGCCCTGCCGGTGGGACGGATCGTCCAGCCAGTCGGTAAACGCGCGTGTGTTGAACGCCGGCCCGCGGTCGGTGATATACAAATCCGGATTTTGAAAGGAAAGATAGATAACAAGCACCGCCAGCAGGCAGAATACGTTCATTACCAGGTACTGCGGGAAAAGGATCCGCGCCGTATTGCCGGCGATCAGGATGATATGGTAGGCAATCGCGCTGATGAATGTTCCCTTCCGGAGGCGTTTCCGGTAACAAACCAGCAAAGTGATGCCAAAGAGCAAATAGAAAAAAGAACAAACCGACAGAACCTGGTACAGTGGTCCGCAATGGTATCCCGAACCGTCAATCGTATATACCGCCCCTGTAATCGGGCTGGAAAGCACAATCAGCTCGCTGGCCAGAAAAACGAGATAGGTCACTGCCTTTTTCCAGTAGAAACCGAACCGGTCAACCTTCAGCAGGGCCAGCACCAGCTTGAAAAAAGCAATGATCCTCGCAATATACGCGACAAAATACAGCAGATTCATCGCGGATACCAGCGGAATCGGCCACAGCTCATAATGATTGTCCATTCCGGTTGACACCAGGTCCGTGACAATCGTCGCGATATCCGCGATAATCAGGAACAGGAATGCCCTGTTAACCCGGTTCGGCAGCCTGGGGCGGGCAAAATAATAGATCAGCAAAATCGCCAGCACCATCAGGCTGGGATACACAAAACTTGTATTCCACATGATGATTACTCCTTGTCGGACTGTACAGCCATGTCTCCCGGATGAAGAGAATTGCACCGTTGTGATATCGAAATTATCGCATTGTATCAATTGATCATGGTCATTATATCATATTCGCCCAAAAAAGAAAAACACCTGTTCGATGACAGATGACATTAGGATGATTTGTCAGTATAACCTTAGTCCTTGTGGAATAAACCAGCCGCTTCGTTTCCGGATGCAGCGGAAAGAACCGTGCTCCCGTTGCATTCGCGTATGAAAAAATCCGGGGTTCAAGGCGAACCCCGGATTCCCGCAGCTGCGAACGCTGCCTTTCACAACAGGAAAGGTTGCCGTCAGTACAGATTGTTGATGATTTCCGTCAGTTTTTCCCTGTCGCAGAAAGTGCCTACCTTTGTCAGGAACACATCCGGATCCACACCGCGGTACACGTCATAGTAGGAACCGTTTTTCACGAAGGAAATCCTTGAAGCGCCGGATATCTGGAACACGTTTCCCCATCCGTTCTAATTTTCGGTTAGAATTTTTTGCAAAATATTAGAAACTGGCTAATCGTCAAATAATCAAATTAGAAGGGTAAAAAGAAAAATCCGCCAGGTTTTCAACGTTTTGTTGCTCCTGACGGATCTTCCGCACACCCGGCGGGATTCGAACCCACGGCCTGCCGCTTAGGAGACCAAAAAGGCGGTATACCGCGAAGTCCTGCCGAAACCTTTCAAAGTCCTGGAAGGCTTGATTTCTAAGGGATGTGGGCTGTTTATAATTCCCTGAAGATCCTTCAAAGTCTCTCGATATCCGTCAAATTTCGTCCCAAAATTAGAACGCGATTAGAACTTCTAATAAATGGCGGGTGGCGCTGCTCGTCACCGACCGCCTTTATTAGAATTTTAAGCCATAAAAACCAACTCATAAAAATGTGATGAATGATCCTACCGCCTAATTGGGCGATCGATGAATTAGGGCCTGTTTGTAATGGCATCATATGGACACCCATGAGCCAGCTTCCGGAATCAGCCGACTGCAGAGCCAGCAGCAGCGGCGTAAAATCATTCTCCCCCTGGGGCAGGTTGGAAAAGCCGCCCTCTGTGCCACTTGCAGTGAAAAGATTCCCTTCAAACAGCGTCAGCATAAAAGCGTTTGCAGTCATACCGCTTTCATCTGCTGATGCCAGACCGGGGTGGCTCATCGCATGGATGGCAGTAGCGCTCAAAGCCGGATCAGGTGCCAGCTCAGCCATGGTGCTGACAATCCGCTGCGTTGCGGAAAAAGTATCGGACGATGCGGGAAAAGCTCCGAACTGATCCGCTCTGGCTACATATCCTTATTGGTGGCAGTCGAAGCCGCGTTTCAGTGTCGCTAAGATCATGAATGTAACATCTGATCGTATATGCAGGATTCGCATATGAAATAGCCGGCCATTGTGACCGGCTTTGTAACTTTATTTTCCGAGATAGCTCTCTATTTCCATTCCGGAACAGCATTCCAGGCTTCATCGAGCCTGTCCTGCCATGCGAAGAATTCATCGTCTGCCATGACCTTTCCATCCTCGTTTTGCGGTAATGCATCGAACCATTGTTCATAGGCTCTTTCCAATGCATAGTATCTTTCCATTTCTTCTGATGCTGCGGGAATCGGATCTCCTTTTTTCCAGATGGTAATATAATTATCCGGCGTTCCCTGACGGATTTCATCCACCGAATCCTCTCCATCGTTCTTCATAACCATAATATCCCACTTTTTGATCCCGGAACCGGCTGAAGCGGGCGTATGGATCGGTGCAGCCATGAAACGTATGTATACGATGTCCCGACCGTCGATGCAGGTATCCTCACTGGCTGTCATCGTGTTAAAGTCCAGCTGCGATGCATCTGCAGTAATAATATACTGTCCGCTTTTTGTTTCGCATATGCTCAGGGAATAGTATTGATTGTCTACAGGAACTGTCATCTTCCAAAACAGTGCATCATATGCGAACAGGCCGATCAGTACAGCAGCCATACAGGCCAGTGCTGCCAGCGCAACCGTGCAGATCCGGCGCCTGATCTTTTTCTTTCGGACAGCTTTCAGGGCCTCTGTAAACTGTTTTTGTTCTTCTTCATATTCCGCGCGGGTTCCTTCCGGAAGATCCGACTTCATTGCGTCATACTGCCTTCTGCATTCCTCACAGGAAATAATATGCGTTTCAACAGCCTCCCGGCTCTCATCGCTGGCCACTCGGTCCAGTACCAGCGGCATCAGATCCCTGACAATATTACAGTCATTCCTTTTCATCGTCATTCTCCTTCATTGCATCCTGCAGCATCCGGCGGGCACGGTAATAGGTGACCCGGGACCAGGACTCGCTTTTTCCGAACAGTTCTGCAATCTCAATATGTGACAGATCACAGAAGGTACGTAATGTGAACACTTCTCGATAAGGCTCTTCCAGCATATGCAGCCTGCGATGAGCGATCATTGACTGATCCTTACGGATTATTTGTTCTGTAAAGTCTCCCGGGGACGACAATTGTTCCGGGAGTTCCTCAGTAGGCCGCTGACGGCGGAGTGTATCATAATACAGATGCCTGGCTATACTGCAAAGCCACGTGCTGACATTGCTTTTGCCATCAAAGTGTTGAATGCTTCTGACTGCCTGATAGAATGTTTCCTGAGTCAGTTCCTGAGCCAATTCACTGTTGTTGCAGCACAGGCGTAATAGATAGGCGTATACTGTTCCGCTGAACTGGGTATAGATTTTCTCCATATCAACCGTAGTGTTCACCTCCCTTCATTCCTATTGAAAGCTGCTTTCATATAGTTAGTCGCAGCAGCACAAAAATCGTTACAAGGCAAAAATCCGCAGCAGGAAGCCCACCGATCATGATAATCTGTTTCCTCCATACCGATGGGCCGCAAAATCAAAAGATAAAACTCCAGGATCACTTCATGATCCCCTTACATTATTCGGCAAAAAAGTCGATGCCCCTTCCTGTGAAGAAGCATCGTCAGAACTACCGCTATGGTTCATGCTTATACTTTCCCGTGGTAAAAAACCGTACATCACGGATCATGTCTTTCCGTAATTCCCAGACGGTTGCCTGAACCCAACTTCCACGCTTGATCCAATGGTTGTCCAGCGGTGTTGTTTCAAAGACCCGTTCCCAGTTCTTTTCTTTGTATACCTTTTGCGCTTCAGGCGAAAGTGAGTCATAATATGACTCCTGCCGATTGGACTCCTCTTCCGATTCAGAAATCAGGCTATAGCAAAGGACTATATGCCAAACATCAAAATCGGATAGTAATACCTGGTCATCCGGAACTTCAAATTCGATGCAGGCATACGATTCTTCGCCCGGACCATAGCACCAACGTTCACCCCGCAAATCAGGCTTCTTATGTTTTCCATTCATAGCCTTATTATATGACAGTAATTCTGTAATCAAAGTGTGAAGGTGTTTTCAAGGATTCAGCTTGAGATTTCAGATGATTTCAGCAAAGTGCGAAAACGCACATGAAAGGAAGCGCAAAATCCCTTATGCAAACTTTGCTATTGATTGCATTCGCTTTGTTCGCCGGGTTACTGATGACCCGGCTTTTTGACAGGTTTCATCTGCCGGATGTTACAGCCTATCTGGTCACAGGTGTGCTCATAGGCCCTTGTGTTTTAGGACGGTTGGGTGTTCCTTGCCTTGGATTCAATACATTTGATCAGGTTGATTCCCTGTCGATGATTTCTGATGTAGCGTTGGGTTTCATCGCTTTTGCCATTGGCCATGAGTTCCGGCTTTCTGCCCTGAAACAGACGGGGCGTCAAGCAACCGTTATCGGTATACTACAGGCAGTCATTGCTACACTTTTTGTGGATATTGCCCTCGTTTCCCTGCATTTTCTCATGCCGGATCTGGTGTCATTGCCGGTGGCGATTACGCTGGGCGCTATTGCTGCGGCAACCGCCCCGGCTGCTACCTTGATGGTTGTTCGCCAGTATAAAGCAAAAGGGCCGGTAACGGATGTACTGTTGCCGGTGGTTGCTCTTGATGACGCGGTAGGCCTGGTGATATTTGCAATATCATTCGGTATCGCGCAGTCAATCAGAGAGGGAACAACAAATGTCGCCGCGTTGATCATTGAACCATTGATGGAGGTAATCCTTTCCCTGGCTTTCGGCGGTCTTGTCGGAATGTTGCTGACGTGGCTGGAACGGTTCTTTCACTCCCATCGCAACCGTAACGCGCTGATTGTCGGCAGTATTATTCTGACTGTGGCAGTCAGCCAATATATCATTTCAGTCGGTCCATTCACGTTTGGCTTTTCCTCTTTGCTGGTCTGTATGATGCTGGGGACTGTATTCTGCAACTTCTGTCCGCTAAGTGAAGATCTGATGCTGCAGGCGGATCGTTGGTCCGGGCCAATCATCACATTATTCTTTGTCCTGAGCGGCTCCGCGCTGGAGTTCAGTGTGTTTGGGGATTTTTCTGTGATTGTGATTGGCCTGATATTTATCCTTACTCGCTCCCTGGGCAAATATCTGGGAGCCAGATGGTCTTCCGGACTTGTTCACAGTCCGGAGCCGGTACGTAAATATCTGGGAATTACCCTGCTCCCCCAGGCCGGAGTGGCTTTGGGAATGTGTGCTACAGCCTATCGTATGCTTGGCGGTACGGAAGGTACATTGATCCGGAATATTGTTTTATTTGCTGTACTGGTGTACGAGCTGATCGGTCCGAGCCTGACGAAGATGGCATTGACTAAAGCCGGAGATATTCAGGCAATACCGGCAGAAGTTGCTAACAGACGAAAAAAGAGCCTTGAAAAGAATACAAAGCCGGTCCCACCCGCTTTCAACAAATAATCTTTACTTCCTTTTTCCCTTGTTTCACATGGTTCTGTATGATAGACTGTAAACAGTAGGATGGAACGTTACAGACCGAACTGAATAGAAAGCGAGTGATACCCTTGGGATTCAGAGACAAATTCCGAGAGCTGCGTGAAAAACGAGGAATATCACCCGCTGCAGCAGACGAAATCTTCGGCCTGATGCGCGGAACATGCAGCAACTGGGAGAACGGCTTCTCAGAACCAGAAGAAGAACTCATGGAAGATATCGCGAGATTCTTCGGAGTTCGGATTCATGAACTGACCGAGGAGGCTTAACGGCCTCCTTTTTTGAAGAAACACTATTTGAGATTCTCGACCATATGAAACCCTCCACGAAGGATAATGATCGTGCAGAATATCGGAAAGCTTTACCTGATTACCGAACAACAGGAAGGAACCCTTGCATGAAGATCGTAATTGCCTGTGATGTCCTCGGAGAAGAGAATAACGGAACCACAATTGCCGCGATGAACCTGATCCGCTTTCTGAAAAAGCGAGGACATGAGGTTCGGGTAATCTGTCCGGATGAGGATCGCCGGGGAGAGAAAGATTTCTTTGTTGTCCCGCAGCTGAATGTCGGCCCGTTGAACGCGTATGTCCGGAAAGTCGGTGTTTCAATCGCTGTCTCCGACAACTATGTCCTGGAGCAGGCCATCCGGGGCGCGGATGTCGTTCATATCATGACGCCGTTCTTCCTCGGCAAAGCTGCCCTGGATTATGCCAGGGATGAGGATATACCGGTAACGGCAGGCTTTCATTGCCAGGCTGAAAACATCACCAGCCATCTGCACCTGATGAACAGCCAGCTGATCAATGATCTGACATACAAAGCCATGTATCAGCTTGTCTACCAGTATGTGGACGCTATCCATTACCCGACTCAGTTTATCCGGGATATTTTTGAGAAAGAAGTCGGAAAAACGAACGGTTATGTAATCTCCAACGGTGTGAACAGCCGTTTCAGAAAGATGGAAACCGGGCGTCCTGAAGCATGGAAGGACAAGTTCGTCATCCTGTTCACAGGGCGCTACGGATACGAGAAATCACATAAGGTTCTGATTGACGCCGTAAAGGAATCAGCGTATGAAAAAGAGATCCAGCTGGTTTTTGCCGGAGAGGGTCCGCTGCATGATGATCTTGCCGCCTATGCAAAAAAGCTGACCAATCAGCCTGTTATGGAATTCTTTTCCCGGGACGAGATGCTTCTGGTGATCAACAGTGCTGATCTGTATGTGCATCCCGCGGAAGTCGAAATCGAGGCAATTTCCTGTCTGGAGGCAATCTCCTGCGGACTGGTTCCCGTGATTGCGGATTCACCAAGAAGCGCAACCCGGTTCTTTGCGCTGGATGACAAAAACCTTTTCCATTTCAATCATCCGGAAGATCTGGCCAGCAAGATTGACTACTGGATCGTTCATCCAGAGGAAAAGGCTGAATACAGTGAAAAATACCTGGGATATACCCGGCAGTTTGAACAGGAACACTGTATGACAGAAATGGAAAATATGATTCTTGAAACGGTTGCAGCACATAAAAAGACAAGCTTATGAAAGCCTGCCGGTGAGCGGTTTCTGATGTTTTGCGGTGCATTATCCTTTGCGAGGAAAGTGTTCCATCGCTTTCCGGGCAATGATCTCATGACCCGCTTCATTGGGATGAATCCCGTCTTCACAGATCAGGGACGGATAGTCCAGTTCTTCCAGCATCCAGGCTCTGACGTCTGCCAGATGGCAGCCGCATTCTGCCGCAGTATTTCGTACGGCAATCGCGTTTCGTTCCTGCCATCTGGAAATACTCTCCGGATCGTTCCGAAGATACCTCAGGATCCGGTCAGCATCCCGTCCTTTTGATACCCAGCGGTAATACCGGCCTGACATGAGCGGCAGCGGTGTGACAAGTATCGGATCAAGATTCCGATCCCTTGCTTCCTGGACAAACTGCTTCAGAAGATTCCTGAACTCAGCCAGCGGAGTTTTACCGTCATGGAAATGATCTGGATCCTGTGAAACCGAATCCCAGTCCAGATCGCAGTCATTTCCGCCGAATTCGATGACGCATGGGTTTCCGGGGTCTGTTTTCGTATTGCGGAAGCATTCCAGTCCCTGCCTGACCGTATATCCATGAACTGCGTAATTGCGAATGGGATATCCGCTGCGTTTCATCAGCCGGACGCATCCTGCCCTGGAAACCTTGTAGTTTTCTGATTCATCCAGGACAATCCCCTGTGCCGCGGAATCACCGAAAAGACAGATCTCGTTCATTGGATTCTTATCTCCGATATCATTTAATCTGGTAATCAATACCAGATTAAAACGTTTATATTAATTTGTCAAGCAGTATTATTGATTTGCTTGTTCGTTTGTGATATCTTGGAGAAAACAGACGGAGGTACTTTCCATGACGCATGATGAAATTCTGAAACGGCTGGAAGGCTGCCGCCTTCCGGAGTGGGATGAGCTTCCGGATTTCGGTCTATATATGGATCAGTTGGTAACCTATGTGGCGAGGTCTTTCCCCGGTATCAGCGGAAGGCTCGACCTGACGTCCAGCATGATCAACAACTATGTCAAAGCAGGCCTGATCGACAAGCCGACCGGGAAAAAATACAGCCGGGAAGCACTGGCACAGCTGTTGATGATCAGCCTGATGAAAGTATCCACACCGCTTGATGTGATGAATAAGATCCTGCATCCGGAAAGCGGAACAGAAACGAAAGAGATGTACTGTTCCTTTGTAGCCACACAAAGGCGTGTTAAAAATGAGATCATCGCAAAAGGAAACATTCCTGCCCTGGATTATGCGCTTGAGTCCGCTTCACTGCAACTTGCGCTACGTTTGCTGACAGACTAATCAAAGCATCGAACGGGGGATATTACCTGTGGAATACCTGATTCGGCTCGTACTTCTGTTTTTCGCATATTCTTTTGCCGGCTGGTGTATTGAGGTAATCCTCAAGTTCATTCAGTACCACCGGTTTATTAACCGCGGCTTCTTTACCGGGCCGATCTGTCCGATTTACGGATCGGGAGCGGTACTGATTACCATCACGGTTGAAATCCTGACCCCTTATGAATCTGCATACGGAACCACATTTCTGATTTCTTTTCTGCTGTGCGGACTGATCGAGTATTTTACAAGTTGGTTCATGGAAAAACGGTTTCATGCCCGGTGGTGGGATTACAGTACGAAGCCGATGAACCTGCACGGACGGGTCTGGATCGGAAACCTGATACTTTTCGGAATCGGCGGAGTTGCCATTATCCACCTGATCAATCCGTTCCTGTATTTCATGATCAGCAAAATATCAATAACTGCAAAGGGAATTCTCTCTATTGTTTTGCTTGGGATTTTTGCCGTGGATTACGTGATGACTCATTTTATTTTGAAGCTGGTCAGGATCGGTGTAGAGAAAAGCGAAGCGGACAATACGGAAGAAATCAACCGGGAGATCCGGCTGCTTTTGTCAGACCGGTCTGTTTTCCATAGGCGGTTTGCGGAAGCTTATCCTGAAGTGATCTATACAACAAACCGCATTAATGCCAGAATTGCCGCTGTAAAGGCAGAGGCGGAGCGCCTGCGCCAGGAAGCCGAAAAAAAGGTGATTGATACCCTTGAACCTTCAGGAATGATCAAGAATACGATCATCAGCAAACAAAGTGAATTGATTTCCCGCTGCTATGACGAAAAAACTGCTGACAATGATATGATTCAACTAAAAGCAGAGATTGAGGCAGAGAAGGAACGGTTATCTTCCCGTCCCCTCAGCAAGATGATTCCTTGATCTGCATATTGTGAGCACATAGATGGAGAAGAATCATGTTTAATCATCACGACATTACCCGGAACGCGTTTATAATAATCCACTCGTCATTAACGTTGGTGTGTAGTGCTCGCATTTATGAGTAACGTTAGTCAAAGCGGCATAAAGTCGGCATTAAGATCATGAATAGAACACCAAGTTCTTTATACAAAAATTACATATGAAAAGTCGGCCAAAGTGACCGGCTTGTGGCTTTATCTTCCGATTTTGCTTCCGATTTTGCTGACTTTTAAACGCTAACCAGCAAACGCTCTGCAGTGTTTAGGATCAACCGGGATTCGGCTTAACCGCATCAGGCAAAGAGCGGGTTCGCCTGTCTCTTCCCTGCTGCTGATAGTACGCCGCCTTGTACGAATACATGTTCCGGTCAGCTTCATGCAGCATGTCATCAAGGCTGCTGTTTCCTTTTTTCATAGCGTATCCGACTGAGATGCTGTATCCCGCAGCTGAAATGTCATCTTTCATATGGTTCAGTGTCTGATGGACCATTTCCTCGTTATGATTCATAAACAGGACTGTGAATTCGTCCCCGCCAACACGGTATGCTGTAATACTCCGGTTGCAGTTGGCGCTCAGGCATTTGCCGATTACCGTCAGCGCGTGATCCCCTTCCGCATGGCCTTTTGAATCATTCAGCGCTTTCAGTCCGTTCATATCGAGGGATGCCGCCGCAGTAATATCTCTGTGCAGATGATCAATATCGTCATAGAAAGCAAACCGGTTCCGCAGGGATGTCAGTGGATCCAGGTAATTGTCGTGGGAGCGGAGATACATATACAGGAAAATGATGGAGACCATTATGGCTTCCGTCAGATGAACGCCGCCGTAGAACATGTCCACCACAGAGGCGGCCATACAGCCGAAGACACAAACAATCAGGATCCATCTTTCCGCAGTTTTTCCTTCGTAGAAGCGTTTCCAGACATAGTACAGAATCTGGAGCATGTAGAGGAAGGATACAATAAAGATGACATACCCCAGCGGCCCGCGCCGGAAAGCGTAGTCCTCCTCGGTATAGTAAAATGCGATGGGTGAAAAGAAAGCTGTCAGGTTTATGACAAGATTGATGCCCCAGGGGATCCAGATCTTCCAACTTCTCTTTTCAGCCGGACAGACGACCATCAGCAAACCGATCGCTGCTGTGGGCCGCAGTACATAACCGAGAACCGAGAACAAGGTACGCCAGGTCTTCAGTTCAACATTCAGGGAAGCAACTGTCTCCAATTGATCCTGTACGACCAGCAGCGCGCAGCAGAACAGTGTCAACCGGTAATAGCGCATATCAATGTTTCTGCTTTCCCGTTGCGCATGCAGCTTGATTCCGAAAAGCAGAACCAGGAATATCGTAGTATAGTGGATATTGATAAATGAGGGAGCCATGCGAAGTCGCCTCCTTCACGCAAAGATTCCTTCAGCTCCGGCCTGCGGAGTGCGGACATATACCGCCTTTGTAATTCTACCCATTCTGTGCAGAGTTATCAAGAGAAGTTCCAGAATGTCAATTGGTACTTCAAAGATTTTGTCTTGCTCACGTATGGTCTCCGGCCTCTTCCCGAGGGGAATCCTCTTCTACCTCTTCATTTTCCACAGGTAATTTGCTTTCCCGCTCCCGTCGATCAATTTCCGCCTGTTCCGCCCAGGTGATGCCATAAGGAAAGTCTCCGGGAGTGTATCCGGCGATAAATCAAAAAATAAAATCACAAGGCCAGTCTTTCTGGCTCATCGTGAAGTATACCATTTCTGCATGAAAAAAAGGTAGAAGAATGCCGCAGGCGTCCCTGCGGCGATAATGACTGTTATAAAGCTTCTACGCTGTGCATCAGGAAGTGCATCTTATCAATTCGTTTATCGATATGCCAGTGGCCACAGTACCAGGCATTGTAATCAAGTTTATTCTCAATCTGATCTAGCCACTCTTCGGTACTATGATCAACAAGTCTCTGATCGAGGCCCGGCATGAAGGCTTCAATTGGCACATATTTCTGCGGGCAGGTATGTGAGAGAACCAGGTCTATCTTCCAGCCACAGTCATCAAGTCTCTTTCCGGCATACTGTTTGATTTCATCTGAAGGCTGTTCATCAGAAAACCAATTCATGCCTTTAGACAGACGATAATATGATTATCTACTGTCTTTCGGAAACTGTGGTTTCAGAACAGAATCCTTTAGTGCACTTTTCTTAGATCATCAGAGAAAAGATGTCTGCACGGTCAGTTAGAAAAAACGGGTCTTTTTTTGATATTATCTAATAATCAAACAATGATTTAGATGAACAAAAAGAAAGAAACCAACCAGCTTCATCTCTCCAAATTGCTTTGGTGATGTTCATTCTGGTTGGCTCCGGAAAGCACACCTGGCGGGATTCGAACCCACGGCCTGCCGCTTAGGAGTTGGGGAGATCGGCTTTTTTCGAAGTTCCGCGAAGGTTTGCGAAGTGCCCGGAAGGCTTATTTTCTAACGGTTGCGGCCGATGCGCTGTTCCGTGAAGTTCCGCGAAAATTCGTGAAAATCCGCGAAAATCACACCAAAATTAGACAGCGATTAGACAACGTCTAATAAAGGCGTCTGATGCTGCTCGTCAGCGGCCGCCTTTTTTAGATAAAAAGGCATCTGTGATAAAGGGTTATTCTTTCGGACTCTCTGATCAGTTTTTGCTCTCCGGAGAATGGTTAAATTGCTCGTTGGCTGCCAATATTAGATGCCATGCCACATTCCAGCGGTAAACTTTCGAATAAAAACTAATCAGACGAAAGGTTTACACTTTTTACTAGACAGTTCGAAGCCTTATATTTGCCCGTTTTCTGAGCATGGCATATTACTAGGGTTGCACGCCTGTTTGGCGAGCAGTCACTTTTTTTCAAAAAAACGTGCTGGATGCGATGTAAACAGATATGAAAAAATGCAGCCCAATCTCTACAGATTTGACTGCATATCATAGTTGGCTTGTTGATTATCCGTGATCTTCCGTCAGCTGTACTTCCTCTTCTGTTGCGGGAATATAACCGCCTCCGCCTTCTTCACTGGTAAGGCTGAATCCCTCGTCGGTAATTGTCAGTCCTTTGGTAATCACTCGTCCGTTCTGATAGATTAGGGTCAGTTGATACGGCGGTTTGTCCCAGTACAGGTTCATAAACGGATTGTAAGCTGTCACATACCATGTCCCGGATGCTTCCGCGGCGTTTTCTTTCCGTTCCGGAGTGTCAAGCTCCCAATCCCAGCGGCCCGCAGTAAAGGTTCCGTCATTGTTAAACACCAGATAATCATCTGCCATGTTGCCACCGGCATAGAATTTCCAGTTTCCGACCAGTTGTTCCATCACATCCGGAAGAGTTTTCTTTTCCATGACTTTCAGATCCCGGATCGGAACAAAACCCCAGACGATAGCGCCACCATCTGTGAATTTGCCGTCTTTGACTTCAGCGCTGACATAGGCATAGTGGTTGTTGTACAGCCCCATGCAGGAAAACTGCGTTCCCTTCGGGACTGTGAACTGCTGGAACTGGCTCACGTCCGGATCGTCTGTCAGCCAGGTGTCTGCAGTTGCTTCAACATCAACGTGCGCAAACCCCGTCAGAGGCTCATCCGGATTCCAGTCTGTGATCTCCGGCAGACCGAGATCCTTGCAAAGCGTATAGCCAATCCGCTGTGTCCGTTCGCTGACATTGTACCGGATACAGGCATACGATTCGTTATCGGCGTTTTTGAATTGAGACAGCAGCCAGATATTTCCGTTCAGACCGACAGCGGCTTTACCTTTTCCAGCCCGCCACGCGGATTTCCCATACGGTGCGCTGTACACAGGAGCCGTGCCTTTCTTCTTCGGCTGCAGCAGCTCTCCTGGCTGATCCGGCGTATAATTGTATCCGCTTCCTGCTGGAAAGCCCAGGCACTGTGAAGCGCCTTCGAATTGTGCCTGTACCAGATTCAGGCTCCGAACTTCCTCCACTGAATGCGGAAGAAGCTTGATGTTGAAGTCAGACAAGCGAATCCTGACAGGCCACAGGGCGGTGCTGCTCTCCTGAATCGCCCAGTACCAATGGATACCGACATCGTCATCTTCCCAATACCCATTTAGCTGAAATTCACCGATCCTGGCGCTGGAAAGCAGGTATTCGCCATCTTCTGACCATGCACGGAAAACATATTCCTCATCATCGCCATAGCGCAGATATAGGTTTTGATCCATCAGCAGAAGTGACGGGGCTTTTCTCTTATCATCCGGTTGGTATACTGCTGTTGTATAAACATGGAGGTTGTCCAAATCATCCACAAAGAACAGTGCATTGTGATATCGGGCCTCCATCACGGCAAAGGGATCGGCCTGATTGCCCAGCAGGATATAATCATCCCAGTCGTGGGTCTTGATCATGGCCTGTAACAATTTGCCTTTCAGATTCCAGCTGTTAGCTGATGCGTTGGAACAAAGAAGAACAGTGCAAAACATTACAGCGGTAAGAATCAAAGTGAAACATTTCCTCAAGAGTTTTCCCCCCGTTTCTATGGATTAATAATATACTACTCACATTCATTAACGCTCATCGGTCTCCGCATTAAACACAAGGCATATGAAACTCTTTTCACCGCAGAGGATCTGATTTCCTTCACAGGGGTTCTATTATCCATTTCCATTGCCCAGGCTCGTCATGGGAACAAGGCCAACATTTCCATCCTTCAGGGAATACACGATCGCATATTTTTGTTCACTCTCCACTTCCCCGATAACGAGGCATTCGGAGAACTGCGCTGCAGTAATGATTCCGGTTTCCGAACCAATAAAAGGTTCAACAGAATGAATCAACACCTTGTCGCTGTGGATTTGTATGGCTTCACGGTTTACCTGCAGCATATCATCGCCGAAAGCCAGATCTTCAGTCCGCATCCAGCCTATCAAGGCACCGGCGCTTTCATCTGATCCAATCCTGACTTTCGTCCATTCCGATCCATGTTCCAGAACAAACAACGGTGTTCCGTTATAAAAGTTTCCGAGCAGCGAATCTTCTCTTTCGGCTTCCATCAGCAGTTTGGTTGTCTCTTTCGGATCGTTTTGCGCGGAAACTGCCCAGTCTGACCGATCTACCATGGTGCTGAGCGTCTCCTTTGTTTCCTGGACACCGAACTCCTCCGGCGGCAGGGATGACCAGTCAATGGTGGTAATATCTCCCCAGGCATGAGTACCGAAGAACTGCGAATTCATCTCGGAACCATACATGCCGATCCAATCCGGGCCGACAAAGAAATCGTAGCTGTTCACATAGGATAAACCCCATTTGCCTTTTCCATATTTTCTCACACCAACTGCGGCTCCGCCTTGCCATGCATTCATATTGACCGCATCGGTGATGTTTGAGTCTCCAAAGCGTGTACCTACCGGCAGCGGGGAGCTTTCGACCCACTCCCAGCCGGTTTCACCTTCATCCGCACCGCAGAGCAGTACCAATTCCCCGTTCTCTTTTCGCACGATAAAAGATAAGGTTTTATCTTCCTGAATATAACCGTCCACATACTGATCCTTGGAAAAGAATTGGGCATACAGCTTTGAGAGGAGCGTCGGATCTGCATACGCACCGGCATTTCTGCTCCAGTTATATCCTCCGGCATTGACCGGCGGCGTATCAAAATTGAACTGTTTCAGAAGCAGACTGTCCTGCCCCAACACATTCGGGTAGGTAACGTCCCAATACATGTAAAGGACTTGCTGCGTATCAACGTTCCTCAGCCATTTGGTCGTATGAATTGCATCCGCTGAGATCTCAGTGATCCATTCCGTCAAAATGCTGTCTTCTTCGTATTCTGTGCCTGTATGTTCCATTTGCTCCGCACGGACAAGGACCCAGGCTTCTTTTTCATCTTCCCAATGGAATATCCATTTTGTCTGTATTGTCCCATTCCGATCCTTCCGGGTCAGGTACAGCAGCTTCTCCTCCTCATCTATCCTGCTGTCGAAGCGTTTGGGAATCTCCGGTTCGTACTGATCCATGGCAGCATGAACCACACGATATCCCTGGTCCGTTGCCTTGAAACGTTCCGGATCCTTCAGAATTGAAAGCGCGTTTTCACAGAGTTCCTGCGCTGTAACAAGGTTGAATTCCGAAAAGATGAATTCCTGCTCCACCGGCCATTCGATCCTCGGATCGACCAAGGGTGAAATGACCGCGGTTTTTCCGTCTTCACTCAGGCGGCAGAAGACCATTCTGTCTTCTTGCCCATCGCTGACCGTATATTCAAGGTTAACGATTTTCCAATTCTCCTGATCATCTGCCTGAAGCGTCAGGTAATCATTTTCTTTCGGATCCTCCCATCCGATTTCAATAGAATACTCCGGCGTATGGTCATCCAGGCGAGCTGTAGCGCTGTTGCCTTTCATTGGAATCATCCGGTCATTCTTTTCCAATAATGAAAACCCTTCGGAAGAATTGTATTTCAGAATAGCAACTCCGAAACCTGATTCCGTATGATAGATCGCGATCACTGTATCAGGCACTGTTTTTGCCCATTGGGCATCAAATACAAATGCTGATAAAGTGCTTTCGACGTCTTTTCTCAATTGATAATCAGATAAATGTTGATCAGCTTTTACTCCGCTGATGCCGGCAACCAGAAAGAAGGCAATCGCCAACGCGTTCGCAAGCAATCGCCGTATCGTGAAATCATTACGCATTGTTCCCTCCGCAAAATGCATTTCGTATAGAATGCTGTTTTATACTTTTATTCTTCATAATGCATTCCTTCTACTCCAGGTTCACCCTGAAACGAAATACAATCTGAAACGATATTCAAAAAGTTGGGAACGCCGGTGTGAGCATCAACATACATCCAGGCAACAACATCATCATTATCCCAGAAACTGACAAGCCAGCTTCCGGTTGTGGAGAAAAGGTATACATCATTATCAGGCTTGCGGTATTGGGAAACAATCACCTGCATATCTTTCAAGGCATCTTCTGTAAGACGGCTGCCATAGGATGCTGCCAGCGGAATGGCTTTCCCGGCAATTTCTTCCGCTGGAATCGCATCTTCATCCGGCATAATAGGCAATACCGATTTATCAAACACATAAGGAGTATCCGGTAAGGTACCTGCTTCTGATACAAAAGCGGCATTCACCTGATAATCCCATTTCCTGTAATCACCATATTGTTTTTCCCATTCAGCCGTAATTCTGTTCAGTTCGGCTTCCGAAATCACAAGTGCGGGATCTGCCGGGGCCGCTGGTTCCTCCTGCGGCTCATCAGCCAGTGTACATACAGGACAAAGAGAATACTGCTTCAGCAGTTCATCGCTGAATTCAACTTCTGTAAGCGGAAGGTATTTTTCATGCACACTCCTGCAGTTTTGATCTGTATGAAGTCTTTCTCCGCCATCAGGGTTAATATAGCAATGCTCTTTCAATCGATTCAATGCTTCTTCCGGGATTTCTTCTGCGATACATGCTGTAAACGCAGAGATCATTATTATTACGAGAATCATGGATAATGCTCTCTTCAAAACAATCACCTCTTCGAACATTATCAACTACTATCGCACGTTGCTGCTCGAATTAATACTAAAATCCTGCAACGCTCATTATATTATACGTTGCAGGACTTTGTTTTATTCCTCGATTAGGCATTCCATTTGCTCGAGTTTTGCACTTTCCCAGATTGATCAGGACAGTATTCTTTTATTCTCCTTCGCTTTGTTCTGGTCCGAAATATTGTACCATTTCCTGATTGGATAAGCCAAAGAATTCCTGTGCGTAGAGATAAACATACCAGGGCCTTTTGACCATTGTTCCGTTTCTCATCCTGTCAATCCTCTGTTTCCAGTAATCCCAGGCCTCCGCAGGATCAGAAGGTGCGTCCATGATAATAGTTCCGTCGTTGTACGGAGCCCAGCGTTCCAGATGTGCTTTCATTCCCGGTTCAATCCATGCCGCACAAAAATCCAGTTCCTGCTGCATGACTTCCGTAGTCAGAGCCTGATACAGTTTTCCTAGTTTTGTCAGGAACAAGTCCCTGTATTTATCTACTTCCAGAATCTTTCTGAAGATCGTGTTATCAATCTTTTTTTGTCCCATTCCTTCCGGTTTCAGATAGCTCTGTACGGAATTGAAATCAGACTGATACAATCCGTAGTCCAGATCCTGAACCAGGCATTTCCATTTCCCGCCCGGTACCTTGTAGATTCTGCCTGTTCCAATGTCGGAGTTTCCGAAGAACATCTCAACGGCGAGCCAGTCCAGAAAACTGTCAATATCAATTTCCTGTTCCAGATACTCCAGGTCTTCCGGATTCTCCGCCGGATTGCTGTTTTTGATCTTCATCAGCAGCGTTTTGTATTCAGACGGGCTCCCCTGTATGGCTGAACCGCCGATTTGCAGGATTGTGATGCTGTCCGCCGTATCATCGGGAATCTGTTCATACCGGCAGATCGTATGAGCATCCATACTCTCGCGGATATTATAGATCCCCCAGTATTTACCGTTCAGATATACCTGAACCGGTCTCCATGCCAGCGTCAGCAAATGCATATCGGTGTACTTTTCAATCAACCGATGCTGCACCCCGTCCGCCACCCGGGTAAACAAGCAGTCATTCCCGGAATTCCGGAGAAGGAGCGACGGATAAGATTCAGCGGAACGGTCATCGAAAATCCTGAACTCAAAAGCGCCGTCCAGTGCTTCAATTTGAAAGCTTTTCTGCGGCATGTCCAAAGAATACGAATCTCCCCCAAGCCGCAGGCTGATCTTGTCCCTGAAAAGCACAGCCCCCTGATCGCTCTGATAAACCAGTTCTCCTTCAGCGCTGATCCCGTTTTCAAAAGATTGCCGGTATACTGTGTTTTTAAACGGCAGGATTCCGGGAGTCTTTTCGGCCTGATCGCCTTCTGTCAGAATTCCGGTTTCCTCATTCCAGAGCAGATCGGGATCTATTTCCAGATCAATGCGGTCTAAAGGATAGTCTGCATCTCCTGCCTTCTGATCAACAATCCCGGCAAAAGCTGAATCAAGGGATTCACCCGGTGAGGTCAGCGGTTCTGACGGCTGCGTTGAAACAGTATCCATCGGCTGGAACAAATCAGAAAGAAACGAAGGGTTGTTCATTGCAAGCACGCCGACAAGCAAAACAAGAACTGAAACGGCTGCCAATACAACCCTGAAAGAAATCTGCTTTCCGGGGCTTGCCGCAGTCTGCCGATTCTGAATAGCAGACTGGCTTCCGTATTTCGGATATGATATCTCCATTGCCTTTTTCTCACTTACTCTTTGTATGATTTCATTTTCCTGGGAAGGGAGATGATCCAGACCGGTCAGGCAATCAGATACAGCGTCATGAATGCGTTTTTCAATATTCGTTTCCGTCATTGCTGATTTCATCTCCTTCCAGATCCTTTTTCAGTTTCTGACACGCTTTTTTACATCTTCTGGATACGGCAGAGGGCGTGATATGGAGCACCTCCGCTGTTTCCCGTAAATCCAATCCCTGCACATATCTCAGGATGATAACTTCAGCGTACTTCTGCGGCAGATTCATGATCGCGGCGGTCAGTACCATACGATCTTCGCCGGGCGGACTGACAGCAACAGGAAGATCTTCAGGCTGAACAAAACGATTTATATGCTGGACCCAGGGGCTGCGAAGATAATCCCGGCATGTGTTTACCGCAATGGAAACAAGCCAGTTCTTCTCTTTCCCAGGCTCCTGCTGACGATTCAAGTGGGTATACGCTTTCAGAAAGGTATCCTGCACCGCATCCCTGGCCAGATCCACATCATGGAGATACATATAACACAGGCGAAGGATATCCTTCTCATACAGATGAATCATGTCCGTCAGCCGTTTTTCCTGACCGCTCTCCGGGCCCTGGAGTCGCGTCACAGATCACCACCTCCGTACATATATAATAGACGCAAATAAAGACTATTATTTGATTTTGATGAAACAAAAAGGTCCGGCTATGTTTATCACAGCCGGAAAAGCAATCATTCTTCATTTCCAGTTTATTGCAGAGTCATTCCATAATCGTCTTTGCTCTTCTCCAGCATCGAAAGCGGAATCAGAACAGGCCTCAACCCTTTTCTTCCTTCACATTCACAAATAAAAACATATACAGCTCCATCTGGAACGGTTTTTACCATCGGAATATTATCCCGATATACAGGATCAATATTCCGGATGTCAAGATCACAGATATTCATTTCTCCATCAATCGTCAAAGCGAATACGGAATATATTTTTCTTGATGCCGAAGCAACGGATCCATATACAGTACATAGGCCTGAACGCGAATCAATGTGTGAATCTGTGACCGTGATAACTACCTTGCTTCCGATCAAAGATACTGTTCGATCCATTTTCCCATCTTTGTTGTAATGCATCAGGATCACAGGAGAACTATCTTCTGTTGGCCTGTTGTCGGGGCAGAAAAAGCCTCCGTGCCCATCAGGAAGTATAGAATAGGCTTCTGCTGGTATTTCTATCTGGTATTTCTCTCTGCCATGATCGATACAGATTAATCGCTCTTTGCCGGGCTGATTAATTCGAATCAGAAACACTTCATCTGCAAGTGGGACACAGTTATTGATATGTTTTCTTAAGTCTTCCGATATTGCTGGAAATTGTGTCTCTTTCCCGTGATAGAGAATCGTTATACCCGGATTTGCGTCATAGCAAATAACCGTCCCCCCGAAAAACGGACCATACCAAGATTCCTTCAGAGGCTTTTCCTGATCAAATCCATGTTCCGTCCATTGGGCAAGATAAAACTTATAGTTGCTGGCATCCAACACACGCTGTCCATTTGTCTCGGTATATTTCAGTTCACCGTCTCGGACGCTGTGAAGCATAGCAAAACTGCCATCTTTTCCGATTAATGGCAATGGGATATCTATAGACTCAACCAACTTGTTTTCTGATTTTCCGGATATATCTCTGAACAATTCGCTATCCCGGTACCAACTGACATGCCAATCTTGCCCGTATAATGATCTCGCAATTACAACAACATTGTGTGCGTCAATGGGATAGAAACTCCAAGTCAGTGCAGATGACGCATCTCCAACTGTCAGTTCATAGTCTTTGTACTCTGCACTTGCAGAGAAGCAAAGTATCATCATAATTGCAATCAGGCGAACCAGTACTCCCTTTTTCATGGCTTTTTCTCTCCAAAATTCTGTTACCAAATCTCTGCTATATACAGGTAACCTATATCCGTAGAAGGCTGCCTGATTTCAATGACTTCACCGGTATATGCATTTATCCGCAAAATAATCCGTTCCCACAGATCTGATCCTGCTCTCATTGTTTCAAAATCATACCCAATCAACATTCTCCAAATAGGTTTCTCAAAATCGGTTATATCCAGTGCTGCTTCAATCAAACGCGTGTCGTACGAGATTTCTTTAGCTCCGTGATTGATACATGTATCCTTTGCAATCCTTTTTGCCTGATCCAGCGATATCATATTATTGGATGGTATCCCATACACATGGCGAGTCAACCAGTACATCTCGTTAAATGGATCCGCAAGATGCGGATTTTCAAGCTCCATCTTTGCAACGATGGGGCGATACCGGACGGAAAATTCCGCTTGTTCTTCCTGTGACCAGCTTCCGAAATTGGTCACGCCATGCGGATAATATAAATCCTTCTGTTCTACCCATTTGGGCATTCCTTCTGATAGGAACTCCTGATCCCAGTTTGCGTTAGCAATAAACTCCATATCCCATCGAAGCAGCACCTTGTAAATCGGGTCTCCTTCCTTCGAAAAGGTAACCAGCCAAACCGGTTCAGAGCCAAGACAAAAATTCTCGTTCACGATCAGTTCCGCATCTGCGGTGATGCCGGATGGATCATCTCCCCAGGGCGTTTCAATATCAAGGAGCATTTCCCATGCTTTGCCTTCCGCTTCCTCCTTCGTACCATCCGCCGAAATCGGATCTATCATTTTTGATGATGAAAGGGTGTCACTATCCCAATCAATATCTCTTCCTCCACCATTTACTCCGATCATTTTTCCGGTTCGATCCATTGCCGCATAATAGACAGCAACAAAAGGTGAATTCGGTCTTTCATCTTCCAGACCAAAAGAAACCAGCCAGATCGGTTCTTCATCCACATGTCCAAAGAATCCGCTATAGCTAACAAAGTGCGCCTCCCAGGGCATATCAGCAACGTCCAAGTCAAATCGGTTAAACAAAGCCTGCTTGGCTAATTCATAAGCTTCCGATGATTTGATATCACCATCCTCAGGAGTGCATTCCACTGTTTCCTGCGAGTCCGCTCTCGCAAAAACTGTCATACCCAGCATGATTACCATTAAAACCACGCTGACACAGGTCAGTTTTTTTAACATCAACTCTTTCTCTCCTTTTCCAAAACTCACAGGATACCTGCACATGCTTCCGTCATGCACATGTGAGATAAACTCTTTTACCAGTTTCCTGCGTCCGTCACCATTGATCTCCATAATTATCTGTTAGCCAGCCGCTTGTGAACATTTTATTCCAAAGATGCTAAAACAGCAGTATCATTGTTCAAAAAAACTGATTTTTGAAAAAACATCTTCTGGGCTAAGTGGCTGATAGGAATTCGCGATGATGAGCACATTGTAATCTCCAATACTTATTTGAATGTTAATTGTGTGAAGCTGTCCTTCCCAATAATTATAACTGATAGGAATCCAATATGCTTTCCTACCAGACAATTCAATCGTTTGGATGCTTCCCGGCAAAACGGGGAGATTTTTTTCATCTGAATTCAGTGTGAGTAAAAGCTGATCCAGCAATACAGCCTGATAATCATCATCTCTGTCTAAAATTGCAGGCTCCGTTATTCCCCTTGAAGTGCTTCGGTATAGTTTCAGAGATAAACCTTCATCATTCGTATCGTTCAGCATCATCAACACCATTCCGTCAGAAGAATCTTCGAAATTGGCAATTATATCATCAATAGAAGAGGATGGCGGAAGCTTGTATTCCGCTTCAGGCCATCGTATCTCGATGCCAAGGAATGGATTCCTATAATGATCGCCATCCACATAGCCAAAGGCGTTATGCAGATCTGAAGATTCAGTATCAGCATGAACAATGCAGATGGAAAACAGCAGAATTACATACAAGCAAATGGTTGCCATTTTGATAAGGTTCTTCATTGCGCTTCCTCCCTATAAACAGCAATTCAATCCCTGCAGAAACGTGTCAATGGAAGTATACATGTATTAGCCGTTTCCTTCCGTCAGATCGCCCTGCCGAACAAAGCCATACTCTCCAGTGGCTGGAAACCAGACATGATACCATTCGTCCCCGATAATCCCGATCACCTTCATGGTACTCCAGTTCGCTTCTGTGTGCCATATATAGTCGCCGATCTGAGGTTCTTTGAAGACTTTCAGCTTTTTGCCTCCTGAATCTAACTGCGGCATGGCAGAAATATCCAGGTACAGGGCTTTGCCAGTTTGTCCAAGGGTCAGGTAACGACTCATCATGTACCCACGGCGCCAGCTGCGCCGGTCGCCGAAGGCAACCAGTGTCCATTCTCCGTCCTGAGCTGAAACGCCTACAGGCGTCCCGGTATAATACTTGCCCTGGGAGCGGCTCCCTTTGTCTGCCAACTCTCTCAGATGCAGACGGTCAGTAGCTTTGGGATTGACCACCATAGCATATGCGCTGGCATCCATCTGTGTGGAAGCTTCGTCCAGATTGTGGGGCAGATTGTTCCAATCTATCTGCGTGATATCACCCCAGGGATGATCACCATAGAGGATGGTATGGGTTGGCACTTCAGAGCCATCCCACACAGTACGGTCACCAAAGAACAGGAAACCTCCGGTTTCTTTTGAATAGGCCCCGTCATCATAGATGTATTCCAATCCTGCCTTGCCAGAATAGAGCAGCTGAACCGTCACGCATCGCCCGTCAATCCATAGGCTGTCGGTAAAGTTTTCTACCCCCAGATAAGTGTCTTCCGGAAGGGGTGAGCTCATAATCAGATTTACTTTACGCTGGTTGGCGTACTCTACAATCACATAAAACTTTTCGCGAGTATTTAAGTTTCGTACGAGAAAGTGCATGGCACCATCCTTGAGAATACATTTAATATAGGAGAAATCCGGCATCAGGCTTGCACAAGCCTCCACAAAGAAACGGTCTGTTTCAAACCATGCACCTAATTGCGGGTCAATTAGCGTCGGAAAGCCCCGAAGATCAAAGTCCGCCAACATAATATGATCTCCTACCCACGTAGCGGGCAGAGGATCCATCTGGATCAGTTCCGTATTGTCGTTCTTGTCCGAAATGTAAAAGCTGCGGATAATCTCACCGCCGTGCGCTTCATCCCATATGGTAATCCAACTATGGGTATATTCGCCGTAACCACTACCCGCGTAGTATTGATCCACTGGTCCCCAGATACCGTCTATGTTTCGTGAACTATGATATCGGAGGACCTCCTGATCTGATAGCAGATAGATCCAGTATATCGAGATATCGCTTTCGAGATACAGTTCCGGCCAGTCAGCATCCTGGATCAGCGCTGTGGGGTTGTCGATTTTGATCTGCCATACGTTTTCTTTCTTCTCAAGTACGACCAGTCTCTTCTTACCCTCTGTCTCTGTGAAGCAGGCTGCCGTGTCGCCCCACTGTGAGAGCTGCACAGGTTCGGTGATGCCTGCTTGCATAAGAGCGTCAGTGATCCGGGTTCCGCCCTGATCCTCCGCAATAGCATATGCCGAAAAAAGCATCACAGCACACAGAAGGCTGATAAACAACGTTTTTTTCATAATGATCACCTTAACCCGCAGCCGTCAGTAATGCGTCGTATAACACATCTTCAATGATACCGGTCTCCGCGTTGATTATAACAAGATATTGCCCGTCATGTTTATTCTTTGGAACGGTAATGTCTGAATAATCTTCATCACTTTGCTGCAAGCCCATCCAGGCATGATATATCAACTGCCCATCCTTGATCTCATATCGGAAATCCGGTTCGCTATCCACTTCACTGATTTTTTCAGCCACATCAGAATCCAGCTCATATGTCTCGGTAATAGCAGTGATCGCCATATTGTTCAGTTGTTCTTTGGTAAACTTGCTTTTTGCTTCTATTGTTTCATGATCAGGATGAGGTACTGTCATTTCGAATCCGTGTTCATAGATCAGCATAGGATCTTCAGGCCTAAGCTCCGTATAGTCAGGGTCATCACGTTGAGCGATAGCTACTGCCTGATGAAAGAAAGCGCTTGTATCGCGTTCTTTTCTGGCAAGATCAACCATCTGATGAAGCTGAAGGGCATCCCATGCAGGCGCATCAAAGCCGCCATAGGTTTGCTTCCCTTCATTGCTCCATGACGCTGTTGTGTTCCTTCCATCAGACGAACCTGTATAAGTCCCAAGAACCCAGTAATAGCAATCTGTTCCAGTCAATGATACCGTAATGGTTCCATCGTCAGATTCTGTAATATTGCGCACAAAAAATGTGTACATTTCTGGAATGATTTGGTATTTCTCCTGTATGGCACGTTCTGCCTGCTTGATTTTTATGCAACGTTCTGAATACACGATCTGCTCAGCAGAAGCAACACTAAGAATTAAAACGATAACCATAGTCAAAGCAACAATTCTGATCATGTGTCTCACGTGATTCACCTCCAAAAACTGAACATCCTTAATATCTCCATACATTTCATCTTTGTTTCGAATAATCAATGTTCCTCGACAAGCCTCTGCAACAGTGCATCACTGATCATTCTGTCTCTATCTGAAAGCTGACCAACACTATGCAGATCATTCACATGAACAAACAGAACAAGGGATTGCTTTGTCATGATCTCCCAGACGTTATCTGTTCCATAGTGTTTCCATAGAACATCTGAAGCGATTTCATCCCTATTTTCAAAACGCAATGAATCATCCCGCAATTGATCATAGGCGTCATTCAAACAGATCAATCCAAATTCATATAGCTTTAATGCCAATTCGATTTTCATGTCCTTCGGAACCACGGACATGTTTCCGCGAACAGTCATCGGAGCGATATTAAGCATTCTGTCTGATCCCGTATCCTCTATGACGGAAAGACCGTGATCCAGCTGATATGTGCCCATCCAGTAAGCAAACAAATACATGTTATCCGAAACGGAGATCGTATCTTCCGGCTCAGACAGCGGCCAGTAACTCTGATTGTTCCATACAGGCTTCGCGTATGTGCCAATCACATATCCATCCCCGTACTGTTCAGACCGGGCATGGTACCACAAATTTCCCTTGTACTGTTCTTCATCCAGACATTCCAGAAGCTCTCCACCCTGTAGGCTTGCTATCACTTTCCCTCCGGGGGATTCTCTGAAGTTTACAGCCGAATAAACAATCTGTACCTGACGGGATAGAACAACGTTCCCGGCAGAATATGAGGATAAAATCTTCTCCAGCAGAGTTTTTCTGTCGTTATTTTTTTCCGCAGTCCCGACAGATATCAGCATACAGAAGATTGCCAGAATTCCGCAGATGATGGGCTTTCTTTTCATGCTTAACCCTCCCGGAAAAACAACGTTGAAATGACAAAAACCTTTCCTGAAATCAATGCAACCGTAATCCATGTGTTTCGGTTTCTTCAAGCACACTGAACGGTACCAATACCGGTTGCACATAGGATTCATCATAAGTTCTGCAGTATACAAATGCTTCTCCGCCCGGTACAGCAATCACTGAAAAGTTGTAATCCTGATGGAAATCAAAGTTTCGGACGCTGATGGATTGCTGGTTCATCTGACTGTCCAGTTCCATCCGGAAGACTGTGTATACTTTCCGTGAATTCGCCACAGCGCGGCCATATACTGTATAACCGCCGGTTTCAGGATGATACTGTATCGCGTGTATGGATTTCACCACCCGATCACCGGACAGCCGTTTGGTTCCAAGACATTTTCCATTCGCATCCCGATGATCCAGGATGATATCCGCATACTGATTATCGTCAGAGGTGGTTTCCGAAAGGATATAGGTCTGATCTCCGGCATAGAAACCGCCCCCGCCATACAGCAGGTTCTGTTGTGAAACGGTTTCCCCATCCCGGATAAAAAAGGCAGTAAGTAAATCCGATTCAGCCCGGACAATCGCAAGACAGGTGCCGGCTTCGTCAGTTGCGGTCGGTCTGGCCTGCCATCCGGTTAACCTGCCAGGATCATTAAACAGAAAAGTCCAGATTTCCTGTCCGGTCGGATTGAACAGATGGGCAGTTGTTCCGTTCTCGTCTGTTTTAATGGCGCAGATGGCTTTTGTGTTTCCATAAAGCTCAATCCACTTTCCCGGGATTTCTTTTTCCAGCGTCAGACCATCCTCATCCCAACGATAGAAGTTCAGCGCATTGGCTTCAATGGCTGCCAGTCCGACATCTCCGTCTGGCAGGGAAAGAAAAATGCCTTCATACTGCCAGCGGGAAGGGTCCCTGTATTTGTGTTCAGTCTCTCTGAAAAGCTTTCCGTCCCGGTACCACTGCAGATATCTGCTTTCCGTGGTATATCCTTCCGCATCTCTTGCCGCTTTCGCCAGCATGTTATGCTCATCGAGAAAAACAGGTGCTTCCCTGATATAGCGGTTTGTCAGCGCATATTCAGAATACTGGGGATCAACAATCATTTCCCAAACCGATTCTTCCGTTGGCGTTCCAGTTTCTTTCAATTCTTCCGGAACAGATGCTACGTGGCTTTCGTCCACACAAATATCGCACGGAAGATAGAAACTGTTCGCCGGCTGTTCCAGTTCTTCTTTTGTCAAGCTGACCTGCAGGGGAAGGTATTTGGGGTTTACAACGGGGCAGTTCTGATCCAGATGGTAATATCTGCCGCCGTTTGGATTGATCCAGTAAACAAGACCTTCTTCTGCATACGCACTCAGCAGCAGGATCGTGAACAGCAAAAGGATAATAGAAATCAAGGTTGTATTGAAGAATCTTTTCATGAAATCATCTCCCCGCGACGCTTCGTTGGCACTTTTTATCCCTATCACCCAACCGGTACACCGATTTTATATCCGCAAACGCTGCCATCGTGCGCATAAACAGCCACCTCGTATACCACACTGACTTCTGACCCGGCATCATATGGCATCAGATTCAAATGCCAGAACGGGTTTTCAGGATCACTTGTTTCATAAGAAAAATGCGGATAGAAGTGAGTTAACTGCTCCTCAGAGATCCCTGCTTCTTCCAATAGGACCTGGCAGGCAATGCGCCAAGCCTGATCCTGTGTGATGGATTGCTCGTCCGGAAGACCGACAGCCCAAGTATATGTCCCGATATCGTCAAAAAGTTGCGGCTCAATTTTCGCTCCATCCTGTAACATGCGCTGGTACAATTCATATTGTAATTCTACGGTATCTGCGTCTGCACCGTCGCGAACCAGCGTTCCTTCAGAAGCCTGATTGGCTTTTTCCAGGATTGCATTCACCTGTATACGTGACTCTTCTGTGTCTTCCATTATTTTTTCACCGGGTTTCCAGTAGCGATCCCATCTTGTGAGATCAAAGGATACCACTACAGGAATCTGATCATTTTCGATGTCCGTTTCTTCTTCTGCATACCCGGTCAGTGCACTGCATATCGCCATCATAAGGATTAATGCACATAAGCATTTCATTATCCGGTTCATCTCAGTGTCCTCCTATGTTTTTCCACTGCGCTTAACGATCATTCTGTCAGCCGTTCGAAATACACGCGAAATACTGAATCTGCCAATCCGGCTCAATACGAACAACAAAAGAAATCGCTTCGCCTTGTTCCTGGTCTTTAGGGATACCATTTACCTGCATCCAGATTTCTCCGTCCTGAGCGCTTTCCCAGTCTATTTCCATATGATCAATGGTTTGACTCATTCCCGGATTCACAGTATCCAGGAAAGCAATCAGCCGATCTGAGATCTCCTGCCTCGCCCTCTCATCCCGGGAATACTTTCTATTGTCAAGGAGATCTCCGCTGAGCCACGGCACATCCACATCCTGCAATTCGAGCAACGTCCCGTCCTCTGCAAAGGTACAATACCGGTTGATTCCATCGTGATCATAAAAAACCCGCGTCAGTGTACCGGCATCTTCCCACTGCTGCAATGCCGCCGTACTCCTATATGGTGCCATCTCTTCATAATCGTATCCGGCCAGTGTCCAAAGCTCTTTTTCCCATTCCCGGAGATCTTCCGGCATCTGGCGGTCCTGATGCTCAGGCACCAGATGAACAGCTTCAGACTCTGCAAACGAGACAGATTGCCGTATGCTCTGCCCCCACTCACTGGTACAAAAAGCAGCGATCAGGCACAGCGAAGCAAGAACAGCAAAAGAAATCGTCAGCCAGCGTTTCGTTTGCCTGTCGGCCAGCACCGTAAGCAAACGGTTTTTCAGCCGTTTTCCCGTCATGGTCATCCCGGTAGCCATAACACCCAGCCCGGGCATGCTTTTCCTTGCCGCCGCAAGAACCAAGACATTGGCGTATTCTTTCCGCTCTGATTCATTCATCGGCCCGGTTACCCGGTCATCACAGCGAAGTTCGCTATCCGTTCTGCTCATGGAAGCCGCGATCCAGACCAGCGGGTTAAACCAATGGATAGCACAGCAGAAAAGCCTCAGCACTCCCCAGAGGTGATCTTTGTTTTTCAGATGGCAAACCTCGTGGGTCAGAACATTCTTTACATCCTGCGGAGCAGTAATGAGGGGGAGAACGATATAAGGCCTGAATACACCCACCAGGCAGGCTCCGGGTACCGGATCAGTAAAATATACCGGTACAGGTTTTACTTTCCGTTCCCTGCACAACTGCAGATAGAGATCCTTCAGTTCACCGGATATTTCTTCGATCCGATTATTCCTCAGTGCCTTTCTGAATTTCACGTTTTTATAGACGAACCACAACAGAATCAATACACATCCGGCCACCCAAATCCAGGCAAGCACAGCAGGATAGCCGTTATAATCCACCCCGACAGCCACTTTCTGCATATCAGAGTATGCCTGCCGGTTACCGGCCTGCCAGAAAACCCTTCCCAGATCACCGATGGCATCCACCAACCGGACTTTGACCTGACCGGCGATCGGCCGGATCGCAGTATCGTCCAGAAAAGCCGGTCGGATCTCATGAATCAATGGATTGGGCAGTGTCAGGGGAATCAGCAGCCGAAGAGCAATCAGCAGCCAGCCAAAACAAATTGCGGTATTGCCCATCTGTTTCCTGAGCAGTTTCCTCAGGGGAATCATCAGCAAAATCGCGATTGAAGCCATGATGTTTGCTTCAATCAGAAAATTAAAAATCGTTGCAGAACGCATCGCAAAAAGACCTCCCATCTATACAGACGATTCAGGAGACATCATTTATTTACGCGGTTTACTTTTTTTCTCCGCGCATGACATTCAGGATTTCCTGAAGATCATCCTCGGAAAGATCTCCGCTGTCTACCAGATGATTGACAAGCAGGGATGCTTTTCCCTTGAAAACATGATTCAGGAATTTGTGTGTTTCCTCCGTAGATGCTTCCTCCCGGGTAATCAGCGGGACATATTTCTTCGCCCGCGCGGAGTCATCCATACTGACAGCGCCTTTTTCAGTCATCCGCTTCAGCAGGGTAAT
>JBGUHQ010000035.1:0-37812 GCA_045112195.1 Christensenellales bacterium | reverse complement strand
CAGAGTTCCGCAATCCAGTCCTTTTTCTTCAGCTCAGCGATCCATTCCGGGGAAATGGCGTCATACCCGTAATACAGCGCGGCCAGGCCGCCGGCGATGGCCCCCACTGTGTCGGTGTCCTCCCCCAGGTTCACCGCCTTCAGGAGCGCCTCCGTGAATGAGCCGGTGGTGATCAGGGACCAGATGACCGCCTCCAGGGTGGCTACCACATATCCGCTGCCCCGGATCTCCTCCGCCGGGACCTCCGCGAAGGCCTTCAGGTCCCTCAGCCGGTTGTAATGGTTTACTTCCGCCTTGTTCTCCGGTTTTTTGCCGTAATACGTGAAGCCCTTATCCAGGCCGGCCTGCAGCCGCTCATTCAGGCTGCCGGCGCCCTTCAGGATTTCCCGGACCATGAAGAAGTACAGCCCGCAGGCAATGTTCGCCCTCAGGTGGGCGTGGGTCAGGCTGCCGACGGCATGGATCAGGGAAAGGGCTTCTTCCTCCTCCAGGCCCTTCGCGCAGCAGTACAGGCAGGCCGGCATGATCCGCATCAGGCTGCCGTTGCCGTTGTTGCTTTCTTCCCTTCCGCCGCACTCATACGGATCCCGCAGCAGCTTGTATTTCCGGATCGCCTGTACCGTCCCGAAGCCGATATCGTAGGCCTCCTCATAGGGCGTGAACTTCCCGTCGTCCAGCCAGAAAACGAAGTTCTCCATGATATGCTTCAGGTCCAGCGTGCCGGTTTCGCAGATGCTGTCCAGCAGCGCCAGGGTCAGGCTGCTGTCATCCGTCCAGGAGCCGGCCGGCAGGTTGAACGTGCCCTGGCCGCGCATGCCGGTCACCGGATGCTGCGTCACCTCAGAGCGGCTTTCAAACTGCACCGGACAGCCCAGCGCGTCCCCGGTCACCACGCCGAAGACGCCTTCCTTCCAGATATTTTTCATTTTATCTTCCATCTTCCGTCTCCCCTCACAACAGTCTCTTGAAGGTTTCCACCAGGGACAGCAGCTGGTATCGAAGCAGCCACCAGGCGTCGTCCCATTCCGGGATTTCCCTGACCCCGTCCAGCAGATCATCGTAATACTGCTCGGTTTCCGTAATGTATTTAATCATCCATTCCCGGTCGAAGGCGTCCGCCATTCCGGCCACGTTATGGATCCGGTCCAGGCATTTCACCAGGCACGCCAGCGGGTTTCTTCCGATCTTCGCGTAATAGATATCCTCCCAATCTTCCGACCAGGGATATTCCGATTTGGAAACCAGGCGAACCGCTTCCCTCACCCGGTCCCCGACCGGCAGATCCGACAGCTTCAGATTGGTATCCTCCACCATATCGTGGGCCAGGCAGGCGGCGATCACATCGTCATCCTTCAGGCCCAGCGCCATGGCGTGGCAGGCCAATGTCAGCGGATGAACCATGTATGTGGTTCCGAAGCCGTACTTTGATTTGCGCGGCTGTTTCTCATGGGCTTTCCGCAGAATACCCATCACCGCCAGCGTCTGCTTCAGGCCGTAATCCTGCGCTTTGCTCTTCACAAAGGTAAACATGCGGTCCGCGCTGAAGTTCACCGGCTTCAGTTTCCACTTCTTCTCCCTTTCCGCAAACAGCGCGTCCAGGGAAACATCCAGCTCCCTGGCAAGATCAGGCAGGTGAGCAGAATCCGGAACAGTCTTCCCGGTCTCCCAGCTGCTTACCGCCTGGAAACTGACCCCCAGCTTCTCGCTCAGTTTTTCCTGGCTCAGCTTTCTAACCTTCCGCGCCTCCCTGATACGCCTCCCGATGATTTCATGCATCTTATTGTTTTCCGCCATTGTGCCTGCCCCCTTCCGAAAACACCATATCATATGATTCCCGCAAAAACAGAAAATTTCAATTCACAGTTGAATTTCTGACTTCAAGCATAAATTGAATTCCCCTGTCTGTCAATGATCATACCCCTCTCTGTTTTTTTCCGGGTCGCATCCCAGGCGACAATATCAGAAGTCCGTGGCCTCCCACCGCTCCGCGCTGTTCAGCCAGCGGTTATACCCGTCCTGCGCCTCCAGGTATTCCTTCTTCTCCCGCCAGGCTTCAATCTCCGAGCGGATGGCCAGGGTTTCATCCACGATCTCCTCCAGGGAACCCGGCTTCGCCTGGCACAGATAGCTGGCCAGGCGCATCATTGCCTTCGGGCTTCCCAGCTGCTTCGCCAGCAGGTCCGCCAGTTCCTCCGGATACCCCAGATACACCACCGCGTCCGCCAGCTCATCCCTGGCCAGCGCCCATTTCCTCTGATTCCCCGTCACTGCTCCGTCCTCAATCCGTCTTCCCCGTCCCGGTCGTCCCGGTCTTCCTCTCCGTCTTCCAGGCACATCTCTTCCCAGATCCGGAAGGCCAGGTATTCTTCCCCGGGATCCATCTTTCCGTCATTATCATAATCAAACATACGCTGCCTCCTTCGGACAGGCCGGTCAGTTCGTTTCCGTCACCCGTATCATACCCAGCCAGGGCCCCGCGGTACAGGACCGGATCAGCAAAATACGTCTGCCTATTCCTCTGGCATACACATCGTACCAAACCGGATGCGGTATTTTTCGCGCATCCCCAAAAAAGAAGCACAGCCGCGGAATTACTTCCGCGGCTGTGCATGTGCAACGAAAAGAACCGGTCCGCAACCTCAGTCGGCGCGACTCCTTTGCCGGGGCTGCCGCCCGTTTTCCGCTGAAAAGGAGCCACTGGCTCCTTTTCCGGGCGCTCCAAACCCGGGGAGCTCGCTTTATTAACGTTCCCCCGGCCTTCATCTGCCACTGGCAGCGGCCGTGAAAACGCCGTTGATCTCACCTTTTTCGAAATTCCCGCCACTGGCGGTCGAAAGAGGTTCGTCCCCCTGTTGCACAGTCAGCCAACCATCGAATATTCATAACTGTGCGTGTACATAAACTCCGGTGCACAATCGATGTCCCCATCCAACCATGTGACCACGCCATGGTCTATTACAGGGTTCGAAAAAACCTGCTCATCGTGAAGAGGTTCAAACGCAGGGCCTTCCAGCAATGTGGCATCAAAAAGCCTTAACTCGCCATTGTTAAACCGGATCAGCATCATCATGTCCGGCAAAACCTTAACATAATCAACTTTGATCGGCTGTTCCGGCTCTCCGCCATATACTATGCCGTCTCTGATAAACATATTTATCCTCCGATCTTACTTCAGCGGATCAATCTTGCTAAATGGGATATTTCTTACCGCCTGATTCCATGCTTCATATAATTCATCTTTATAGATCATTTTTATGACCAGACCGTAAAACCTGCTGATCTCCGGCATACTCTCACTCCCTAAGGCTAATCAGTCCACAATCTCCATAAAGCCAATATGATTATACCATGCACATTGCTTTTCAACAATCATAAGAAATATTTCTGGCATCCGTTCAGGCCTTTTCCGGTACCGGGTTCTTCTCCGTATCCAGCCAGCACAGAACGCCTTTCTCCGTCACCAGGAACACCCGGCCCTTCGCCGTATCCCCGATTTTGTCATACAGCCTTCCGGCGCTCCAGCTCTCCCCGACAACGGTGTACGGGCTGTTGGCCACATAGCCGATCTGCCCCAGGCCCTTCATCATGACCTTGATGGCCTCCTTGTCTACCTTGTTGTCCGGCTCCTTCTCCAGGCGGACCTTCATACCCTTTTCCAGGAATTCATCCCCCAGGTAGTGACTCGTTCCCGCAATCGTAAACCAGATCGTCATTGTCAGATTCCTCCTCGTGTTTTCGGTCGTATGGCTTCTTCCGGCATATTCATCGTACCAAACCGGATGCGGCATTTTTCGCGCATCCCAAAAAGGAAACGGCCGCGGAAATTCCGCGGCCGTTCTGGTGCAACGAAAAGAACCGTCCCCCTGTTTCACTTCAGTTCCATCCCCACCTGCTCCGGTTTCGGCGTATGGCAGTAGCCGTAATACCAGCATTCATACGGGCAGGCGCACTGGTCTCCCGGTTCGATGGCGGGTTCTTCCTTTTCCTTCCACATCCGGTTCAGGTCCCAGATGTTGTCGTTGATCCAGCTGTAATACCCTTTCGCTTCCTCCGTCACGTCCACCGGAACGAAAGGGTTTTCCTCGTCCGGGCCGTGGGTGACGATATATATCCTGTCGATCCTCAGCCCGCATCTCGAAATAATGTAATACTGGAAAGCCGCGTCCCGGACAAACTGCCCATGCACTTCCGGGGCGTTCTTGACCTCATACAGGTCATATCCTGTTTCCGTCTTCTGCAGGATATCCGCGGCGCAGTAATTGTTATAGTTGCTGAAGGCCGCCTCGCAGATCACCGGCACGCGCCGCCGCAGCGCGTCCTGCGTGTTCTCCAGCATCTTCTGCTTGTCCGGCACGGTCGTGCCCGGCCTGTAAACCGTCATTTCCTCATACGGCCCGAACATAGCCATGGCCCGGTCGCCGAAGTCGTTCCCGGCGTCCAGCCGGGCCCGGGTCTCCGGCGGGATGACCCGCAGGCTTGGCTTGTGCCGGTCCAGCCAGAGCATCTTCCGGCACTGCATGCCCCGCATGAAATCTGTTTTGGTTATGCCCATTGCTTTGCTGCGCTTTCCTTATTCTCGGGTTTCCTTTCGGGGGAAGGGAATCAGGACCGGGGTCTTGGCCCGGTAGGCGGCGTAATCCGCCCGCCGCTCCAGGTTGTGGCGTTCCATCATCGGGATGGAAACCAGGCAGAACAAAAGGATGATGGACAGGAAGCCCAGCCCGGCGTACCACCTGTCCGGGCAGAGGGGAAGATAATACAGGTACAGGCCCGTCCAGAACAGCATCTCCCCGAGATAGTTCGGATGGCGGGAGTATTTCCATACGGAGACGTCGCAGGTCCTGCGCTCCTCCCCGTGCTCCCGCAGGAAGTCATGGATGGCTTTGTCCGAAACATATTCCAGGTTGACGGCCAGGAGCATCACCGCCGCCCCGGCTACGGAAAGGAGGGCAAAGTGTTCCTGCCGGATCGCCAGCAGGGCGCTGACCATCCCGCCGTAGACCACGACGGTCGGCACAAAGTGCAGGCCGAAAAAGCTGACAAACTGGAAGGCCAGGGGCGACAGGCGCTCCCGGTACTGCGCGTACCGCCAGTCCTCATGCCCCACGCCCCGGTAGGTCGAATACCAGTTGGCGGTCAGGCGGAAGGCCCAGACGCCGACGAGGAGGAGCAGGATGACGGCGTTGATATTAAACAGTTTGTATTTCAGGATATTGGCAATGAGCATCACCGGCGGGGCGACGCTCCAGTAAGGATCGTAAACGGAGACGTCCGCGTATAAGACGGAAACGACATAGACCAGCAGCGTGGCTGTTCCCGTGAACACGGCGGTGGCGATCAGGGGATCCTCGATCCGCCAGGACAGAAGGCCCGCGGCAATAAAAGCGACAGCATACGCGAGGAAATCGATCAGCAGTCCCCTGGCTTTCTCCGCCGCGACGTCCGTTCCGGCCTGCGTCCTCATTCTCCCGCCTCTTCCGTAATCATCATGATGGGGGTATTATACCATTCCCGTTGCCCGATTCACAATATTGTGTTATCTTGTTTACACAACAATTGAGGTGATTCATATGGCCGGCAGAAGGAAAAGCGTAGATTACCAGTCTGTTTCCGACGAGTTTGGCAAGACCCGGTATGAGAATCCCATCAAATCCACCGCCCGGCCGGAGATGAAGGTTCCGCTGATGGAGTTTGTGGATTACCAGGCCGTGTCCAAAGAATACCAGGCGATGCTGAAAAAGACCCGGCCCTGGGTCATCCGGGACGGGATATGAATGAAGGAGGATCACAATGGTCGAACTGAGCAATGAAAGAATTAAGCAGATGCTGGAGGAAGAAACGAAGGAAACGGAAGATCTGACAACGATCCTCCGCGCCATCTATACCCGGTATATGAACCTGTATGAGCGTTATTTCTCTGGCCTGGACGCGCTGAACGACGACAAGATCGCCGAGTACAAAAAGTACCATGAGGAAACCAAAAGCCTGATCAAATATTATTACATGGATATTCCCCAGGACGTTTGCGCGGGGATCAATGAATTCGAGGAAAAGGCGGGCGACAAGCTGCTCGGGCGCGAATGGAAGAAAACCCTGTATGACGCCTATACTGAATTCAGGGAAAAATGCAAGGTCCGGGACAGGAGCGAGGAGTACTACAAGGAAGCGTTTAAAAAAGAGGCCCTGAAGGCGTTCTATGACGCCATGGACTATGTTTTCAGGAGCGGTTTCGGTACCGGAAGCCAGACCGCCCAGGAAGTGATCGGCGGAATCTCCGGGCTGCTGTTCGGCAAGAAGGAAAAATAAGCAGCGAGAAAAATCAAAGCCCGCGCGGTTTTCGCGCGGGCTGTTTTCCTTTACGCTGCCCTCCGGCTCTCTCCCGCAACCTCACCTCTGACGGAATTTCCGCCACTGGCGGCCCTCAGAGGTTCGCCGGGTTCAGACTCATTTTCCAGGTACTTTTTCCAGGCGTAGCCCAGCACCCGCAGGAAGCCGGTTTCGGTTTTGGGGGTCTCCGGGTCGTCCATCCAGTTCCAGAAGAACAGGGGCGTGCAGTCATACGCCATGGCGATCTCCGGGAGGCGCTTCCGGCTGAAGCGGCAGCCGAAGGCCATGAAGTCTTTGGTCAGTTCCGCCGCGATATCTTTCCATGTCATGGTGGTGGTCCTCCGTTTTTCTGTCCGCAAGCTCAGTCGGCGCGACTGCCCACAGGGCAGCTCGCTTGCTTCGCTTGAATTCACCTCTTTCGATACTTCTGCCACAGGCAGTCGAAAGAGGTTCATCCCTTCTCCGCCCAGGAGGCCATGAGGCAGCCGCCGATCTTGTTCCACATGCCGTCATAGTCATAGTTCTGGGGGATCAGGAGCTTGAAGTGGGTCTCCTCCATGTAGGGGTTGTTCAGGTCGATATCCAGCACCCGGCCCTCGTCAAAGGGGACCTCGGACTTTCCGCAGCCGCACTTGAGGACGGCGTAGTCCTGGTCCCGGTCCCAGTCCCAGCGGTGGGAGACGATCACCGCCCGCTTGTAGCAGCGGGGGCAGACGGCGTAAACGGTTTTGGTTGCGGTCATGTTTCATCCCTTCTTTCCCGGGGTTCTCTTTCTCCCGGCATAGTCATTCTATCTTTTTGGATGATGAAAAAAACCGGCATCCGGAAAAGGGATGAAAAATAGGTTTCCTTATTCTTCCAACCCGGTCCTGTATTCCGGGGCAGTCCTCCCCTATACTTTCCGTAAGGCAGGCGGAAACCTCACGGTGAACCCCGCCTGCCGATGAAAGCAATGAGGAGGATGATATCGTTTGTCCTGGCGCTTCTTCTGCTGGTGCCGGCCCTGGCGCTGGCGGAACTGGAAGTGCATTTCCTGGACGTGGGCCAGGGCGACTGCGCCGTGGTGGTCTGCGACGGCGAGAGCATGGTCATCGACGGCGGCCCCAGAGCCGCGGCGGGATCCGTGTACCGGTATATCCGGGACGGGCTGGGGCTGACCCATATCGACTACGCGGTGTCCACCCATCCCCATGTGGACCATGTATACGGCCTGTCCGCGGTGCTGAACGCGGCGCCGGCGGACCTGCTGCTGACCCCGGTCCTGGAATGGGACTCCAAAGCGTTTGAGTACGTGATGAAATACGCCCGGCGGCAGGGCACCGAAATCGCCGTGCCGCAGGAGGGCGACGTACTGCGCCTGGGCGGGGCCACGGTGACGGTGCTCCACTGCTGGCCGGAGGCCGCGGCCCAGGGGCGGACCAACGATATGTCCATCGTGCTGCGGGTGGATTACGGAAAGACTTCCTTCCTCTTTACCGGGGACGCGGAAGACTGGTCCGAGTATATGATGCTGGACAGCAGGGTGAACCTGAAGGCGGACGTGCTGAAGGTTTCCCACCACGGGAGCAGCACCGCCAGCACCATGGAGTTCCTCCGCGCCGTGCAGCCGGCCTACGCCGTGATCTCCGCCGGGAAGGACAACTCCTACGGCCATCCCCACGCGGAAGTGCTGTCCCGGCTGAAGGCCGTCGGGGCGAGGGTGCTCCGGACGGATGAAAGCGGAACGATCCGGCTTTACAGCGACGGTGAAAATGTGGTATTCAGAGAGTAAAAGGAGGCGTTTCCATGGAGCATTACCATATCATTAAAAGCGCGTTCGGTGGATCCACGGTGTATGACTCCGCCGGAAACATGGTCGGCTATTCCCTGCCCGGCGTGCTGGGCGGCGGGGAGGACTTTTTTGATATGAACGGGAACCCCGTGGGCCAGTCCTTTGAGGACGGCACCGGCGGGGCGAGTTTTATCGGCGTGGGCAACAACAGCGCCGGCTTCCTGGATGAAGAGTTTATGATGGGCCAGAACGCGTTTATCGAGGGAGATCCCTTCGGGAACGACGGGAACGACCCGTTCTGAAGCAAATGAGCGTCAGCCCATCCCGCAGCCGGTGTGCTCCGGGCCTTCCGCGCCGGACATATACCGGGCCCTGAACTCCGCGTTGATCTCGCGGAGTTCTTTCTTTCCGTCGATATATTCCTGGTACATCTCGATGATCCCCGGGCTGCAGCCGTCGCAGAGGCCCGAGATGTTCCCGATGGATTCCGCCACGATCCGCTCCCGGTCCTCCCGGGTGGTATGGGCAATGAGCAGGCTGTTCGTCATCTTTCCGCTCCTGTGTATGTTATTCCCCGAGCAGTTCGTCGGCGCAGTTCCGGCAGTACCATTTCCTCTTCACCATCACCATGCCGATATCCCGGAACAGGGCGCCGCATTTCGCGCACTTCCGGCAGTCCTGATCCGCGCAGTCCTTGCAGACATTTTCCCCGTTTCCCAGCCGCAATCCGCTTCCTTTGCCAATCATCTCGCCGCAGACGGCGCAGAACCGATCGTCGTACATCGCGGGTTCCTCCCCTGTCTTTTTCTTCCGCGACAATTCGACAGAGGGAAATTTGTTTCCTGCTCTGTTACAGACACAGAATCCTGACCAACCTGTTCACCGATGATTTTTGACGATGCTTCGGAAGTGATAAACAGGGGCGGCTAATTACATAGAGCCCTGGAATTCGTCAGGCGCCGTTTTGAAAAATGAGGAGAATCAAGGTCCGCGCGGTTTCGCGCGGGCCGATAATTTACAGTGGCGGGTGTAAAAAGAGACAAGAGGGATTCTCTCAGCGTTACGTTTCCTTTTCCGGAGCTCCTGCTTCTTTTCTTTTCCTGATGGCTGCAAGGATATCGTCCACATTGTCATTGCTGATTACGCCGGGTTTTTCCGCCTGGTATTCCAGCAGGTTTTCCCTGTTTTCTGCTTCTGCCTGACGAATGCGGGCATACGTTTCCGCGTATCTGCCATCCTGAATTGCTTTTTCAATAAACTGCCTGACCTCATCCGAAAGAACATCATATGAACCATAGAGATCCTCAACCGCTTTTCTGATTCTTTCCAGTGACAATGGATCCCCTTGTTTCTCCTGCTCCCAGAGAATACCAATCACATCCGAACGGTCATATTTGTATTGCCTGCCTGATCTCAGTTTCATCGCAATCAGGTATTCCCCTGTTACGGTCCGGACAGTCATGATGTTTGAAAAAGTGCGATAGTATTTGGAATGACGAACAATCTGAGGCGTATAGGAATCGGTTTTCATAAAGTCATCATTGATCCAGCCTCTGGGGAGACCGTATTTGTCGCCAACGAAGGTGATGGCATCCCTGATTGATGAAGCGGCATCCATAATAGCGTCCATATCGTACGTCATTTCCCTGAAGCCATAATTGATCACAACAGAGGCACCGCCGATCAGCGTTATTTCGGCAGGAATCGCCTTACCATTCCGTTTTCTGAATTCCTTCGCGAGTTCCTTCAGATACTGATCAAGGCTGTCTTTTGTAAACGGATGATCAGACAACGTTCCTCACCTCATTTTCCATGATGTTGAATCTGCGGAACTCCGGAATGGCATCCTGTTCAGCCATGCGCAGCGGTTCTTCCGACCCCATAACCTCTCCGGTTACAATCACACCGGCCGGATAGACCGGATTCCGGAGTTTTTGCGTTCGGATATCGTCATATCTGGTGCAGCGGGAAATATGATTCTCCCTGGAAAGATAATCCAGCATCGCCAGCAGATACAGGGCTTCCGGATACCAGTGCCTGTTGTACAAAGTTCTGATTTCATCCGATTCCAGAAGCTGAATCATGAAATCCAGGTCGCCCATGTCTTTGACCCGGTGACAAACATTGCTCTTAAAGGTTTCAAACGCCGCGCGGTATTCATTTCCGGCAGACCGGAGGATATCTTCGATAGAGACGCCCAGCACTTTCGCCAATCTGAAAAGTGTTCCGGCAGCGCATTTCTCCAGCTCCGCTTTCCCGCTGCAGATATCGTTGATGGTTGCCTGCGGAACGCCGCTGTCCTTGCTGAGACGGTATTTTGTCATGTTCAGCTTTTTGAGCTGGTCGTTGATAAGCACGGGCATCCCTCCTTCCCTCCCGCTCATTATAACGGTTCACCGAAGTATTTGCAAGGCATCAGAAAAGCCCCTGTCTGTTACAGGGGCTTTGTCTGGCTTCTTTGGGAGCGTCAGTCGTTGGGACGCATATGCTCGCCGCGGACGAGCTTCATGCCGTTGATGAACCCGGCAGCCTCCGCCGGGACAACGTTGAGATAGACAGTCATCCGCGCGCCGTCGTAGGCGTTGTAGTACAGGGAGAAGCTTACATTCGAGTCAAGATGCTCGTCATAGGCTTTTTCTTCCGCCATGACGACCGGCAGCTGTCCGGTAATCGCGGCTTTGGCTTTCTCCAGGTCGTCCCCGGAAAGCAGGAGCCCGGCGCCGTCCTGGAAAAACGCCGCGATTTCCTCGGCGGATTCCAGCTTGCACATGATATCAATGCTGTGCACGGCGCCTTCGCAGTTCAGCCTGACCTCCGCGGCATAATCCCGTCCTTCAGGCGTCCTGCCGCTGCGGGAGAGCGTAACGTAAAGGAGGTCTTTCCTTGTCCGGGCGATGAGGTCGTAAAGGGCGTCCTGGGTAAAGGACGCGGAAGCCTCTTCGGAGAAAACCAGATCCAGGGATCCGCCGTACTGGCCGCCGCGGAAGCTGACCTTTCCGTTGTCAGAAACGGCGAGTTCCTTGCCCTCCAGTTCCGCCGTTTCCTGCCAGCCCATATCCGGGGTCTTCGCGCCGCGGATCTGCTGCAGGGCTTCATCTGAAAGCGTATCCCCGACAGCTGCGCACAGTTCGCGGATGTTCTTTATGCTGACGTCATTCAGATCGTTCCACCAGTCGAAGTTCACCGACGCCACATGGGACGCGTCCTCCGTAAGAGAGGCCAGGAAACTGCCGCCTTCCACAGACTTCAGATAACTGGCGCTGTATCTCCACGGGTCCCATTCAAGCTGCGCTTCCGGTTCATAGTTCCGGAGCCACGCGAGAAACGCGTCCTGGTCCACGGATGACACTGGCTGGACGGATTCAGCATGCCCCGCGGCGCAGGAAAGAATCAGGGCGGCGGCAAGGAACAGGAAAAGGATTCTCTTCATCAGTTTCATTGCGATACACCTTCCATATTTTATTTTGCCTGGTCGGGAACATCATAGGAAAGATACGGGGAAAAGTCAATATATTCAGATCAGGATGCCGTCGCAGTGGTCGAGTTCGTGCTGGACGATCTGGGCCTGGAAGCCGTCCAGGGTGCCGATATGCTCCTTCATCTGCATATCCTGCCAGGAGAGGCGGATGGAGCGGTAGCGGGTGGTTTTGCGGACGCCCTCCAGGGAAAGGCAGCCCTCCTCGCTTTCGTACTCGCCGGACTTGGAAAGAATCTTCGGGTTCAGCATGACGACGACCATGGGACCCCTGGCCATGGCGATGATGCGCTTCCGCTCGCCGATCATATTGGCGGCCATGCCGACGCAGCGGTCCAGGTTGGCCCGCAGGGTGTCGATGAGGTCGTTGGCGATGGGCAGGTCCGCCTCGGTGGCCGGAGCGGAGGGCCGGGCCAGGAAAAGCGGGTCGTGAACGATGGGTCGGATCATGTCGGACGCTCCTGTCTGCGCTGGAATAAAAAAATTATATCACTTTTTCAGAAAATTTTCCGTTTTTCCCGACACGGCGTGTCGTGTTTTGGCGGGGTTTGGGCCGTTTTTGGGCCAAAATCGGGCCTTTTTGGGCTCCGCAAATCGCTGTGAGCGTTGATTTTCCTCGCTTTTCGATGGGGTGACAGACGCTGTCAGTTGATTTTGGAAAAGTGTGTGTTATGGTGAGACCGGGAGAGCTGTTTTCCCCCGAAAAACGGAAAGGAGAAAAACGGATGGAATGGTTCAAATTCAGGACCTGCTGGCGCAGGCCGCTTTTGAAACTGACAGATGAAGAAGCCGGCAGGGTGGTCAAGGCCCTGGTGACCTTTATTGATACAGGAGAAGAACAGGAGGCCGGGTTCCGGGAGGATATCCTGCTGAGCGAGATGATGGACATTCTGCAGGCGGATCTGGAACAGATCAGGCTGAAAGAAATAAAGAATGAGACGATCCGGGAAAAGAAACGCGCAGCAGGACGAAAAGGAGCCGACGCGAGATGGGGCGCGCAGCAGGCCCCGGCAGCAGACAGCAGGAGCGGTGTGCTGCCGTCCGGTGCCTGCGGGCGCCATGATGAACCATCCGGTACCATGGACTGCCATGATCTGCCGTCCGATGCCATGGACTGCTATGATCTGCCATGTAAGAATAAGAATAAGAATTCAGAGAAAGAAAAAGAGAAAGATACAGAGAAAGAGGGAGAAGAAGAGAAGGAGTACGGCTCCGTGCCCCTCCCTGCGGAGGTCACGGAGCTGCCCGCGGCGGAAATCCCCCTGAACGACGGGAGCGAATTCGGGATCTACCGGAAGGATATCGAGGAGTATGCCCTGCTCTACCCTGCCGTGGATATCGAACAGGAGCTGCGGAAGATGCGGGGCTGGTGCCTGGCCAACCCCACGAGGAAGAAAACCAGGCGGGGCGTACGGGCGTTTATCAACACCTGGCTGAGCCGGGAACAGGACAGGGGCAGGCAGCGGAACGAACCGCCGGAGAATCCGTTCCTGGCCTATGCCCGTGGAGAGAAAAAGATCGGAGGACTCATGCTGTGAATGAAATTGAAACCGGAAAGATCCTCTCCGTGATCACGGAGATTTATCCTTCGTTCAAAAAGGACCGGGATATCGGGGCGACAGCCGCTGTCTGGCAGCAGCTGTTTGCGCAGGTGCCCTACGACACGGTGAGCCGGGCGCTGATGAACTACATCGCCACGGACACGAAGGGGTTCCCGCCGGTGCCGGGGGCGATCAACGAACAGATCGGGCGGATGATGGAGGCGGAAGGCCTTTCGGAAAGCGAAGCCTGGTGCCTGGTCTACAAGGCGGTGTGCCGGGGGATCTACAACAGCCGGGAGGAGTTTGAGAAGCTGCCGGAGGAGGTGCGGCGGGTGGTGGGGCATCCCAGCCAGCTGTATGAGTGGGCGATGCTGGACACCCATGAGGTGAACACGGTGATCGCCAGCAATTTCCGGCGGGCCTGGCGGGCCCGGCAGGAGGCGCAGAAAAGCCTCGGCTGCGGAATGCTGCCGAGGCTGGGTGACGGGGGGTGACAGGTCGTGACAGGAAGTGTCACTTCCAGTCGGAACACTCGTTCTTCGGGGTTCCGTCCCGGTAGGTTTCCTCATAGGGTTCCGGGCGGAACTCGTCGTCCTCCGGGATCGGGATCTCGTCGGACCATTCCTGTTCACGCTTGTCAGGTTTCCGTTCGCTCATGGGGATACCTCCTTTACGGGTCGCTGAAGCGGGGAAACGGGTTTATTATTCCACCAGGTTGGAATCGTTGAAGCGCTTGACGATGAAGAGGTCGAACAGGCCGTTGACGATGAAGAAGGCGCCAATGAAGACCATGACCGCGTCGGCCACGAAGCCGGGGCGCAGGACGATGAGCACGCCGAAGATGATGACGATGACGCCCATGATCGCCGTGAGGACCCGGTCGCCGTCATCCACGGAAGCCATGGTCAGGTGGCTGAGGCCGTTCAGGATCAGGATGATGCCCATGAGGATCGGGAAGAAGTCCACGACGGCAGAAGCGCAGAAGAACAGCACAATGCCGAAAATGACGGCGACGGCAGCCGGGCCGACCGTAAGCTGCAGCTTGGCGTTGGAATCCCCGCGGACGAAATACGCGACGATGAAGGCCACGCCGGATACCGCGATCAGGATGCCGACGATCTTGACCAGCACGTCCAGGGCGGCCCGGCGGGCGATGATCAGCACGATGCCCAGGACGATACTCAGGATCGCGGGTATGAGTTTACCCTTCATCAGGGTCCGGATATTCTCTTTCATGAGTTGTTTCCTCCTCTTGTTCTCTCTGATACTATAATAACCCGTTTCCGGGAAATTTCAAGTTTTTCCGCGGGGCTCCGGCCCGAAAAATAACCGTGCCTATTCGTCGCGGACTGTCCTTTATTCCGGGGCGGTTTTCCCGTATATTCTATTCAAGGCAGGACGGAAGAGGCCGCCTGTCGAATAGGATTAAAGTCTCTGACACTTTAGAAAGGAGCGTCACCATGGAGAACATCCTCACTTTCCTCCAGACCTACTGGTACTGGATCCTGATCGGTATCGCGGGCCTGATACTTCTGCTGAAGTTTCTGCCGCGCTACAGGATCGCCCCGCCGGACAGGGCCCTGATCATTTCCGGCCTGATCCGGAGAAACTACAAGGTCCGCAATCCTGACGGCACCGTATCGACCAAGAAATTCGGCTACCGGATCGTCCGCGGCGGCGCGACCTTCTATGTACCCGCGCTGCAGCGCGTTGACGAACTGGACATGTGCCTGACCCAGGTGGACATCCGCACCGCGCAGCCCGTGCCGACGAAGGAATACATCTCCGTCATCGTGGACGCGGTCGCGAACATCAAGATCGGATCGGACGACCTGTCCATCGCCACCGCCGCCGAGCAGCTGCTGCATTACAATCCCGACCAGATCAAGGCGCTGGCCAAGGACGTGCTGGAAGGCAACATGCGCGAGATCATCGGCCAGATGACGATCGCGGAACTGGTGCAGAACCGCGACAAGTTCGCCCAGGAATCCATCAAGGCCGCCATGTGCGACATGAGCAACATGGGCCTGGAGATCATCAACCTGACCATCCAGAACTTCTGCGACAAGGACGGCAACGTCATCGACACGATGGCGGCCCGGAACATCGCCGAGAAGGAACAGGACAAGCGCATCGCCCAGGCCGCGGCGGAGAAGGAATCCAAGTTCGCCGAAATGCAGGCTGACGCGGAGATCGCCCGCCAGAACCGCGACGTGGAGGTCCAGAAAGCCTCCTTCAAGCAGGAAACGGAAGAAGCCCGCGCGAAGGCTGAAATGGCCTACAGCATCGAGCAGGAACGCATCCGGAAGACCTTTGAAACCGAAAAGGCCGCCGCCGAGCTGACCCGCCTGGAAAAGGAAACGGAGCTGAAGCGGCAGGAAGTCGAAATCCAGCGCGAGAAGCTGAACGTGGACATCCGCGAGCGGGCGCAGGCCGACAAGGACAGCGCCATCGCCGCCGCCGAAGCGGAGAAATACCGCCGGCAGGCCGAGGCGGACGCCGCCCTGTACGCCGCGGAGAAGGAAGCGGAAGCCATCCGCATGAAGGGCGAGGCGGAAGCGGAAGCCATGCGGCTGAAAGCGGAAGCCATGCAGCTCTACGGCCAGGCCGCCATGATGGAAATGGTCGCCGACAAGCTGCCTGAAATCGCCCGCGCCGTGTCCGAACCCCTGAGCAAGACCGAAAAGATCATTCTCTTCGGCGAAGGCGGCGCCACCGCCATGGCCAGGGACACCGCCGGCACCATGCTGCAGACCTTTGAAGCCGTGAAGCAAGCCGTCGGCCTGGATATCCCCAAGGCCATCCGGGACGTGACCACCGGCGGACTGATCGGCAAAGCCGCGAAGGACGAGGCCGAAGCGGAAGCAAAGGCCGAGCCCGAAGCGAAGGTCGACGATACCCCCGCGGAAGCGGCCATCGCTGAGGAAAACACCGAAGCCCCCGCTGAGGAAGATTCCGAGGCGTAAGGAAAAGACCGGCCCGCTGCCGAAAGGCAGCGGGCTTTTTGTCGCCTGCGGGCGGGGAGATCTGCCCGGGGCTGCCACCCGTTCTCCGCTGAGAAAGAGCCACTGGCTCTTTCTCCAGGCGCTACGAACCCCGACTTCGCTCGGAATGACAGGGTAGTGCAGGCTTTTTTATTTGTGTTTTTCCAGCCAGTCTTTGATATGCCTGTACATCTCCTGCGGGCACCTGTCGAAGTGGTGGGTTTCCCCGGGCAGGATCACCAGGTCGCAGTCTGCGTACCGGGCCGCCATTTCCTTCACCGACTCCGCGGGCACCAGGTCGTCCTCGTCTCCCTGGAGGATCAGGACGGGGCCCCGGAAGCGGTCCGCGGCGTCCTCCGCGCGGATGGCCTGGGCCGTGCGGAGATAGTTTCCCTCCAGGGTCAGGCCTTTGATGACGGGGATGTCGTCCGGGATATGGTCCGGGTCAAAGTCCCGGCCCAGGAGGCTCCCCTCCCGGGCGCCGCGGGGGATCATGAAGGCCGGCGCCCGCAGAATGAGCCCCCGGACCCGGTCCCGCTCCATGGCCCCGGCGAGGGCGGCGACCAGGCCGCCCTGGGAATGGCCGGAAAGCCACAGGTCCGTATACCCCAGCCCCCGGACGTGGTCGATGACCGCCAGGGTGTTGGAGATCCATTTGGGCAGGGTATGCTTCCGGAACTCGCCGCCGCTTTCCCCGTGGCCGTAGAGGTCAAAGCGCAGGGTCGCGAAGCCGGCCTCCCGCATGGCCTCGGCGGCCAGGAGCGTATGGGGCCGGTCCTTGGCGCTGGTCAGGCCGTGGAGCAGGATCACCAGCGGGCAGCCCTCCGGGGCGCCTTCCGGCGTTTCCAGCACCGCGCTGAGGCGGATATCGTCCATGACGGTCATGGGCTGTATCATGCGAATCTCCCCCCTCAGTTATGGATGCGGATCTCGGGCAGCACGGCGTCGATATCCACGAAACCGATATTCTCGTCATACCGGTCGATATAGACCGGGATCTTTTTGTCCTTCAGCAGCTTGGTCACGTCGGTATAGAGATACCGGCTCCGGTAGACATGCACCACGCCGTCCGGCGCCGTCCAGGCGCATTCCACCACCCGGGGCTGGCCGTTCACGGTGTTCACGTCCCGCCGGGTCACGACGCCGAGGAACTCCGCCTCCACGCAGTTGCCGCTTTCCCAGGCGATGCGCAGGCGGCGGCGCCGCAGCAGGTCCCTGCCCAGGAAGATCAGGCCCAGCAGCAGGAACAGCCCGCCGACGCCGGCGAACACGGCCAGGAAGATGGCCGGGTCGCCGGGGCTTTTCCATTTGCCCAGTTTAGTCAGGCCCACCGCCAGGCCGATCGCCACAAAGAACAGGCCCATGGGGGCGAAAATCATCCCGATGATGCCGTATACCGACCAGCCGAATTTCTTCTTCCTCATGGCTTACTCCTTTTATACCTCCATCAGCCAGGCGCGGCAGGGCGCGCCGTCCGCGCCGCCCAGGTTCAGCGGCGCCGCGTTCAGGAAATACTTCCCTTCCGGGATGCCTTTCAAGACAACGCCCTCCAGCAGGACCACCTCCGCGCCCAGGAGGATCAGGTGCACCTGCATGGGCGCGTCCTCCGGGCCCACGGTCTGGCTTTCGTTGCCGATGAGCAGGATGCCCGCCCCGGCGAAGACCCGGGCGGCGTCTTCTGTTACAGTCGCCTTCCCGGCGATGAGGATCCGCTCCGGCGCCCCGGCCTGAGCGGCCCTGCGCAGGATATTTTCCGCGTCCGCCGCGGTGACGTCCCCCTCGTGCCGGGCCAGGAAGCAGTCCCCGGTGAAGCGCTCCAGGGGGACTTCGTCAATGGTCTTTCCGTCCCGCAGGAAGTGGAAGGGCGCGTCCACGTGGGTCCCGTTGTGGGCGCACATGCTGAAGGCGGTCAGGTTGCAGGCCGCCCCGTCGGCGATGCGCATCTTCGGCTCCATCTCCGGCGCGGGATCCCCGGGATAGACACAGCAGGAGAACACCTCCTGGGAGATATCGATCAGGCGTCCGGCCACGGTCATCCCTCCTGTTCCCGGTGGTAGAAGCGGGCCGGGATATGGCAGTAGCCCCCGGGGTTCTTCTCCAGGTATTTCTGGTGGTATTCCTCGGCGCTGAAGAAGTTCTTCAGCGGCTCCACGGTCACGGCCAGCTTCGCCCCGGCCTCCGCCTCCACCCGGCTGTAGACCTTCCGGATGGCGTTGAGCTGGCCGGGGTCGGTATAGTAGATGCCGGTGCGGTACTGGATGCCCTCGTCATGCCCCTGGCGGTTCACGGACAGGGGATCGATAACCAGGAAATAGGCGTCCAGCAGCTTCTCCAGGGGCATGGCCTGCCGGTCGTACTCGATCTTCACGGTTTCCGCGTGGCCGCTGTCGGCGCACACGTCCTCATAGGCGGGCGCCCTGTCCGGCCCGTTGGCGTAGCCGACCTCTGTGCGCAGCACGCCGGAAAACAGGTCAAAATATTTCTGCAGGCCCCAGAAGCATCCGCCCGCCAGGTAAATCGTATCGGTCATTGTTTTGTCCCTTTCTGATTATTCGTGATCAAGAACCCATTGCAGCAGTTCCTCATATTTCATGCTGCCATCGGCAACGGATAAGCCGATATGTACCAGTTCCTCATCCGTGCACTGGATACGGATACCGTTCATTTCCAGGAAAGTCAGCATGATATACGTACCGATCCGTTTATTTCCGTCCACAAACGCATGGTTGGAAATCAAAGCATAGCCAAGCCTGGCGCCCTTCTCTTCCTTTGTCGGATAAAACTCCCGGTCACCGAATCCGGAAAAAGCGCTCTCCAGAGCGGAATCCAGCAAGCCTTCATCCCTGACTCCAACGCTTCCGCCGGTAGCTTCAGCAAGCAGCTGATGCAGCAGTTTGACTTTTTCCTTTGAGAATTTAATCATTTTGCAAGTTCCTCAAAAGCGGCCCTGTGTTCCCGAAGAATCCGCGCCGCAACAAAGTCGATTTTTTCATCTTCTGTCATTTCAATCTGCGGCTCCGCATCCAGATCGATCACCAGCAGCTTCGGCCGGTTGTTCTTGAACACAACAACATGGCCTTTCTTTTCAGCCATCTTTGAAACCCTGGAAAAATTCTGGTTTGCTTCTGTAGCCGTCACAATCGAAGCAGTATTGATATTCATCAGAACTTCCCCCTTTCAGCCACATTATACATATATTATAGGCTTTTTTCAACCTATTATTTGTACAAAAAGTGGCTGCACGGGAATCCGTGCAGCCTTTACAGCTTGCCCAGCCGTTTCCGTTATTGCGGCTATCAGGCGTTGAAGGTCCGGTATGCGGGCGCTTCGACGGTTTCGGTTTCAGCTTTGGCGCCGTCCACGGTGCCGCTGTTCTTCTCTTCCTCTTTGGCTTCCGTGTTCTTCCTGTGGGTCCGGAAGTACCAGACCAGGCCGAGGATCAGGCCGGCGATCACGCTGCGGGAGGTAATCGCCCGGGTCAACACCCTGGGCAGGACGCGCGCGAGGCCGTGAAGCACGGCGCTGAAGGCCACGATGCCCGCGCCGAGCAGGCCGAAGACCACGGCGAGAATAACCCAGCCGAAGCACATGAGCCCGATGAGGCCCAGGAGCATTTCCGGGCGGAATCCTCTGCGCGCATTTTTGCGGCCGCGAGGATCCATGTTCCAGGTGTTGCGATACATTGTTCGGATCCTCCTTTACGTCCCATTCGGTTCGGGGTGATTCCCTTACCGTGGCGTTATCGTACCATGAGGGGATCCGGGAAAACAGAACCAAAGGTGAAAAATAACCGGTGTTATTTTTCAGGAGTCGTGTATAATGGTTCCGGACAACCTTACAGCTGCAGAAAGAATGAGTAATAAAGCATGAAAACGATCCTGACGGTAAGCGCCATGCGCGAAAGCGACGCCCGGACCATCGCGGGGGGCGTCCCGGGCCGGGAACTGATGTTCCGGGCGGGAAAGGCGATCTTCGACCGCGTGGCATGGAAGCCCCCGGTGGCGATCCTGTGCGGCAGCGGCAACAACGCGGGGGACGGGTACGTCATCGCGAAGCTGCTGCAGGACGCGGGAACGCCCTGCGAGCTGATCCGCCTGGCTGACAAATGCTCGGAGGACGGGGCATATTACCTTTCCCTGTGCCGGGAGGCCGGCGTGCCGGAGCGCCCGTGGGAAAGCGGCCTGTCCTTCTCCGGTTACGGCACCATCGTGGACTGCCTGTTCGGCACCGGGTTCCAGGGCGGGGTGACGGGCGAGGCCGCCGAGGCGATTGAACGGGTCAACGAAAGCGGCGCTTACGTGGTCTCCGTGGATATCAACAGCGGGCTGAACGGCAACAGCGGCCTGGGGGAGCCCTGCGTCCGGTCGGACCTGACGGCCTCCGTCGGGAGCTTCCAGCCGGGGCATTTCCTGAACGCGGCCAAGGACGTGATGAAGGAAAAGATCAACTGCGACATCGGCATCGCGCCGGTGGACGACCATATCGGGCTGATTGAGGAGGCGGACGTTGCTCCCCTCTTCCGGCCCCGGGCGAACAACGCCCACAAGGGCACCTACGGCTATACCGCCCTGATCGGCGGAAGCAAACGCTACAGCGGGGCCATCCGCCTGGCCGGGATGGCGAACGCCGCCATGCGCTCCGGCGCGGGGGTGGTGAAACTGGCCGTGCCGGACCTGCTGTGGCCGGTGGTGGCGCCGGCTGTGCTGGAAAGCACCGTGTTCCCGCTGAGCGACGACGGGGACGGGATTGTGTTTGATGAAAAACAGTTCACTGAGCTGACCGGGAACACGCGGACCGCGGCCTTCGGCATGGGCATCGGCACCGGGGAAGGCGCCGGGCAGGCCCTGGCCTGGCTGCTGGAACACTTTGCCGGCCGGCTGGTGATCGACGCGGACGGGCTGACCCTGCTGAGCCGGATGGATCGGGAAAAGATCCGCGGCGCCGCGGGCAAACTCATCCTCACGCCCCACGTGAAGGAGTTCTCCCGGCTGACGGGCCTGACGGTGGAGGAGATCCTGGAAGACCCCGTGGGCACGGCTGAGACTTACGCGAAAGAAACCGGGACGGTGGTGCTGCTGAAGGGCCCCGCCACCGTCGTGACGGACGGGAATCACACCCGGATCACGGACGCGGGCTGCGCCGGCATGGCCACCGCCGGCAGCGGCGACGTGCTCAGCGGCATCCTCGCGGCGGTGGAGGCCGTAGCGCCGGACCCGCTGGAAGGGGCGGCCGCGGCGGCCTGGATCAACGGGAAGGCCGGGGAGCTGGCCCAGTGCCGGTCCGGCTCGGTCAGCATGACCGCCGGGGATACGGCGGAATGCGTGAGGGAGATCGTGCGCGGGCTGGAAGCGGCGGAGCATTAATTGTCCCTTTTTAGTTGCGAAAGTTGTACATACAAACTATGGATTATTCCCCCGGGATTATGTATAATGGAATAAAGCAAACAAAATACCACAGCGGGAGGATAAACCGATGGCTATGATGGAAAGGCCGCAGGTGCGGGAGACTGCCGGGGGAAAATGCTGGGAGCACGCGTTTGAGCTCTTTACGCTCAAGGCGTACGTGCCGGACAACGGCCTGGACGGCCAGGTAAACAACTACGGGTTCCGGGCGCCGTGCCTGCTGGTGTTCGAGGAAAAGCCGCAGGACATGGACAGCGCGGTGAAGTTTGCCCGGGAGACGGGGCTGGCGAAGATCGCGGCGGACCATGACACCAGCGTCCTGTTCATCCACCCCGCGAAGGGCAGCTGGGCCGAGGCGGACGAAAGCCTCTACGCCGCGGTGATCAGCGAGATCAAGATGATCGTGGTCTACAGGGACGGCATCGTGGAGAACTTCGACTTCTTCGCGAAGCAGTTCAAGGGATACTTCGTCCGCGGCGCCATCTTCCGCGCGGATATCTATTCCTACGGCGCGTCGGCCGACTACGCGGCGAAAAACCTGCTGAAGACCCTGCAGGGCGAATACCTGTGGGGCCCGGGCGAGATCACCCCGGCCATGGTGTCCATGGAGGGGCTGAGCGTTGTGCCGGACGTGCAGCGGAAGGATATCGCGGTGCTGAGCGCGGGCAACAGTGCGGAAATCAACAAGGCGTTCGAGGGCTGCCAGCACCTGCTGGTGAAGGAAAAGGCCGAGTATGAAAAGGACTATGACGCCTTCGTCAAAAAGTTCAAGATGTGGTGCGGCCGGATCGAGTACGAGCCGGACTTCCCGGCCCTGGGCATGACCGAGGACGCGGGCAGCTACACCGTGAAGACCAGCCCGGACAACGTGGGCAAATACAAGGACGAACCGACGCACAAAGTCGGCTACTTCGCCTATTACAACAACGACATCTTCGACAAGGGCCCGGCTCCGCTGGTGGTGGGCTTCCACGGCGGCGGCGACAGCTCCATGTACCTGACCTATGTGGCCGGATGGTGGGAAGTGGCCCACAAGTACGGCTTCCTGTTCGTGTCGGTGGAGAACCACATGGACGTGACCGCCACGGAGGCGGTGGAGCTGATCGGCGAGCTGAAGAAGCGGTATCCGGTTGACGAGCACCGGATCTACGCCACGGGCTTCTCCATGGGCAGCGGCAAGACCTGGGACTGCTTCCAGGAGTATCCGGAAGTGTTCGCCGGCTTCATGCCCTGCAGCGCGCTGTTCCCGGTTTACACGACCTTCTTCGGCAAGCCGGTGACGGATAAGCTGAACAAGACCGTGCCCGGCGCCGTGTTCTATTCAGGCGGCGAGGAGAGCCCCCTGCCGGAGCTCCCCTTCCAGGCGCCCACCTGCCTTGAGCGCGTGCAGTACGTGGCCGAAGTGAACAAACTGAAAAAGGCCGCGGATTTCAAAAACGCGGACTTTGAAAAGAAGGACGGCTGGGAAGAAAGCAAATGGGCAGTTCCGGGCGACCGGATCGAGCGCATCCCGGATCCCTCCCGGGGCAGCATGCTGACCATCCACTACTACGACAGCGAGGACGGCGTCTGCCGCACGGCTTTCGCCGGCGTCAGCGGGCAGCAGCACGAGTGCCGCGAGCACAGCGTGGAAAACGCCTGGAAATTCGTGTCGCAGTTCACAAGGTAACAAAAAGGAGACAGGGGACGGTTCCCTGTCTCCTTTCGTTTACAGCAGCGAAACGCAGCGTTCCTCATAGTTTTCCAGATTCCGGTCATGGGAGAGGAAGACGCAGTCTTCCGCCTTTGCCTGGGCAACCAGCAGGCGGTCAAAGGGATCCAGGTTGCTCAGCGTCCGGCCCGGGCGGACCTTCAGGCCGCGGACAGCCAGGACATGGGACGGGAGAATGTTCATCGGCTCAAAACCGGACTCCATGCAATAGCGGAGGACGTCCTGTTCATGATAGGGGCATTTTTCAGGGCTTTTCTGGTTTTTGATGGCGATCTCCCACAGGGACACGGCGCTGAAGAACACGATGTTGTCCGGTGAGTTGATCATCTCCCGCGCGGCGTAGGGCAGCTGCGGATCGTTTGTCAGCGCCCAGATGATCATATGCGTATCCGGAAGCAGCTTCATCAGAGGATCCCTCCCCCGGTGAATTCATCTTCAGAAACAATGCTGTTGAAATCTTCCAGCGAGGAAAGCGGCGGCAGCTTCCCCTCCGCCAGGCCGACGCGGCACGGCTTCTCCTCGGCGAACGGAACGATCTTCGCCACGGGCTTGCCGCTCCGGGTGATAACGATATACGGCTCGCGCTGTTCCTCCACGGAAGCGACATATTTGGACAGGTTGGTTTTCGCCTCAAACATACTGACGGTGGTCACTCCGCGCACCCCCTTTCCGGCTAATTAGCTAATTTAGCTAAGTTCATTATATCCGTCAGTTTCCGTCCTGTCAAGAACCGCGGCTTTTTTATCTTTAAATCTGATTCTCAGCAAATTCCAATGTTTTCCGTCCGGCGGCCCGTATAATGGTAAATGAAAGAAACCGCAGGCTGCCTGCCGGAAAGAAGGACCCGAAGATGACCGAACCCGTAACCAAACCCGCCAACGTATTCCGCGGCCGGAACTACCGGCTGGTGTTCTTCGGCGCGCTGGTATCGGAGCTGGGCGCGCTGCTGTACAGCTTCGCCGTCAGCTTCTATATCCTGCAGATCAGCGGGAACAACGCCTTCCTCCAGGGCCTGTACCTGGCCCTGTGCAGCGCGGCGATGCTGCTGCTCACCCCCGTGGGCGGCGTGCTGGGCGACCGCTTCAACAAGGCGAAGATCATGTACGTCTGCGACTTCTGCAAGGGCGGGACCATCATCCTGGCCACGGTGCTGATGCTCCTGTTCCCGGAGGCGGACGCGCACATCGTGATCCTGTTCGTCCTGGGCATCATCGGGAACATCATCAGCGGGATTTTCAACCCCGCTTCCGGCGCCCTGCTGCCCCACATCGTGGAGGCGGACCAGCTGCAGCAGGCCAACTCCTATTTCACGATCAAAAGCGCCCTGGAGAACATCCTGGGCGTGGTGCTGGCCGGCGTGCTCTACGCCGCCCTGCCGATCCACACGCTGTTCTTCCTGGTGGGCGCCGCCTTCCTGGCCTCCGCCGTGTCCGAGACGCTGATCCGCTGCCCCCACACGCCGCCGGCGGACAAGCTGACCGTGAAAACCGCCGTGCGGGATATGGGCGACGGGCTGAAATACCTGAAGACCCAGAAGGCCATCCTGGCCCTGATCGGGTCCATCCTGTTCATCAACTTCTTCTTCGCGCCGGTGGCCAGCAACTTCATCCCCTATTTCGTCCGGACCGACGTGGCGGCCGCCCCGTCCTACCTGCTGGACAAGGTGCTGACGCCGGAACTCTGGTCTTCAGTGATCAGCGTCTGCATCGGCATCGGCTCCCTGCTGGGCGCGGCGGCCCTGAGCTCCCGCAAACCAGCGGAGAAATGCGGCCATACCGTGGCCGTACGCGTCTGCGTCAGCGCGGCGGTGCTGGCTTCCCTGGCCCTGAGCTACTGGCTGCTGGTGGACCGCGGAAACGGCCTGAACGCCTTCCTGCCGTTCTTCTGCGCGGGCAGCTTCGTCACGGGCATCCTGCTCTCGCTGATTAATATCCCCATCACCACCGCCATGATGCGCGTGGTGGACAAGGACAAGCTGAGCAAGGTCAACAGCCTGATCAGCATCGGCTCCCAGGGCATGATCCCCATCGCCTCGGTGATCGCCGGCGCGGTCCTGCAGTCCTTCGGCTCCTCGGTGCTGCTGTTCGCCTGCACGCTGGGCTTCGGCGTCACCGCCGTCGTGCTGCTGATGAACAAACCCGTCCGGGATCTGTAATCAAAAAGGAGACAGGGGACGGTTCCCTGTCTCCTTTTTCATATATGGTTTTATTCTTCCAGGTGCCATTTGACGGTATAGCCGTGGCGGCGTTCGATCTCCTTGAAATACATGTTGATATCCGCCTTGTCCATGAAGGTGTAGAAGCCAACGCAGCCGTAGCGGTTCCGGTCCGCGCTCGACTTTTCATCGAACCAGGTGACGCCCGTGCCGACGGGGATCTCAAAGACGTAGGTGTTCTTTCCCTTTTTGGCTTTGGAGAAGTATTTGATAACGTAATCTTCCTTTTCCGGATCATAGTATTCCGTATTCGCCTTGTTCGCCAGGAAAGGGTCCGTGGTCTCAATCGTGGCGGTCACCATGTGGCTGGAATTCTTCACCAGGTAGAACTGGCCGACCATCTCGGTTTTCTTCAGCAGCTCCAGGCCCTCGTCGATGACGACAGGAACCACGCCCTCGCCGCTGACCGTCAGGTTCATGTTATCCCGGACGTTGTAGATATAATAGTTATGGCCGTAATCCAGGTAGATCTGCTTCTGCTCATCCGAATTGTACGGGACCTGGGTGTTGTACCAGTCCAGGTCGGTTTCGGCCAGGTGCTCATACTGCTCGTCCGTCAGGCTGAGCATATCGTCCAGCATGCGCCTCAGGCCGTCCGGCTGCGCCTCGTCCGTCTCAAAGGGATTGTAGAGGACAGTCGCGTTTTTGCCCACCACCACGGTGTAGGGATAGCCGTGCTCGTTGGCCTTCACCGCCTTGCGGACACCCGGGTCCTTCGCCATGGGAATGGTGAAGCCGCGCTTCTCCGCGTAAAACTGCATATCCTTCACGGAGTCGTTGGTGACGTCCAGGGCGATGAAGGAAACGCGGTCCTGGTATTCGGGCATGATCGCGTTCAGGTAGGCCATCGGCCGCGGGCAGAAACCACAGTCGATAAACCACAGGTCGATGACGACCAGGTCCTTCGTCTCCAGCTCCTTGTACAGGTCGAAGGTCTCGCCCTGGATGGTCTTGACCTTGAAGTTTTTCAGTTTCTTTCCCCGCATCTCCTGTTCGGCGGACGCGGCGGACAGGCAGCCCGTGAGCAGCAGGGCCAGGGCCAGGACAACGGCAAAAAGCTTTTTCATAGGGTTCTCTCCTCTTCAATTGTATACCGGCTGGAATATTATACCATATTCGGTCCCCGCGCGCCAGCGGCGGATATTTTTTGCATGCCGGACGGCTGTACGGCTTGCGGATCAAAGGGCGCGGAAACCAAAAGCCACATGCAGAGAAAATGCTTTACAGACTATGTAACTTTATGTTATATTTGTCCGGCCAAATTGCGATACGTTTTTCACTTCACACGTGCATCCGGCAACACAATTTCACATGAAAGGTCCCCCGCGGGGGAAGGGTGGGCAACGGCAAAATGAACTACAGCTTTATTGTTCCCAGCATGCTGGTGCTGCTTGTCGTCATGGGGTACTATTTTTTCCGGCCGAGGCTTCCGATCCGGCTGAACCGGGCGTTCCTCGCCATCCTGACAATCGACATCTGCACGGAGATTTTCGAGTGCGTTTCCTACCGGCTGAATGAGACCTGGGCCGAGCACTCGCCGCTCCTGCTCTGGATCTTTAATCTGCTGTTCTTTGTTTTCGCGTTTATCCGCCCCTATATGTTCTTCGTGTTCACGGTCAGCGTGCTGGACGCGAAGGTGCTGATCCGCTCCAAGCTGCACTGGCTGGCGCCCATCGCCTACGTGCCCAGCGTGCTCATCGCCGTGACCACGCCGCTGACCCACTGGCTGTTCTGGATCGACAGCGGCTTCCACGCCGGCCCCATGTACTGGATCCTTTACAGCTGCGAATGCGACTATGCCATCTTCGCCGCCATCGCGGTGATCCGCCACTGGAAAGAGCTGAGCAAGCACGAGATCATCAGCCTGCTGGCGCTGCAGGCGATGCTCATCATCGGCACCACGGTACGGTTCCTGCTGCCCAACTTTGTGGTCATGAACACCTTCTGCCTGATGGCGATCATCGTGATCTTCATCTCCTTCCTGAACCCGGACCTGTTCCTGTCGGAGCGGGGCTACGTATACAACCTGCCGGCCTTCCACGCGCTGCTGGCGGAATGCCACCGGCGGAAAAAACCCTACCGGGTGCTGGGCTTCACGATCCAGAACTACAACGAGCACCGGGAAATCTTCGGCGGCAAGCAGATGGACGCCGCGCTGGCCGGCATCAACCGGTGGCTGGCGGAAAACTTCCCCCAGATGAGCAGCTTTTACCTGCGCAGCGGCTGCTATGCCCTGGTGGGCCAGAACCGGCCGAACCTCAAGGGGCTGCGGAAGCTGATCTCCGCCCGCTTCGCCGAGCCGTGGAAAACCGGCGTGGGCGAGCTGCGGCTGAGCGTCTCCTTCGTGGAGGCGGATACGGAACAGCTGGAGGACTGCCCCTCCGACCGGCTGGTGAACACCCTGATGATCTCCCTGGACGACCTGAACCGCGCCTCCGAGCCGGACGCCAGCCGCTCCCTGACGGACTCCATTGACGAAATCAACCAGAAGCTGGACATCCGCAAGTGCCTGGAAAAGGCCCTGGAAAAAGACGAGCTGGAGGTGTTCCTCCAGCCCCTGATAGACTGCCGCACCGGCAAACGGATCGCCGCGGAAGCGCTGGTCAGGCTGCGCAACGAGGAAGGCAGGCTGATCCGGCCGGACCTGTTCATCTCCATGGCGGAGCAGGAAGGCTACATCGTACGCCTGGGCGAGCAGGTGCTGGCCAAGGTATGCAGATTTATCCGGGATAACGACATGGAAGCCATCGGGCTGAAGTGGATCAACGTCAACCTGAGCCCGGTACAGTTCATGAGCCAGGATATCCCCCGGCGCTTCTCGGAGATCCTGGCCGAATACGGCGTGGACCAGGAAATGATCCACCTGGAGATCACCGAGCAGAGCATGATCGACTTCTCCCTCCTGCGGGACCAGATCACCGGCCTGCACGAGAACGGTTTCCAGTTCTCCCTGGACGACTACGGCAGCGGGTATTCCAACCTGTCCCGCGTGCGCCAGTATCCCTTCACGAACATCAAGATCGACATGGAGGTCGTCCGGAACTACTGCCGGGACAAGGACGTGCTGCTGCCCGCCCTGATCCGGGGCTTCAAGGAGATGAACCTGAGCATCACAGCGGAAGGCATCGAGACAGAGGAAATGGCCGGCGCGATGAAGGAGATTTCCTGCGACTACCTGCAGGGATACTACTTCTCCCGCCCCGTACCCATGGACGAATTCCTGAAAATGAGCGCGTAAAAACAGCAAGCCGGCCGGCCCGAAAGGGCCGGCCGGCTTGCTGTTTTGGCTTACAGCAGGTTGCGCTGGATTTTGCCGGAGATGGTCTTGGGGAGCTCGTCCCGGAAGACGATCTTGCGGGGGTACTTGTAGGGCGCGGTGTGCTGCTTGACGTAGTTCTGGATTTCCTTCTTGAGTTCCTCGGTGCCCTCGGTGCCCTTGGTCAGCACGATGGACGCCTTGACGATCTGGCCGCGGACCTCGTCCGGCTCGGCGGAAACGCCGCACTCCAGGACGTAGGGCAGCTCCATGATAACGCTTTCAATTTCGAACGGCCCGATGCGGTAGCCGGAGGACTTGATGACGTCGTCGATGCGGGAGACGTACCAGAAATAGCCGTCCTCATCCCGCCAGGCGGTGTCGCCGGTGTGGTACATGCCGTCGTGCCAGGCTTCCTTCGTCTTTTCCTCGTCCAGGTAATACTGGCGGTAGAGGCCGCAGGGCGTGTTTTTGTCCGTGTGGATGACGATCTCGCCCACCTCGCCGTTGGCCACCGGGTTGCCGTCCGGGTCCACGATGTCCACGTCGTACTGCGGGTTGGCCTTGCCCATGGAGCCGATCTTCGGCACGGTGCCGGAGAGGTTGCCGATGGTCAGGGTCGTTTCGGTCTGGCCGAAGCCTTCCATGATCTGCAGGCCCGTCGCCTTCTCGAACTGGCGGTAGACCTCGGGGTTCAGCGCCTCGCCGGCGGTGGTCATGTGGTGGATGGAGGACAGGTCGTAGTTGGCCAGGTCCACCTTGATGAACATCCGCAGCATGGTGGGCGGCGCGCAGAAGGTCGTGATGTTGTACTTCTTGAACATCGGCAGGATGTCCGCCGCGTCGAACTTGTCAAAGTCATAGACGAAGACCGCGCCTTCGCACAGCCACTGGCCGTAGAGCTTGCCCCAGAGGGACTTGCCCCAGCCGGTGTCGGAGATGGTGAAGTGCAGGCCGTCCCGCTCGCAGCAGTGCCAGTACTTCGCCGTAACGTAGTGGCCCAGGGCATAGGTGTGCTTGTGCTGCGCCATCTTCGGGTTGCCGGTGGTGCCGGAAGTGAAGAACATCAGGGCCGGCTCGTCGCCGCAGGAGGCGTCCTCCGGGCGGTGGAAGCGGCGGGTGAAGAGCGGGTACTCCGCGTTCATGTCGTGCCAGCCCTCCCGCTGCCCGTTGACCATGATCAGGGTCTGGACAGAGGGGCACTTGGCGGCGGCGCGCTCGGCGATCTCGGCGGTGTCGCCGTCCGCGGTGCAGATGAGCGCCTTCACGCCGGCGGCGTTGAAACGGTACTCAAAGTCATGTTCCTTGAGCTGGTTGGTGGCCGGGATGGCGATGGCGCCGAGCTTGTGCAGGGCCACCATGGAGAACCAGAACTGGTAATGCCGCTTGAGCACCAGCATGACCCGGTCTCCCCGCCTGATGCCCAGGGAGGTGAAATAGTTCGCGCACTGGTTGGAGGCGTCCTTCACGTCCTTGAAGGTGAAGCGGCGGGCCTCATGGTGCTTGTCCACATAGAGCATGGCCAGCTTGTCCGGATACTGGCGGGCAATGCCGTCCACGATGTCAAAGCCGAAGTTGAAGGTGTCCGCGTTCGGGAAGGAGATGGCGGTCAGGCGGCCGTGTTCGTCCTCCTTCGCGTCGATGAACTTCTCGGCGACGAGATGCCCCTCATACCGGGCGGCCTTCGGCACGGCGGCGACTTCCGCCTCAGCTTTCGGGCCCTCGCCGGGCAGGATCATGGCCAGGAAGACGCAGTCCTTGCCGTCCACGGCGATCATGCCGTGGGGCAGAGAGGAATTGTAATAGATGCTGTCGCCCTCATGCAGAACCTCGGTATGGTCGCCGACCTGCACCTTCAGGGAGCCGGAAAGCACCAGGTCGAACTCCTGGCCGCGGTGGGTGGTCGTATGGATCGGCTCGTTCTGCTGCTTCTCGGAATACTCATAGCGGACCCAGTAAGGCTCCGCGGCCTTGTCCCGGAACTTCGGGGCCAGGTTCGAAATCGCGATGCCTTCCTCCTTCGCGGTGGTTTCGCCCTTGCCGCGGCGGGTGACCGTATAGGTGGACAGGAGGGCGTTGTGGCCTTCCAGCAGCTCGGTCAGCTCCATGTTGAACGCCTGGGCGGATTTGTAAATGAAGGTGAAGGGCATGTCGGTCTGCCCCGCTTCATACAGCAGGTACTGGTCGGGGGTGACCTCCGTCTTCTCCGCCATCTCCTCCGCGGTCCAGCCCATGATCTCGCGCATTTCCCGCAAACGGGAAGCAACCGCGCTCAGCTGGCTCAGATCGGTCTGGGTCGTCATAAGGGAAACCTCCTTGTCAATTCAGAATTCAGAATTCATAATTATAGTTAGGGATTCCTCGCTTCCGCGAACGGGGCTGCCGCCCGTTTTCCGCTGAGAAAGAGCCACTGGCTCTTTCTCCAAGCGCTCCAAACCTTCGCTCGGAATGACCAATTTGCCTTCGAGCAGAGGGGAAAATCCTTCACCGCGTTCAGGATGGCACCGGGGCATTCACAAAAATAAATGACCCGTCTCGCTTTGAGACGGGCCATGGGCTCGCGGTACCACTCAAATTGTGCGCCTTTGCACACCACTCTTCGGATACGTTCATATCCTATGCGTTTACGCAGCATTCACGGGAGACGCCTACTGAGGAAACCTGTTCGGATCTCCGGCTCGGAAGCGATGGGATGAAGCTTCAGCCCGCCGGTTCACACCATACCCGGCTCTCTGCGGGGCCTCCTGCTGTTCCGTCTTCGTCACAGCTTTGTATGAAATTGCACGCATTTTAGCACGGAACAGACCGCTTGTCAAGCAGTCTGTCCCGGCAATTCATCATTCATAATTCAGAATTCATAATTAATACAATCATTCCAGCAGCGCCAGGAAGGACTCCCGGGCGGCGAGGACCTGCGCCAGGAGGGCGGAATAATCCATATCGGTGCCGGCCTTGAGCAGGTCGGACATCTCAGCCACCGGCCTGTTCACCGGGGTCAGGGCAAGGTTCGCCGAGACGCCCTTGAGCGCGTGGGCGGCCTCGAAGGCGGCGGTCAGGTTATGGGCCGCCACCGCTTCCTTCAGCTTATCGTAGGCCGGATCCTGGGCGGCTTTCTCCGCCAGGCGGAGATAGAACGCCTCGTTGTTCATGCATCTTTTGAGCCCGTCTTCCGTATCCGCGCCCCAGGCACGGAGCTTCTCGATCGTCAGCATCCGGTATGCCCTCCTTTTCTCTCTGCCCGGATTATCTCACATTTTCCACGGAAAGACAATGTATGGCAGCCCGATATTTTTGTCCCCTATTACAAGAAAAAATGTACTGTTATCCCCGCCGGAATATGTTAGAATGAAAGGGTTGCAGGAGGTATGGGATGGCACAGCGGAAGGAACTGATCCGGGATCTGACCACCGGCAGCGTACCAAAGACGCTGCTGCGCTTTTCGCTGCCCCTTTTCCTGTCCGGCCTGCTGCAGATGGTTTACAACATGGTCGACATGATCGTGGTCGGCAACTTCGTCGGCACGGAGGGCCTGTCCGCCGTGTCCATCGGCGGCGAGGTGCTGATGCTGATCACCTTCGTGGCCATGGGCTTTTCCAACGCCGGCCAGATCCTGATCTCCCGCTACGTCGGCGCGAAGCGGACGGACCTGGTGGGCGAGATGGTGGGCTCGCTGTTCACCCTGCTGGAAGGCCTGGCCGTGATCATCATGATCGTGTTCCTGTTCACCTACCAGGGGATCATCGCCTGGCTGAACACGCCGGCGGAGATCTGGGAATACACCCGGCAGTACAGCATCACCTGCGTGTACGGCGTGGTATTCATCTACGGCTATAACCTGGTCAGCGCAATCCTGCGCGGCATGGGCGACTCCAAGCATCCCTTCATCTTCATCGCCCTGGCGTCGGTGATCAACGTGGTGCTGGACATCCTCTTCGTCGGCCCGCTGGGCATGGGCCCCCGGGGCGCCGCCCTGGCCACGGTCATCGGGCAGGCGGTGAGCTTCTTCTTCGCCCTGCGGCTCCTGTACAAACACCGGGAGCAGATCCATTTCGATTTCAAGCCGCGGCATTTCCGCATCGGCAGAAACGTGATCCGCAACCTCCTGTCCCTGGGCATCCCCATGGTGATCCAGAGCGCCGCGATCACCTTCTCGATGCTGTTTGTCAATTCCTATATCAACACCTACGGCACCGTGGCCGTCGCCGTCACCGGCGTCGCCCGGAAGCTGGAAAGCATGATCTCCGTGGTCTCCCAGGCCATCTCCTCCGCCGGCGGCGCGATGGTGTCCCAGGCGCTGGGCGCCCGGAAGACCGGGCGCGTGCCGAAGATCGTGGGCCACGCCATGTGGATCGTCGCGATCCCGGCTTCCATCTTTGCCCTGATCACCGGCTTCAAGCCGGAATGGCTCTTCGGCCTGTTCTCCCAGGATCCCGCGGTGATGGCCATGGCGATCACCTACATCCCCATCGCCATGATCCAGTACCTGGGCTGCGTGCTGCGGCCGCCGAACTTCGCCCTGATCAACGGTTCCGGCAACTCGAAGCTGAACCTGGCAGTGGCGCTGCTGGACGGCATCTTCACCCGCATCGGCCTGAGCCTGCTGCTGGGCGTGACCTTCGGCCTGGGCATCCGCGGCTTCTGGTACGGCAACGCCCTGTCCGGCCTGGTGCCCTTCCTGATCGGCACGGCGTACCTGCTGAGCGGCCGGTGGAAAACCTTCAAGAGCAAAAACCAGGTGACCCTCGCGGAAGACGAAGACCCGGCGGACTGAATTTCCGTCGTGATTTCACCGTCAGTTCACAGCGCTTTCACAATAAAGGAATATGGTACGGTTGTCGGAAAAGATTCGGAGTGAAAGGGTGAAGGACCGTGACCAGAAGGGAACTGTTTGACAAGCTGGAAGAGGCGTTTGAAATGGTGATCTCCGTCGGCGGGCGGATGTTCCGGATCGTCCGGGACGAGGAGGACTGGCTGACCATCGCGGAGCGCAACCGGCGGGAAACGGAAAAGCACTATTCGGACACCTACGACCTGGTCAGCCGGTACAAGATCGACGGAAAGCCGCTGAGGGACTATATCGGGTCGATCACCGTTGTGAAATACACCGCGCTGCTGGACGCGTGAGGGGAATTCAGAATTCAGAATTCAGAATTCAATTTTCCATGAAGCAGATGAAAGAAAACTGAGGCCGCGCATTTGACCGGATTCCTTTTTTCGGCTATGATACAGGCAGAGAGAGAAACGTTCAGACCTTCCGGAAACCCGGAGAGATGAGCCTATGGAAGAGACGCCGAAAGAAGAACTGCCCGAAGAGGATGAGGAGGAGTATTTCCTCATCGATACCGGAGACTTCTATGATCTGCTCATGGAACAGCAGGAGCAGATGTAGCGGTGATGCCCAAATATACAGAACGCTCCGTACCGTTGCGGTACGGAGCGTTTCGTGCTATAATCCAGTCAGTATTCGGAAGAGGAGAAAGCGTTTATGGAAACCGGAACGATCGTCGCGGTCAGCGTGGTTCTCGTAGTGGCGGTGATTGCCGTCCTGATCTGCATTTTTGCCACGGTCAGCACCGTGAGCGGCATCAAGCACACCAACGATGAGGACACGGACGCCTGATCAGGCGTAACGGATTTCGTCCAGGCTGTAGCGGACTGTCTCCCCGATGGAGTCGTCGTCCTGCACGGGCAGGTCCACCCAGGGATGGGACGATTCCCGGGACTCGCTCTTCACCGGCGCGGTCTTCGGCGTCTCTTCCTCACGCATGGCAGTATCCTTCCTCCTGAAGCGTATTCACCATATATGGCACACATCTGTCAGAAAGTCTACTCCATCTTGAGTAAAAAGACAAGTACCCCGGCTGTATTCAGCCGGTATTTTTCATGTAACTATTCGTCGGTGCTGACGTGGTTGGCGACGATGTCCATCCAGGCTTTGTTGATCTCCTCGCGGCCGAGGTAGACGTTTTCCCAGTTGACGTCCATGGTGCGGGCGATGAGCTCGTTGGTGTCGATGGAGCCCTCCGGGATCTCGCTCATGGTGCGGAAGGTGGAATGCATGAAGCCCTTCAGGATCAGCTTCTGGGCCTCCTCGCTGAGGAACCACTTCTCCACCGCCTTGCAAGCCTCCGCGTTGCCGTTGGCGCTGTGGTCGTCGCGGATGGTCATCACGGTGGAAGGGATCAGGATCACGCCGTCCGTGGGATAGATGCAGGCCAGGTCCCCTTCCGGCTCCCCGTTCTCCTTCGCGTCGCTGACAGCCTTGAGGACGGATTCCTCCAGGAGCATGGCGGCGGCGAGCTCGCCGGAGCGGATCTTCTTGATGGACTCGGAACCGGAGATGATCTGGATGCCGTTCTTGGCCAGCCAGGTCAGGTAATTCCGGCCGTAATGGTCGGACTGGGTCAGGGAGGCGATGGCCGCGAAGGTGGTACCGCTGCTGAGGGGATCGCCCATGGCGATATAGCCCTTCAGGCTGTGGTCCATGGCGAATTCCTCGAAGGACTGCGGGATCTTCACGCCCTTGGCTTCCCATTCAGACTGCAGCGCCGGGTTATACGCCAGCACCATATTGCAGACGCGGACGGGATACCAGTATCCCTCCTCGTCATAGGGGAAGCGGAGCAGATCCGCCGCGCCGGGCACGTCCACCGGCTCCAGGTAGTCCGCCGCCTTCAGCTCCAGGCTCAGGGCGGGCTCCGCCACCAGCAGCATATCGCAGCCGAGGACGCCGTCCTCCATTTCGCCGTAGATCCGGTTGATCAGGCGGGAGGTACCGCCGTAAATAAAGAAGCTTTCGCCGTTGCCGGGCTTCAGGTTCGGGAATTCCTGCCGGAGCGCCTCATCCAGCATGTCCAGCACGAACTGGTACATGGACGAATAAATGACCAGCGTTCCCTGCACGGACTCATCCACGGCCAGCGCGCTTCCGGCCGCGGAACAGAGCAGACAGAGCGTAAGCAGCAGGGCGGCGAACTTTTTCATAGCGAACCTCCAGTTTGTTAATTCAGAATTCAGAATTATGATTACTGTGCTGTAAAGCGTCGGCGGCTCCGCAACAATTCATAATTACAGATACTGCATTGCCTCAAAGTATCCGCGAATCATCATAAACGGTTTCCAAATCCTGACTATTGTACCATATTCAGACGGGTTCGGCAACGAGGAGGTCATCTTGTCACGGGTGACTGAAAAGTGTATAATGATCTGTAAGGATTGACAAAAAGAGAGGTGAGACCGGATGGGCAAAGAGCGGATGCTGATCACCGGCGGACACGCGCTGGAAGGACAGGTCAGGGTCAGCGGCGGCAAGAACACCGCCGTGGCCGTTATTCCCGCGACGCTGCTATGCGACGAGCCCTGCACGATCGAAAACCTTCCCGATATTGAGGACGTCCACGCCCTGGCCGACATCCTGGTCGAACTGGGCGCGAAGGTTGACTACGAACCCGGCAACTGCATGCACGTGGATCCCCGGCCCGCCGAGGGCATCGAGGTTTCCTACCGCAACGCGCAGCGCCTGCGGGCCAGCTATTACCTGCTGGGCGCCCTGCTGGGCCGCTGCGGCAGCGCCCGGGTGCCCACCCCCGGCGGATGCGAGATCGGCTCCCGCCCGGTGGACCAGCACCTGAAGGGTTTCCGCTCCATCGGGGCGGAAGCCGAAGAGCTGGCCGGCATGCTGATCGCCAAGGGCCCGCTGACCGGCGGCGACGTATTCTTCGACATGGTCACGGTCGGCGCGACGGTGAACGTCATGCTGGCCGCCGTGAAGGCCAAAGGCCAGACCTATATCTACAACGCGGCGAAGGAGCCGCACATCGTTGACCTTGCCAACTTCCTGAACAGCATGGGCGCGAAGATCAAGGGCGCCGGTACGGATATCATCCGTATCCGCGGGGTGCAGCACCTGCACGGCAGCACCTACGGCGTCATCCCGGACCAGATCGAGACCGGCACGCTGATGATCGCCGCAGCCGCCACCGGCGGAGACGTGATCATCGACGGCTGCATCCCCACCCATATGGACGCGCTGAGCGCGAAGCTGCTGGAAATGGGCGTGAAGGTCACGGACGGGGACGACGCGATCCGCGTGCACGTGGTCGGCCCCCGGCGAGCGATCAACGTCAAGACCCAGGTGTATCCCGGCTTCCCCACCGACCTGCAGCAGCCCATGAGCGCGCTGCTGACCACGGCCAAGGGTACCAGCCTGGTCACCGAAACGATTTTTGAGCAGCGGTTCCGCCACCTGGACGAGATCCGCCGCATGGGCGCCCATGTACGCGTCATGGACCGGACCGCCATCATCGAAGGCGTGCCGGAGCTGTACGGCGCGCCGATGACCGCCTCCGACCTGCGGGCCGGCGCCGCGCTGATCGTGGCCGCCCTGATGGCCCGGGGCACCTCCGAAATCTATGAACCCGGATACATCGACCGGGGATACGAACATATTGAAGAAAAACTCCGCTCCCTGGGCGCGGAGATCCGGCGCGAGGCCGCCGAATGACCTGAAAGGTGGCAGTTGATGAACAATCCCTTTGAGGTCCTGGGGCTGAAAGGGCTGGCCACGCCGGATGAGATCCGCAGCGCCTACCGGGCGCTGGCCCGGCAGTGCCACCCGGACATGATCCGGGACCCGGCGGAAAAGGAAGCCGCCCAGACGCGCATGGTGGCGCTGAACCTGGCGTATGAGGAAGCCCTGCGGCTCGCCTCGCCCCGGCTGAACAACCCGGTGACGCCGGAGCTGTCCAGCGCAGAGGCGATCCTGCTGGCCCAGCGGGCCATGGCCCGGGACAATCCCCAGGGCGCCCTGCGGAGCCTGATCCGCTGCGAGAAGCGGGACGGCGACTGGTACTACATGCAGGGCAAGGTGCTCATGGCGATGGAGGAATTCGAGAGCGCCCACCAGTCCTTCCGCCAGGCGGTCCGCATGGACCCGGAAAACAACGTGTACCGGGCCGGCGCGCTGGCCGCCGCGGTGGCGTTCCAGAAGGAGCAGAAGCTGGCCGGAAAGGTCAAGAAGGCGTTTAAGGGGATCGTTAAACGTTAATTCTGCGATCGCTGTTATCCGCAATCTCAAAGGTCGTGACTCCATACTATGGAGATCACTCCCTTTCGATTGACCTCAGAACCG
>JBGUHQ010000034.1:0-4289 GCA_045112195.1 Christensenellales bacterium | reverse complement strand
CGGTTCTGAGGTCAATCGAAAGGGAGTGATCTCCATAGTATGGAGTCACGACCTTTGAGATTGCGGATAACAGCGATCGCAGAATTATTCTTAGTACGCTTTCGCGAAGTACATCACCTTGTCCGCGGGTTTGCCGCAGCAGACGCACTTGTCGCCGAAGCGGAACTTCTCCTGGTCAAAGGGCATGTTCCGGGAGGAGGCGTTGAACTTCTCCTTGATCTCGTCCTCGCACGCCCGGTCCCCGCACCACATGGCCCGGGCGAATCCGTTCTCCACGACCTTGCCCAGCTCGTCCATGTTGTGCACTTCAACCGTCCGCTCATCCCGGAAGGCCTTCGCCTGCTCATACAGGGTCTTCTGGATATCGTCCAGCAGCCCGCCGAGCTTCTCCGTTACCTCGTTCAGCGGTACGGTGAACTTCTCAAACGTATCGCGGCGGAATACCGTCACAACGCCGTTCTCCAGATCCCTGGGCCCGACTTCCAGCCGCACCGGCACGCCCTTCAGCTCCCAGTCATTGAACTTGAATCCGGGGCTCACGGTATCCCGGTCGTCCAGCTTCACCCGGAAACCGGCTTTCTTCAGTTCGCCGAACAGCTTTTCGCAGGCTTCCATCACGCCGCCCTTGTGCGCCGCGATGGGCAGGATCACCGCCTGGATCGGGGCGACCTTCGGGGGCAGGCGCAGGCCGCGCTCGTCGCCGTGGGTCATGATGATCGCGCCGATCAGCCGGGTGCTCACGCCCCAGCTGGTCTCGTTGACATACTCCAGCTTGCCTTCCTTGCTCTGGTAGCGGATATCGAAGGCTTCGGCGAAGTTCGTGCCGAAGTTGTGGCTCGTGCCCGCCTGCAGGGCCTTGCCGTCCTGCATCATGGCTTCCATGGAATAGGTGGCCCGGGCGCCGGCAAACTTTTCCTTGTCGCTCTTGCGGCCCACGTACACCGGCAGCGCCAGCACGTCCTCGGCCACCTCGCGGTAGACTTCCAGCATCTTCAGGGTCTCTTCCTCGGCTTCCTCGGCCGTGGCGTGGATCGTGTGGCCTTCCTGCCACAGGAATTCGCTCGTCCGCAGGAAGGGCCGCGTGGCCTTCTCCCAGCGCATGACGGAGCACCACTGGTTATACATCATCGGCAGGTCGCGCCAGGTCTGCACCCACTTGGAGTACATGGAGCAGAAAATGGTTTCGCTCGTCGGCCGCACAGCCAGCCGCTCCTGCAGCTCTTCCGTGCCGCCCTTCGTTACCCACGCGACTTCCGGCGCGAAGCCTTCCACGTGCTCCGCTTCCTTCAGCAGCAGGCTTTCCGGGATCAGCATGGGGAAATAGACGTTCTCCGCGCCGATTTCCTTGAACCGCGCGTCCATTTCCGCCTGGATCCGCTCCCAGATCGCGTAGCCGTAAGGCCGGATGATCATACAGCCCCGCACCGGCGCGTAATCGCACAGTTCCGTCTGCTTGATCACGTCCGTGTACCACTGGCTGAAGTCCTCGTTCCGGGGGGTAATGAAGTTCACAAATTCCTGTTTCTGTTCCTTGCCCATGATGCTTTCTCCTCGTTTAATCTCAATCCATAATTCTGAATTCTGAATTCTGAATTCTGAATTAATTTTTTACCTTTCCGGTAAAGTCATCGAATACATCGTCTCTCCCGACGCCAGCAGCATCCTGCCGTCATCCGTAATCCCGTAAAACGCCGTTATCTCCACGCCTTCCGGCGCCGGAATCTGATACCCGAAGAACTTCTGGCTGTTCATGTCCGCCCGGTACACATAGTCCGACGCGATCGCGTAGATGTTTCCCCGGTAGATGCTGGCGCCTACGCAGGTGGTCGGCAGCGTGTACCGCTTGTCGCTCATACCCTCAAGCACCCGCAGTTCCGAGATCAGCTGCGCGCTGGAGGTCTGGCTCGTCGGGGCCAGCAGCAGCTTCGCCCGCCCCCGCTCCGGGATGTCCGCGTCGATCAGCTTCCAGCCGTATACCAGCATCGTGCTGTTCGTATCCTGCACGCACTTGTAGTCGTAGGTGTAAACCTGCCGCGTCGTGAACACCCTCAGTTTGGTGTTCTCATAGATCACCTTGTAGGTCAGCGCCTCGCCCAGCGAAACCTCGCCGGTGTTCATCTTGCCCACCTGGAAGGTGTTCAGGATGGTGTTCGGCGCCGTGCCGAACACGTCCAGCGCCAGCGTCCACAGGTATTCGCCCTGCTCGCCGTAGAACCCGGTGTCCAGGATCATCAGGCCGTTATAGGCTTCCGCTTCCGCGTCCACCTGCGCGCCGTTCAGGTCCTTCACGATCAGCTTGGGCTCCGTATCGTCGCCCACAACCACCGCCACGTACCGGTCGCCCACCCGGACGAACTGTACCCTGGCTTCCATGCTCTCGTTATAGGTGGCGTTCCCGTCCTTGTCCACCAGGAACAGCTGCGTTCCGGACCAGATCGCCATATGGGTCGGCCCCACGGTGAACTTCACGTCGCTGCCCGCCGGGAAACTCCAGCGGATTGTGCCCGCCGAACTCAGGTGGTGGATCGACGCGCCGTCGTAATAGACCAGCCCGTCCCGGAACGGCGTCACGTTCTGGTTCGAGTAGCACGGCAGTTTCGACAGGCCGATCTCTTTTCCCTTACCGTACCGGCCCAGGAAATGGATTCCCAGTACAACCGCCAGCGCCACGGCGACCAGGATGATCCAGCTGCGGATCTGCCGCCGGCGGATTTCCTCCGGCGTTTCCCGGTTCTCCGCGGCGTTTCGTCCCCGCGTCCGGAACAACTGGTCGTTGATACCCTGATTGCCTCTGGCCATTACCCAGGCTCCTTCTTGTTTATCATACCGCTTTCAACATATCCTCGGGAGGAGATTCTTCGACTCCGCCTTCGGCTTCGCTCAGAATGACACCCTAAACGTATTGAGTAATCCCCCGCTCAGTGATGTCATCCTGAACGCAGTGAAGGATCTCCCCGCCGCGGCGACGTTCCTTTAATTCTGAATTCTCCTCGGGCAGTTTTCCACCGCGTCAATCACCGGATCGAGCCAGTTTTCGTTGAACAGCTCAATCGTTCCGGTGTCGCACTCCTTGGCCACCGCCGGATCAATCGGCAGCTGCGCCAGCAGCGGAAGCCCTTCTTCCAGGGCAACCTTCGCCGTCTGGCTCTCGCCGAAGGGGAAGATCTTCTTCCCGCAGTCCGGGCAGGCAATCCAGCTCATGTTCTCCACCAGGCCCAGCACCGGGATGTTCATCATCTTCGCCATCTTGGCGGCCTTTTCCACGATCATCCCGACCAGTTCCTGCGGGCTCGTCACAATGATGATCCCGTCCACCGGCAGGCTCTGGAACACCGTCAGCGGCACGTCGCCGGTTCCCGGAGGCATATCCACGAACATATAGTCCACGTCGCCCCACATCACATCGGTCCAGAACTGCTTCACCGTGCCCGCGATCAGCGCGCCGCGCCAGATCACCGGATCCGTGTCGTTCTCCAGCAGCAGGTTGACGCTCATCATCTTCACGCCCGTGCGGCTTTCCACCGGCAGGATCCCGTCTTCCGTGCCCATCGCCTTGTCATGCACGCCGAACATCTTCGGGATCGACGGCCCCGTGATGTCCGCGTCCAGGATCGCGGTGCTGCTGCCGTTGCGCTTCGTCAGCACGGCCATCAGGCTCGTCACCAGGCTTTTGCCCACGCCGCCCTTGCCGCTGACTACGGCGATTACTTTCTTAACATTGCTGAACGCGTTTTGTGCTTCCAGCAGGCTCTCCGGCTTGTTGCGGCTCGCGCAGTCCGCCCCGCAGGTCGAGCAGTCATGCGTACATTCAGACACTTTCCTTCACCTCAGTTGCTAAACGTCTTAACCTTATTATTATGCACCAGAATCCCTTATTTATCAATATCTATTAAGCGGGCATCGCCAGCAGCGCGGCGCAGGCGCCTTCCAGCGACAGGGATGTGCCGTTGCAGGGCAGCAGGCAGGTGTCCCCGGCCTTCATCCGCACGGCGCCGCCGGCGAAGCGCAGTTCCGTCTCGCCCTCCGTCACCGTCAGGATGCCGAACTCGTGGATCGGGGGCAGGATCTCCATCGTGTCCGTCCGGATCAGGTCCAGCGTGAAGTACTGTTCCGACAGTACCCGCTTCACCCCGCGGAACTCTTCCACCCGCATCGGCACCGGCGTGCACCGCAGGTCCGCCACATCCAGCGCTTTGTCCAGATGGAGCTCCCGGCGCTTTCCCTCCGCGTCCGTCCGGTCCCAGTCGTAGAACCGGTACGTCAGGTCCGAGGACTGCTGGATCTCGTAC
>JBGUHQ010000033.1:0-112359 GCA_045112195.1 Christensenellales bacterium | reverse complement strand
CAATGAACATGCCGTAGTTCTGGCCCAGCATGCCGTTGGCTGCCCATGCGGCCGGCGGGAACATCTTCGTCATCGCTGTGATGCGGGCGCTGCTGCTTTGTACCAGCTGCTCGATCATCTGGCTGCCGTTCTCGCTTCCGGTGATCTGGCCCATGTTCATCATCAGGAACATATAGCCGACCATCAGCGCGATACCGCTCACGGTCAGCAGGATCTCCCGGTGCTTCCACAGGGCGCTCAGCCGGATCAGCAGGCTGGACACGAACGCGATCACGCAGATCGGCATCAGGGCAATCAGCAGCCAGACCACGATCATGCGCAGATAGAATCCCGCATCCACGCCGACCTTCACCCCGTAAAGGATGCAGGCAGGCAGCAGGATGATCGCGTCAATCAGCGTCTCGGAAATCCATACCTGCATCAGCTTCGCGCTCAGGATTGTCCGGGGCTTCAGGGGCAGCGCGGCCAGGTAGGCCGCGTCCCGGCCCAGGTACAGGGCGCTGAGCGTAAAGAAGAAGGACAGGATCAGCGTTCCCGCCGTGGTCAGCATAACTGCCATGGTAATCAGCATCTCAGGCGCGCCCATGCCGATCATGATATCCAGCATCTTGGTTTCGACAATATAAAGGATCACGCCGAGATAGACCACCAGGAAGGCGATGGCGATGAACATTCCGATGGTGCGGCCCTTTTTCTCTTTCAGCGCCGTCTTCAGGTTCTTCGGCTTCATATCCGCGAACCGGGACAGCAGCTGCAGCCGCAGCAATGCTTTGAATCCCGTCATGCTTCTTCGCCTCCGTCATCAGTCAGCTGCAGGAACAGATCTTCCAGGCTGGCGCCCTTCTCACCGGAGCGCAGCTCCTCCAGCGTGCCCTGGGCCCGCAGGGTGCCGTGATCAATCACGCCGATGCGGGTGCACAGCTTCTCGGCAACCTCCAGCACATGGGTGGAGAAAAACACCGTGTTCCCCTCGCTGCAGTGCCGGATCATTTCTTCCTTCAGCAGGTGCGCCGCCCGGGGATCCAGGCCGCCCAGCGGCTCGTCCAGAATCCAGATCGGCGGGTTATGAATCAGCGCGCCGATCACGACCAGCTTCTGCTTCATGCCCTTGGAATAAGTACGCACCTGGCTGTTGATGGCGTCCTTCAGTTCAAAAATGTCCAGATACTTTTCAATATGCGCCTTCCGGCGGGCGGCGTCCACCTGATATACATCCGCCATGAAATTCAGGTATTCCATACCGGTCAGCCGGTCGTACAGGTCGTTCCCGTCCGGCACAAAACCGATCAGGCGCTGGGCCTCCAGCCGGTCCGTATCCATCCGGTGGCCCGCCATGGTGATCTCGCCTTCATCCGGTTTCAGCACGCCGGTCAGCATTTTGATCGTGGTGGTCTTGCCGGCGCCGTTAGGCCCGATAAAGCCGAACAGTTCCCCGCCGTTCACATGGAGCGTCAGGTCGTCCACGGCCTTTTTCTTATTTTTGGCGTAGGTCTTCGTCACATTCTTAATGTCAATCATAAGGGTCCTCCTCCGACAGTTTTGCTGTCTCCTTTTCTTTCTGACGGGTCTGATGATACCATACTTTCCTCATTTTGGAAACGGAAAAACCGGAAAGTTATCCGTACTTATTTTTCATCCGCAGATCAAAAAAGAAGGCGTTATTTTTCTCCTAACACCTTCTAGTCGCAGCAAACAATTCCCAATTATGAATTATGAATTATGAATTGTTTTTCTCCCTCTCCAGCCTGAACCGGACCGAACGCTCCAGGTATTCCAGGTAATCCTCGTCCCGGCACATTTCCTTGCCTTTGGAATCGCTCAGCTTCGCTACGGCCCGGCCGTTCACCGTCTGCAGCTTGATCACGATATTCAGCGCTTCCTCGCTTGTGTCGTTGGCGACAAACGTTCCGATCCCGAAGGACACCTTCGCCCGGTCCTTAAAATATTCATACAGCGCCTGCGCCCGGTCAAAGTCCAGGCTGTCGCTGAACAGCAGCAGCTTGGTTTTCGGATCCGCCCCGTACTTCTGATAGTGCGCAATCATCTTCTCGCCCCACTCGTAGGGGTCGCCGCTGTCGTGGCGCACGCCGGTAAAGTTGTTCACCATAGCCCGGTTAAAGTCCAGCAGGAACAGGTCCGTCGTCACGGTATCGGTCAGTGCGGTGCCGTTGTCGCCGCGGTATTCATCATACCAGTCCTCCAGGGCGTAATGGTTGGTGTAGGCCAGTGGAATGGAATCGATGCCCTGGTACATCTGCACAAATTCATGGGCATAGGTGCCGATGGGTTTCAGGCCGTATTTCTTCGCCAGCATCACGTTGGACGTACCGACGCAGTTCTTCGTTTCCGTTGCCAGGCGCCGCACCGCCTCGTCCTCCCATTCCCGGGAAAGCCGGCGCCTGCAGCCGAACTCGGCGAAGCTGAAGGTATACTTTCCGCTCCGGAACGCCTCAATCTTCTCGTTCAGCCGTTCTTCCGCCGCCCTCCGCAGCGTCATATAGTCGTACTTCAGCCGGAAATAGACTTCATTGACGATTTCCAGCAGATAGATCTCAAACTGCATGGCGGAGAACAGCGGTCCCCGGACCACAATCTTCAGCCTGCCCTCGTCAGTCAGCCTGGTTTCGACATAGTCCCGGATCGGCCGCCACAGGCGCAGGAACTCCACATAGTCGCTCTTAATAAACCGGATGGACCGCAGATAGTCCAGCTCGTCCTTTCTGAACGTCAGGGAGCACAGATGGTCAATCTGCTTGTTGATCTCGTCAAACATTTCCCGGGTAAACACGATTCCATCATTCCGGCAGCGGAAATAATACTCTCCGCTCAGGTCCGTATGCTTGTGAAAAATCACCTGGTCCATGTTGAACTTGTACAGGTCCGTATCCAGCAGCGAATTGATGATCGGTTCCAGCTTCATTGCGCGCGCTCCTTCCTCAGGCAAAGGGATCCAGTATCAGCGGCATCCGCCGCTTGTGCATGTTGGCCGCTTCCCGTCTCCGGATCTTTTCATCCGTTTCCGGATCGCCGCAGCTTCCCTCCCGGATGTACCGGTGGATATCCGTATACTTCAGGCCCATGTTTTCTTCGTCGCTCTTTCCGGAAAGCCCGTCGCTGGGCGTTTTTTGCACCAGCTCCCGGGGCAGTTCGGAAATCGTGAGGCCTACCTCAACGACCTCCACGCTGGTCAGTTTCCCCAGCACGCCGAAATCACAGGATGTGTCCCCGTCCTTCGTGCAGTACCCGGTCGTCGCCTCGCTCAGGTTGCCCGTACCGGCCAGCCTGGCGTCCAGCGCCTGCGCGATATAGCGCTGCACCGTCATCCTGAGCCTTGGCCCGACATTGATGTCGGAAACGCGGCTGGCGGGGACGGAAAACTCCCCGTCCCCGGCCGTGTTCCCGTTCTGGTCGGTAACCGCCTTCAGGGCTTCATGGATCGCGCCGATGTTAACCGTCCGCCGCCGGATGCCCAGTGCGTCGCATACCGCCCGGCTGTCATTGATGTCCTTTTGTTCCCCGTCGGGCAGCATAACGCCATACACATTCTCTTTCCCCAGTGCCCGCGCGCACAGCGCCGCGGTTACCGTGGAATCCTTGCCGCCGGAGATCCCGACCACCACGCGGCTGAAGCCCTGCTTCGCCGCAATTTCCCGGATCAGCTCCGTCAGCCTGTCCCGGACCGCTTCCGGATCAAACCGATACGCTTCCATTGATGATCTTCCCTTCTGTTTATCCGTTGGAGACGCAGGCGTAGCATTCGATGCGCATCTCCGGACTGAGCCGGACCACGAACAGTACGCCGTCGTCATTCTGGTCAATCGGGTATTCCTCATACTGCGCGTAAACCGCGCCGCCAGCTTCGCACATCCAGTCCATCTTCAGGTCATTGATATGCTCACGCTTCTGCGGGTGAATGTTTTCAAGATAGGTCAGCAGGAACTCCCTGGCCTTTTTGTCCAGCTGCTCATCCGGTTTGGGATCCCAGTTGTAAGACTCATCCGGCAGGTTCTGCCACATGTTCGGCTCAGCCTGGATATCGGTCAGGCGCCCGTCCTCCGTGAAATGCGCTTTCTTGACGACGCCGTCGTCCCCGCCCTCAAAGCAGACCTCATACCCGTTCTCCAGCTGTTTACAGTCTATAACCGGGTTGTCCCACATATTGAACCCGGTGCTTTCCCAGACCCTCATGGCTTCATTCGTCAGCACGTCCTGGAACGCTTCTCCGTTCATCGGACGGTCTTCCGGAATCTCTTTCCCTGTCTCGTAGCCCGCCGCTTCGGCTTCGTCTGCCGTGCGGGCAACGCCGTATTCCTGCGGGTCAAACTTTCTCAGCACCGTGCTTCCGGCATCGGTCACGTCCGCCCGGAAAGTGATATCCAGCTGCTTCACGCCGTTGCCGGAAGTCTCCAGATACAGGCCGATGCTTCCTTCCGCATGCTGCAGGTTTCCGCCGGCGTCCGTCTTCAGTACAATCTCCGCCTGGCGTACAGATACTCCCCGTACCGTATACAGGATGCCTTCCGTCAGCGTCACATAATCGTACAGGCTCCGGCTGTTATCTGTCTTGAGGCTGTCAAAGTCGATCCTGAAATAGCGTTTTGCGGCAAACCGGGCCAGATCGTTCAGCGCCGCGTTCGCGATGGCCGGCGTGTTTGCGCCCAGCGTAATGCGGTATGCGCCGTCTTCCGTTTTTGTCACGGAGCCTTCGCCCAGAAGAACATCCGCCTGGGATACCAGCGCGCTGCCCAGGCTGATCAGCTGCTTCGTCTCCACCGAGCTCCGGAGAATGGAATCCCTTTTGCCCGTGGTGCCCGTCCGGTAGATACCCGGAGTGAATTCCTCCATCAGGTACAGATCGGTTCCTTCCGTCACGATCACATATCCGTTCAGCCGTTCTGTTCCGTCCGCCCGAGGTGAAATCAGGTGCAGTTTCCGGTAACTGCGTGTTCCGTCCTGTTTCCAGGTTCCCTCAGCGGTCTTGAACCAGTTTCCGTCCAATGAAAATTCCGCACTGGCCGTCAGCGTTACATTGTTTGTGCTGAACAGCAGCCCGGTCACCTTGTTATACAGTTCGACGGCCGTATCATTCGCCAGCGCCGCCGCGCAGATTACCAGCGCCAGCAGCGCCGCCATCATTACAATTGCCAGTTTCTTCATGTTCCTGTTTCTCCTTCTGTTTCTTTGGGAAACAGCGTCCGGATTGTCTGGATCACGTCCCGGTGAATCACGTTTCTGGGCTCGAACTTCAGCGCGCTGTAAACAACCTGCATCACAAGTCCCGCTCCGAAAGTGCTGATCAGCGTGCCAATGCCCACCGGTCCGCCCAACAGCCATCCGGCCAGCAGTACGACCGCCCAGAGCAGTACCTCCACGATGCCGATCGGCATCTTCGGGAGACGCTTTCCAAGTCCTACCAGCAGCGAATCTCTTGGCCCGCAGCACTGCTCGCCCTTCATGTAGATCCACATGCCCAAGGCCATAAACACAAAGCCGCAGAGCATGATCAGGATCCCGAGCCAGGTGCTTTTGTTCTCTTCCAGCGGATTCAGGTCATTGAACATCTGGACAAAATTACCTGTCAGCACTGCGTCGATGATGGTTCCGAAGCCAATCCGTTCTTTCAGCATCAGGTCGATGCACAGGATAATCAGCGCCATCGCCGTCATGGAAAGGCCGTAGTTCAGCGGCGTGTGCTTCGCGATGCCCATTCCGAGGCAGTCCCATGGAGCCAGTCCGATGTTCGCGTAGATGGTCAGGTGTACGCCAAAGGCAAACACCAGCAGGCCAAGTACAATCCTCAGCCACTGCCGGACAATCTTTGAGCGCATATCTGCCGCCTCCTGAACACGGAATTCAGGGAGCATTATAGCATATCGGCCGCGCTCCTGCATCCCCCTGCCGGGCCGGGGATAATCCGCCGTCTTCCGGCGTTCTCCGGATCTGTTCCCGGACTCACTCCGGCAGAAAAGCCTTGCAAACCTTTCGTAAAACCATTATCATGAGTCCATAGAGAAGACGAACAGAACCGCAGGATCCATCCCGGGAACTTTTTCCGGAATGTTTCGTCATATAGAATGAACAGCAAAAACACATTCCGAACAGACAGGCGTCATTCTGAATATTGATGAAGAATCTGATTCAAGAGGAGGAACATCACCATGAAACGCAATCACATCCTGGCCGCCTTACTTGTCCTGCTGCTCACCCTGTGTGTGGCGGCGTGCGCGTATGCCGCGGACATCCTCCCGTTGGATCCCGATCACAACGAAATAGACCTGAACAACGGTACTTTCTGCCTCACCGTCAAAGATGCGGACAGGATTACCGACGGCGGTTACTTCACCGCCGCCCTGTACCTGGAAGATCATTATGACGGAAAACAGATCGAAGCCCTCGCGGCCGGTGATACCGTTCTGGTAAACGGCCAGACCTGGACCGTACAGGAAGTGATCCCCCATCCGGCCGACGATCCGGGAGCTTTGGGCAATTATGAAATCTATACGGAAGAGGAAAATGAAGGATACATCGTCTTTATCCAGGCGACAGACGGCTGCTATTTCTGCGTCATAAACGACTGGTCGCCCGTTTCCCCCGTTGGAGACGTCCGGGTCATGCTCCCTCTGCCGGATCGGTTTGAGTATTACACGAGTGATGACGATCTCCCGAAGGATATGGACGCGTTGGTAAACGACCTGGAGGAATTCGGTAATACCTTTGTCGCCTATAACACCACCTGTAAGTTTGAAGACGGCGTACTGGTCAGCGTCACTCACAGTCCCTATCCCCAGGGACCGGAAGAAACGCCTGATGAAACCGTCGAAGCTGTTGAAACCGACGCGGCGGAAGACGCTGATGAAACCTCCGACGCCATCCCTGTCTGGAAATTCTGCCACGGCGTCCGCGAAGGCCTGGAAACAGCCGTCATCAAAGGATATCAATCCGACTGTGAGGAAGGACCCTTTGAAATCGAGGTGACGCCTGAAGAGGCGGAGGATATCCGCAACATCGCCATCAACGGCGTGATCACAGGCAAAGCCAACGATCTCTCCGTCACCGGCGGCACCTGGTTCTACACTTTCGAAACGCCGGAAGGCCAGCATCTCCTCACCATCGAGCTGTATAAAGGCCTGATCGTCGACAGCGCCACGGGAATGTATAATTATTCAAAATAACAGCATATCAGAATCCGAAAAACAGCCATAATGAAAAACAGCAAATTGACCGGATGTCTGTAATCATTCCTCCGGTCAGTCTTTATATCGCAGGAAGGACAATACGCCATGAAAAACAGAGTGATCGCCGGCTTGCTGCTTCTCTGCCTGATTGTTATGTCCGTTCAGGCATTCGCTTCCGCGGAAGCGTTGGCAAAAGATCCGTGTGAAGACTGGCTCTGGGAACCGCTTGTGGAAAAGGACGATTCCCTTTCCACCGGTCAGGTAACCCTGTGGGCCTGCGTTACGTTCGGTTCATATCCCCAGACAGAGATCGTCCCCGCAGCCTTCACGGCAGTGGATGATTATGCCTTGCGCGCGGAAGATTATCTGGAAGATCCTGTTTTATATGAAGCGCTGGCCGGCGCTGACTGGAACGGCAGCGAAACGGAAATCGACGGCGTCCGTTATCTTCGCCTGAACCGTGAAAACGCCGTCAGCAGCTCGGCGGACAAGCCCGGGCATTACCGCTGGGAGGAAAACACGGAGTGGCATTATTTCCGTTTTGATCCCATCCGTTGGCGCGTGATCGGCCTCGAAAACGGGAATGCCTGCCTCATGGCGGACCGGCTGCTGGACTGCCAGCCTTACAGTGTGACAGATGGCCCGGTCACTTGGGAAACTTCCGCCGTCCGGAGCTGGCTGAACAGTTATCCGGCGGAGGAAAATGTGGCCGGAATTGATTACCGGGGAAAAGGATTTTTAGACACGGCGTTTACCGCGGAACAGCAGGAAGCGGTCCTAAAGACCCGCGTGGAAAACCAGCCGAACAACGCGTACGGCACAGACTGCGGAAATGATACGGAAGATTATGTTTTCCTGCTGTCCAATGATGAGGTGTTCAGCTCGGATACTGCCGCGCGGAACGGCTTCTACGCCGGCAGCGGCTACGATGATCCCGCCAAGCGTTTCCGCTCCACCCTGTATGCCAAATGCAGGGGATCCTGGTGGTCTTCCGTCAACGGATATATGGGAAACAGCTTCTGGTTCATGCGGACAAACGGGTATACCCGGGAAAGCGTAACCTACATCTGTGACTTCGGCTATATCTATCAGCGGGGTACCATCTCCACCTGCGATGACGCCGGGGTTCTCCCCGCGCTGTGGATCGATCTGGACAAAGCGCAAATCGAGCCTGCCGGAACCGTCTCCTCAAAGGATATCCAGGAAGGCGCGTCCCGGATTGAGGCAGATAATGATCCTCGGAAAAAGGATCAGATTGTGAACCCGGTTGTCCGGCCGGATCCGGATGCGCCGGACGGTAAGGAAGTCACCTATTCTCTGATCCGTTTGGGATCCTATCCGCAGTCTGAAATCCTGCCCGTGGATGCCGCGAACCCTGATCTGTATGAAAAACTGGAGACCGCTGAATGGAACAAAAACCGATGTGAAATAGACAGCCGGCAGTTCCTTCGTGTTTATTCACCTGATGAAAGCGGCGGGCAGAGCTCCCGGTACTTCGAATGTGAACCGCTCCTGTGGCGTGTGCTGGAAGTCCGGGACGGAACGGCCCTCCTGCTCTCCCATGCCGCTGTGGAATGTGAACCCTTCCAGGCGGATTACCGTGATGTCAGCTGGGAAAACTGTACGCTCCGCAGCTGGCTGAACGGATACGGGCCGCAGGAAAATGTTTCCGCCAAAGATTATTCCGGTGAGGACGACAGTTTCCTGTCCCTTGCTTTTTCCGCGGAAGAGCAGAAAGCAATCCTGAACACAGCCGTGCGGAACGAGCCGAACCATTATTTCGGAATGGATTCCGGTGCCCCGACGGAAGACCGGATCTTCCTCCTTGCCGAATCGGAGCTGTTTATCCATGACAGTTCAGAAATCCACGGATTCAGCCGGCGCGATGAAGTCGCGGACCGGGCAAAACAGTTCCGGCCCACCGATTATGCGGTCTGGAAAGGCGTCTGGAAAGAAGCCGGTGAAAGAGGAAACGTCTTCTGGATCACCCGCACCACCGGCTATACCCACGACAACGTGGTTTATGTGGATGAATCCGGCTATATGTACAACCGCGGTATCCTTGTGACCTGCGGGGACGCCGCCGTCATCCCGGCACTGGTCCTGGATTTGGATTCATCGGTGTATGAGTATGCAGGGGTATATAAGGTTGGTGGCGAGTAATCCCGGCCCAACTCAACATGCATTGGAAAAGCGCCTGCATAAGCAGGCGCCCGATGTGTGCGGAGCGGGTGGGATTCGAACCCACGTGCCGGTTGCCCGACAAACTGATTTCGAGTCAGCCCCGTTATGACCTCTTCGATACCGCTCCACGGCAACGGGCGAATTATAGCACACCGCCCGTTGTTTGACAAGCTGAAGCCTGTCAGTCGTCAAATGTAAACCGGTCCAGTTCCGCCGTTCCTTCTTTCATCTTGAAAACGAAATATACAGCGTGTTTACCGATTGCGCTGCCCGTCAGCGGAATGGAAATCTCCCCTGTCTTGATTTCCGCTTCCGCGATTTTCTTCCCGTCCCTGGCGTCCAGCCGGATGCTGACCGTTCCCTTCCCGGCTGTCTTCATCACAGCTGTTGCTTTTTTCGGGGTGTTCGGCCCGAACTGCAGATACCGGAATCCGACTGCTGTTCCGTCTGTAATGTTCTTCACCGGTGCGGAAATGTCGTCCCGCTGATCATAAACCGGCTCGATCCACGCTGTTTCCTTTCCGCCGTACAGGTGGCAGGCATATCCGGCGGAAATCCACTCCCGCGCGTCAATTCCGTTCACCTGCGGTCCCTGGCTTGTCATCTCTGCCGGCCGGCAGGAAACCGGTTCCCCGTCCTGGTACGTAATCCTTCCGAGCCAGACCTTGCCGTCTTTCCCCTGTGCGGCATCAATCGGCTCCAGCATAGCCTGGCGGGAATACTCGTCCCGTCCTGTCTGCCGGTGATAAAACACATACCACTGGCCGTTCACTTCCATCACGGATCCATGGTTGTTGCCCCAGCGGAAGGTCATGGTTCCCTTCCCCTCCGCGTCCGTCAGGATCTCTCCTCCGTTGAAACTGATATCCCCGCCCCACTGCCAGCCGTCCAGCGGCCTGTCGCTCCACATATAGGACAGGAATCCGTTGCAGTCCTCATATACGCCCAGTTCCGGTACATGCTCGTTCACGCGGCGGGAATAAATATACACGTACTTGCCGAAGATCTTCCGCGGGCTGGACGCCTCAAAGAACGCCTCCCGGCCGATACATCCGTCCTCCGGCGACCACTGGGCCCGGCAGTGCGGAATCGGATTCTCCCGCAGGGTGCCCGGCTTAATGGTTGCCATATCGTCGTTCAGCTCCGCGCAGTATGACTTGCAGAATCCCCAGTAAGCATACACCCGGCCGTCGTCGTCCACCAGCACGCCGGGATCGAAACCCAGTTCCGTCTGCACCGGATCCGTGAACGGGCCCCAGGGCGTAGCTGACCGGGCCACCATGATGCGGGAGCCCTTCCTGTCCGCGGCGTACATATACCAGGTATCGCCCTTCTGCACTACATCCGGCGCGTAAAGGATGCTGTTGTCCTCCGCCCGGTAACAGGTGCCGTGGCAGCGCCAATCCGTCATGTCCGTCACCGGAGCGGACCAGACCACATAGTCTTTTCCGCAGTACTCCGTCCGTTCGGTATCATGGGATCCGTATACATAGACCCGGGTTTCGCCGTTGCAGGTAAATACCCGCGGTTCCCCGTCCGGCACATGCTCCCACAGGGGCATATACGGATTCGCGCCTTTGACAAAGCCTTTCTGTTTCATCCTGCTGTTCTCCTTTGTGTTGTGCTGCTGTCAGCATATCCGATCTGCCGCGGGAAGTCAATGAAATGCTTTTTATCCGGCGCATAATGTGATATACTGCAGATACAGAGATTTGATCCGCCGTTCAGAAAGGAATTGTTCCTGTTTTCCGTTCTATGAGATGAAACGAATCCTTTCGGATAGCCTGTTTGTTCTGAAAATATATGTGAGGAGGATCCCGCCATGAAAAAACGCATCCTGTCCCTGCTCCTGGCCGCCATTCTGCTTTGCCTGCTTCTTCCCCTGTCTGCCGCGAGTGCGGACGGTGGCTCTTACTGGGACGCGGCATCCCGTTCTTTCCTGTATTATGAGCCGCATTACGGCATCGTGATCTGCAGGCAGATGAGCGTCCGTAACCAGCCCTCTACCAGGGGCTCCACCTACTGCCAGATCAAAAACGGCCAGCCCGTCAAGATTCTCGGCACGTCGGAAAACGGAGATTTCTATGTGCTGGATCTCGCGTCCTGCGGCGTAAACGGCGCCGTACCCGGTTCCTATGGATTTGCCAAGAGCGCCCTGATCAAGATGGATCCGGAATACTATCATGCCGCCTCCAGCACCTATCTCTATGCGACGCCCTGGAGCGACGGAAAAATGAACGGTGAGCAGACGGGCCGTTTCTTCCTGATCATCTCCTCCGGCAACGGCTGGTATGCCGTCCAGACAAACGACAATGCCCCCGGCACCTCCTTCATCAAAGCCAGCCAGGTCGCGGCGGTATATCAGAGCAAATATGTTGTAACCTGGGACGCTCCGGTGTATGACGATGCCGGCACCCAGATCCAGACCGTGAAGCGTTTCACCACCGGCTTTCTGACAAACATGAACGGTGAAAGCGCGCAGCTCATTTTCAACAGAGGCGAGGCCGGTGAGTTTACCGCCTGGATCTCCCTTCAGTATATCGCGCCGCTCCTCAACTGATTTCATTCTTTCGCGCGGCTGCTTCGGCAGCCGCTTTTTTTCATGCTTTCCCATGCGGTTCTGCTTTCGTTTGTCCACACTCCTTTGCTTGTATTCAGGACCGCACTTTGATATAATGGTCGCGTTGCGGGTCCGCCGCTGTATGCCGGACCGCGGAATGAACAGAAACATGAAAACGGTGTTGGGATGATCATGAGCAAGTTTTGGAAAACGGCCTTCTGCGTGGCAGTTCTGCTGCTGGTGCTGGCGGGATCCTCCGCCCTTGCGGACGCGTCACTGACCTTCACTCCGGAAAACCCGAGGGTCGGTGATTATGTCGATATTACCGTCGTACCCGGCCGGGAGGGTGCGCATGGCGTACGCTATGAGCTGAGCACGCCGGAAAACGTTGTCTATAAACCGAAGGATAAAATAAAAGCAACGACTGATCATTACGCCGTCTCTTTCCGGCCCAGGGAAGAAGCGGTCTATACGCTCACCGCGACCATCGTATACGGAAACAAAGATTTTGAAACCGTCACCGTGACCATACCTGTTTCCGGCACCGCGCCTGCGCAGGAAGGTCCGGACGTCATCTACAGCCAGAAGGATTACTGGTGGCACAGGGTAAAGTATAAAGGGAAAGATACGCTCGAAATCGGAGGCTGCGCCATTTTTGCGCTCAGTCATCTGCTTCAGCGCATGGGCTATACCGGAGACGACCTGCAGCCATCCGCCCTCGCCTCTAAGTATTCCCGCTTTTATGGCCAGGGCGGTACCGATAACGGCAGCCTGATTCGCCAGGCTGGTGCCGATTATGGGTTCATCAGCGAAGATGAAGTAATCACCACTGAACGGGAAGCGGTGTACAGCCTGCGTCATGGGGATCTTTTCTCCTTCGGCGTCGCCCTGAGTCACATTGCCATGGCCGACGGTGTCAGCGAAGACGGCACCCTGATCCATGTCGTTGACAGCGCGCCCGGCGCCACCTTTGAACGGAAAAACCGATTCAAGACCAAAGGACATATTTATTATCAGCTGGAAGACGGTTCCTTCCAGGAAGCGGAAACCATTGACCAGCTTCCCGGTATTCGCTGGTTCTTTGAAACCGGTGATTACGGCGGCATGGAATACTGGTTGGATCTCAATTACGCGCTCCACTACCATAAGCACTCGGGCATGCGCCTCATCCGGAAGCCCTGGCTGCAGGCAGATACCGGTTCCGGTCTGAAGACTGTTTCTCTCGATTATATCGGCACCGCAGTTTCCCGGGTTAATGACGGCGGAGAGGAACTTGTCCGTGTTTCCACGAAGGATCTGTCCTGGTCAACGGATGGTGCGGACGGACCTCAAATCGCGGTTGTCACCAACAAAAATGGCGCAAAGCTCCTGGACGGAAACGGAAACCAGCTTTCGTCCGGTACAACATGCAATCCCGGCACGCTGTTCCCGGTGCTTTCCGTGGAAGACGACCTCTGCTACATCTATTGGAAAAACGCCTTCTGTTATGTATCCCGAAAGAACGTGGATCTGCTGCCTGTCAGCCAGGAAACCTTGCCCACCGGCATCGTCTCCGCCAACGGAAAAACCGCCGGTACTGTGAAAGTCACAGCCCACTACACGCCGAAAGCAAGCGGCAAAAAAGTAACGGAATGGACCATCGGCACTCCGGTTGCCGTCATTGAAGCCGGCAAGGAATGGTCCCTCGTGGAAGGCAAAGGCTTCCGGGGCTGGATCCCGAACAAAAACCTGACCCTGGATACGGCAGAATAAAACGCGGTAAAACAAAACGAAAGGCAGGAACCTCCTATGGGCAGAAGGTCAACCAAAGAGAATAAATCCATCTGGCAGACGACCCGGGAAGAACTCGGGCTGACCCGGGAAAAAGCCGGTGATCTGATTCCCGGTTTCTCTCCGGAACGCATTGAGAAAATCGAGAACGGGCGTACCCAGATCCAGCCGGAGGACGTACTGCTGCTGGCGGAATACTACCGCTCGCCTTCCCTGCTGAATTATTACTGCTGCAATGAATGTCCCATCGGTGAATCCCACGCCGTCCGGGCTGAGTCCAAGGAACTGAGCCAGATTGCCGTGGAGACGCTCAACGCCGTCAACCAGATGAACCGCATCAAGAACCGCCTGCTGGAAATTGCCGAGGACGGGCGCGTCCGCACGGATGAATACGAGGACTTCATGAAGATCAAGGCGGTTCTGGACCGGATCGCCCAGAGCGTGTCCAACCTGCAGCTGTGGATGGACGAGCAGATCGCCGCGGATAAGTTTGCCAACCAGTCACTCCCGGATTGATCTTCAAAAAGCATAAACAAAAACAAGGCCCTGCCATTCAGGCAGGGCCCTTTGTGTTACCGGTTTATTCCTTGGCGGCTTCTTCAACGGCTTCCTTGACTTCTTCAACAGCCTCTTCAGCAGCCTTCTTGGTCTTCCGCGTGGTCTTCTTAGCCTTTTCGACGGTTTCTTCTACCGCTTCCTTGACTTCCTCAACCTTTTCCTCTACGGCTTCCTTTACTTCTTCAGCCTTTTTCTTCGCGGTTTTCTTGACCTTTTCGACCTTTTCTTCAACCTCTTCTACAGCCTGCTCGACCGTATCAGCCACAGCGTCAGCCGCTTCCGCAGCTTTGCTCTCGACGGCTTCCTTGACTTCCTCAACCTTTTCCTCGGCGGCATCCTTTACTTCTTCAGCAGCTTCGGCAAACTTCTCGGAAACGGAATCTTCCGTCGCGACAACTTCGTATTCCACGTCAGCAGCGGCCGTCTCGGCAGCTTCTTCAGCCACTGGTTCCGGCTCAACCGCCTGGCGGATGCTCAGGCTGATGCGCTTCTTCTCGGGATCCACGCTCAGGACCTTGACGTTCACAACGTCTCCGACCTTCACAGCGTCTTCCACCTTGGCCACGCGGGTCGTGGCGCACTGGCTGATATGAACCAGGCCGTCCAGGCCGGGCTCCAGCTCCACAAAGGCGCCGAAATCGGTGATCCGGACCACTTTGCCTTCAACCACTTCGCCAACGGGGAACTTCTCAACCGCGTCGTCCCACGGATGGGGCTGCAGCTGCTTGTAACCCAGCTGAATGCGTTCGCGCTCGGGATCCAGGGAAAGGATCTTCACATCCACTTCCTGGTTGGGCTTGACGACTTCGCTCGGGTGCTTGATACGGCCCCAGCACAGGTCGGTAATGTGGATCAGGCCGTCCACGCCGCCTACATCCACAAAGGCGCCGAAATCGGTCAGCCGGCGAACGATACCGTGGATCACCATGCCCTCTTCCAGGCGTTCCCAGGCTTCCTTCTTCTTCGCGGCGGCTTCTTCAGCCACGACAGCCTTGCGGCTGGCAACCACGCGCTTTTTCTGGGTGTCCACTTCGAGGATCTTCAGCTTCATATCCTTGCCGACGAAGTCAGCGATCTTTTCAACATAGCGCTGGCTCAGCTGGCTGGCGGGCACAAACGCGCGCACGCCCGCGATATCGGCAATCAGGCCGCCCTTGACGGCTTCCTTGCCGACAGCGTCCACATACTCGCCCGCTTCGTATTTTTCCATCATGGCGTCCCACGCCTTGCGGTTGACGATGTTGCGCTGGCTCAGCAGCACATTGCCCTCTCCGTCGTTGACCTTGACGACCTCGACTTCGATCTCGTCATCCAGTTTGACATCCTGATCAACCAGATCCGTGCGCTTGATCAGTCCGTCGGCTTTGTAGCCGATGCTGACGCATACTTCGTCCTCGGTGATCTGCACGACCTTGCCGGTCAGTGTCTGTCCGGGCCGGATCCTCACCAGAGTAGATTCGACTTCTGCCATGAAGTCATTGTTTGCTTCTACCTCCGCGGTAGGGGTCAGGTCCTTGTTCTCCAGTTCGCTCATGCGTGTGACAACCTCCTTAAGTGAATCCGTCGGCGTAGATGCACCGGCGGTGATTCCAATCTTCTCGGAATCCTTATTTGCAAAGGCGGGCGGTATCTCCGCCGCACTCTCTACCAAAATGGTTCTCGCGCAGACGCTCCTGCAGATATCGTACAGCTTCTGCGTGTTGGCGCTGTTCCGTCCGCCCACCACGATCATTGCGTCCATCCGGGCAGCCAGTTCCCCGGCTTCCTGCTGACGGATCTCTGTGGCGTTGCAGATGGTGCACCTGCTGTCCAGATCCGCGATCTTTCCGCTCAGCACCGTCAGGATCGCTTCCCAGCGTCTGTGGGGAAAGGTGGTCTGACAAACTGCGACCGCGCGCGGCATTTCGGGCAGCTGTTCCGCTTCCTCGGGATCGGCAACAAACAGCACCTCACCATGTGCCCATCCCGCGGTGCCCCGCACTTCGGGATGATCCCGTTCTCCGACCAGGATCACCGGCGTCCCGTCCCGGGAGCCTTCCTCAACGATCCTGTGAAGCTTGTCCACAAATGGACAGGTCAGGTCCAGCACCTCATCCCCCGCGGCTTTCAATTCCTGAAGTACCTGGGGAGATACGCCGTGGCTCCGGATCAGCACCCGCCTTCCGGCCGCTTCGGCCGGATCATGGATCGGCGCTAGCCCGCGTTCCGCCAGCCGGCGGATGACTTCCGGATTGTGGATCAGTTCGCCCAGCGTACAGGAGGGAATCCCGTCTCGGACCATCGCTTCCGCCTTTTCCACCGCACGGCTTACGCCCATGCAGAATCCGGCGTGCGCTGCAACCTCTACAGGCATATTCCCTTTCCTTTCGCAAAAATACGCTTCAACTTAAATATTTCCTCTTTTATTGCGTTAATTCCTTCTTTTATATAAGAAATTTTTTAATTTTTTTATTTCTTTTGCGCGTCGCTGATCATTTTCCGGAATGTTTCACGCATCCGTTCGTTCATCCGCTCACAGGTCTCCGTATTGATTCCTTCTTCCAGCAGATCGTCATACGGGATCGGTTCGCCGACATACAGATTCGTCACTTTGAAAAAGCTCAGCTTCCGGTCGAAATAGATCGGGACCACCGGCGCTTTGGAGCGCATCGCGATCAGCGCGGTTCCGGTCTCAATCTGTTCCATCTGTCCCTCATGATGGCGCGTGCCTTCCGGGAAGATCAGCAGGATCTTCTTCATTTTCACAGCTTTCATGCAGGCCCGCATCGCTTCCATGTCCGCATTGTGGCGGTCCACCAGAATGCAGTGGAGCCGCGTCAGCAGATTATGGGTGAACGGTGTGCTTCCGAGTTCTTTCTTAGCCAGGAACACAAGCTGGTGTTTCGGAATGCCCATGGCCATCACAACGGGATCCAGCGCGTGCTGGTGGTTGGCAATGACCACGTACGGCGGATCCTGTTTCAGCCGTTCCTTGTTGTGAAACCTGACCGGCATAATCGTGTGAAATACAACTTTGGCCAGCCCGCGGACGATTTCGTACAAAACACTCCGCTTTTCGCTCACCGCTTCCAGCTTCTTCTCAGCCATTCCGTTTTTCCTCCACAATCGCCAGGATGGTGTCCACGACCTCATCAAAACTCAGGTTTGTGGAATCCACCAGCACGGCGTCCTCCGCCTGGCGCAGCGGCTCCACCGGGCGGTTCATGTCCTGATAGTCCCGCTTTTTCACTTCTTCGAGCACCTGCTCAAACGATTCCGTGCTTCCTTTCTTCTCCAGTTCCAGGAAACGCCTGCGGGCACGTTCCTCCGCCGACGCGGTCAGGTAAATCTTCGCGGTCGCGTTCGGCAGTACCGTCGTGCAGATATCCCGCCCGTCCAGCAGCATATCCGTCTCCGCAGCCAGCTGCTGCTGCAGGCGTACCATCGCTTTACGGACTTCCGCGTACCGGCTCACGGTGGACGCGGCCATACCGACTTCCTGCGTCCGGATCAGCCCGGTCAGGTCTTCCCCGTCCACAAAAGTGTGCTGTCCGTCCGCTTCGTGGCTGACGGTATATTTCAAGCTGCCGCACAGGGCAACAATTGCCTGTTCATCCTGCACGTCGATCCCGCGTCTCAGCGCGGTCAGTCCCAGCGCGCGGTACATTGCGCCTGTATCCAGATGAAGGATACCGAGCCTTGCCGCCACAGCGTCCGCTACTGTGCTTTTCCCCGCGCCGACCGGTCCGTCTATACCGATATTCAGTCTCATGCTTTCAGGCCTCCGTAATCTTCAGAAACTTGTTCTATTATACACGCATCACTCTTTTCATTCAATCTTTTTGCCGTTTCTCTCCTTCCGCGGCCGCGTGCGGATCAGAGGCGTTGCAAAAGCGTATCTTGGATAGATATTTACAATTTTCCGTTTTTGCTGAAAGTGCAAATTACTGTTGACACATTCGTTGCGCGTTCATATAATGTAGCTGCAAGTCGCTTTTCCATCAAGGAGGTTTTTACAATGAAAACAACCGGTATGATCCGTCAGCTGGATTCTCTCGGCCGCATCGTTCTGCCGATTGAGCTGCGCCGCAACCTCGATATCAACACGCGGGATATGCTGGAGATCCTGGTGGAAGGCAATTCCATTATCCTCCGCAAGTATGAACCAAACTGCCACTTCTGCGGCGGAAGCAGCGGCCTGACCTCCTATAAGGACAAGATGATCTGCAGGCGCTGCCTGAACGAGATCAAATCTCTCTGATTTGCTTCTTTTGCCTTATCGGTTCCGGACTTACGGAACCTTTTCTTTTTGTATTTCTCTCGCTGTTTCCTTGCAGTTTCACTGTTGTCATCGTATAATATTCCGTGTCATTCTTAATCCCGAATGTGGGATTTTGAATCATGAATTCTGATTGAGGTACCATATGTCTTATCCCTTTTTCGCTTATCTTTCCCGGCTCAGGCTGATCCGCCGCTGGTCTCTCATGCGGAACACCGTGCCGGAGAACGACGCCGAGCATTCCCTGCAGGTGGCGATGATTGCCCATGCCATCGCGGTCATCGCGCGGGATCGTTACGGGAAGCAGGTGGACCCGGAGCACGTCCTCTCCCTCGCCGTTTATCACGACGCGACCGAGGTCATGACCGGCGACCTGCCCACCCCCGTCAAATATCATAACGACGAGCTCCGCGGCGCCTATCATCAGTTGGAGGCGCTCTCAGCCGACCGGCTGCTTGCCCTCCTGCCTGAAGATATGAAGCCCGCCTTCACCCCGTACATGAAGCAGGAATCCGGTTATGATCACACCCTGGTCAAAGCCGCCGACCGCATCTCCGCATACGTCAAATGCATGGAGGAACAGCGGGCCGGCAACCGGGAATTCGACTACGCGGCGGAAAACATCCGCAAAAGCATTGCCGCTATTGACCTGCCGGAGGTAAAGGATTTCCTGACGGACTTCCTCCCCTCCTTCGACAAAACCCTCGATGAACTCAACCACCCGACAATATAAACCCGGAGGTTTTATATGAAACGCATCATTTCCCTGCTCCTGATCCTGTCCCTTCTCCTTCCCGTTCTTGCCTTCGCCGAACTCGAGGAAGAAGACATCCCTTATGAAGAGGTCGACCTGGACGAAGACTACGAATATGATGAAGACGGCAATCTGATCCTCAAGGACGAAGAAACCGGTGAAACGTTCGAAATGACTGCGGTTTCCGAAGAAGATATTGAAAAGCTTGCCTCCGAGTATGAACTGGACACATCCATCGATCCCAACGATCTGGAGATTAATGAAAATCTTCCGGACAACATCATCAACATCCTGCTGATCGGCCTTGATGTCAGGGGAACAAAAAAAGAAAAACTTCTGACAGACCAGGGCAAATACGCCAAGCGTTCCGACGTGCTGATGGTTCTGTCCCTGAATCTGAGCGACGGGACCATCAAGCTGTCCTCCATCGCCCGCAACACCTACGTTGAGGTGCCCGGCCGGAAAAAGAAAACCGTTATCGCCAACAGTTTCGGTCACGCGAACTATGATTCAAACGGGAAATATGAATCCTGGACAGATACGCCCGAAACCTGTATCCGTACCGTCAACCATAACTTTGAGTTGAATATCCAGTATTACGTCGCCATCAATTTCTACGGCGTCGCCTCGATTATCGAAGCCCTCGGCGGGGTCGACATCGATCTGACAAAGACGGAAGCGAAAGCCATCAACACCTACCTGTCCATGGGCGTCATCAAAAACAAAAAAGGCGAACAAATCTCCCACGGCAAGGCAATTGCCAACACCTATGACGACAAAAAAGGCAACCGGGAGAAGCTGAAAAAAGTCGATGGCGTTCAGCACCTGGACGGCATCCAGGCCCTGATCTACGCCCGGCTCAGAAGCATCGACAGCGACTTTGTCCGCACCGCGCGCACCCGTCATCTGCTGGACTGCCTGCTGAAGCAGACCATGGAGAAAATACAGCGCGGGGAGCTGGACGTGCTGGATCTCGTCTCCGATTTTATCGCCTACCCGATTACGAACATCCCTCCCAATGTCATCCTCGATCTGGCCGGCAAAGTAATGTCCTCCGAAATCATGAGCCATCTTGATTCCGCCACCACGCTGATTTCCGAGTTCCGGCTTCCCATGGACGGATACTATAAATACGAAACCATCGACGGCTCAAGTGTCACAATAATGACAGACAAACAGTACACTGTTGAGTCTCTGCACGAATTTATCTTCGGCAGATACTATCCCACCAGCGTCATTTCCGATTAATCCCGAACCCCTTCGAACGGACGGCTGTACGCCGTCCGTTTTTGATTTCAAAACGCCTCATTTCGGCATTGACATATCAAAAATAATGAAGGTATAATGAGCTGTCGGGCCGGGCGGAGAGATCCGATCCCGGCTGAAAAAATGCAATAAAATAAGGAGGGAATGTCATGGACGCTGGGAGTAGCAGCGGCATAACGGTTGGGCGAAGACCGCGGGATCCGGGCGTTGTGGCGTTCCGGTTCCGCGTATAAAACATCCGTCTGCCGCTATGTCTGATATGCTTCTGGCAACTGACCATTCTAACCAAATGGGAGGGAGCAAGCATGGCGGATCATTCTGTCACGGTTGAAAACACTTTACAGGCACTTCTCGCAGATAAAAAATACTCCACCATCCGGGACATCCTCGTAACGATGAATCCCGCGGATATTGCTGCGGTTTTTGCCGGCGTCGAGCCGGAAAAACTGCCGCTTCTGTTCCGTCTTCTGCCGAAAGAACTGGCCGCGGAAAGCTTCGTCGAAATGGAAAGCGAGGAACAGGAAGCGCTGATCCGAGGCATCAGTGATAAGGAACTGCGTCAGGTGATGGACGAGCTGTACGTCGACGACGCGGTGGACATTGTTGAGGAAATGCCCGCGAACGTCGTCCAGCGTATCCTGGCCCAGGCCGATCCCGTGATGCGCAAGGAGATCAACGAAATCCTGCAGTATCCGGAAAACTCAGCCGGGTCCGTGATGACCACGGAATATGTGAAACTGGCGCCCGGCATGACCGTGGGCGACGCGATTCTCCGCATCCGCCGCACGGGTGTGGACAAGGAAACCATCTATACCTGCTACGTACTGGAGAACCGGCTGCTGGTCGGCACAGTGAGCGTGAAGAGCCTGCTCCTCGCGCCCAGTGATCTGCAGACCATCGACAGCATCATGGACACCAACCTGATCACCGTCACCACCCATACCGACCAGGAAGAAGTGGCCCAGATGATGAGCAAGTATAACCTGCTCGCGATCCCGGTTGTGGACGGTGACAACCGCATGGTCGGCATCGTCACCTTCGACGACGCCATGGACGTTATCGAAGAAGAAACCACCGAGGACATGGAAATCATGGCCGGTATGACGCCAAGCGACAAGACCTATCTGCGGTCTTCCCCGTTCGACCTTTTCAAGCACCGCATTCCCTGGCTGGCCCTCCTGATGATCTCCGCGACCTTTACCGGCATGATCATCTCCAGTTTTGAGGAAAAGCTGGCCGCCATGGTCTGCCTGACCGCCTTTATCCCGATGCTCATGGACACCGGCGGTAACAGCGGTTCCCAGAGCTCGGTCACGGTCATCCGTGCGCTGTCCCTGGGCGAACTGGAATTCAAGGATCTGGGGCGCGTCATCTGGAAGGAAGTCCGGACCGCGCTGATCTGCGGCGTTGTGCTGGGCGCGCTGTGCGTCGGAAAAGTGATGCTGGTGGACCATATGCTCATGGGAACCGAAGGCGTGGACCTGACCGTCGCGCTGACTGTCGGCCTGACCCTGAGCGTCACCGTACTCTGCGCGAAACTTGTGGGCTGTACCCTGCCGATGTTCGCCAAGAAGCTTGGTTTTGACCCGGCTGTCATGGCCAGCCCGTTCATCACGACGATTGTGGACGCGCTGAGCCTGCTTGTTTACTTCGGACTTGCCACAGCCCTGCTGAAGTTATGAGCACAAAAAAGAACGCGGCATATAATGTCGCCTACCGGTTGTTCTCCGTGCTGCTGCCCCTGGTTACAGCGCCGTATCTGTCCCGCGTCGTCGGAACGGAAGGCGTCGGTCTGTATGCCGATGCCTGGACGATGAGCGAGCTTTTCTGCCTGGTCGGTATGCTGGGCCTGGCTGATTACGGTGTGCGGACCATCGCGCAGGCCCGGGACAACCGGGAGGAACTGAACCGGACCTTCTCCGGCATCTGGCAGATGCAGCTTATGGTCTCCGGTGCGGCTTTGCTTGCATGGCTCGGCTATGTATTCCTTTTTGCCGGCGATGAAAAAACCATCGCCCTGCACCTGACCATGATGAGCATCAGCTGCCTGTGCAGCTTCGATTGGTGCCTCATGGGCCTGGATCTCTTCAAACCCATTGCCCTTCGCAACACCTTTGTCAAGCTTGCCGCTGCCGCGTGCGTGTTCATCTTTGTCAAAAGCGAAAACGATCTGTGGATCTACGGTTTCGCCTGGAGCCTGGCGACACTGGCCGGCAACCTGAGCTGCGCCGTCACGCTGAAGGGAAAAGTCACCTATCATCCCGTTTCTCTGCGGGAAAGCCTGAAGCATCTGCGTCCCTGCGCGGTCCTGTTCATTTCCGTCCTTGCCGTCAGCATCTACCGGAAAATGGACAAGATTATGGTGTACAACATCGCCGGAAAGCATGAAAACGGCCTGTATGAAAACGCCGAAAAGATCATCTACTGCCTGAGCGGTTTCATCTCCGCCATCGGAACAGTTATGATGCCCAAGATCGCAAATCTCCAGAAAAAGGGCGAAACAGAGCGCATTGCCCGGCATATCGATAAAAGCATGGATCTGATCATCTGCATGGTCAGCGCCATGGCCTTCGGCGTGGCCGCGGTGGCGGACCGTTTTGCTCCCCTGTTTTACGGAGAGGATTTCCGCTATTCCGGCACGCTGATGATTCCCCTCGGCTTCACGCTCATCATGATCGGCTTCGCGAACGTCATCCGGACGCAGGTCGTCCTGCCTCAGAAGCGGGATCATATCTTCGTCAAAAGCGTCTGCACCGGCGCGGTGGTGAACCTGTTCGTCAACGCCTGCCTGATTCCGTCCATGAAAAGCATGGGCGCGGTCATCGGGACGCTGGCGGCGGAACTGACCGTCCCGCTGGTGCAGTATATCATTCTGCGCAAAGAACTTCCGTATAAACGGTATCTTGGCTATGTCGCCCTCTACGCCGTCGTCGGAGGCGTCATGCTGGGCTGCGTACGCCTTGTCGGTTCCCTGCTCCCCGCCGAAAACTGGTTGACCCTCGGCGTCATGACCCTCACCGGCATCCTCGTCTACGGCGCGCTCTGCCTGCTCATCTGGCAGATTAAAAAGAAGAGCGGCAAATCCGCTCCCCTGTAATCTGTTTCTTCCATGCCAACGCCCAGCGTTTTGTCATCCCGGGTTCACTTAAGTTCTTCCCTTAGTGTCATTCTGAGCGAAGCCGTCAGGCGAAGTCGAAGAATCCCTTACTATATTGTTCCTAAATATCGCTGTAATTCAGCGATATATTTTTCTGCCATCTGGCTCATAATCATGTTCTCTTTCACAATATACCCGATTTCCATTCTGCCGGCGGCAACCTCTTCCTCTTTGTCCTCAAACGCGACGGCAACATAATCCGAACCGTTCAGCTCCTCGCAGATAATGCCGCTGCACAGCGTGTATCCGTTCAGTCCGACCATCAGGTTCAGCATCGTTGCCCGGTCTGTCGCCTTAATGGTCCGGATATAATCATACGTGCTCAGGATCTCCTCGGAAAAATAGAACGCACCGCTCGGTCCCTGTTCAAAACTCAGGCAGGGATAGTCCCGCAGTTCATCCAGCCGGATTGATTTCTTCCCGGCCAGCGGATGCCCCTTCCACAGGTATACATACGGTTCACACTTGATCAGCGGATGGAACTCCAGCTGGTTGCTCTTCAGGAACTTCCCGATTGCTTTCCGGTTAAAATCGCTCAGGTATAGGATCCCCACTTCACTTTTCCCGGTTGTCACATCATCGATCACGTCTTTGGTCTTGCTTTCCCGGATCGCGAATTCATATTCATCCGTATCAAACTGCTTTACCATCTCAACAAAGCTCTTCACCGCGAAGGAATAGTGCTGACAGGAAATCCCGAATTTCTTCCTCAGGTTTCCGCCTTTCCCGTACTTCTCCAGGAGCCGTTCATACTGCGTCACCACCTGCCGGGCATACTGGATAAACTCCGCCCCGTCATTGGTCAGCGTAACGCCTTTCCCGCCGCGGTTAAAAAGCGTGATCCCCAGTTCCTTCTCAAGTTCCCTCACCGCGCTGGTCAGCGAAGGCTGCGTAACATACAGCACCTCCGCCGCCTTATTCAGCGAGCCTTTTTCAGAAATGGTGATCACATAATTCAGCTGTTGTATTGTCATATCAGTATCGATAGTCCCTAACTTAAACTTTTGTTATTTCTCTTCGCATCCGTTAGCCGCAAAGCATTCCCTACAAACTTTCCGGTACCTTGTCCCCAGGTTGTCCACGATCTTCGCGTTGATCAGGTCTGTGGTCTTCCCGCAGATCTCACACTGACCGCGCAGCGCCTGGTTCTGCTCCAGGTAGCTCATATAGTTGGGCTTCGGAATCAGTTTATCTTCGAGTCTCTCCATCTTCACATGGATATCACCCAGCGCGTAGATTCCCCAGGAGCTCAGGATGGCGAGCACAACCCCGCCGACAGCGATCAGGATGCAGTACAGCAGCTCCAGCGCCGGCTTTCTAACCAGATACAGCAGTACGCCGGCCGCGATCGCTCCGAGTATGCCTAAAAGACACCAGATCTCAGCAACTGCCTTCAGTTTCTTTCCAACATGTTTGAACATGGATCCCGCTCCTTTATTTAACACTTTTTTAACATATTATCATACTTCCCTTGTATTGTAAAGAGACCGGCTGATTTCAGCCGGTCTCCATTCGTTTTAATCGAAGCAATCACCCACGTGATTGATAATCACTTCAACACCAAGCGGCGTATCATATTCATCAATCAGTGTCAGATCCGTTCCGGGAAGCTTCGGCTTCTTACCGTTCTGCGGGTTTTCTTCCCTCTGCCAGATCTTGTTGATGATCTCCGTCGTGTTACCCTTTGTTACAACGCTTTCCTGCGTATATCCGAGCACTTCCGGTTCAGACCAGGTGTACACCGCCGGTTCGCCGTTCACATACGTCGGCAGTCCGTCAATCACGCCGGTCCATCCGTTTGCCTCATTCAGGATAACGCCCATTCCGTTGCTCAGTTTCACAGCGATGCTCACAGGCCGCATGTCCTCATGGCCCTCGTCATGCCAGACCTTCCGGACAATCACGCTGGTTGTCTCCGGATTATAGTGGTTTGTGATTGTGAACCCGTGAATCTCGGATACATACCACTTCACCGGGTCTTCCGTCACGGAATAGTGGATCGGATGGCCGTCCACAAACTTGGGCAGGTCGCCCCACTTCTTTCTCCAGCCGTTCTGAGCAGTCAGCTTTGCGGTCTTAACCTCCTCGCCGCCTGCGAACAGATGGACGGTGATGAATTCCGGACGGTTGCCATCCTGATTGTCCTGATCGTCCCAGTACTTCACAACCTCGATCTCGGTCTTCATCTCATCCTCTTCCGGAATCTCATCCGGCGTCTGGATGTCGAACTGTTTCTCAATGATCAGTTTGCCTTCCGGCAGCGTATTGGTAATCACGAATCCCGTGGAAGCACTGCCGGTGATCTTCGTCACATAGCCTTCCGGAATTTCCAGCTCGGCCACGGTGTACCGGATCTCCCTGGTCAGGCCGTTCTCCGTCACATTTTTGCACAGATCGCCCCAGCTGTGCTTCCATCCGTTTGCTTCGTTCAGCGTAACCGCGTCGCCCACGGCTTGTCCGCCGGCGAAGAGCTGGACCTCCACTTCGTTCGGATGGGTTCCGTCGTCTACCCAGACCTTGCGTACGCTGATCGGAACAGTATCCGGCGTATGTGTATTGGTCAGGATAGTCAATGTTCCGGACTCCGCTGTATCGGTCAGTTCATATCCGATCACATTGGCCTCGGCCCAGGTATAGACAATCTCTGTTCCGTCTGCGTTGTACTTGGGAATGTTGTTAATCTGTCCAACCCAGTTGTTGTCCACTGCCAGTCTGACCGTCTTCCCGGTCTTTTTCCCATCCGCCAGAAGCTCAACCATCAGCGCCAGCGGCCGCAGACCATCGCGGTTGCCGTCGTCGTCCCAGATCTTCTTTACAGCCGCCGAAGTGGTGAATACCGCATCTTCAACCAACAGAACTGCATCGCCGTTTGCATCCGTAACTGTCTTACCGGAATAGGTAACCTCGCCTGTTTCGCTGATCGTGAATGTTGTATCCGCCGTAATATCATATCCCTGCGGCGCCACGGTTTCGCGAAGCGTATACTCTACGCCAGTCTTCAGTCCGGTTTCAATATGCGGCGTGCCAGTTTTGGAATCCCACTCGGCAACAACATTCCCGTCTTTGTCCAGAATCTGAATATGCGCTCCGGTCAGTTCTTCACCGGTATCAATATCTGTCTTCTGGATCTTGACGCTTGTCTGTTTGTTCGTGATATTGGCGCTGTTCTTTCCGTCAATATCAATGGAATAAGTGGTGGTTGTAATATAGGTGTCTTCAGAAGCGTCATACGCAGGATCACTGACCGTCATTGTAATGTTGATCGGATAAACCTTTCCGTCTGATGTATAGCCTTCCGGAATCTTTGTTTCCTTCAGGTACAGCGTGATGCTGCCGCCATTTGTCGTCGGAAGCTGTGCCGTCAGATCCTGCGTCTTGATCTCGAAACTGCTGCCCGTGTATTCCTTTATAGAGGTTGTGCAGTTCGCGTCAGAATACAGGTTGAACGTCGCGCCGTCCAGCGCCGTGCCATCCTGGTCCTGCTTGTTCACAGTCGCATAATCATGGAACGTCTCTTCCTCCGTATTCTGTGTGTTCGTCAGGCTACCGTTATTGCCCAGCTTGTCTGTTGTGCTCGGCGTATAACCCGGGATCGCAGTTTCAGACATCTTGTATTCGATTGCTGTACCTTGATCCTTCTCAGGCAAATCCTCAGCGCTCACGGTATATGTACCGTTACCATTGTCCGTTACTGTGATGTTCGTAGCATACGTCGTTGTCACGTCGACATTGTCCGCCCACAGGTGAATATAGTCCTTGTATTTTGTCGCAGTCGGACGGATGCCGTCGCGGTTGTCGCTGTCAGCCCAGGTCTTTGTGATTGAGATGCTCGTCGTTTCCCTGTTGTTCGTCAGATCGACTATCGGATTCAGCTGCTCACTCGTAATTGCCTGGCTGGTACCGTTTCCCGTTACCGTGTATACGCCGTATGTCGTGCCAACAGGTTTGTTATCCGCGTTGACTTCGTACACATAGTAGGTCTCGCCTATTGTCAGACCATTGAACGTTACACTTCCTGTACCGTCGTTCACCGGTACTGGCTGTACGTTCGTGCTGTCAATAGCCGTGTTCGTGCCGATCTGCGTCGTGCTGATACCAACGTAGAACGTCAGGTTATCCGCTTCCGCATCGGTTGTGCCGTTATACTGTACTGTCTTCCGTACTGTAAGACTGCCGGTTTGGCTATCGTTCTTTGTGTTTGTAACTAAATATGCGTCAAGAACATCTTTGTCTTCTGGAAGATCATTTTCACCTTCCTTAACAGATTCGATCGACCACGTATATTTTTCAGTGGTTGTGGTTTCTGTACTTGTACTGCTTTCGTTCTTCGTGGCTTTGACCTTAATGATCCATGGGCCCTTTGCGGCATAGCCTGCTGGCGCAGTTTCTTTCAGTGTAAATGTCTTGCTGGCTTCAATGCTTCCCAGGAATGTCTTGGGAATTGTTAAAGTCAGAGTACCGTCGCTCTCCGTCGTTCCATCGGTGACCAGTTTTGCGGGAAGGTCTGTTGTATAAATTTCGAACTTGACGCCCGACAGATCTTTATTGCCGTCAGACTCATCTACCTTATGAATCTTTATCTCAACATCATTTGACTCAGAAACTGAAATATACTTTCTGTTATGGTGATAGTAATGCCATTCACCAGTACCATGTACCTTGGTATTCTCGCCTGCAATCACCCAGCCTGCACTGTTCATTACATCAATATAGGTGGCTTGGGGAGCAAGAACCATGCCCGCGAAATTCTCCACATTTACTTTTGAAGCATTGTGGAGATTGAATACAAAGTGCTTCAGAATCGTATCATCAATCGTATTATTCTTGTCCGCATCACTGTTGTTTGGAGACTGATCATTGGAGGCAATGGATTTGCTGGTATCTTCATGTCCGTCAGCATCCATTACCTTTACATTGAATTCAGACAAGGTAACAGTATTTGATGCCGGAATGTTAAATACCACATTTTGATCTGCCAGTTTGCTTATCGTGAAACTCTTGCCGGGAACGCCCAGATCGGTACAATCGATATACACTGTCGCATCCGCCGGGAAGGAAGTGATATCAAATGTGGTCGTCCCTGCGGCAGGCCTGACCACACACTTCGTGGCGGCTTTCAGGGCATCCGATGCGTTCTTCCCTTTGGTTATCAGAGAAGATACATAACCATTAATCTCATCCGCATCTTTAACGATAAGATTGAATTTGCCTGTTCCGTTGGATATTTGTGTTTTGGGATTCAGCTGGCCTTCCGTTGTGTAGAAATCAATATCTATATCCGTGCGTGAGAACATGCCAACTGTCGCTGTTGCAGCGTAGAAAGGTATTCCTGCCTCGCCGCTTCCATCGATGGATACTTCGTTCGCTTTTACAGTATATACAGCAAAGTTGCTCTCTGTATGGGATCCGCTTGTGTCATATTCTCCGGCAACAATACCGAATTCAGATGCCGCGCCAACAAGGTCATAAGGCGTCCTGGCTTTGTCATATTCTGTCAGTTTTGTCAGGGTTACATAATCTGTTATCGTTGTTGTTTTATTATCGTTGCTGGGGTCTTTTTTGTGCCTCTCGGCAGGGTAGTTCACCACATAATAAGCGTCGCCGATTTTGATTGGATACCCGGGTTCAATAATTTTCGCATTCTCTCCCGAACCGTCTTTCAGTCTAACTGTGAATGTTTCATTCCCGGCAACACTTCCGGGCCCTGCATTTTTAGCCCACCCATATAGTTTAGGGTTTTCTGTCTCGTCCTGTATCACTTTAGTCGCTGAAGTGCTATTTATGGACACAGTACCCGAGTATTTATCTGTACCTGTAGAGGAATGTTCTGCTTCCACATACAGATTCAGGTCAGCAGTCACTGCGTTGTCACTCTCAATAACTACTTGATAAATCTTATTATAGACGTCATGCATACGTATGACTGTAGTTAATTCTATTTTTTCAGAATTCAAAGCAGCGGTGTTATCCCATACTTCAAACCCTGCCACACCGTCTTCTCCGGCATCAGAGTTCAATATGGAAGGAATCGTTTTGCCTTCACCCAGCTTATACAGACGGACGTCAATGCTTTCTTTGACTTCTTTTCCTTCTTCAATATATGTATCAGGATTAAAATGAAGAGGTTTTGCCCCGTCTATGTTGTTTCCGTTTGCGTCCACCTGAATGAAACCCTGCGCGGCAGGTACAGTCATTGAAAATGAACCACTCGCATTTACTACATCAGCAAAAGAGTTTCCATTACCGTCCTTTGCCTCAACATACGTATATCCGACAACTTTTCCGTTTTTCTTTAAGCGGATACGGAAATAGTATGTTCCGGAAAGCGTTGATCCTTCAGGCATGCTTGTGTATGCACTGCTTGTATTTTCCTCTTCAAAGAATTGGACCGATATTTCATGCGGTATTCCCGAATTATCGATCGGGGTAAGCGTGGTTGTCAAAACATGAGATTTTTTATTGGTCTTATCCGGTTCTGGTGTACTGATCGTATACAGAATGGGAAGGATGTCTTTTTCCGTGTAGCGCTCTGCGTTTATCGCGGTGCTCAGATCGCTGCTGGTTGTATTTACCAACTCTACTGTGACTGTTTCAGTACCCGTATAATAATGAGGTTCTGAATAGTTGTTATTGACTGATGCTTTGAACTCCGGTATCGCAGTTTCCGCTCCGTTTAAATCCATCAATGCGTACGAGGAAATGCCCTCGTCGTCAGTCATTGTGACAAGTGCCTTGTAATCTGTCGGCAGGTTCTCATCATCGAACATTACGGTTTTGATTTTCAGTAATGGAATCTCTCTCAGTACGATGGAAGCAGTCCCAGGTTCTTCTGTAATGTGTACCTGATACTTGCCATTCAGTACGTCTCCGTCTTCATAAAGGTTCTCATTCTTTTTTATACTGATTTTGACCGCTGCGCCGGGAGCATAATAGCTGACTTTTCCGCTTTGATCCTTAAAACCGTTCTGACCGTCAAACTGTCCTGGAACAGGTTGGTTCGACGTTTCCTGATTATTGATTTGTGCGTCTTTTTCCTGTGTGTAGCCTCCGCTGAGTTCACCAACCACCTTGATTCCACTCAGATCGTCAACCTTAATTCTTCCCTCTTCAGCATCCTGAACCTCGATGCTAAAGGAGAAGGGAGAAAACTTCTTCCCGGTGATAGTTGTTTCTCCAGCCACAGACGAATCGAAGGTAAATACATATTCTCCAATCGCCGAACCATTAACGATTTCAGCGTTTACTTTCTTAACCTCGAATTTATTATATAAATTATCGTCGTTATCGTTATTTGCCAGTTCAAACTTCCCAAACCGGACAGATACTGGTTGGTCTTTGTCGTACGGTTTGTATTTCGGATTGTCATTCTCAAGTTGGGTGACCGTAAACACCTGTGATTTCTTGTCTAAATTGACATTATCCGCTTTGAATATGTAGGATCGAATGTCTCCATTATTTCTGGCCAATTGCTGTGTGACCAAAAGAGAATAATCTGCAGGGAGTCCGATCGGGTCTGTTTCCAGAGGTACATCATTCTCATCAACAAATACGATTTTGACATCATATGAAGGCTGCTTCGTTGCCGTCCACGTTATTTCCGTTGTTTCGCTGCTGTACTGCTTGTTTGAAGGAATCGTAACCTGATAAAGTCCAATCATCGATTCTGAAGATAATGCCTTTCCTCTCCCGTCATCGATGTAATACTTATTTGCAAAAAATTTCGTTTCAAAATCGTCGGTGCCGGTATATTCGTATATTTCCACCTTGGGCTGTTGATTGGCCGGTAAAGATACTCCCTCCGCTTCTTTTGTGGCCTTGAACTGATCTCCATTTGTCAGAGAAACAGTCATCCACCCATCCTGCGGTGCCCCATATTCTTTGATGCAGTAAGCACTGTCATTCACACTGAAAACAGCATAATATTGGGTGTCGGTGGGAATGGTGGCACTCGTATCAACCGTGCCATCCTCTTTCTGGAACTCGACTGCAGCAGTATAGAGTTCATCAGTAACGGTAATACTACAAGCATCACCGTAAGTCCAATGGAAATGATAAGCTCCCAGATTGACATCATGGGTTCCGGTTTTGCTGATTTTGATATGGCCGATATTTCCGAGATTATTATATGCGTTCTGCTTAAATGTATTGTCTTCACTGTTTGGAGAATAAACAATATAAAGGGTATTTGAAGAATTGGCTTGTACTGTTTCTCCATCTGCAATGCTCTTTAATGTAAGTGTTGCTCCACTTAAGGAGCAGCAAGCTATTGGCGCAGTGTTTTCATCAGCTGACAGCATTAGATAGTATTGTCCCAGATTGCTCAATCCTGTTGCTGCAGTAAAAGAAATGTCAAGTGCTGGTTCTGAACCAACTCTGGTATTACCGGAACTGTTTGTTCCAGCCGATACGTTAACTGGTGCTATATTCAGCATCATGGTCAGCATCAGAAGGAAGGCGATTACTTTCTTTGCAGTGTACTTCATGCCAATTGCTCCTCTTTTATGCGGGATCAGGGGGGTCTTGTGTATGAAACGGGAAAGGTTTTCTTCCCTTCCCCAAGCAGTGTCTTTATTCTTCTGCTTCCTCAATATAAACAAGAATACGCCAGTAAAAATAATTGTTCTCTTCGGAGGTAATGATATCAATACAATCCTTCGTTTCTCCGGTGGCATCGGTCCAGTGCTCCGAGTCCGGGCTGTACTGCCACTGGAGGGTATAGGTCAGACTGTCGTATCCCTTCAGGGTTGCTTTCAGATGGGCCGTATCTCCGAGAACCGGGTTTTCACTGTCCCAGGTCAGTTCCACGTCGATGTGACGCTGCGGCTGAGGAGCTTCCTCGGTTTCGCTTGGAATAGCATCTACGTCGATATTTTCTTCATCCGGGATAGCATCTTCATCGCTCGGGATGTCTTCTATTCTATCCTGGATAACATCTTCGTCATCCGGGATGACGTTTTCATCGGTCGGACCAGGCTCTTCTTCCGGTGTTCCTTCCGGATTTTTTTCCGGATCGCTTTCGGGTTCCTGCACCGGTTCTTGTGCCTGTTCCGGTTCCTGTTCAATTTCCGGTTCAGGTTCGTTCTCTGCCTGGGCGGCTTCCAATTCTGTGTAGGTTTTACTGTCCATAAAGGTGACGGAAACAATTCCCAGAAGGTTAGGCTCCACCGGTCCCAGGGTGATCAGGTAGGAACCTTCTTCGGCTTCCCAGCTGATAATGGTCCGTTCCGTTTCCGGATCGGTCTGTGTCCGGGGCGGGTTCTCAGTCAGGCGGTCTGACTTTTCCACTGTTGCCCAGATGTCCTTGCCCTCAATCAGCATATGGACGGTACAGCGCTGTTTAACGTCCAGCTTCAGGATAGCAGGCTTCGTCTTGCTGACCTTGCCTTCCCATGAGCCGCCGACGGCAAGTGCTTTGGTGATTACCAGTTCAACGCTGGTAATTGGTTCTTCAGCCGGTTCCTCTTTCGGTTCTTCCGCCGGTTCTGCTTCCGGTTCCTCAGCGGGTTCCTGCTCAGGCTCCTGTGTGTCCGTAACTGTTTCTTCAGCCGGAGAAAGGTCTGTAGGTGTGGCGGGAGTTTCTTCCGCGTATGCCCACACGCAGGCAGCGCAGATCATCATGACCGCGCAGATGAAGGATAGTATCCGGTTGAATCGAATCTTCATAGTCCTGGCTCCTTTGTGAATCGTATGCGTAACGATAATGAAATCAACGGTCCGTAATAAGGTTGTACCGCATTTGACGGAAGTGATATATGTTGCTGATCAAATGATGCGTTATTTGACCTAGTTATTATACCACTTCGGTCTTTATTTTTCAATCTTTCCGGGCAATTTTCAACGTCGTTTTTCGCTTCTCAAACCGTGCGATTTTTGGTCCAGGGTGAAAACCTTTGTTTTGATCTATGATCAGGTTGATTTGGGGGACTTCCAGATTGTAAAAAACGCGCTCTCCGAAGAGAGCGCGAAGGTTTTTGTCCTCAGTCTACCGCAAAGAGTACGACGCGGTATCCCCTCTCCATGATGTCTTCCGTCACGGTGAAAGAATATTCCGTACCGCTTCCGATCGTGTACCAGCCGCGTTCGTCATAGTCCGTGGCTTCCCAGACCAAGCGGTAGCTGATATCGAAGCCCTGGACATCGGCTACCAGCGTAACGGTATCTCCGTAGGAATAGGATTGTTCCTTCAGGATAATATCCGCCGTACCGGCAAACTCCACATGTTCAAAGGTGTCGGGGTTATTGAACTGCTCCAGCAGATCGCTGGAAACAGTACCCGCGTCATCGTCATCCAGTTCGACGAGGTTGTCGTCTTCTTCCAAATCCTCTTCGTCTTCGAAATCTTCTTCCTCGTCCTCATCCTCAGCGTCCGGATCCCATTCAGGGTTTTCCGACGGCACCTCGGCCGGAGTGACTTCAACCACCACAGGCGTAGGTTCCGGCGTGGGTTCAGGCGTCGGTTCAGGCGTGGGTTCCGGCGTGGGTTCCACAGTGGGTTCTGGAGTCGGTTCCGCAGTGGGTTCCGGCGTCGGTTCCACGGTGGGTTCTGGAGTCGGTTCCGCAGTGGGTTCCGGCGTCGGTTCGGGGGTGGGTTCAGGAGTGGGTGCCTCGGTCGGATCCGGTTCGGTTACCTCAGGTTCATTGTTCTCCGGGACAGAAGTTACATCTTCGACGGGAGTTTCGGGGGCAGGCTCTTCGGCATATACCACGGGGAACAAGCCTGCCAAAAGCACCGCTGCCAGCAGCATGGCCAGGAGCTTCTTTCCCTTATTTATCCTGTACATTGCTCGTTCCCTCCTTTCATCCTCATAGGTCGGTCTTTCCTGTTTACGGCTATATTATATCATAAGCACGGTCATATAAATGGTTACATTTGGAAAAATAAGTCAGGATAATTATAAAAATATGGCGCTCCTTCCGGAGCGCCATACGTACAGGTCTCGTAAACTGTTATACTTCCCGCGGTTCCAGTTCCGGATGCTCCAGGTTCATTCCCTGGGAGCTCAGCGGACCGACACGGTAGTTGAAAACGATATTGCTGTTGGGGTAGCTCCGGTAGAAAACACGCTTGATGCGCTCAAGGACCATGCCGCCGGTATTGTAGTTAACCGTAGGCAGCAGCAGGGCAAAGATCGTCGGGGCGAACCGGGTGATGGTATCGCCTTTGCGCAGATTCTGCTTGAGGATTTCCAGCAAGCCGTCCATGATCTGGTTCTGGCGCATATTGTCGATTTCTTTGTCGTTATAGGGCGAAACCATGATGATCGCGAGGAACATCGTGGCGCCGAGACGTTCAAGGTTGCGCATCTGCAGATTGAAGATTTCCTTGAACACGGCGTATTCGCAGACGAACGCGCCGCGGCGGTCTCCGCTCTCCCGCAGTTCGTTGCGGATGGATTCCAGGTTGAAGTCCAGGGTCTTACCGGCGGAAACAATCTGCTTGTAAAACTCCTGCAGGTCTTCGCTGGGCTGGACGCCGAGGTAACGGTAGTTCAGCTGGACAACATGCTTGTACTGCACCAGCGCCTCACCGGTCCGGTTGATCTTGATCAGGGCGGACATCAGTTCCATATGGAGGCGGTCGTCGAAGGAGTCCACATCCAGTGCCCGGCGGCAGACGCTGACAATATCAGCGTGCTGGGCCTTGGATTTAAGCAGTTCAATATAGGCATACACAGCCGCCATGTATTTGTTGTGCAGCGTGGTGGCTTTCGCCAGGGCCCACTCGTTCTGCTCACTGTGCTGCAGCAGGTCGCCCTGGTATTTTTCCAGCAGCTGATTGTACAGCCGGCGCTGTTCTGGTACGGGTACATTGTTCTCCGAGAGGCGGTTAAAAATCGCGTCAATCTCGTACAGGTCGATGGTCATGCACTCCGGGCACTGCCAGTGATACGCGCCGCGGTCTGAAACCACGCAGGAACCCAGGATCGGGTCGATCTGGTTCAGCAGCACACGCAGGCGGCTGACCAGCGTCTTCAGCGCGTTTTCAGGATTTGTGCTCTTTTCCTCATCCCAAAGGGCAGACAAAAGCTTCTGATTCGGAACAGGCTCCCCTTCGTTCAGAATCAGATACTGAACCAGGGCCGCACCCTTCTTGGACTTGGCCGCCAGATGGTCTGTCTTTTTTTCATCGATATAGATGAGGAAATGATCCATCATCTGAATCCGGATGGTATCCGCCATGGGTTCCTCCCCCTTGCGCTGTGTAACCTGTCGGACACAGGCAGGAATGTTGCATGACTATGTTTTTTACTTTACCATTCATTCACATTTTCATGCTTGGTTACATTGTAACAGGGTTTCTTTGCTTTGGCAAGTATTTTATTGCTCGTCCGCAAACTGGAAGGAAAAGCTCTGGATCTCTGATATAAAAAGGATCCGGCATATCAGGATAGGTGATATGCCGGAAAAGGAGGATAGAATATGAAGAAGTTAGTGTCAGTCAATGGTAAACAGCACAACGCGGTATTCGCGGTTGGCTTCACGCTCCAGGTTGGCCTTGGTCAGGGTGTAACTGTATTCCTCACCGCTGCCTACGGTAAACCATCCGCGATCGTCATGATCGTTTGCTTCCCAAACCAGGCGGTAGCTCAGATTGGCATCCTGGACCTTGGCGATCAGTGTAACCTGTCCGTCCCAGCCTTCGTCCCACATCTTGTCAGCGTTCAGCAGCTCGATATCCGCGCTGCCGCTGAATTCAACCTGGACGAAGCTGTCCGGGTTATTAAACTGCTGAAGCAGGTCTTCGGAAACTTCACCGGCGTCATCGTCATCGAATTCCACGAAATCGCCGTCGTCAAAGTCTTCGTCGTCTTCGTCAGCAAACTCATCGTCAGTTTCCGGAACTGCGTCAATCGTGGTCTCTGGGGTCTCGACCTGGGTGACGACCGTATTGTCCTGGACCGGTTCGGGTTCAGGTTCGGGTTCAGGTTCGGGCGCCGGTTCGGGTTCCGGAGCGGGTTCAGGTTCCGGTTCGGGCGCCGGTTCAGGTTCCGGAGCGGGTTCGGGTTCCGGTTCGGGAGCCGGTTCCGGTTCGGGAGCCGGTTCCGGTTCCGGAGCGGGTTCGGGTTCCGGTTCGGGAGCTGGTTCCGGTTCGGGTTCCGGTTCGGGGGCCGGTTCAGCGGCCGGAGCGGGTTCAGGTTCCGGTTCGGGAGCCGGTTCAGCGGCCGGAGCGGGTTCCGGTTCCGGAGCGGGTTCGGTTACTTCCGCCGGAGCTTCAGCTGCCGGCTCAGTTACATCCAGCTCTTCACTATACACCACGCCGACAAATCCGATCATCATGGTCAGCGCGACCATGAACGCCGTCAGTCTCATCAGCCATGATTGTTTATTCATACGGGATCGCTTCCTCCTTCTCTGGATCTGGACCCTGTGGGCACACTTCCTGTTTGCACTATTATTGTACCATATATCGGTTATATGGACAGTTACATTTTTAATTTTTCATCATGTATTGATGTGATTTTTGTACCTTTTTTGTTTTCGTTTATCCACCCGGAAGCACATTCCGGAGAGGTTGACTTTTTCATCATCCTTCCCTATATAATATGATGAATTGATCCGATCCTTAAAAACGGAGGAAATACGCCGTGGAACCGTTTGACCTTTCCTGTATGCGCATCGCCCTGGAAGAAGCCGGAAAAGCCCTCCTCGAAGGTGAGGTGCCCGTCGGCGCCGCCCTGTACCGCGGGGATACCCTCCTATGGGCGGATCATAACCGGCGGGAAGCTCTGAAGGATCCAACCGCGCACGCAGAGATGCTCTGCCTGCGCCATGGCGCTGAAAAGCTCGGTGACTGGCGTCTGCAGGACTGTACACTGTATGTGACGCTGGAACCCTGCCCCATGTGCGCCGGTGCGCTGCTGATGAGCAGGCTGGGCCGCTGCGTGTTCGGCGCGGCCGATCCGGACGCGGGATGCTGCGGAAGCGTATATGACCTGCCCGCCGATCCCCTGCTGCGCGGGTCAACCGTCTGGGAACACGGCGTGATGGAGCAGGAGTGCCGGCAGCTGCTGGAACAGTTCTTTCATATGAAAAGATAAAACCGGAAAAGGTGGTTTATTATGTATAAAAAGGAACATTCTTCATGGAAGCTCTCCTTCCGGCTGTTATCCGCTTTATTCGCGCTGACGCTGCTGATATGCACCGCGCCGGTTCGTCCCGCCCTTGCGGATCGGGATTTTTCATACACGGACGTCCAGGATGCCCGGCTCAAAGCGCTGGACTGCCTGATGATCTGCGGTTTTTCCGTGGAATGGAACGACGCGGGGACCGCCAACGCGGCCACAACGCTCATGCGCTGGGAAACGCCGATCAGAATCTGCGTGACAGGCTCCCCGTCCTCCGATGACCGGGATCAGCTGAACAAGTTTATCATGGAACTGGCAACCCACTGCCCGAATATGCCCAACATCTCCCTTGTGGACTCTGAGCAGAAAGCCAATGTCGTCATCTATTACGGACCGCTGAACACGCTGGGACAGCACGTGGATTATTATCATGAGGGGAACTGGGGATCCTTCAGCTATCACTACAATGGCCGTCATCAGATTACAGACGGAAAGGTAGGTATCGCGACAGACAAGAACAGCAAGGCCAGCAAGCGGCATTTGCTCAGGGAAGAACTGACAGGCCTGTTCGGCCTGGGCAATGATCATGAGCTCTATGCCGACAGCATTCTGTATCAGCAGTGGACAACGGTCGGCCAGCTTTCAGATGTGGACTGGCTCATGCTCAATATGCTCTATGATCCGGATCTGACCTGCGGCATGAACGCGACGCAGGCATATAAGATTCTGATGAATAAGATTTTACAGTAACGCGGCACAGCAAAACGGTTCCCGATCCGGGAACCGTTTTAAAGCGCGAGCGTGACCATAAGCCGGGTTCTGTATTGGACGGCCATCTATCCAGGCCGCGCGTCACCGCGCGGCTCAAGCGATCGCGGAGGACGCGGCGGGCCGCCGACATGCCTCCATGCATCTTGCACCGGGTGGGGTTTACATCGCCTGCCTGTTACCAGGCCGCGGGTGAGCTCTTACCTCGCCTTTCCATCCTTACCGTCCCGAAGGGCGGCGGTTTCTTTCTGTTGCACTTTCCCTGGAGTCGCCTCCGCCGGCTGTTAACCGGCACCCTTGCCCTGCGGTGCCCGGACTTTCCTCATGCCCGAAGGCCTGCGGCCGTCTGTTCACCTCGCGCCAGCACAGAATACCTTCTTCCCCTGTTTTTGTCAATGCCGGACAGGGAAAAATCGGTTGACACGCTCTTTTTGCGGTGATATAATACATATCTGTCAGCGGAAACGGAAGCGTTCCTCTGAAAGATGCGCCAAAGCACAGTGGAAAGCCGTCCTGCGGGCATGCGCCTGTAGCTCAGTTGGATAGAGCAACGGCCTTCTAAGCCGTGGGCCGGGGGTTCGAGTCCCTCCAGGCGCGCCAGTTATATGGTGGGTATAGCGTAGTTGGTTAACGCGTCAGATTGTGGCTCTGAAGACCGTGGGTTCGAGTCCCACTACTCACCCCATTTTCTCTCCTTCGGCGTCAAGCTGGCAGATTACCTACGTTGGGGTGTAGCCAAGTGGTAAGGCACGGGACTTTGACTCCCGCATTCGTAGGTTCGAGCCCTGCCACCCCAGCTTATTATGACCCATTAGCTCAGTTGGCAGAGCACTTGACTTTTAATCAAGGTGTCTGGAGTTCGAATCTCCAATGGGTCACTTCCTTCTGCTTCCGCCGGAGTTTGTCCTGCGGGCGTGGCGGAATGGCAGACGCGCCAGACTTAGGATCTGGTGTCGAAAGGCGTAAGAGTTCGAGTCTCTTCGTCCGCACAGTCTCCCGGTTTCCCCTATGCGGTAGTAGCTCAGTTGGTAGAGTGCCACCTTGCCAAGGTGGATGTCGCGGGTCCGAGTCCCGTCTACCGCTCCACTCGCGGGTGTAGCTCAATGGTAGAGCTCCAGCCTTCCAAGCTGGTCACGTGGGTTCGATTCCCATCACCCGCTCGCAAAAATACCGACGCGTTATGCGTCGGTATTTTTTTCTGTTGCTTTCGGCAGTTCAAACCAGAATGTGGTTCCCTGCCCTTCTTCGCTTCGGACGCCGTATTGCGCGCCGTGCTTTTCGAGGATGCTGCGGCAGATGTTCAGGCCCAGCCCGCTGCCGATGACCGCGCGGCGGTGATTTTCCCGGCTGCGGTAATACCGGTCGAAGATGTAGGGCAGCTCATCCGCGGGAATGCCTTCCCCGCTGTCGGAAATCTCCACCCTGATCCGGGAACCGATATCCTGCTGAGATACATGGACGGTTTTGTCTTCGCCCGTATAGGTTAAGGCGTTTCCAAGCAGGTTGTACACTACCTGGCTGATCCGTCCGCTGTCTCCCTCCGCCATGCGTTCCTCCGCCGGGTCAAACAGCACGGTATAGCCTTCCACGGCCGTCATCTTGCTGACCCGTCCGCAGATCTCCCGGATCTGCGCGGTCAGGTTAAACGGCTGTATATCCAGCTCCATATTGCCGGTCCGCAGGCGGCTGAAGTCCAGCACTTCATTGACCATGGAATTCAGGCGGTTGGTTTCGTCAATGATGATCTGCATATTCTCCGGGGTCACTTCCTCGGGAATATCCCGCATGGCCTCGGCATAGCCGACGATCATGGTCAGGGGCGTGCGCAGGTCGTGGCTGATGTTTGCGATCAGCTCCCGCTGCAAGTCTTCCACCTTGCCCAGGTCTTCCGCCGCCCGGATGAGTGTATCGTTCAGTTCCGCGATCTCGCGGTATCCGCCGCTGTGCGGCGGGCGCGTATACCTGGAACCGCTCAACTGCTTTGCGGCTTCGTTTGTTTCAATAATCGGCTCTGAGATGCTCCGGGCCATCGTAAAGCCCACCAGCGCCGTCGCCAGCAGGATCGCACCGACGGTCAGCCAGAACTGCGTCCGTACGGCGCTGAGCAGCTGCGGAGGTACGTTCAGCCCCTTTGAGGCGCTGAACACCAGCATGCCCTGCAGCATCCAGACGGCAGAAATGATAAATCCCGCGAGAACCGCGAGATAAATCAGAATCTTGGCCCGGATCCCAAGTCGTCCCGCCAGGAACGCCTCCCGGTACGCCAGGTTATTCCTTTTCAAAGCGATAGCCTACCCCTCTGAGCGTTGTGATCTTGTCCGCATAGGGCCCAAGCTGCCTGCGCAGCAGTTTGATATGCGTGTCCAGCGTGCGGTCGTCTCCGAAGAAGTCGTAACCCCACACGTCGCTGATCAGTTTCTCCCGTGTCAGCGCGATTCCGCGGTTGCGGATCATATAGAACAGCAGATCGTATTCCTTCGGGCTCAGGTCCGCTTCCACGCCGTCCACAGTCACGCGGCGGGCTGTGAAGTCCACAGTCAGTCCGCCGATGGAAACAGTTTCCTCAGCCTTCTTGTCTGTCTCGCCGCCACGCCTGAGCACAGCGCCGACGCGCATCATCAGTTCCTTCGGAGAGAAGGGTTTGACCACATAGTCGTCAATCCCCAGTTCGAATCCGTGGATACGGTCGTATTCCTCACCCCGGGCGGACAGCATGATTACCGGCACGGAATCCGTCTTGCGGATTTCGCGCACGGCGGAAAAACCGTCCAGCTCCGGCATCATCACATCCATAATGATCAGGTCGTAACGGTGCTGCCGGCACATCTCGATTGCCTGCATACCGTTCTCCGCCTCTTCGGTCTCATATCCTTCAAAGGCGGCGTATTTGGCGATCAGGGCGCGGATGCGCGCCTCGTCGTCCACGATCAGCAGTTTCATTTATTCCTCCGTCGGCTTCTGAATATAGGCTTCAACCTTTGCCGGGTCTCCGCCCGCGTCCAGGTAGTCCTGAATCGCCTGCTGCAGCTGGTCCGTAAACTCTTCCAGGCACAGGCCGTTTTCCATAATATAGGTTGCGGCGGGAATACCGACATACCGCATATGCCAGGGCTCATAATTGATTTCCGTGATTTCTTCCTTGTCCGCCGGATAACGCAGGATAAAGCCATACTCATGACAGTGTTCTGCCATCCAGATACACTCCGGTTCCTTCCCCATCTTTCCGTTCATGGGCTTTTTCCGCCAAGACTGCGGCACCACGTCGCAGCCCAGGCCTGTCTGATGGTCGCTGGCACCAGCTTTTGCAACCCAGCCGTCATCCTTGTAGTTGTTCCGTTCATAGCGTCTTTCCCACATGGATGCCTGTTGGCCATAAGACCGGTATGCACTCTTCAGGAACAGTTTGTATCCGTCCGCCCGGGCTCCTTCGCTCATGGCAACCAGCGCCTCCGCGCAGGTCTCCTGCAGTTTGTAGGTACCGCCTTCAGCGAAGAGCACGCCCCCATTTTTGTTGCTTCCGTCCTTATTGGCCTTGCGCTGTTTCATCTTGACCAGTGGATCCGGCACGAACTTCGAGCTCAGTTTATAATGCTTGTTTGCCAGCACAACGAACTCCGGGTTCATATCCTCCAGCGCCACGGGGAAATCCCATTTGGCTTCTGTGGAGGGGACCTCTGCATCCGGGTCAAACTCTTCCACTTCCAGGTCTTCAATCCCGAGGTCTTCCTCTTCCAGCTCCGCCAGTGTGAGCGCCGGCAGGAACAGGATCAGCGCCAGTAAAAAGCAGCAGATTCTTTTCATCTGTTTCTCCATCTTCATTCAGTCAGGTCCGTGGGCGTGGCGGCCGCCGGAACCGGGTAAGGCCGGGCGACCAGTTTGCGCAGCACATCTGCCCGATAATTGATCAGCCAGGTTTCCAGCGGAATATTCGCCTCATGGATCTGCTTTGCGTATTCCTTGCCCACATAGCGGAAATGCCATGGCTCAAACTTGTATCCGGTAATATCTTCCCATTCTTCGCCATACCGCAGGATAAAACCGAAACGCCAGCAGTTTTCCCGGCACCATTTTCCGCCTTCGGTATCCCTGAAGGATACTTCCAGGTGGATCTTGTGCTTCTGGCCGATATCCATGGCCATACCTGTCTGATGTTCGCTGGCTCCGGGCGGCGCCACATACTCCTGCGCTTTGGCAACGTCTTTCTTGACGGCGCGCAGCTTCCGATTATAAATTCCTTCCTGCTTGGCATAAGAGCGGAAACCGCTGATGGACAGCAGCTGACAGCCGGTCTCCTCCTTGCAGGCCTTGAACATCTCTCTCAGTGCCTCGGCCGCATCCGGCCGCATCCGGCGTACCTGTCCCGGTACGTCACTCATTGCCAGGTCCGCGGGCTCAAAGGCATCGGAAACGGTATACTGCCGGTTTACCAGGAACAGCAGGCCATCCGCGTCATGCTGCGGAGCCGCGTGGTCTGCCGCGCCGGAAACCATCGCTGAGGCTGCCATCAGGACGGCAATCATACGGGTTAAACGGGTCATTGGCTTCCTCCGGTTATGGGATCATGCGCCATCAATAACGCGAAACCATTATATCACAAAACCTTGTTCAGGAAATCCCTGGTGCGCTGTTCCTTCGGGTTTGAGAAAATCTCGCCGGGAGTCCCCTCTTCCACAATCTTTCCTTCGTCGAAGAAGAGCACCCGGTCGCCCACCTCGCGGGCAAAACCCATCTCATGGGTTACGCAGGCCATGGTCATCCCGCTGCGGGCCAGTTCCTTCATAACGTCCAGCACCTCGCCCACCATTTCCGGATCCAGGGCGGAAGTCGGTTCGTCAAACAGCATGACCTCCGGCTCCATGCACAGGGCGCGCACAATCGCGATCCGCTGCTTCTGGCCGCCGGACAACTGGCTGGGATAGGCGTTCGCCCGGTCCGCAAGGTTCACGCGCTCCAGCAGCGCCATCGCCTTCTGTTCCGCTTCTTCCTTGCTCTTCTTCAGCAGCTGAATCGGCGCGATCGTCATGTTCTTCAACACCGTCATATGCGGGAAGAGGTTGAAATGCTGGAACACCATGCCCATCTTCTGCCGGTGGATGTTGATGTTCACCTTCGGGTCGGTAATATCCACGCCCTCGAAGGTGATTGTACCGCCCGTGGGCAGCTCCAGCAGGTTCAGGCAGCGCAGGAAGGTGCTCTTTCCGCTGCCGGAAGGTCCGATGACCACCAGCACCTCGCCCTTCCTGATATCCGTATCCACGCCGTTCAGCGCCTTGATCTTTCCGTCGCTGAAGTGCTTTTCCAGGCCGCGCACGGAGATCAGGACCTCATTGTTGTTCATCTCAGTGGTCACTGTTGCGCAGCCTCCTTTCCAGTTTACCCACCAGCCATGTGAAGAACATGACCATGATCAGGTAGATGATTGCCACAGCGATCAGCGGCATAAAGGCGGAATAGGTCACGCCCCGGATAATGTCGCCGCCCTTGGTCAGGTCCTTTACCGCCACGTAGCCGGAAACCGACGTTTCCTTCAGCAGGACGATAAACTCATTGGCCAGCGCCGGCAGCACGCTCTTCATCGCCTGGGGGATAATGATGTGCCACATCGTCTGGACATAGTTGAATCCCAGGCTGCGACCGGCTTCCAGCTGGCCGTGGTCCACGCTCATGATGCCGCCGCGGATGATCTCCGCCACATACGCGCCGCTGTTGATACCGAAGGCCAGCATGGCGATCAGCACGCCGTTGCGCGAGGAGGCGAAAATGATATAGTACATGATCATCAGCTGGATAACCACAGGCGTTCCGCGGATCACCGTCAGGTAAACCTTGCATATGCCGTTGAAAAAGCCGAGGATCGTTTTGCCGATCCCGTCCCTCATCCGGTCCTCGTTCTGGTCCCAGGTGGACCGTACTGTGGCGACGATCACGCCGATTACAATACCCAGCAGTACAGCGCCCAGGGTAATCTCCAGCGTCACCAGCAGGCCGTTCAGCAGATAGCTCCAGCGGCTGTCATCCAGGAAGTTCAGCTTGAAATCCGCCGCAAGCGGGCTGACCTGTTTCCCGGGAACCACATTCTGAACAGCGGCATACAGCAGCGTCCGGACTTCATCCCACTCGCTGTCGGCCGGCATGGTCGCCGTCACCTTGATGCAGACGTCCGTATAGGGCGATGCGATATAGGTCGTGGAACTCCGGTTATCTTCCGCGTTCACTTCCTTCACGGTTCCGTAGAAAGCGTAGGTTTCCGCGCCGGAAGGATCAATCATGGTGGCGTCCCCGTCTCCGGGAGAAAGCATCTCGCCCTCGTCATATTCCGGAACACCCGGCTTCCAGGCGTAAGATTCCACCGTCACGGTACCGGGGTTCTTTTCCGGCTTTTTCCCCACAAACACGAAATTGGTCGTGACCGGATCGCCGTCCGTGTCCTCTGCGCCGCTGAGCGCCTTGTAATCCTTAGTCGGGGCGGAAGCGTCGCCAAGCTTGACGTAGGTATCCTCGCCGCTCTCCGCCGAGACGCCCACCAGCCAGGTCGGTTTGATCCCTTTGACCTTGCCGTCTTCAATCTTCAGAATATCGGCGTTATGGAAGGAGGTGAAATATACAATGACAGCGATGACGGCAACCGCCGCCACCGCGAGAAGGCACTTCAGTCCTTTTCTGTTCCTGCTCTTCATGAGGTTCCTCTCAAACAAGCAATAGGGAGCGACTGCTCGCTCCCGTATTGCTCTTCAATCAATAGATGGCTTATTCCGCGGGGATGTACTTCGCGATGATCTCGTCTACTTTGCCTTCTTCGATCAGTTCTTTCAGCGCGCCGTTGATCTTCTCCAGCAGTTCGGTATTCTCAAGCGCCACGCAGATCGCGTACTCTTCCTCGGTGTACTTGGTGTCCAGGATCTTCAGTCCTTCGTTGGCGGCAACAAACGCCTTAGCGGGCTCGTTATCGATGATGACGCAGTCAACCTTGCCGGTCTTCAGCGCTTCCACGGCGTCGGCGCCGTTGGTGTAACGGTCCACGCGCTCCTCACCGTAGTCGTCCGTGCAGTAAATGTCGCCGGTGGTGGCGGTCTGAACGCCGATCTTCCAGGTCGCGCCGTCCGCGCCCAGGTCGTCCACGCTGGTGATCTCGGAATCTTCCTTAACGATGATGGCCTGGATGCCGATCGCGTAGGTCTCGGAGAAGTTCACGCTCTGAAGGCGCTCGGGAGTCACTGTCATGCCGGCCATGCCGAAGTCAACCTTGCCTTCGGTGACGGAAGGAATAATGGCGTCAAAGGCGATGTCTTTGATATCCAGTTCCATGCCCAGCTTATCAGCGATGGCGGCGGCGATTTCAGCGTCGATGCCGACGATTTCTTTGTTCTCATAGTATTCATAGGGCGGGAAGTTGGCGTTCGTGCCCATGGTCAGGGTGTCCGCCAGGGCGGCGGCAGCAGTGCCCAGCATCATCAGGGCAACCAGCAGAGCAATCAGTTTCTTCATTGTTATTTCCTCCTCAAAATCCTTCATTTCCAATGGATTGGCGCCAGTATAGCACCGGAATATACAGTTGTCAATACATTTTCTGCATTTTTATTCATTATTTTTGTCTATTTATGAATATTATGCATAAATACAATGAATATACATCATTTCCCCCAGCTTTATGCATCACAGGCGAATCGCCAGCAGGATCACCGACGCGGTCGAGCAGGCAATGAATACGCCCAGTGCGGCTTTCCGGATGATTTCCCTGCGCGCCGGGTCTTTTTTCATAAACTCCGGCAGGCACAGCAGCAGGCCAAACATGGGCGGAAGGAAGTACCGTCCCTGAATGCCTTCGATCAGCGGATCATCCTCCGGTGTCCACCACACAAGCAGCGCACCGGACAGGAGCATCCAGCACAGGATGAAAATGCAGATCATCAGGATCCGGAAACTCCGCGCCCGCTTTTTCGTCAGCACCGATCCGATTCCGCTGTCCGTTACGGCAACGGCCAGGAAGGTTACGCCTGTCAGCACAGTCAGAATCCAGGGCGAGAACACATCCAGCCTTCCGAACACGCCGAACAGCTGCCGGATCCATCCCGGCGCCCGGGCGATAATCGTCCGGACCTGCGCGCCGATGAGGATCAGCGGATTGGCCGCCACCTGCCCCAGCCGGTTCATCGCGCCGGTAGTCAGGCCTCCCTGCCCGCTCCAGCTCCGCACGGAAAGCAGATACCAAACCGCGGTGGCCGCAAGGAACGCCCCTGCCATCACCAGGTTGTTCCGCCGCCGCTGCTGTTTTCCCTTTTCTTCGCCGGTCATCAGGCCGAGCAGGAGCATGGGCCCGTAGAGAATTTTAAACAGCACGGCACCCACGCCGAGACCGGCGGAGCGCAGCAACGAAGGCGCCTTTTTTTCTTCCGTTCCGCAGATCCGCCGCAGCAGTTCCGCGGTGATCCAGCAGACCCCGGCAATCGTCATCCCGTCGCAGGACGCGGACGCCGCCTCCTGCAGGGTCAGCGGCAGCACAGCAATCGCCAGCAGAACACCTTTCCCGGCCGGCGTCCTACGGATCGCGAAGAAGAACAGCAATCCCGTCATGATCATGCTGCCGATCCGGGCGCCGTAGCAGATCAGATCAACGCGGTCCGTCACCAGCCGCGTCAGAAACATCGTCAGGCTCTGAGGAATATAAGCTGCCAGCGGGTAGATGCCGGTCGCCTCATTTTTCGTATCCTCCGCGGTTTCCGCGGACAGGCGTTCTCCCCGGATTTCCGCGTTCAGCTTCAGCGCGTCTTCCGTGCTGTAGACCGGCGTTTTCAGGGCTTCCAGCAGGTTCGCGGAATAAGCGGCTTTATCCGTCCCAATCTGCCCGGTGCTCAGCAGCCACTCCTGGCCCAGGTGCACCGGTTCATCCGGCGGCACGCCGATGGGCATCACGATCATCATTCCGATAACAAGCGGAATATACACAAGCAGAAAAAGGCGTTCCATTGTCAGCCATGCACGTTTCGCTGTCATTGCTTTTTCTGTTCCTTTCCCTGCTCAGTCCCGCGTTTTCATCCGGATCCGATACCGGGTGGGATCGAAATCCGGCGTTTCCGGTTTCATGCGAAACACGCCGTATTTGATCGGCACCCCCAGCGCCATGTATTTCTCCTCATGCTCGCTGACGTAGTTCGGGGTAAATCCGTCTGCGTGCAGATCCCTCCCGACGGTCACCGGCTCAAACCCGCACAGGTCAAAGTAGACCAGGGATTCGTCAAAAAGAACGTCGTCATCCGTCTTGAACCAGATCTCCCCGTCTTCCTTCAGGAACGTACGGTATTGCATCAGCTGGCGCGGGTGGGTCAGGCGGCGCTTTTCATGCCGCAGGTGCTCCGTCCAGGGATTGCAGAAGTGAATGTAAATCCGCTCCGGACCGTCCTCCGGCCCGAAAAGCTTATCCACAAAGCAGATATCCGCCAGCAGGATTTGTACATTGCCCGGGTGCTCCCCGCAGGCCGCGGTGATATTCCGCCGGGCCACGCCCAGCACGTCCGCGCTCAGGTCCGCGGCGACGTAATTGACCTCCGGGTTGTCCGCGATCATTTTGGACGTGCTCACAGCCTTGCCGCAGCCCATCTCCAGGTGCAGCGGCTTCTCCGGATCCGCGAAGCGGTTCCGCCAGGTTCCCTTGAGAATGTCCGGCTCCGAATCCGGGCCCTTGATCGAATTAATGAAGAATGGGCAGGCCTCCAGTTCAGGTCTCGCCCATTTCTTCGTCCTCATATGCATGGTTTGTTTCTCCGGTATCTTACAGATCGATTGAATCCTTGGTTTCGCTTGCTTCCGCGAACAGCGGTCTCAGTTTCTCCGCCAGCGCGGTCACCTGGGCGCCGCAGCGGCCCACATATTTGGAAGGATCCAGCACTGCCTTCATTTCTTCCTCGGTCAGGCCGAAGTCCTTTTCCGCCGCCAGCCGGGCCAGCAGGTCGCAGGGTTCTCCCTGCTTCATCTTTTCCGTCGCGGCCATGGAGCAGCGGCGGATGATCTCATGCAGTTGCTGCCGGTTGCCGCCCCGTTTTACCGCTTCCATCATCAGGTTCTCGGTTGCCAGGAAGGGCATGTATTCCCTCAGGGTTTTGTCGATCACTTTTTCGTTGACCCGCAGGCCGCCGGCGATATTCCGGATCAGCCTCAGAATCGCGTCCGCGCAGAGGAAGGCCTCCGGCAGGGAGATCCGGCGGTTGGCGCTGTCGTCCAGCGTCCGCTCCATCCACTGGACGGAAGCGGTCAGCGGCGCGTTCATCGCGTCCGTCATCAGATAGCGGGCCAGGGAGCACACGCGCTCGCAGCGCATGGGGTTCCGCTTGTAGGCCATGGCGGAAGAACCGATCTGGTTCTCCTCGAACGGTTCGTCAATCTGCCGGTCGTGCTGCAGCAGGCGGATATCGTTTGCCATGCGGTAGCAGCTCTGGGCAACGGCGCTCAGCGCGTTCAGGATCCGGGCGTCCGTCTTCCGGGGATAGGTCTGTCCGCTGACGGTGAAGCACTCGCCAAAGCCGAACTCCGCCGCAATCCGGCGGTTCATTTCGTCGATTTTCGCTTCATCCCCCTCAAACAGGTCCATGAAGCTGGCCTCGGTGCCGGTGGTTCCCCGGCATCCCAGGAAGCGCAGGTGATCGATCACGAAATCGATCTCCTCCAGGTCGGAGTCCAGGTCCTGCAGCCACAGGGAAGCCCGTTTCCCGACGGTCACCGGCTGCGCCGGCTGGTAATGGGTATAGCCCAGCGTGGGCATGTCTTTATATTTCTCCGCGAAATCGCACAGACTCTTCATCGCGCCCAGCAGTTCTCCGCGAAGATACTTCAGGCCGTCCCGGTAGATAACCAGGTCGGCGTTGTCGGTCACATAGCAGCTTGTGGCGCCTAGGTGAATAATGCCCGCCGCGGAAGGCGCGGCCTTGCCGTAGGCGTAAACATGGGCCATCACGTCGTGGCGGACTTCCTTTTCCCGCGCCCGGACGCATTCATAGTCGATGTCCGTGATATGAGCGGCCAGCTCGTCCACCTGCTCCTGCGTCACCGGCAGGCCCAGTTCCATTTCCGCCTTCGCCAGCGCCACCCACAGCCGCCGCCAGGTCTGATACCTGGTGTCGGCTGAAAACAGCTCCAGCATATATTTGCTCGCGTATCGTGAACTCAATGGCGTTTCATACTGCTGTGTCATCGTTATGCTCTCCACTTTGAATTATGAATTCTGAATTATGAATTATACGGAAGTTATCCCCTGAGGATAATGCTTTCCCGCTCCGGGCCCACAGAGATCCATCTGATCGGGCAATTGATCGCCTGCTCAATCATCTGCACATAGGCCTTTGCTTCCTCTGGAAGCTCTTCCCAGGTGCGCACGCCGCTGATGTCCTTCTTCCAGCCCTTCACAGTCCGGATCACGGGCTTGCAGGCGCCCAGCGCTGCCGGGAACGGGAACCGGTCCGTTTCCTCGCCGTTCAGTTCATACTTCACGCAGACCGGGATCTCGTCCATATAGCTCAGCACGTCCAGCTTCGTCAGGGCGATTTCCGTGGCGGCCTGTACCTCAACGCCGTAGCGCGTCGCCACCAGGTCCACCGGACCTACCCGGCGGGGCCTGCCGGTCTTGGCGCCATACTCATGCCCGGCTTCGCGGAGCTTTTCCGCCTCCTCGCCGAACATCTCACAGGTGAAGGGGCCTTCGCCCACGCAGGTGGAATACGCCTTGACCACGCCGATGATCCGGTCCATTTCCGCTCCGGGCAGGCCGGATCCCACCGGCGCGTAAGCGGCGATCGTATTGGAGGAAGTGGTCATCGGATAAATGCCGTGGTCCAGGTCTCTTAGGGAGCCCAGCTGGGCCTCAAACAGGATCTTCTTGCCGCTCTCCTCCGCCTCACGCAGGAACGCGCCTGTATCGCAGATAAAGGGTTTGATTGCTTCGCAGCTGGTGTTCAGCCAGTTCTCAATCTCGTCCCAGGTGTAGGGTTCGGCGCCGTAGACGCCCTTGATAATCAGGTTTTTCCACTCCATCAGGTCCTTCAGGCGGGCCCGGAGCATGTCCGGGTAGAACAGTTCACCCGCCATGACGGTCTTCTTCTGGTACTTGTCGGAATAGAACGGCGCGATGCCCTGCTTGGTGGAGCCGTATTTTTTGTCCGCCAGGCGCTGCTCCTCCAGCTCATCCAGCCGGCGGTGCCAGGGCATCAGCAAAGAGGCGCGGTCGCTGATCTTCAGGTTCGCCGGGGTAACGGCGACGCCCTTATCCGCCACATCTTTGATTTCGTTCATCAGGCTTTCCGGGTCCATGGCCACGCCGTTGCCCAGAATATTGATCACGTTCTTCCGGAAGATGCCGGAGGGCAGCAGGTGCAGGGCAAACTTCCCGTGTTCGTTGATCACGGTATGGCCGGCGTTGCCGCCGCCCTGGTAGCGGACCACGACGTCAAACTGCTCTGTGAGCAGGTCCACCATCCGGCCCTTTCCTTCATCGCCCCAGTTGATACCAACGATTGCCGTGCAAGCCATTTCCCTATCTCCTCCGGTCCTCAGTCTCGTCCAAAACACAACAAGTTATTTTACCGCTGAATGCATTGTACTGTCAATCTTTACGAATGTTTTAAACCTGCATGAAATAACCGGTTCTGCCCTTGACCGCACCCTCCTTTTCACAGATAATAATTTTGGCTGACAAAATCGAAAAAGTCCGGAGGGAGCCTTATGCTGAAGAGAGTACTTGCCTTTGTCCTGGTGCTGGTCCTGCTTGTACCCGTCGGGTCGGCGCTGGCTGTAAAGTATTACCGCGTCAACACCTCTTCCCTGAATGCCCATGAAGACGTGTCCGCTTCCTCCAAGGTCGTGGGAAGCTACCGGCGGGATTACGCGGTCACGATCGCCAAGAAATATGCCGGCGGCTGGGCAAAGGTCCGTTTCCGTCCCGGCGGCGCCGCCGTCTTTGTCAAGACGAAATACCTGAAAGCCTGTTCCAGCTATACCGCCTATGTCAGCAAAGACGGAACCGTCCTGCGTTCCGGTCCCGCCGCTTCCTGCAAATCCCTCGGGAAGCTCGATACCGGCGCGAAGGTCACCGTGCTGACCCACGGTTCCGCTTTCGATTATGTTTCCACCTCCAAGGGCAAAGGATATGTCCGGAACAGCAGCCTCAGCGCCAAGAAGTCTTCCACGCCGACCGCGTATATCAAGAACTATGAAGGCAAAAAGGTCTGCCTGCGCAAAGGCCCCGGAACGAAATACAAGACCATCGCCACCTACGGGACCGGAACAAAGGTCACCGTGTTGAAATATGGCCGCACCTGGTGCAAGGTGTCCGTCAAGGGAAAGACGGGATATATCAAAACGATCTTCATCAAATACGCCAAATAAACCCAATCGGCGCCAAAGGCGGCAGGAATTCCCTGCCGCCTTTTCTGTACTTGCCAGCATGCCTTTCTGATGTTATAATATGTTTGTTGTACGTACAATTTTGAAACAAGGAGAACGCCCATGAAAGACGCTCTGCAGTGGGGTTCCCTCTTTAAAGCTTTTGAAAACCGTTTCCGCATCGGCGCGGCCGTCAGCAGTTTCATGACCTTTGACCCCGCCTACCGGGCCCTGATTCGTCGCCATTACAATTCCCTGACAGCGGATAACCAGATGAAGCCGGAAAGCGTCCTGGACCGCGCTGCCACCCTGGCGCAGGGCGATCCACTCCATGCCGCGGTGGATTTCACCCGGGTGGACGCGCTGATGTATTTTGCCCGGGACAACGGCATCGCCATGCGGTATCATACGCTGGCCTGGCATAACCAGACGCCCCGCTGGTTCTTCACGGAAGACTGGAGCGACGCGGAAGGCGCTGCACCCGCCTCAAAGGAAACCATGCTCGCCCGCCTGGAAAACTATATCCTGGACGTCATGACACATGTCAACGGCAAATTCCCCGGCCTGGTCTACACCTGGGACGTGGTGAACGAGGCCATTGAACCGGACCAGGGCGCCCCCGGGCTGTATCGCACACGGAGCCCCTGGTATAAAACCTGCGGCGAGGATTTCCTCCCCGCCGCGTTCCGCGCCGCCCGAAAAGGCCAGGCTGCCGGCCAGACTCTGTGCTATAACGACTATAACGCCTTCGATCCGGTCAAGCGGGACGCGATCATCGCCCTGCTGAAAAAGCTGCAGGCGGAAGGCCTGGTGGATACCATGGGCATGCAGGGCCACTATGTCATGGATCTGATGAACGTCCCCCTCTGCGAGGAAGCAGCCCGCGCCTATGCCGCCCTTGGCCTGAAGCTCCAGGTGACGGAGCTGGATATCCACTGCAACAGCGACGATGAAGCACACAGTGAAAAGCTGGCCCGGCTCTACGGCGATTACTTTGCCATGCTGAAAAAGCTGTCGGACGAAGGCATCGATATCGAAGCCGTCACCTTCTGGGGCGTCACAGACCAGGACAGCTGGCTGACCGGTTTCCGCCGGGAAACCAGTTATCCCCTGCTCTTCACCCGGGACAAGCGGGCGAAAAACGCCTACGACGCCGTAATCAAAGCCGCGGAATAAAACAGGATATGCATAAATGAACGGCGGTTCGGAATGAGCCGCCGTTCATTTTTGATTCAGCCGTTTATGCAGTTCGCGGATATATTCAGGCGTTGTTCCGCAGCAGCCCCCGATCAGGTTCGCGCCGTTTTTCGCGCAGGTTGTCAGAACAGCCGCAAACTGCGTGGCGCCGACCGGATACTTCCCTTTGACGGGATATCCGGCGTTCGGTTTGCACAGCAGCGGGACCCTGACAGCCTGCCGAAGCGTTCGGATCAGTTCCGGCAGCGTATCATCCGCCGCGACGCAGTTGATTCCGACGGCACAGGCGCCTTTCTCCTCCGCGGCGCGCAGGGCGTCCGCGATCTTTTCTCCCGAATACAGTTCCTTTCCATCCCGGCACGTAAAGGAAACCATCACAGGCATTTCGGACAGCTCAGCCGCGGTCTCCAGGATCAGTTCGGTCTCCCGGGTGTTCATCAGAGTTTCTGCCGCCAGGATATCCGCCCCGCCGTCAATGAGCGCCTCTGTCTGGCATCTGTACGCTGCTTTCATGGCTGCGGGATCATCCGTCCCGCACCCCTGCATCGTCGTCAGGTTGCCGGCGATCAGGCAGCCGGGCGCCGCTTCCCGGGAAATTGAAATCAGGCTCCGGTTAATCCGTCCGGTTTCCGTTTCCAATCCCCATCTTTTCAGCGCCAGCGGCTGGGCCAGGAAGGTCGGCGCGTAAACAATCACACTCCCCGCTTCGGCATATGCCCGCTGAAGCGTCCGAACCGCTTCCGGATGGCCCAGGCACCACTGCTCGCCGCAGCAATTGTCCGGCATCCCCGCTCTTCGCAGTTCCGTACCCGTCGCACCGTCCAGCAAATGGATTCCGGAAGAAAAGCGTTCCATAAACCGGCTCCGGTTCAGCATTTGATCATCTCCTTTTCCCATTTTATGCTTTCAGCCCGCGAAGTACAAGGAATAAATTGACGTTCGGTTTTTTGGAATATATAATGAAACCGACAGATGAATAGCCGGTGTATCTGCGCGGAAACGCGCGACGCGGCGGAATAATCCGCCGCGCCATAGGAACACGGATGAGATTTCCGGGCTAACCCAGTAACCGTGAAGCTGACGACGGAACATGCAGCAACCGCTGCATCCATTGCGGCCCTGCCGTGAGAAGGAGTTCCAGGTAGGATGAAGCCAAGCCGGGAGACTTGTTTACACCGTGATTAGAAAATCCCCTGGGGGAGTCCTGCGGACTCGGGATTGGCTGGTGGACCCGCGCGGAAGTACGGGTTTCTTTGGCGTTCCTCAGGGAGGAATGCTTTTCTTTATGATCAGGTCCTCCCGCTGATTCGTCTGATCTATTAATGAGGAGGGACAGATAATGTCCAAAAAACTGGTTTCCCTGTTCCTGGCGGCGCTGATGCTGATCGGCGTCGTATCCGCGACAGCAGATGACGTCGCTGTCACCGTGACCGATATGTACGGCCGTGAGATCACCCTGTCCGAGCCGGTCACCCGTATCGTAGCCCTGCAGCCTTCCGACTGCGAAATCCTGTGCGCCATCGGCTGTGAGGAAGCGCTGGTCGGTATCGGACAGTACTGCGATTACCCCGCTTCCATCACAAGCCTGCCCGTGGTTCAGTCCGGCGCCAACACCAACGTTGAAGAGATCCTGGCGCTGAATCCCCAGGTCGTGCTGATGAACGACATGAGCCAGTCCGAAGAGCAGGTGAAACAGCTGGAGGAAAACGGCGTGAAAGTGGTTATCAGCACCACCAGCAACATTGAAAGTGTTTATACCGCGATCCGTATGATCGGTGCCCTGATGGGCAAGGATGAAAACGCGGAAGCGCTGATCGCTGACATGCAGGCCACTATTGATGATATCAAGGCCAAAAGCCAGGGCAATGAAAAGACCGTCTATTTTGAAATCTCCCCGCCCCCGTACCTGTACTCCTGCGGCAGCTCCAGCTTTACGCATGAGCTGGCTGAAATCTGCGGTCTCAAGAATATTTTCGGCGACCAGGCGGACGCTTGGCTGATGATCAGCGACGAACAGGTCATCGAGCGCAATCCCGATTATATCATCCTGATGAACGGTATGGGTGACTCCGGTATCGAGGAAATCATGTCCCGTGAAGGTTGGGGTGACATCACCGCTATCAAGGAACAGAACATCTATTACGACGGAACCAGCATGATGACCCGTCCCGGTCCGCGCCTGAAAGACGCTGTCATCGAACTGTACAACTTCGTCAACGGCATTGAAGACGAAGAAGCCCCGGCTGCCTGATCTCCGGTATTTATTCCCGGGGGAACCGGACAGGTTCCGGTTCCCCTTTCCCTTTAACGTTAAGAGGGTTGCTATGCAGAAACCACGGCTGCTCCTGCGGGAGCGTTTTTCTCCCCTGACGTATTTGTTCCTGACCGCTGCGCTGCTTCTGACCATGATCCTGTGCATCTGTGTCGGCAGCGTCGGGATTTCGTTTTCAGATACTGTCACGGCTGTATGGAATGCCATATGGGGACTTCCGATTCCCCAGAGCATTGCTAAAAACATCATACTGAATGTCCGGCTGCCCCGTGTGCTTTGCGTCACGCTTTCCGGGGCGTCTTTATCCATATGCGGCGCCGCCATGCAGGGACTGCTTCGCAATCCACTGGCGGACGGTTCCACTATGGGCGTCTCCTCCGGCGCGGCCCTTGGCGCGATCGTGGCGATTGTCGCAGGAATCACCATTCCCGGATCTGCCTACGGCGGCACCATGATCACAGCCATGGTCTTCGCCTTCGGCTCGCTGGTTCTGATTCTTTCCCTGGCCTATGCGCTTGACCATTCCCTGAGCACCAGCAGCATCATCCTGATCGGCGTCATCTTTACCATGTTTATCTCCAGTATCATTTCTCTTCTGATCACTTTCTGCAGTGACCATACACGGTCTTTGAGCTACTGGACGCTCGGTTCCTTCTCCGGCGTCAACTACGACCAGGCCAAATTGATGTTCCTGGCGCTGCTGCTCTGCGGCGGGATTCTTTTCCGCTTCAGCCCGGAGCTGAACGCCTTCGCCATCGGCGAGGACAACGCGCGCCACATCGGCGTGAACGTAAAGCGGGTAAAGCTGATCATCATGATCACGGTATCCGTCCTGATCGGCGTTTGCGTTTCCATTTCCGGAACAGTCAGTTTTGTCGGTCTCGTAATGCCGCATATTGCCCGGATGCTGGTCGGGCCGAACCACAAACGGCTGCTTCCCGCGTCGCTGTTTTCAGGAGCAATCTTCCTGCTCCTGGCAGACCTGGTCGCCCGAACCCTGCTCAGCCCCATCGAACTGTCCATCGGCGTGGTCACGTCCATGGTCGGGGCTGTCGCGTTTGTCATCATTTTCAACAAAACGAGAAAGGCCAGGTGACCGGTATGCTTCGGGGAGAACATATTAACGTCCGGTACGGCAGTTTCACCGTTGTCGATGACCTTTCCTTCCATCTGAAGGAAGGCCAGTGGCTCATGCTGGCCGGGCCGAACGGCGCGGGAAAATCCACCCTGATTGAAACCATTGCTCAGGGAACGCCTTACACCGGCAGCGTCCTGTGGAAAGACCGTGATATCCGCGCGCTGAAACCCGCCCAACTCGCGCAGTGCGTCGGCGTCCTTTCACAAAAAAACACCGTGGGCTATGCCTACACGGTGGAGGAGGTCGTCGGCCTGGGCCGCTACGCCCATCGGTCCGGTTTTCTTTCCGCCCGGGATGATGGTGCCCGGGAGCAGGTTGAAAAGGCGCTGGCCCTGACCGGCCTGACAGAACTTCGTCACGCCAGTATGCTGACGCTTTCCGGAGGAGAAACCCAGCGTGTTTTCCTTGCCCAGGTATTCGCCCAGAACCCGCAGGTGCTGATCCTGGATGAGCCGGCCAACCATCTGGATCTCAAGTACCAGCAGCACATCTTCTCCCTTATTCAGGAATGGCTGAAAGAACCTGGCCGCGCCGTGCTCTCCGTGGTACACGATCTGAGCCTGGCCCGGCGTTACGGAACCCATGCAATCCTGATGGATCATGGAAAAAGCGTCTCACAGGGCCTGATCGGCGATGTGATGACGCCCGAAAATCTGCGCCAGGTTTATGATATGGATGTATATGCCTGGATGCGCGAAATGCTCTCCCAGTGGGAATAATCGATTCGCTTTTCAGTCCAGGGCGGACCAGGAGCCGTCCGCTTCGAGAATATACCCTTTTCCGTTGTCCACCTGGAAATTAAAATATGCCTCTTTTGTCCACGCCGCCATGATCGCCATGATCGTTCCGCCGTGAACCACCAGCGCGCAGTCTTCCTGCGGCGCTCTTTTTTTCAGTTCTTCAAACGCGGCCAGGCAGCGGTCGGAGAAACCTTCCAGGCTCTCTCCGCCGGGAAACGGCAATGTGCCGCCGGAATCAATCCATGCCTGGTAATCCTCCCGGCCGTTCAGTTCGGCATAATTTTTCCCTTCAAAGTCGCCGAAGTCGCACTCCCGCAGGTCCGGAACCGTCTCTTTGGGAACGCCCTGATACAGGATTTCCGCCGTCTCCAGGCACCGGCGCATCGGGCTGGCGTAAACCCGGCCCACCGGCGGATACTGCCCCTGCCGCAGCTGTTCAGCTCCTTCGGGAGTAAGAGGCTCGTCCGTGCGGCAGCCGATATAGCGTTTCTCCAGGTTGCCCCGTGTTTTCCCGTGGCGGATCAGGATCCATCTCATTTGATCCTCACCCCGATTCCGCACACGCAGCGCGTCACCTGTTCAGCCTGCGCGGCAATCACACACAATGCTCTGCCTGCCGCTTCCCGGAATGCCCGGTCCTCCGCCGCCATCGGAACGACGCCTGCGCCGACCTCATTGGCGGTTATCACGGCGTCCGGATGATCCCGGCAGAATGCCTCGGCAAATGCGCGGGGATCCTGTCCGTCCGTCAGCACCGCTTCCCTGACTGTTTCATGAAAATCTGTCCATACGGGAGCGGAAGGGTTCTCCAGCCGCGCCAGTTTCTCCTGTCCCTGATAGGCCCCGCCGATATACAGTTTCACAGTATTTTCCCTCCGATGATAATCACCGCCGTCAGTACAAGTTCCGTAACCTGCAAAAACCATCCGGCCAGGTCGCCCGTCACGCCGCCGAACTGTTTAAAAGCCATGTGCCGATAATACAGCAAACAAAGCACCGCGGCGGCCGCGCACAGCAGCACGGCCCAGCCGGCTGTCAGCGCCCATACGATCAGGCAGATTCCCCAGTATACGCCGCAGCTGATCACCGTCAGGCGTCTCTGCGCCGCGGCGGAAAACCCGTCCAGCATCCCCTCCGGGCGCGCGCTCCGGAACACCGTCAGCGCCAGCGCGCTCAGCGCACGGGAAACGACAAACACACAGGCCAGTTTCAGCCCGTCTGCCGCCTTAGCCTCGCTGAACAGCGCCGCGGACAGCAGCAGGTATCCCGCGCAGCCCATGACCGCGAACGCGCCGGTATGGCTGTCCTTCAGAATCTCCAGGCGTTTTTCCTTCGGCTGCCAGGAAGCCAGCGCGTCGATCGTGTCCATATACCCGTCCATGTGGATTCCGCCCGTGATCAGCAGCGGCAACAGTGCCGCGACCGCTCCGCGCAGGAGCGCGCCGCCCTTAAGCGCGTCGCACAACGCCAGCCAGCCCCACAGGATCAGGCCGGTCACCAGGCCGACCAGCGGAAAAAAGCACATGGCGTACCGTCGGTTTTCCTCATTCCATTCCACCTGGGGAACGGGGATCCGCGAATAGGTTGAGAACGCGATCAGGAATGACCGGATCAGACGCATGGCAGTTCTCCTTTCACCGCAACCGGTATAGAATACACTGTTTCGATCACGCAGTCCGCCATCTCAGCCGCCTTCCGGTTAATCTCCGCCAGGCGGCGCATATATTCCTGCACTGACTGAGTATATTCCTCCCCGTCTGAAAACAGATCGTTGGTCACCATCACCAGGTGGCTGCAGCGGGACGCCAGCTGTTCCAGTGCCGGAACAATGCGCGAAACGTCCCCGTTATCAAACATCTCGTTGGCGGTCAGGTTCACCAGATCTTCAAGCAGCACGGCGCTTCCTTCCGGAATCTTCGCTGCGGCCAGGTCCTTCTCACACTCGACCGTAACAAAGTGTTTGTCCGCCCGCTGCGCCCGGTGGCGCCGGACCCGCAGGCGGGATTCCTCGTCATACACCTGCATGGTGGCGATATAGAAGCGTCTTTCCGGCTGCAGGGCGTCGATCAGTTTCTCCGCCCAGGTGGATTTCCCACAGCCGCTGCCGCCTGTAACCAGCACGATCATTCCGCTTCCTCCGTATAGGCTTTCATGCCCAGGCCCTCAAACGTATGCGTTCCGTGATAAACCTTCAGCGCCATGTCGAGCATCGGCAGCAGCAGGATTCCGCCGGTTCCTTCTCCCAGCGCCGTACGCGCGTCAATGACCGGTTCCATTCCCAGTTCGTCCATGATCTTCCTGTCCGCCGGTTCCTTGCTTACCACCGCGGGAATGATGGCTTCCGTTGCCCGGGAATCAATCCGCGCGGCAATCAGCGCCGACACCGCCGGGATCATTCCGTCCGGAACCGTGGGGATATGGTATTCCAGTCCGCCGAGATACGCGCCGGCCATTCCGGCAATCTCAAAGCCGCCCAGTTTCGCGAGCACGTCGACCGGATCTCCGGGATCCGGCTGATTGATCCGGATTGCCTGTTCAATCGCTTCAATTTTTCTTTCCAGCCCTGCGTCGGACAAACCTGCTCCCCGGCCTGTCACTTCCCGCACAGGCAGATCCAGCAGCACGGCCGCGGCGGCGCTGGCAGCGGTGGTATTCCCGATGCCCATCTCCCCGACCACGGCGATCTGATAACCCCGGTCCTTCATATCTTTCATCAGGTTCTTTCCGGCCCGGAGTGCCTGTTCCGCCTGCTCCCGGGTCATCGCCGGCCCTTCCGTGATATCGGCTGTTCCGGCGCCGATCCGCCGGCTGACCGTCCCGGGCACTTCCGTCAGCATGCCCATATCGACAGCAATCACGTCCGCCCTGGCTTCTTCCGCCATCAGGTTAATGTTGCCGGTTCCTTCTGCGATGCTTCGGGCCACCAGCGCCGTCACCCCGCTGTCCGCCTGGCTGACGCCTCTCCGGACAACGCCGTGGTCGCCGCAGAATACAATCGCGCAGCGTTTGTCAATCCGTACGTCCGTTGTCTGTTGGATGCCTGCAATCTGAACGATAAAATCCTCCAGCCTGCCGAGCGAATGCAGCGGTTTCGCGATGCTGTCCCAGCGCCGGCGCGCTTCTTCCTGTACGTTCATCCTTCCGCCTCATCCATACGCCGGACCACCGCTTTGATCTCCTCAAAGCGTCCGGTGACGCGTTCGTAGTTCTCCCTGTAATGTGGGAAAGCGCAGTCTTTGCAGCTCTTCACGCCTTTTTCGGTATAATTGCAGTTCCCCCCGCAGCGTTTCCCGAGCGTATACAGCGGGCAGTAGCAGAACAGGCAGTTAAACTCCTCCGCCGCAATTCCCCGGTGGCAGGGAAAGTGCGGGCATTCCCGGTTCTGGAAAAACCGGCTGGCATCCTTTGTCTCGCTCATGCACATCTCCTAAAAAAGCAGTCCGATCAACGCAACGATAATCATCATCAGTCCGCTTGTCACATACAACAGCCTGTTGGCTTTCCGGACGTCCGTTTTTTCCGCGGGCCTGTCCGCGTCGCCGATGGTGGGTTTGACTACCGGCTTTCCGAAATACTCATGGGTACCGCCCAACTGAATATGCAGCGCCCCGGCGGCTGCCGCTTCGCTCCATGCGCAGTTCGGGCTGGTATGGTTCGCATGGTCCCTGCGGACAATGCGGAGCGCGTTTTTCCCGTCCAGCCCGGTCAGGAAGGCGGCGCAGATCATCAGCAATGCTGTCAGCCGGGCCGGAAGCCAGTTCATCACGTCATCCAGTTTTGCGCTGCTCCAGCCGATATCCCTGTATTTCTCATCCATATAGCCAACCATGGAATCCAGGGTATTGGCCGCCTTAAAGCCCCACAGCAGTACCGGCCCGCCCAGCAGCGCCCAGAACAGCGGTGAAATCACGCCGTCTGTGGTGTTTTCCGCGACCGTTTCCACCGTCGCCTTCACAATCTCTTCCTCGTCCAGGTTCTGTGTGTCCCGGCCCACAATGCGGGCAACCTGCTTCCGGGCGTCGGGCAGTCCTCTCTCCAGCGCCTTCTCAACGCCGCGTGCCTCTTTGGCCATACAGGTCACAGCGATTCCCATCCAGTTCAACAGGGTCATCCCGGCAAACAGCGGAATCCGGCCCCACAGGCTCAGCAGGAAAAGAACCAGCGCCGCCGCGGCCATGGTTGCCAGCACCGTGACAGCCGTCAGGATTACCGCGCTCCTGCGCAGGTTCCCGCTCTGCGCCCGCAGGCGTTTTTCCAGCCGGCTGATCAGTTTTCCGATCAGCCGAACCGGATGATACAGCCATTCCGGATCCCCCAGCAGTAAATCCAGGATATAGCCGGCAATCAGTGCCATGATCCCGAAGCGCATCAGTTTCCGTCTCCCCGTATAATCCGGTATATCGCGTCCATATCCACACTTTCACGAACGATGGCGGCGATCCGGTCAAATTCTTTTTCGCGGAACGCCTCAAAGTTGACCGTTTCCTGAGTGATCCTGCCGTCTCCCCGCCGGCTGCGGATATTTCCGGCGATTGCCTCAAAAAGGCGCCCGTCGTCAAACAGGCCGTGAAGATAGGTCCCCAGCACATTTCCCTGAGCGTTCATAACGCCGTCCGTCCGGCTGCCGGTCTTCAGCCATGGCAACGCCTCCGGGCCGTACTGGTTCCTGCCCGCATGTATTTCATACCCGTCCAACGGCGTTCCGTTATACTCCGCCAGCCAGCCTGTTTCGGCCTCGATCGTTCCGGAAGTCTGCGACGTCTGCTTTTCTTTTTCAAAGACTACTTCCATATCCAGCAGCCCAAGTCCTGCCGTTTCAGCCACCTTTGATTCGAAATGGTTTGGGTCGCTCAGGCGGCTGCCCAGCATCTGGTATCCCCCGCAGATCCCCATCACCATACCTCCGCGCCGCGCGTGGCGTATCACGGCCGCGTCCAGTCCCCGGTTGCGCAGGTCAATCAGATCCTCAATCGTATTCTTGGTCCCGGGCAGTATGACGAGATCCGCGTCCTTCAGGTCTTCCGCGCGTTCCGCGTAGCGTACCTTGGCGCCGGGCTGGAGCGCAAGGGACTGGAAATCGGTAAAGTTGGAAATATGGCGAAGCCTGACCACCGCCACGTCAATATCTCCCCGGCCGCTCTGTTTCCGGAAGCGTTCCGTCACGCTGTCCTCTTCCTCCAGCTCCACATCCATCCACGGAACCACGCCGAGCACCGGAATATGGATCCGTTCCTCCAGCATCCGAAGCCCCGGTTCCAGGATCTTCACGTCGCCACGGAATTTATTGATGATCACACCTTTTATCCTGGCTCTTTCCCCTTCCGTCAGCAGCATGACCGTCCCGTACAGGGAGGCAAAAACGCCGCCCAGGTCGATGTCTCCGACCAGGATCACCGGCGCGTCAGCCGCTTCGGCCATCGACATGTTCACAATGTCGCCTTCCCGCAGGTTGATCTCCGCAGGGCTGCCCGCGCCTTCGATCACCACGCAGTCCACATCGCGTTCCAGCGATTCATAGATCTCTTTGATCCTCCGGCGCAGTTCCGGCTTGTAGAGGTGATATTCCATGGCCGTCATGTTCCCGACAGGTTTCCCCTCAATGATCACCTGGCTCCGTCGGTCGCTGGTCGGCTTGAGCAGCACGGGATTCATCCGTGCATCCGGTTCCACGCCTGCCGCCTGGGCCTGGGTCACCTGCGCCCGGCCCATCTCCAGGCCGTCTTTTGTAACAAAGGAATTCAACGACATATTCTGGGCTTTGAAAGGGGCGGTACGCAGGCCGTCCTGCTTCAGAATGCGCAGGAATGCGGCACACAGCACGCTCTTTCCGACGGAAGAAGCTGTTCCCTGGATCATCAGGCATTTACCGCGCATGCAGGATTCCCTCCAAACTGCTGATCAGTTCTTCATTTTCAACTTCAGTCCGAACGGCCAGGCGGATGAAGCTTCCCGGCAATCCGAAAGACGCGCATGTGCGCACAAGGATTCCCCGTTCTTTCAGGGTTGCCGCGGATTCTTCCATATCCCTGTGAAAGTCCGCCAGCAGGAAATTGCTTCCGGACGGCACGACCTCCGCGCCCAGGCGCTCCAGCCGCTTTTTTAGCTCCTCCCGGCGTTCGGCGTTGGCCTCTGCGTCCCGGCGGATGTCCGCCGTATGCTTCGGCAGTTCCTCTGCGACTCTGGCCGCCTGGGTGCTGAGAGACCAGGGCAGCGTCCGTTCCTGAAGGGTGCGGATCATTACGGGCTCCGCGCAGAGGAAGCCCAGCCGAACCCCGGGAATACCCAGGATCTTTGTCATTGATCCGATCACGATCAATCCGGGCCTGATTTTCCTGCGCAGGCTGCATCCCGGACTGTAATCCGCGAAAGCCTCGTCCACCGCCAGCTCCGCGCCAGCTCTATACAACTGTTCATGCAGTGCGAGCAGCTCTTCCCGGGATGTGACCCTGCCGGTCGGATTGCCCGGATTGGACAGGATCAGGGTGTCTCCCGGTCCGCATTTTCCCGGCCACTTCGCCTGTTCGCGCCCGTGGACGGCAGCCCGCCGGGTATATTCCCCAAAGTCTGTTTCCAGCGTATATACGCGTCCGTTCCTGTATGAAAGCGCCAGATCGATCGCGGCTTCCCCGCCGGCGGTGGGCAGGACGCATTCTTCCGGCAAGCCGGTGTACTCTGAGAGTCCGCTGCGCGCCCGCCTCATGTTGATATCCGGGTAATACCGTACGTCATCAATGGAGGAGCGAAGCGCTTCAACAACCCACTCCGGCGGTCCTTCCGGACGGATGTTCGCGGAAAAATCCAGCCAGTCCGCCGGGTTCCCCGTTTCCCATACACAGCCTCCGTGAATCACTGAAACGTCTCCTTCCGCTTACATCCTTCCCTGCACCATGGTCAGGGCGATCCGCTTTTTCTGTTCGTCCACGCTGACGACCCAGACCTTTACGATGTCACCGACCTTCACGACCTCGGAAGGATGCCGGATGAACTTCTCCGCCATGCGGCTGATGTGCACCAGGCCGTCCTGGTGGACGCCGATATCCACAAACGCGCCGAAGTCGATTACGTTGCGGACCGTGCCCGTCAGTTCCATGCCGGGCTTCAGGTCCTTCATCTCAAGCACGTCCGTCCGCAGTACCGGCTTGGGCAGCTCGTCCCGGGGATCCCGGCCGGGCTTGGCCAGTTCCGCCAGCATATCGTTCAGCGTCGGCAGGCCGACTCCGATCTCCTGCGCCAGCTTCTCCTGCCCGTATTTGTTTGCCCGTAGGATCACGTCCGCCGCGCCGCCGCGGATCTCCTTCAGGTCGTATCCGAGTTTCTCCAGCAGCAGCTTCGCCGCGTCATAGCTTTCCGGATGGACAGCCGTCGCGTCCAGAGGGTTTTTGCTGTCCATCACCCGCAGGAAGCCCGCGCACTGCTCGTACGCCTTCGGTCCCAGCTTCGGCACCTTTTTCAGCGCCGCCCGGCTGGGAATTCCGTTTTCCTCCCGGTAGGCCACGATGTTCTTCGCCAGCGCCGGCCCGATGCCGGCCACATGGCTCAGCAGCTCCGCCGAGGCCGTGCTGACCTCCACGCCGACCTGGTTCACGCACTGCTCCACCACGCCGTCCAGCGCCGCGGTCAGTTCGTTCTGCTTCAGGTCGTGCTGGTACTGCCCCACGCCGATGGCCTTCGGGTCGATCTTTACCAGCTCCGCCAGCGGGTCCTGCATGCGCCGGGCAATGGACACCGCGCTTCGCTGGGTCACGTCGAAGTCCGGGAATTCTTCCGCCGCCAGCTTGCTCGCGCTGTAAACGGACGCGCCCGCCTCGCTGACGATCATGTAGGCCGCTCCGGGCAGCTCCGGCAGCAGGGACACGATGAACTGCTCGCTCTCCCGGCTCGCCGTGCCGTTGCCGATGGCGATGGCCGTGATTCCGTATTTCTTTGCGAAGCCTTTGATCATCCGCGCGGCTTCCGCCTTGCGGCCCTCATGGATTGGCAGGGTGAAATAGCCCACGCCAGTATCCAGCACCTTGCCGTTTTCATCCACAACCGCCAGCTTGCAGCCGGTCCGGAAACCCGGGTCCACGCCCAGGGTCACCTTGCCCTTGATCGGCGGCTGCATCAGCAGCTGGTGCAGGTTGTCGCTGAACACCTTGATCGCGCTGACGTTTGCCCGGTCGGTCAGGTCGTTCCGGATCTCCCGCTCCAGCGACGGGAACACCAGCCGTTCCCACGCGTCCGCGCAGGCTTCGGATACCTGCTGCGCCGCCGGCGTACTGGTGCGCACAAACGCTTTGCGGATCACCTCCAGCGCCTTCTCCTCCGGCGCTTCCAGGGACACCTTCAGGAACTCCTCCCGCTCCCCGCGGTTTACCGCCAGGATCCGGTGAGCCGCGATGGTCCGCACCGGTTCCCTGAAATCGTAATACATGCTGTATACGCTGTCTTCTTCCTTCGCCGCCCGGCTGCGGATCACGCCTTCCCGGTTCAGCAGCGCCCGCAGTTCCTTCCGGATCTCCGCGCTGTCGCTGACGGTTTCTGCCAGGATGTCCCTCGCGCCGGCCAGCGCCGTTTCCGCGTCCGGCACTTCTTTTTCCGGATCGACGTATTTGGCCGCCTCCGCCGCCGGATCCCCGGCCTGCTGCAGCATCAGCCACAGTGCCAGCGGCTCCAGGCCCCGCTCCTTCGCCACGGTCGCGCGGGTCCGCCGCTTCGGCCGGAACGGACGGTAGATATCCTCCAGTTCGCTCAGCGTCACCGCTTTCGCCAGCTGCACTTTCAGCTCATCTGTCAGCACGCCCTGCTCCTCCAGCGAGGCCGCGATCTCCTCCCGCCGTTTCTCCAGGTTCCGCAGGTATTCCAGCCGCTCCGCCATTTCCCGCAGCACCTGGTCGTCCAGCGATCCGGTCGCTTCCTTCCGGTACCGCGCGATAAAAGGAATCGTGTTCCCTGCGTCCAGCAGTTCCACTGCCGCCTGCACCTGCTGCGGCCGCAGCTTGAATTCCGCGGCCAGTCTGTTCACAAAGTCCATTGTCTTTCTCCTTCGGGATCCTTTTTTATTTTCTTCCGAGTTGAGATTCGCATAATCCCGTTCAACTGTCTGTTAATTATGAATTCTGAATTATGAATTATGAATTGAATACTTGCATCCGCAGTAATCCTGGCGGTACAGTCCGTATTCCTTTGATAATTGCAGCGACCGCAGATATCCGTTCTTCTTCTTGAAATCCGCGAAGAGGTATTTGACCCCGGCCTTTTCCCCCGCTTCCGCGCCGATGCGGTTCACGTTGTCGGCGTTTTTGTGGGGGCTGACGGAAAGCGTGGTCGTGAAATACTCAAATCCGTGTTCCTTCGCCTGCCGCGCGGTATAATCCAGCCGCAGCGCGAAACAGGCCAGGCACCGTTCCCCGCCCTCCGGCGCGTCCGCCATCCGCGGGGCAAATGCGTCAAAGGCTTCATGGTCGTAAGGGCATTCCAGCAGCGGGATCTTCTCCGGCAGCAAGTCAAGCAGCCGCTTCTGCTCCCTCAGCCGGTGAAGATACTCTTCTTCCGGCTCAATATTCGGATTGTAATAAAGAAGCGTAACCCAAAAGTGTTCACAGAGCCTCTCCAGCACCGCGCTGGAGCAGGGGCCGCAGCAGCTGTGCAGCAGCAGCGGCGGTTTTCGCCCGTCCAGCCGCGTGATCTCCGCTTCCATCTCTTTCTGGTAATTCCGTTTCTCCATGCCTTCCGCTCCCGTTCACCTGATATCGAAAACTTTACTCCCCTTTTCACTTATCGTCAACCGACGCCGCGGCTGTCATCCGGCCCCGCTTGTTGTATTGTTCTTATAAATCCAGCCTATACCTCCGGATAAAAATCCTCTATTATATTACCTATTGACTCAATAGGTTTAATATGATATCCTTTGCGCAACACATCAAGGAGGTAACGGTTATGTCTAAGATTTACAAGGGCTCCCTGGAGCTGATCGGGAATACGCCCCTGGTCGAAATTGTCAATATTGAAAAGGAACTGGGCCTGGAAGCCACCGTGCTGGTCAAGCTGGAGTACTTCAATCCCGCCGGCAGCGTAAAAGACCGTATTGCCAAGGCGATGATCGAGGACGCTGAAGCGAAGGGCCTGCTGAAGGAAGGTTCCGTGATCATCGAGCCGACAAGCGGCAACACCGGCATTGGCCTGGCGTCCATTGCGGCCGCCAAGGGCTACCGCATCATCCTGACCATGCCTGAAACTATGAGCGTGGAACGCCGGAACATCCTGAAAGCCTACGGTGCGGAACTGGTCCTGACCGAAGGCGCCAAGGGCATGAAGGGCGCCATTGCCAAGGCGGAAGAACTGGCGAAAGAAACGCCCAACAGCTTCATTCCCGGCCAGTTCGTGAATCCTGCGAACCCCGCCATTCACCGCGCGACCACCGGTCCTGAAATCTGGAATGACACGAACGGCACTGTGGACATCTTCATCGCCGGCGTCGGTACCGGCGGCACCCTGACCGGCGTGGGCGAATTCCTGAAGTCCAAAAAGCCGGAAGTGAAAGTCGTCGCCCTTGAACCCGAAGATTCCCCCGTCCTCTCCGAAGGCCGCGCGGGCGCCCACAAGATTCAGGGCATCGGCGCCGGTTTCGTACCGGACGTGCTGAACACAAAGATTTACGATGAAATCTTCAAGGCCGCCAATGCGGACGCTTTCGCCGCCGCAAAGCTGCTGGCGAAGAAGGAAGGTATCTCCGTGGGCATCTCTTCCGGTGCTGCGCTGCACGGCGCCATCGAGCTGGCGAAGCGGCCGGAAAACAAGGGCAAGACCATCGTGGCCCTGCTGCCGGACAGCGGCGACCGCTACTACTCCACCGCCCTCTTCACCGAATAATTATGTCCTTAAACTCAAAAGATCCACGGGATATCTCGCGGATCTTTTTTCTGATGCTGAATGATTAACTAAATCTTGAGATCCACCCATTTCCCCTGCTTAAACCGCAGGGAAACCATGATAAACCTGGACAGCTGGTCCGCTAGGATGCCCAACCATACACCGTGCAATCCCCAGCCCAGCACGTTGACCATCAGCAGCGTGGACAGCGTACGGATCCCGGCAATGGAGATCATCGCGGCAAACAGCACATAGCGTACGTCCCCTGCCGCCCGCAGGCAGCCGGTAAAAATGATCTGGCTGATCTGCAGCAGCACAATGAAGATCAGGTACCGGCAGATCAGTTCGCCCATCTCCAGGATATGCGGCTCCGTAAAGTACAAACCGAAGAACCACCGTCCGCCGAAGAACAGCAGCAGCGCCAGGATAAACGAGATAACCAGGCCGATCCGCTGGCAGATACTGCCGTAGCGTTTTGCCGCCTGTTTCTGCCCGGCGCCGAGCGCCTCGCCGGCCAGGGCCACTGCAGCCACCTGCATGCCGTCGGCAAAGGAAAAGCCGAGGCCCAGGATGCTCATGCCGATATTGTGCGCGGCAAATTCTTCCGTTCCCAGCCGGGCGGCGATCATCGCCGTGGCCAGGAAGCCGACCCGCGCCGCGATATTCTCGAATGATGTATTAATCGCCAGGTGCCAGATGGATTTCGCGCATTCACGGGAGAACCGGAGCTTCAGTTTCCGCATCAGGGGAATGCGCACATAGCTGTTGCGGCGAAACAGGGAGGAGACCGCCATGGCCGCTGATACCACCGTGCCGAGCACCGTGGCGATCGCCGCGCCGCGAATCTCCCACCGCGGAAAGCCGAAATGGCCTTCGATCAGCAGATAGTTAAAACAGATATTCACAATACTGCTGGTCAGGTTGGTGGTCATGGACAGCTTGGTATTGCCGCTGCCGCGCTGGGCGGAATTGATCACCATCGTAATGACGTTGAAGAACGTGCCGCCCATGATGATCTGGAAATACTCCACGGACATCGCATGCGTATCCGCGTTGCTTCCGGCCAGTTCCATCATCCAGGGCGCGAAACCGACAAACAGCGCCGTCACGGCCACGCAGGCAATGCAGGCCAGGATGATCGCGGTCAGCAGGATCTGGTTGGCGGTATCCTGCCGCTGCTCCCCTTTTCGCCGGGCAACCAGGGCTGACACCGCCACATTGATACCGAAAAAGATCGTCAGCCCGATAAACTTCGGCTGGTTTGTCAGTCCAACTGCGGCAACGGCAGACGGACCCAGAGCGGACACCATCATCGTATCGATCATGCCCGCCAGCGCTACGAAAAAGCTCTCTGCCATCGCCGGCCAGGCTACGGAGAGCGCTTTTTTCGTCATTCTGCTCGTGGTCAGTTCCGCTGTCATGCTTTTTCCTTTATTTTAATAGAAAAATTGTGTTAGAATCCGTGGCTGCCGCCGCCTCCGCTGAAGCCGCCTCCGCCGTGGAAGCCTCCCCCGCCGCCGAAGCTGCCGTGTCCGCCGCCGGAGGAACTGGTATGGCGGACTTTCCTGGTCAGGGTTTTCGCGGCAATGACCGCGCCAGCGCCTACTGTCGCGGTCGCGATATCAGGCAGGGAAACCTTCACTTCCTGCTCCATCCGGGCGGAGATAACCAGATAAGCCAGTAGGATCGCCGCCAGCATGGCCAGCAGGATGTTGCTGATATAGCGCATCGGGCCGGTCACTTTTTCGCCCTTCAGCACCCTGTTAATCTGGTTGAAAGCGCTCTGGGCGCAGGCTGCGTACTGTTTCCGGGAAGCGTACTGGTAAATGTTGTCGGTAATGGTATAGGCTTTCGCCTGGCTCATCGTCTTCTGGACGTCGCTGCTGGACCAGACCGCCAGCTGGCGCGTGGCCATGTCAATAATGAGCAGGGTGCATCTGCCCGGGAACATGCTGTTCGCCCAGGCTTTCGCCTTGTCAAGCACATAATCCTTTGAGCTGCCGTCGTAGGTGTAGAATCCGACGTTGCAGGTCTGCGTGATCGGCATCATCGTTTCAAATACGCTGTCGTATTCCGCCGCGTCCAGCAGGCTGCCGCTGTCGTCAATCACGGCAATATAGCCGGTCTCCTCATTCTTCCTTGTTTCCGCGGATGCGAGTCCGGGAACCAGCAGGACCAGGAGCAGGAGGAAAGCAAGAATCTTTTTCACAGCAGCTCACCTCCCTGATGGGTTTCAAACTGGGGCAGGGCGTTGGAGCAGGATTTATTGTACAGCTTCAGCAGCGCCAGGCTTTCCCAGACCACACCGGCCATGACAGCGAGCGTGACAATATATACCGGCGTGTCCGCGCTGTGGAACGGATCCAGCAGCATGATCACCGTGCCGGCAACCATCGCCAGGAGTGTGATCAGGCAGCCGACCGGCAGCTTGGATCGTTTGCCCCACGGGATAAGCAGCGCCGCCATAATAACCGTCAGGACCAACGCCCCGTAACGGAAAATCCGGACGTCGTCCATGCTTGAAAGGAAGTTCAGCGCAATCACGGAACCGGCGCCGACGGCCAGCGCGCCAATATAGCGGAAGATCCCGCCGTTCTTCTGGCGTCTCACCCGGGCTTCCAGTTTCTTCATCTTGGCCATCCGGTCGTCCACGTCCACCGTTTCACCCCGGACAACAGCTTCCGCCAGCTGCTTTTCGCCCATCCTGGTTCTTCGGCCGTTCACCGCGACCTGCGCGAAGATCGCCAGGAGCATCGCGGCGATCATCACCATCTCCGGCCGGAGGGTCAAAAAGCTGTTGAACACGAAATACAGTACTACGGCAATCCCTAGCGTCACCAGCGCGAAACGTGAAATGTCCATCGGTATATCTGCCCACATTTCCCCGGTTACGGCGTTCTGCACAGCATACAGCACCCGCTTCCCGCTCTTCATGGACATGAACCAGACCGGGAGCATCGTATCCCCCGTATACTGCGCCTGCGCCTTGGGCATCAGAGCCTTCTCCGCCTCCGAGGTGGAGTAGCTGCAGGAGTCGTCCCTCAGGGCCGGCAGCGTATCCTCCAGGCCTTTCCGGATCGTTTCGGACCGGGCGTAGGGAATGTAGTAATCCGGATCGGTGTCCGATACGTCAGCGTAAAAGCCGCTGAGATAAGCCGGAGAGAAAGGCCGGATCAGATCCCGCGCGTCTTTGGAGATCTGGATCGACTCAGAGATGTTGTCCGGCATTTCCCGGGACGCGTCGTGCATAATCCCGGTGTAGTGGTGGTTCAGATGGATCCGCGTCTTGTAGTAGTAGGTAGTGTCGCCCTTGGTCTCGGAACCCTCGACCGCTGCGCTGCCTTCCACCGAACCTTCATAGGTATGATACGGCACATAGATCCCGCGGAAGCTGTCCGCGCTGATGTTCTTCTTCAGCCGGTGATCCGCGCAGAAACTGCCCTTCAGCATATTCCGGAATTTCTCAAAGCACTGCTCCCGGGTAATCTGGAAAGGGATCACCGTCTCCGGCGGCACAAACTCAGTGCCTTCCTGCTTCTCCAGCATCACGGAAGATCCGCAGTAGCTGCAGAAGGAAGCTGCCGCCGTATTCACCGCGCGGATTTCCGCGCCGCAGGTCGGACAGGTCAGCACGTCCACGGCAAAGCTGCTGCCGGCCTGCCGGGCCTCTTTCTCATCCGCTTCTTCGATGCTCATCGTCCGGTCACACCGGCCGCATTTCAGTTGCTGTCCCTCAATATCAAACAGCATCTGGGATCCGCATCCGGGACAACTGTACATTTATGGTCCTCCTCAGTTATTTCAGTCTGTTTTTGAGCCAGCAGGAGATCAGGTGGCAGTCCTTCACCGTGGAGGAGAACAGACCGCCCTTGAACGCGCCGACCAGCACGGACATCAGCACCGGCCCGCCGATCAGGCCGATGATTCCGCCGAAACGCAGGCCTACGAACATACCGATCAGGCTCTGCAGCGGCGTGATGCCAATCTTGTCGGACATCACCTTCGGTTCCAGGATCCGGCGGAGCAGCTGCAGACCCAGCGTCAAGATCAGCAGCAGGATTCCGAACCGGGTATTCTTCAGCATGAACTGGACGATCGCCATGCAGATATATGGCACGCCGCTGCCGATCATCGGCACCATCTCCATAACGCCGCAGCTCAGCGCGATGATGCCCGCGTAGGGGAAGCCGAAGGCCGTCAGGTAAATCCACGAGATAATCCACACCATCACGCCGAAGGTACCCTGTACCCGCAGGTAGCCAAGCAGGCTCTTCAGGGTGGAATTGGTCAGCTGAGTGGTACGGCTGTCCTGTTTACGGCGCGTGCCGCCCGGCAGATAGCTCCGGATTTCGTCATAGTTCTTGGAGATAAAATACAGCCCGATGGTCAGGAAGCTGATATAGATCACACCGTAAGGCATGGACGCCGCCAGGTTGATCGAGAAGTTCACCAGGTTTTCCGCCAGGTTGGTCCCGAACTGGCTCAGCCGTTCCATTGCCTGGCTGATTGCGTTGCGGAACCACTGTTCCACGCCGGGGCCGGTGGACGCGCCGATCGAGGTAAGCAGGTTGTTCATCGCCTCTCGAACGGAGTTGATGGTTTCCGTAACCAGGTCCCCTGAATGGTTCACAATCCGGCTTGCCTGGCCGATGCCGAAAGTAAATAACCAGATCAGCAGGGCAAGGGTAATGATCAGCAGCAGGATCACCGGAATCATTGACGCGGGGCTCCGTTTCATCTTCAGCTTTTTCTGCAGGAACCGGATCACCGGCTGCAGTGCAGCCGCCAGCGGGATCGAGATGATAAACGGGGACAGTTTGTCCCACACGTCGGGCACCACCCAGCGCAGCGAGACAAAGATCAGCGCCAGGCCCAACAGCCTCAGCAAAAGCCGTTCAGCCGCTTTTCTTTCCTCGCTCATCCGGTCACCTCCCCGCTTAACTGATTTCCTGATATTTTACGCTTTTCCGGCTGCTTTTGCAACTTTTCCCGGTTCCGGACCGTCGTCTGTTTCACGTCCGGAACAACTGAATTCATGAACCGGACAGTTCGGTTAAAGCGTTTATCAGATGATACGGCGTGGAAATCGGTTCCACATACCCTTCCAGGAGCCTGGCCTTCACCCGGAGGCCTCTGGAACGCGGATTCACGAAAATCCGGCATTTCCCGCGCTGGTTCTTTGCCTCCTGCAGCAGGTTCATGGCCGGTGAATTCCCGTCAAAAGCGATCAGCGCCGCGTTCATGCGCTTGAAGATTTCATAGGAGAAGCTTTTATACAACCCCATGCCGGAGCTTTCAATCGAAATCCGGACTGAAACGCCCGCCTCCAGCAGTCGTTTTTTCTCTGCCCGGCTGATCCGGTTGGGCACGATAGCCACGATCCGGAACCGTCCCCGGTTCCGCTCCGCCAGATAACCTTCCTGCCCGGCCAGGCTGTGGCCGATCACAAAAAACACCCTGGACGGATCCAGCGAATCCAGCAGCCGGTCAATCAGCTGCTTTTCCTCCGGCCTGATATTCGTCCGGTGGCCGCTGTGGTTGAAGCTTCCGCCGGCGATGACCACGGGGAACAGTCCCTCCGGCAGCGGCGCGATCAGGTCCTTCAGCTCCTCCGCCGCGTCAATCCGGCCGGATTCTTTCCACAGGTCCTGCGTGATCCGCGGCGTTTCCTCCAGCCGGCGCAGATACCATTTTTCCGCGTCCCCGGCGCCGCAGTCGCTCCGGAAGGCAGTCATCCGCCGCTCAAAGGTCTCCCGTCCGGCCTGCAGGATCTTATCATCCGTCCGGCGCATTTTTTTCAGTTCTTCATATGTCAGGCCCAGCAGCTTTTCCAGCGACAGCTCTTCGTCAATCGAATCCGTCCCGTACAGGGCGCCGCCGTCCGTGCCCTGTACGCAGGCAACGCCCGCGCGCAGGTACTGTCGCAGCGGATGGTTGTCCAGCCGGGACAGGTTGTTCAGCCTCACGTTCGAGGTGATCTGGAATTCCAGCGTCACCTTGTATTTCTTCATGTCGGCCAGCAGCTTCTGCCCCCTGGGTTTCCGCAGGTCGCAGGTGTACAGGCCGTGGCCGATGCGCAGGTTTGGCATTTTCTGCCCCGGTGCAAGGGCTTCCGTAACGCAGGCGATGCTGTTGGCCACATTGTCCCGCAGGGCGTCGTTCTCGCCGGCATGGATCCGGATCACAAAACCTTCCTGCCCCCCGGCAATTTTCACCAGTTCCCGGATCACCGCGCGCAGCTCCAGGATGCTGTTGATCTCCTCGCCGATGATATCGCACCCGGCCACATAGGGATCCCCGGCAATAACCCGGAGAATCTGCAGGTTGTCCGCCAGGTAGTCGTTAGGCGTGACCCGGTCCCGGATAATCGTCAGCGGAATCCGCCGGATGCCCGCCAGGAAGCGGAGCGTCACACCGGTTTCCCGGGTCACCGCCGGCATGATCTCATGGATCTCCCGCAGTTTCGCGGCAAATCCGCTCCGCTGCAGCAGTCCGGTATCCGAGATCTCCGCGTATTCGATGCCTTTCCGGCTGTATTCCCGGGCAATCCACAGCAGCAGATCCTGATACAGCGTATTGTTGCCGTAGCGTTCCGTTTCCCGGTCCCTTTGCATCTGTTCCGCGTATGCAAACACTTCCCGGTCCGGAATCAGGTCCAGGTTGATCCCGCTGAGGGGATCTTCCGCCGCCAGTCCCTTTGTGAATACATAGCGGTACAGATAAACCTTTTCCAGGTCCGCGAACACAGCCTGCCCGTCTTTGGGGATGGTCAGGGAATTCCGGATCCGGTCGATGTTGTACTGCGCGTCCCCGGGATTGCCGAGAATCAGCTCGGCAAAGTTGATGAACGTATGATCGTCGATCCGGCGCTCCCTGTGTTTCCCGGTCAGGCCGGTCTCGCCCAGCGCCGCCTCCGCGGCTTCCCGGCGCCTCTCCAGTTTGGCGGTCTGGGACAGGTCGCAGCGCAGGCCGATCTTTTTGATATAATAATACGGATAGCGAATCTGGCGAACAATCCCCAGCGCGATCAGCGCGTCCGGCGGCAGATTGCCGTTCATATGCGTGTGCAGGTCGGTGTGGAATTTGCATTCACCGAGAATATAGGTCTTGACGATTGTCTTTGCCACCCCGAGTTTATAATCCCGGGTCTGGCTCATCAGCGTCTTGGAGATTGCGGGAATCGACGCTTTCATCTCCACCCGACCGTCCGGGAAAATGTTGGCGATCTTCGTGTTCCCCAGCCGCAGGATGTACATTTTCCGGTTATCCCCGTTATAGTAGCAGGGAATCTCATCCCGGATCACCTTCAGCCCGTTTTCGTCCTCTTCCGTTTTCAGCCCGCACAGTTTCGCCAGATTGGTAATCAGGTTTCCGGAGTGGTGGTTTGGCGTCCGGATCGTATAAAACAGGCGGTCTTCCTCCATCCGGAGGTCGACCGCGATATCTTTTTCCTTATCCAGATAGAACTGCTGAAAGAAAATCATGCCGTTCCCTTTCCTGTTTCCGTTGTCAGCCGGTTTTCACCGTCTGAAGGTACTGTATCATAAACCCTGAACCGGGTTCAAGTCCCGGTTCCGTCCCCCGCGGCGCCGCCTCTTCCCCTGCGCCGGTCGTTCGCGTTCCGTGAATAGTACTGCGCTTTGTCTGCGTACATTTTTTCGTCTGCCCAGCGGATCAGGTCCTGTACCGACGCCGTGCTGTTTCCCCGCATCGAATACCCTGTGGAAACGAAATATCCTCTCGCCTGGATACACAGCTTCAGGCTGCCCATCACCCGCTGCACGGTTTCCTCGTCCTGGTTGATAAACAGGATTGCGAATTCATCTCCGCCGATCCGGTAGGCAAAGATCCGGTTATTGTTGATCTCCTGCAGGTTCCGCCCGATCGTCTTCAGCGCCTCGTCGCCCGCCTCATGGCCCATCATGTCGTTCATGCGCTTCAGCCCGTTCATGTCCAGGGAGCCGACCGCGGTAATGGAACCGCCGAAGCTGTTGCAGTCCTCATAAAAGGACATCCGGTTCAGCAGCTTTGTCAGCGGATCCCGGTTCGTGTCAATCGAGCGCAGGAACATATACAGGAAAATGCTGCTGATCAGGATCGCGGCGTTCAGATTTGCCCCCTCCGTATCCATGTCGATCCACGCCGCGATAATACATGCAACCGCGCAGACATACAGAACAAACCGTTCCCTTCTGTGGTCTTTGTCCCGGAAGCCCTTCCAGGTCAGCGCAACCGCAATGGCAATGTAAAGGAAGGAGATCACATGCGCCGCGTAACCCAGCGGTCCCCGGAAAAAATGGTAACCATCGTGGTAACCGAAGGCAATGGGAGAGAAAAAAGCTGTGCAGTAAATCAGCGCGTTGACAATATTGGGGATCCAGAGCCAGAACGGCCGTTTCGTCTTCCGGTAAACGATCAGAACGATACTCAGCGCTGCCGTGGGCCGCATAATATAGCCCACCACGGAGAACAGGATCCGCCAGAACACGCGCGAAGGATCCTGCTGTGCCCAGATTTCCAGGCTGTCCGCCACGATCAGAATAAAGGTGCTGATCACCGTGATCCAGTGATAGCGCAGCGAAACGTCCGTGGAACCGCGCTGGTGCCACAGTTTCATCGAAAAGCCGACAATCAGGAAAAAGGTGATGAAGTACCGGTAGAATAATGCCGTTATCATCGGACGGTCCTTTCATCCCGGAGGGCCGGGGCCCGGGGCCGGTTTGTCTTTTTGTTCTGTTATGATCATATCATAAACTGATAAAGATGGAAAGAGCATCCGCACGGCAATAAAAAATCCGGTTCGTATGAACCGGATTCGGAAGCTTATTCTTCTCTGTGGTCGAACACGCGGCGGGTCTTCTTTTCGGACCGCGGCAGCGTGTTCAAGGCGATTACCGCAACCTTGGGCGTAACGTTCAGCCGGGACTTGAAGAGCTGTTTGATCTTCTCCCCGGTCGTGTTGAAGTCAACCCGGCCTTCCGCTTCCACGGTAACCATGATGATATCCCGGTTGTTGGCGTCATCGTGCGCGATGTCGATCTTATATTCGCTGGAGACGCCGTCCACCATGCCAAGGACTTCCTCCACCTGGCTGGGGAACATGTTCACGCCGTGCACCTTGAACATATCGTCGCTCCGGCCCTTGATAATATCCAGCCGCGGATACTTCCGGCCGCATTTGCACTCGCCGGGCAGAATTCTGGACAGGTCGTGCGTGCGGAAACGGATCAGCGGTGCGCCTTCCTTCACCAGCGTCGTGATGACGATCTCGCCTTCCTCGCCATCCGGCAGCACCTCGCCGGTCTTGGGATCAATGATCTCCGTGTACAGATAATCGTCGAAGATGTGCATGCCGGTCTCGCCCAGGCAGTTGATGCCGATGCCGGGGCCGTAAATCTCCGTAAGTCCGTAAATATCGTACAGTTCGATCCCGAGCGCGTTCGCGATGTATTTCCGTTTGGCTTCGCTCCAGCGTTCGGAACCGATTACGCCCTTCTTCAGCTTGATCTTGTCCTTCAGCCCGCGCTTGTTGATTTCTTCCGCCAGCAGCAGCGCGTAGGAAGAGGTCGCACAGATGACGGTGGATTCCAGGTCGATCATCATCTGCAGCTGCTTGTCCGTGTTGCCGGGGCCCATGGGAATGGCCATGGCGCCGAGCTTCTCGCACCCGGCCTGGAAACCGATGCCGGCCGTCCACAGGCCGTAACCGGGCGTGATCTGGATGCGGTCTTTGTTTGTGATCCCGGCGATCTCATAGCACCGGGCAAACATCGTGGCCCAGTCATCCACGTCCTTCGCGGTATAGGGAATGATGACCGGCTTTCCCGTCGTACCTGAGGAGGAGTGGATCCGAACAACCTGCTCGTCCGGAACCGCCTGGATGCCCAGCGGGTATGCGTTGCGCAGGTCCGCCTTGTCCGTAAAGGGAATCTTCTCAAACTCCTCCGCGCTGCTCACGCCGGTAATGCCGGCCTTTTTGTACACCTCGCTGTAATAGTTGCCGCTGTTCAGGATCCGCTTGATCTGTTTGTCTACCAGTGCCAGCTGGGTGTCGTTGATTCTCATGTCAGTTCGCTCCTTTCGGGTTTCCGGACGCCTGTCCGGCGATCTCAATCCCGGCGTTGAATGCCCGGATGTTCACGTCCAGGAACCGGGACGGTACATACTGTTCAATCTGCTTCAGCAGGGTTTCTTTTTTCAGGCCCAGGCAGCCGGATCCGGCTGCAACACCTAGCATGATAATGTTGAAGAACTTGGAGGAGCCGAAGGGCTTGCAGACTTCTTCCGCGTCAATGAAGATGCATTCGCATTTCCCCTGCAGATACGCCTTCATCTCGCTGCCGTCGTATCCCGTCTCCTTCAGGGATTCCGTCACCGGTTTCACGGCCGCGGTGTTCACCACCGCCGTCCCGCCCTTACGCAGGTATCGCAGGTTCCGGACCGCCTCACCCGGTTCAAAAGCCAGCAGCATATCCGCCGCGCCGAAGGGAATCATCGGGGAATACGCTTCCCCGCCCACCCGGACATGGCTGGTTACGGAGCCGCCGCGCTGCGCCATGCCGATCGTTTCGGCGGAATGAACAGGGCTCCCTTCTTCCGCAGCCGCCGCGGCAATAATCCTGGAAGCCAGCACCGTCCCCTGTCCGCCGACGCCGCATATTAAAATATCTTTATTCATTCACCTTCACCCCCGATCGCGTGAACAGGGCAGATATAGCTGCACAGTCCGCATCCCGTACAGAGGTTCCGGTCGATCGTGACCCTGCCGTCTTCAGTAATCAGCGCGGGGCAGCCGATCTCCCGGATGCACTTCTTGCAGTTGACGCATTTTGCGGTGTCCACGGCGCATTTCCCCTGCGGTTTGGTGATCGCCACGCAGGGAGAGCGGAAGATGATCGCGCGGACGCCTTTTTCTTCGGCGCATTCCTGCACCGCGCGGACCGCTTCGTCCAGTTTCAGCGGATCAACGGTGATCACTTTTTTCACGCCGATGCCTTCCAGCACCTTTTCAATGCTGACCTTCTCCACCGCGTTCCCCATCATGTTCCGGCCCGTGCCCGGATGCGGCTGGTGGCCGGTCATGGCGGTCGTGGAATTGTCCAGCACGCACAGGATCATATCCGCCTCGTTATAGACAGCGTTGACCACGCCGGTCATGCCGGAGGCAAAGAACGTGGAATCCCCGACAAACGCGAAGCAGGTCATCCCCTCGTTCATATGGCTCAGTCCCTGGGCCATGGTAATGCCCGCGCCCATGCACAGGCAGGTATCCACCATGTCCAGCGGCATGGCGTTTCCAAGCGTATAGCAGCCGATATCGCCGCAGAAGACCGCTTTCTTTCCCTTCATTGCCTGCTTCACAGCATAGAAGGAGGCCCGGTGCGGACATCCCGCGCATAGCACGGGCGGACGGACCGGTAGCGCCGGCGCGTCTGAGACATCCGTCTGTTCCAGCCCGGTCTCAATGCCGAGAAAACGGTTCAGGATTCCGCCGCACAACTCCGCGCTGTTCTCGCCGTTGTGGGGCACACTGCCGTCCAGCTTGCCGCATACTTTCAGATCCAGGTGATGCCTGCCGGCCAGTTTGAGGATCTGTTCCTCGATATAGGGACTCAGTTCCTCCACGCAGAGGATCTCATTGACGCCTTCCAGCGCCTTCAGCATAAAATCTTCAGGGAACGGGAACGCCGTGGCGACCCGGATCAGCCGGATGCCGTCATGGTCTTTCAGGCACTCCCGTACATAGTTGTAGCTCACACCGGAAGCGACAACTGCCTTTCCGGAGCCTTTCCCTTCCACGGTGTTGTAGCGGAAGGAGGAAAAATCCCTACCGATTTCAACGTTGCGCTGTTCAATCTTCCCATGGTTCATAAACGACAGCCGGGGAAAGATCACCCACCGCCCGGGATCCCGCTCGAATCCCTCGCACGGACCGGGTGCGAAGCTGTCCGGCGTCTCGATCGCGGCGTAGGCGTGGCAGACCCGCGTCGTCGGCCTGAACAGTACCGGCGTTCCGTACTTTTCGGAATACGCGAAGGCTTCCTGAATCATCTCGTAGGCTTCTTCCGGGGACGCCGGGTCGAATACCGGGATGCGGCAGAAATCCGCGAACCGCCGGGTATCCTGTTCCGTCTGGGAAGAGATCGGGCCCGGATCGTCCGCGCTAACGATCACCAGCCCGCCCTTCACGCCGATATAGGCAACGGACATCAGGGGATCGGACGCGACGTTCAGCCCCATCTGTTTCATCGTCACCATCGCCCGTGCGCCGCTGTATGCCGCCGCCGCGGCCACCTCCAGGGCGGCTTTTTCATTGACGGACCATTCCAGGTACACGCCTTCGTGCGGCGCTTTGGATACTGTCTCAATGATTTCGGAAGACGGCGTTCCCGGATATCCCGCCACCAGGCGGACGCCGGCCGCGAGCGCGCCGAGCGCGATGGCGCCGTTTCCCATTACATATTGCTTCATCTGCTCACCTCAGGATTTACTGAACCCTATCTTATCACCCGAACTGGACCAGGACAACAAAACAAAAAAGAAAATACAGAAAAAACCCCGGAGTCCCTTTCGGAGACTCCGGGGTTTCGGCTGCTGAAGATTCGTTACTTTCCGAGATACGCCATCGCGCTTTCCGCCGCGATCCGGCCGAAGATCACGATGTCCGCCACCGCGTTGCCGCCCAGTCGGTTGCCGCCGTGGACGCCGCCGCAGACCTCGCCCGCCGCAAACAGGCCGGGAATCGCCTGGCCTTCGGTGTTGATGACTTCAGCCGCCGTGTTGATCTTCACGCCGCCCATCGTGTGGTGGATACCGGGGGCGATCTTGATCGCGTAATACGGCGGTGTGGACAGGTCTTCGTTCATGCCGGTGGTCCGGCCGAACTCCGTATCCCGCTTGTTCGCCACAATTTCGTTCCAGTCAGCCAGCGTTTTCGCCAGCACAGCCGGATCAATATTCAGCTGTTCCGCCAGCCCTTCAATCGTGTCTGCCTGCACGGTGATGCCGCTCTTCACATATTTCTCGATCGCCTTCAGGCCGTCCCGCAGCTTCTGGTCGAAGATGATATAGGCGTAGCTGCCTTCCTGGGCCAGTTCCGCCGCGGAGACCGCGTCGCGGGTCAGCAGTTCGTTGGTAAAGCGCACACCGCTCTGGTTGACCAGGATCGCGCCGTCGCCGCGCACGGATTCGGTGATTAGCATGGAGGTGGTCTGTTCCACCGTGGGATGCAGCTGAATCTGCTCGATATCCACCAGATCCGCACCCAGCGCCTGGGCCATTACGATGCCGTCGCCGGTCGCGCCTGGCGCGTTGGTGGTCACCGTGCCCTTCAGGTCGGGACGGTAGCTCGTGTACATTTCCTCATTGGCGCCGAAGCCGCCGGTCGCCAGGATAACCGCCTTCGCGTTGATGGTGTAGATCGCGTCCGGTCCTTCCGCCTTGACGCCGATGATCTTTCCGTCCGCGTCGGTAATCAGCTCGGTCGCCGCCGTTTCCAGCATAACATCTACGCCGAGCTCAGCCAGCTTGGCGGAGAAGCGGTCCACCAGGAACGCGCCTACGCCGGAACCGTCTTCCGGCGCGTGAATCCGTTTGGCGGAAGCGCCGCCGGAGAAGGAGATCTTCGGCAGGGCCGCTCCGATGGTGTCCAGCCAGTCGATGGCATCTGAGGAGTTGTTGGTCATCACGGCAACCAGTTCCGGATCGTTCAGCGCGTGGCCGCCCTTCATCGTGTCCGCGGCAAACAGCGCGTTGGAATCTTCGATGCCCTGCTCTTTCTGGTAATGCGTTTCGGACGCGTTCATGCCGCCCGTCGCCTTGGTGGTGTTGCCGCCGACATAGGGCATCTTTTCCAGGATCACAAAGTCCTTCCCGGCCTGCTGTAGCATGATGGCCGCGGTCATGCCGGCGCCGCCCGCGCCGATAATCACAATCTCGGTATCGATCGTTTTCTCTGCCTTGGGCCCGGTACTTCCCGTATCTTTGCGGTTCGCGTCCAGCACGGCGATATCCGCGCCGGCTTTTTCCAGTGCCTGGGTTGCCGCGGCGATGATCGCGTTGCTGGTCACGGTGGCGCCGCTTACGGTGTCCACGTTCGGCGTCTGGGCCTTCATGATGGACATGGCCATCTTTTCGGCCGCGATGCCGCCCAGCTCCGGCGTCTCGCCGGTGGCGTCGATCAGTACAGTCTCGATTTCAGTTTCAGAAACCTGGACCATCACTTTCACGGGAACAAATATGCCCTGCGCTTCCCCGCTGTAGGTACCCGGTTTGAACAGGGATCCCTCCGGCAGCGCGTCAGCGAACGCCGCGGCAGATGCCAACACAAGCGCCAGCGTAAGGAACAGGCAAAGGAGTTTTTTCATCGGATTCCCCTCCATTCGATGTTGTTCGGTTGTCAGGCAGTTGCTTTCCGGTTTCATCATACTATATCCGTCGAATCACTGTCAATGACAGAATCTTCCAAAAAAAGAACTTCCCGCTTTAAGGGAAGTTTACTGAATAACGATGCTGTTTTCCTCACCGATCCGGATCCGGCCGGTAATGCTCACTGCCGTGATGGCTCCGTCTTCCGTTTCGGCGGCGGCGCGGATCGTTCCGCCCGGCTGGTTAACGGAAACGGTCGTCTGTTTTGCGCCGCTCCGGAGTGCTTCCATTGCGCCGACGGCGGCGCTTCCGCTGCCGCAGCCGTGTTCCCAGACGAGGCTTCCGCTGCCCCGGACATAAACCAGCGGCTTCATGTACCGCGCCTCCCGGTCCCACTGCAGCAGGCCGGCAGCCTCGTCCGGCAGCTGTTCCGCCAGGCGCAAAAGCAGTTTTTCCGCCTCTTCCGGCGCGAATGTCCTGTTTTCGCAGATCAGGTGGATGATGCCTTCCATCCGGATCACGCTGAACGGGATTCCGCAGAGGATTTCTGTGCTGATTTCAGGAATCCCGGGCATGCACACCGTTCCTTCAAAACCATCTGCTGTTTTCCTGACCGTGCAGAGCACCGGTTCCGCCGCGCCGGACACCTCCAGCAGCAGCGTTTTTTCAGCACCTTCTTCCATCTCATCCCGGATCAGCCAGGTTGCCGCCGCCATGGCAGCGTTGCCGCAGAATTCCCCGCCCATCAGTCGGATGCCCGCCGCGGCTTCCGGCCGTTTCGGCGGTTCCAGGAAGGCGACCTGTTCGCACTGCTTCAGCAGTTCCCGGACCAGCGCCGCTTCATCCACGGGCTCCGCCGGATCCAGCACCAGGCAGGTCAGGTTCCCGGTCGGGTCCAGCAATATATATCGGTAGGTTTTCATTGCTCCTGCAGTCTCCTCAGGAACTGGATCGTCCGCTCATGCGTCGGATGGTCAATGACCTCCCGTGGGTCGCCCTGCTCAATAATCACACCGCCGTTCATAAAGACCACCCAGTCCGACACGTCCCGCGCGAACGCCATCTCATGCGTCACGATGACCATCGTCATCTTCTTTTCGGCCAGTTTACGGATAACCCGGAGGATTTCGCCTGTCAGTTCCGGATCCAGGGCGGATGTCGGCTCGTCAAAGAACAGAATCTTCGGATTCATCGCCAGGGCCCGGGCAATGGACACCCGCTGCTGCTGGCCGCCGGAAAGCTGGTACGGATAGGCGTCCGCCTTGTCCGACAGGCCCATCTGGTCCAGCAGGGCCAGTGCTTCTTCCTTCACTTCTTTTTCCGGCCGCTTCTGCACCAGCATCGGCGCCTCCATTACATTTTTCAGCACGGAATAATGCGGAAACAGATTAAAGTTCTGGAACACCAGGCCGAACATGCCCCGGGTTTTCTGCAGCTCCGCCGGCGCCGCGTAAACGGCTTTTCCGTCTGTATCCCGGGCGGCGTAATTGCCCATGTAGATCAGGTCTCCGCCGTCCATGGTCTCCAGCAGCGTCGCGCAGCGCAGCAGCGTGGATTTTCCGCTGCCGCTCGGGCCGATAATGGACAGCACCTGGCCTTCCTCCACAGACAGCGTCAGATCTGTCAGAACCTCCGTGCCGTCGAACTGTTTCCGGCAATGATTGATCTCAAGTAATTTGCTCATAATTCCCCCGAAATAATCTCTGTGAACAGGCCTCTCTCTTCTTTGGTCAGGAACTGGGTTGTTCTCCTGTTGTCATCCTGAGCGAAGCCGAAGGATCTCCCCGCCGAGGCGGGTTAATTCTGAATTATGAATTATCTATAGTAGCTCAGTTTCTTTTCAAACCGTCCCATGACCCAGCCGACGATCGCGTTGAATAGGAAGTAGAACACGCCGGCAATCACAAAAGGCAGAAAACTGGTCTGGGAGTTCGCGATCTGTTTGCCGATGGTGAACATCTCCTGATACGCAACCGTAAACGCCAGGGACGTGTCCTTGACCAGGGTCACGATCTCGTTAGTCACCGAAGGCAGGATCCGCTTGATCACCTGGGGCAGGATAATCCGCAGGAAACACTGGAATTTGCTGTAGCCCAGCACCTCCGCCGCCTCATACTGTCCCTGGCTCATGGACTCAATGCCGCCGCGGTAGATCTCCGCGAAATAGGCAGCGTAGTTCAGCGCAAAAGCGATGACCACCGGGATCAGCTTTTCCCGGGATACGCCGATGCCGAAAAGATAATACGGCCCGTAGGTTACCGCCAGCAGCTGCAGCATAAGGGGTGTTCCGCGCAGGATGGAGATGTATACCTTGGCGATCGAGGAAACGATCTTGTTTTTGCTCATCCGAAGCAGGGAAACCAGCAGACCCAGCGGCAGGCTGAACAGCAGCGTCAGAAAAAAGATCGCGCAGGTTCTGCCGAGGCCTTCCCCCATCTTGGTGATCATCGTCAGGATCGACATATAAAACTCCTTTAATACTTAAATCGCAGGGGCCCGGAACAGGGGCCCCTGCTAAATGGATACCAGGATTGCCGGGGATTATTCCGCGGCCTGCAGCAGCGTGAAGTATTCCTTGTCCAGGTTGTATTTTTCAATCAGCTGCAGATAGGTGCCGTTCGCTACGAGTTCCATCACGGCGTCATCGATCTTCTTGCAGAGTTCTTCGTCTCCGGCCCGGTACAGGATGCCGTACTTTTCGTTGCCCAGCACTTCATCCAGCACCACAAAGCCGGCATACTTGACAGCCAGCTCCTGGGCGACGGGCAGATCGACTATCACAGCGTCCACGCCGTTGGCGTCGAGCTCGGTCGCGCAGACGAGGAAGCTTTCCATTGTGATGGGTGCTCCGCCTTCAAAGGTCTGGGCCAGTTCCAGCTGGCCGCCGTCCTCCTGCGGCGTAGAAAGCATATCCTCACCGGAGGTGCCCAGCTGCACGGCCACGCGCTTGCCCGCCAGATCCGCGCTGGAGGTGATGCCGCTGCCTTCTTTGGTCAGGATCACCTGTTTGTTTTCATAATAGGGAGTGGAGATCACAAACCCGGCGTCAACCATGGTTTTTTTAATCGTCATGCCGGACCACACGCAGTCATGTTCATTGGCGTTCAGGGAATTCTCTTTATTGTCCCAGTTAACCGGAACGGCTTCATAATCCAGGCCGAGAATCTGGCAGACCGCCTGGCACACTTCGACGTCGAAACCGGCATATTCACCGTTGTCGTCCAGATAGCTGAAGGGCGGATATTCCACATCAATGCCCTGCCGGAACGTATCGGCAAAGGCCAGTGCGACAGTCATCATCATGACCAGGGTCAGCAGTAACGCAACGATTTTCTTCATGATAGTTTCCTCCTTGTTGTAATGAGTACACTGGCACTCTATCACTTTATCGAGCTAAAGTCAAGTTCTTTTCTTGCATAATTGTCCCTTTTCCCGTATACTCTCCGGAGAGCCTGAAAAAGGCTCTGCGTCAAACCCGGAGGACAAATCATGGCAGAGATCCTGGTCATCGGAGGCGGCGCGGCCGGCATGATGGCCGCCGTCTTTGCCGCCCGGGCAGGGGGAAATGTTACCCTGCTGGAAAAGAACGAAAAGCTCGGAAAAAAAGTCTATATCACCGGCAAAGGCCGCTGCAACCTGACCAACGACTGCGACCGGGACGGTTTTCTGGCCCAGGTGCCCCGCAATCCGCGGTTCCTTTACAGCGCGCTGAACTTTTTTTCACCGCAGGATATGATGTCCCTCCTGGAAGAAAACGGCTGCCCGGTTACCGTACAGCGGGGAAAACGCGTTTTCCCCTCCTCGGAAAAAGCCAGTGACGTCACCAAAGCCCTTGCTTCCCTCCTGCGGAAGCTGAATGTCCGGATCTGCCTGAACAGTGCCGTCCGCGAACTGAAAGCGGAAAACGGCCGGATCACCGGCGCCGTCCTGGCGGACGGAACCTTCCGGCCCGCGGACGCGGTCATTCTCGCCTGCGGCGGGGTAAGCTACCCCTCCACCGGTTCCACCGGCGACGGATACCGCTTCGCCGAAGCGCTGGGCCATACGCTTATTCCGCCCTCCCCTGTGCTCGTCGGTCTGGAGACGAAGGAAACCTGGCCCCGTTCCCTGCAGGGACTGAGCCTGCGGAACGTGACGCTGACCCTTTTCTCCGGCAAAAAAACGCTCTGGTCCGAACTGGGGGAAATGCTTTTCACCCACTTCGGTATTTCCGGCCCCCTGGCGCTGGAAGCCAGCTGCCACCTGCCGGATCCCGCCGGAAACGCGTCGCTGGCCATTGACCTGAAGCCCGGCCTTTCCCGGGAGCAACTGGACGCCCGCCTGTGCCGGGATTTCTCCGAAGCTGGGAAAAAGCAGCTGAAGAGCATCCTGCCGGGCCTGCTGCCCGCCAGCCTCGCGGAAATCTTCCCCGGCCTGTGCGGCGTCAGCGCGTCCCTTCCCTGCAGCCAGGTGACCGCCGCCCAGCGGGAAGCGCTCCTGGCGGCGCTTAAAGGTCTGCCCCTGACGGTCAAAGCGCCCCGGCCGGTCGACGAAGCAGTCGTCACCCGCGGCGGCGTCAGCGTGAAGGAGATTGAACCCGGCACCATGCGCAGCAAACTGGTTTCGAACCTCTATTTCGCCGGCGAAATGATCGACGTGGACGCCCACACCGGCGGCTTCAACCTTCAAATAGCGTGGAGTACGGGAGCATTAGCAGGTGCGTCTGCATATAATAATTCTGAATTATGAATTATAAATTATGAATTGAGGACCTTATGACGTATATCATCCTTGACCTGGAATGGAACCAGCCGATCTCCTATCAGAGCAAAGCCTACCGCGAGGTCGGCGACAAGCTGATTTTTGAAATGATTCAGATCGGCGCCGTGAAACTCGACGGAAACCTGAATCCGGCGGACTCGATCTCAATCCCGATCGCGCCGACCCACTATCTCCGCATTCATCCCCGCATCCGCCGCATGACCGGCCTGGATTCCGAGACGCTGGCCGGTGCCCCGGCCTTCCGGGAAGCCCTGGAACAGTTCACCGCCTGGTGCGGGGAAGACTACACCCTGCTCACCTGGGGCATCGACGACGTGAGCGTACTGTATCAGAACATTCATTTCTTCCATTGCGAGGATATTCCCCTGCCGCCCCTGTGCGACATCCAGCAGCTTTTCAGCCAGGAGCACAAGCTCAAGGACCGCGCCGGCCTGAAAGCCGCCATGGAACTGACGGGCATCGAGCCCGATGAGAACATGTCTTTCCACAACGCGCTGAACGACGCCTGGTATACGGCGCTGGTATTCCGGACCCTGCCGGATCCCTCCGCCGTGCTGAACTATGCCCGGGAGCCGAAGGAACTGATTCACGGCAAGCGCTCCGCCCGGGAGAAGACGCCCGGTGAGATTTTCGACTCCGTCCGGGACGCCTTGGAAAGCGAATCCGCAATTCATCCGACCTGTCCGCGCTGCGGAAGGGTTCTGGCGCTGGATGGCGAATATATTAAACAGAGTGCCGATAAATATATTGCTGTCGCCAGATGTAAAAACCATGGCCGCGTCCTGATCCGCCTTCGTTTCCGGATCGACGACGACGGCAAAAAAATCATGACCCGCACCACTGCCCCGGCCACCCACGCGAATGTGGCCTATGTGCATACCAAGCAGCTTCAGGTGCGTCAGCGTCAGGAACAGTACCTGGCAGAGCACGGCTCTCTTCCCGACCCGGATGAAGAGCTGCTGAACGCGGATGTGTCCAGCATGCCGTTTGATTAAGGAGGGCGCCCCATGATCATCCGTTCCATGAACAACGAAAAAGAATTCCCGGAAGGCAAAACCGTTGTGGATTGCCTGAAAGCGCTTGACGCTTTCCCCAGAGGTACCCTGGCCGCCCAGTCCGGCGGCGTCGTTTGCGAACTGAACGACGTGCTTCGCCAGGACTGTACGCTGACGCCCCTGACGCTGGAAAACGAGGAAGGCCGCCGGATCTATGAGCGCTCCCTGCGCTTTGTAATGCTGCTTGCTCTCCGCCACCTCTATCCCTATCAGCGGGTCCGGATCGAGTATTCCGTCGGTTACGGCGTGTTCGTCCGCCTGCCGGGAGTCGACCTGCACCGTCAGGATATCGTCCGCATCGAGAATGAGATGCGCCGGCTCACCGAGCTGGACCTGGTCTTTGAGAAAAAGCGCTGGTCCAAGGAGGACGCCATCCGCTACTTCGAGGAAGAGCAGATGCCGGACAAGGTTAACCTGCTGAAGCACCGTCCCGTTCCCTATTTCAACATGTACTGCATCGACGGGATGTGGGAATACTTCTACGGCGCCATGACGGTTTCCACCGGCTATGTCAAGGTCTTCACCATGTTTGAGCTGCGCGGCGGTTTCGTGCTGCAGCTGCCCGCCGGGGCGGACTTTGACCATGCCGCGCCGTATGTTTACAGGCCGAAGCACCTGGAAATTTTCGAGCAGAGCGCGGAATGGTGCGAGATCCTGGGCGTCACCAATGTATCCGACCTGTCTCAGATGATCGAGGACAAAAAGCTCCGCAACTTCATCCGCGTGAACGAAGTGCTCCATGAGGCCGCCATCCACAAGATCGCCAAAAAGATCCATGAGCAAAACAAGCACATCGTCCTCGTGGCCGGTCCCTCTTCCAGCGGCAAGACCACCTTTGCGGGACGGCTCGGCGTGCATCTGCAGATGTTCGGTCACTGCTGCCGCCGGATCTCCATGGACGACTTCTTTGTCAACCGGGACGATATGCCGCTCCAGGTAGACGGCACCCGGGACTATGATTCCATTGACGCGCTGGATCTGAAGCTCCTGTCCGACAGCCTGACCGGCCTGCTCAACGGCGAGGAGGTCTTCATGCCGAACTTCGACTTCACCTCCGGATCCAAGGACTACCTGACCCCGCCCACGACCCTCGCGCCCGGCGAGATCATCATCATGGAAGGCATCCACGGCCTGAACCCGCAGGTGTGCGATATGCTCCCGGCGGACGAGATCTACAAGATCTTCGCCAGCGCGCTGACCGTCCTGAACCTGGACGACCATAACCGCATCCGCACCACGGACGTCCGTCTGCTGCGCCGCATCGTCCGGGACAACCAGTTCCGCGGCTATCCGCCGGAAACCACCCTGGAAATGTGGCCCCGGGTCCGCAGCGCGGAAGAGAAATACATCTTCACCTATCAGGAAAACGCGGACAGCATGTTCAATACCGCCCTCCAGTATGAACTGCCGATCCTGAAGCTGTTCGCCTACAACCTGCTCATGGACGTTCCGTCCTCTTCCCCCAATTACCTGCTCTCCCGCCGTCTGATCAAGGCACTGAACTATCTGCCGGACGTGGACGAATCCGTGCTGACCGAAATCCCGCCGCTCTCCCTGCTGCGTGAATTCATCGGCGGCTGCACCATGGAAGAAGTCTGATATTTAATTCATAATTCACAATTCACAATTCATAATTGTTTTCGGAGGATTGTATGAGATCGGTTGTATCGTTGCTGCTTGTGTTGCTTGTTTTTATCCTGCCCCTCGCTGCCTTTGCGGAGGAAGCCGGAACGGTATCGGAAGATTACGATCCGATGTGGCAGCTGGCCGAACCTTTCGGTTTTAAGTTTGGCGGCGCCTTCAGCTATGACGACATGAGGAACCAGGTCTTCATGGACTTCCTGGCCAGGCATTTCAATTCCCTGACCTGCTGCAACGAAACCAAGGCCTATTCTCTGCTGGACGAGCGCGCTTCCAAAACCGCGAAGGACGGTATGCCCCGGATGACCTACTCCAGGGCGGACGCCATGATCTCCTGGGCGCAGAAAAACGGAATCAAAGTCCGCGGTCACGTGCTGGTCTGGGACGCCTATATGACCCAGTGGTTCTTCCATGAAGATTATGACGTGAGTAAGCCCATTGCGGACAAGGAGACGATGCGGGCCCGCCTTGCCAGCTATATTGACCAGGTGATGACCCACTTTGAGACCAAGTTTCCCGGCGTCATCTACTGCTGGGACGTGGTCAACGAGGCCATCGGCGATAACGGCGGAGAGTATAATGTAACCGATATACGCCGCCTGCGCACAAAGCGGGACAAAGGGCGCAACTGTTTCCTTGATTGGGTCGGGGACGACTATGTCGAGTACGCTTTCCTCTGCGCCCGCAACACGCAGGAAAAGCTCGGCGTTGATATCAAGCTGTTCTATAATGATTACAACCTTTTCTTTTCTGCCAAGCGCAAGGCTGCCTGTGCCCTGGTGAAAAGCATCCAGTCCTATGCCAAAGACGAGGATGGCAATCCCCGTTCCCTGATCGACGGAATCGGTATGCAGGGATATATGGGCGGTTACGGCACGCAGAACGGCTGCCTTGATCCATCCATCATCACCAATGTGAAGGAATCCATTGAGACCTATGCCGCGCTGGGTCTCGAGGTCCAGCTGACGGAAATGGCCGTCCGCAACTTTGACAAGTCCAAGGCGGCGGAACACGACGCGTTCTATGCCAGGCTCTTCAGCGACGTGTTTATGAAAGCCAATACCGAGGAAAACGCACCGCTGACCGCCGTATGTATCTGGGGCCTTGTGGACGCTCCCGAAGGGGCCAAGGGAAATTATGTGTATAACCTGAACAGCCCTTACGGCTGCCTCCTGACTACACGCACCTATAAGATCAAAACCTGTTTTGACGCGATTTACCACACGCTGAAGGGCGACAGGGAACCTGCGGCCGAATAAAAAAGCCTTCACTCGATTGTCATTCTGAGCGAAGGCGAAGCCGAAGTCGAAGAATCTCCTCGCGTGGACACATTGCAACCCTTAACTGATCAGGCTTCCATCAGCCTGATCTTTTTGATTTCCTCTTCCTCCGGCGTCATATACGCCGTCTTCTGATGCGTATAGATCACCCTTCCGGGCGCTGCCCCGGAAGGTTTTTTCACATACTTCCGAAGCGTATAATCCACAGGCACCATGGAACTCCGCTGTCCCTTGCTGTACCAGGCCGCCAGCAGCGCAGCCTGTTTCATCGTCGCACGGGGAATCTCCCCTTCCCGGCAGATGATCACATGGCTTCCGGGCATGTCCTTGGCATGCAGCCAGGTCTCCCCCGGTTTCGCGCCGAGGGTGATCCGGTCGTTCTGGGCCGCGTTCTTCCCGATCAGGATCTCGATTCCGTCATCGGACAGATACCGGTATGGCTTGCTCTGCGGCAGCTGCCGCTGCTGTTTCCGGCTGGTCGTCTTCTTCATATATCCGGTGCGGACCAGTTCCTGGCGAATTTCATCCAGTTCGCTCTCGCCGACGCATTTATCCACATCCAGCAGCATGCCTTCCAGATAGTCGATCTCCGCAAGGGTTTTATCCCGCTGCTGCGCGGCAATCTCCCGGGCGGAGCGCGCTTTCTGGAATTTTTTGAAGTATTTCTGGGCGTTCTGCCCCGGCGTCAGCTTGATGTCCAACGGCACGGTGATCGTTCCGCCGTCCGGATCGTTCCAGTCCGGCAGGGTTGCCTCTGTCATGCCTTTTTTCAGCTGATACAGATTGGCGTTGATTGCCTCCCCCATCCGGCGGTATTCCTCCATCCGTTCTGCGGAAGACAGCTCCTCCATCTGGATCGCCAGCTTTCGCTGGCACCGTTCCAGCTGGCCCTTCAGCATCCGGACCATGGACGCGCTCCGCTGGCTCAGGCGCTCCCGGACGTCCCGGGTGCCGTAATAGATCTCCAGCGCCTCGCTGAGGGTTTTATACGGTTTCTGGTTGTCTGTCCGCACAGACAGATACGGGAAGGGAAAAACGTCCTCCGCTTCCCCGTTCTCCCCGAAAAGCACCCGCGCGTCCCCCATCGAAGGCAGCCGCTTCAGCAGATCCGCCACGCGCCTGCAGGCGTCCTCCGGATCGTCCGGCCATTCTCCACCTCGCAGCACCCGACAGGCTAGTTCCTCCGCGGAGGCCCGGCTCAGGCCGGTAATCGAATCGCCCAGCGCTTTGCTGAAAGACCGGTTTGTCGTACCGGCCGTCGCGGCATTATTCCCCGCGTTCAGCTTGTGACAGAGTTCCTCTCCCGTCAGTGTTCCCGGGTCCAGTTTGTCCTGGGCGGGCGGCGGCAGATAAGCCATGCCGGGCTGAATCTGGCGCACCCGGCTCATCTCCGGATTGACATGCCGTGTCGCTTCCAGGATCCGTCCGTTCTCATCCAGCAAAAGCAGGTTGGAATGACGGCCCATGATCTCCAGCACCAGGCGCCGAAGCACATGGTCTCCCAGTTCGTTCACGGCGTCCATATCCACATGCACGATCCGGTCGCCGCCGACCTGCCTGATCTCCGTGATTCGGGCGCCGGTCAGCTGCTTGCGCATCAGCATGCAGAGTGCCGGCGGCTCCAGCGGGTTGGAAAAGGTGCCCATGGTCAGATGGCAGCGGGCATTGTTCGGTGAGGCGCACAGAAGCAGCCGGTGATTCACGCCTCCCGCGCGGATCACCAGCACCGCTGTATCCCGCTCCGGCTGAGAGATCTTGTCAATCCGTCCACCCCGCAGCGTCTCATTCAGTTCCCTGGCGGCAAAACCCACCGTGAGCCCGTCCATCGGCATGATTTTTTACCTCATTTTTCCATGAAGGATCGGAGAAAGCGGCTTGTAGATCAGCGCGGTCACAATGCTGAGCACAACACCCTTCAGCAGGTTGAAGGGGCCTGTAACCAGCAGCAGCAGTTTCCACTCGCTGTCCACACCGGCCACGCCCGCGGCCTTGATGATGCCGTCCATATCCATATGAAAAGCACCCATATAGAAGGGCAGCATGACCCATTTGTTCATCAGCACGCCGACAATGACCATGCAGACCGTTCCGATTGCCATGCCGATGATCGCATTCTTCCGGTTCTTGTTCCGGTGATAGATGATCGAAGCCGGGATGATCAGGGCGGCGCCCATCACAAAGTCAGCCAGTTCGCCGACGCCGGCGCTGGAAGAGTGGAGCAGGCCGATCGCGCTCTTCAGCCCCAGGATGATCAGTCCCGGAACCGGACCCATGGAGAAGGCACCCAGCAGGACCGGAATATTGGACAGGTCCAGCTTGTAGAAGGCGACGATCGGAATCTCGATCAGGAACAGGATGGACGCCGCTGCGGCCAGGATGGCGATACGGGTCATCCGGGCAACGGAAATCCGGGATTTGGTTGTGCTTGTCATATCTCAAGCCCTCCTTATAATGCGCGCGCCCCTCAAAGCAGCTTCGTTTAGCTTTTAGCTTGCTTTGAGGGGCTGTTTAGAAGGCTTTTCAGTTCTTCTTTAACAATCCATCCGAAGGTCCAGGGCGATCGGAAAGCCCTGGTCGCGCGTCAGCGCGAAATCCCTCTTCTCTCATCCAGACTGTACTGTCGGCTCCGGAATCACACCGGATCGGCTGAGCATGGCTCAGTTCGCGGGCTTTACCGCCGGTAGGGAATTTCACCCGTCCCCGAAGAAGCTTTAAGCGGTACGCAATGTACGGACATATTATAGGGTTTTCTCCCCCGTCCGTCAATCCCGTTCTTTATCCTTTTACAGCGCCGGCCGCAACACCTTTGATGATGTATTTCTGGCAGGCCAGGTAAAAGATGATGACCGGGATGATGCTCATCAGGATCAGCGCCATGGTTGCGCCCAGATCAACGGTGCCGTAGCTTCCTTTCAGATACTGGATATGGATCGGGATCGTCCGATATTCGTTGATGTCCAATACCAGATACGGCAGCAGATAGTCGTTCCAGATCCACATAATCTCCAGGATTCCGACCGAGATCATGGTCGGTTTCAGCATCGGGAACACCACGGAGAAAAACATCCTGACCGTGTTGCAGCCGTCAATGGAAGCAGCTTCCTCAATCTCCAGCGGAATGGATTTCACGAATCCCGCAAACATGAAGATCGCCAGCCCGGCGCCGAAGCCCAGGTAAACCACAGGAATCGTCCAGGGGGTATTCAGCCTCAGGGAATCCGCCGTTTTGGACAGGGAATACATGACCATCTGAAAAGGAACCACCATGGAGAATACGCAAAGGTAGTAAATGGCCTTGCAGATCAGGGAGTTGACCCGGGTGATATACCAGGCGGCCATGGAGGTGAACAACAGGATCAGGGCGGTGGAAATCACCGTGATCACGGTGCTGTATAGCGCACTGCTCCAGAAGGGATAGTTTCCGAAGGTCACGCCTTTGGTAAAATTTTGGATACCTGCCCACATTTCCCCGGTGGGCAGCGCAAAGGTGTCTGTTTTGACGTAGGTGTTCAGCTTGAAGGAGTTGATGGCCACCATGAGCACCGGCATCACGAAAATGATGCAGATCACGGTGAATACAAGCGTCATGATCGTCTGCCTGCGTCTTTCACTTGCCAGTCCGCGCGTCTTTTCCATCACTGCTGCACCTCCCTCTTCCGGGTTACCCACAGCTGGAGGAGTCCCAGGCCGGCTACCAGGATAAAGAACAGCACGGCTTTGGCCTGCGCGACGCCCTGGGAAGAGGCGCCGGAACTGTAGAAGGTGTTGTAGATGTTCAGCGCAAGCATTTCCGTTGTCTTGACCGAAGTACCGTCCGGCTGGATCAGAAACGGCTGTCCGCCTGTCAGCGCCAGGTTCTGGTCAAAGAGTTTGAAGCCGTTGGTCAGCGTCAGGAATGTACAGATCGTGATAGACGGCATGACATTGGGTATCGTCACCCTGAACAGGGTTTGCCGCCTGTTCGCGCCGTCGATCTTCGCCGCTTCCAGCATATCCTCCGGCACTGCCTGCAGTCCGGCAATGTAAATAATCATCACATAACCGATCTGCTGCCAGCACATCAGGATAATCAGTCCCCAGAAGCCGTAAGTGGCATTCAGGAGGATGGACGTGCCGTAACGGGAAAGAATGCCGTCAAAGATCATGGACCAGATATGCCCGAGCACAATCCCGCCGATCAGGTTCGGCATGAAAAACACGGTACGGAACAGGTTGCTGCCCCGGATCTTCTGCGTCAGCGAATTCGCCACAGCGAAACCGATGATATTGATCAGCAGCAGGCTGACAATAGCGAACAGGGCCGTATACCAGAATGCGTGCATAAAACTGGGATCCGACAGCGCCTTGCCGTAGTTGGCGAACCCGACCCAGGTGGTCTTGGAGATCACCTTGAACTTGTTGAACGAAAGAAAAATGCCCTGGCAGAAAGGCCATACAAACCCGATGATGAACGCTGCCGTAACCGGTCCGAGAAACAGCCAGCCCCAGCGCCGCATCGGGTTTTTAAAGATCCCTTTTTTCAATCCGGCTCCTCCCTTCCTGTGAACAGGAACAGGGCGGACGAAGGGTCCGCCCTGTCTGATACAGTATGAATAATTATTCGTGTGTGGCAGCGTACTGAACCGCCCAGCCGTCCACGAACGCGGTCTTTACCAGTGCCCAGTTGGCGTCGCTCTGGTCGGCGCAGTACTGGTTCAGGGCGGAGACCAGCGCCTTGCGGTACTCCTCTGTGTTGGGCTGGGATACCCAGTCCATCACGTAGCAACCGTCGGCGGTATACTTCGCGGCGTCCGCCAGGAAGCCGTTGTTGGATTCAGGCGCATTCTTGAAGGGCAGGATGCCCAGATTGTTTACCATCACGGCAGCCGCTTCCGGATCGTTCACCAGCCACATCATAAAGTCAATCGTCGCCTGTCTGTCATCTTCGGAAACTTTTTCGTCGCCATTAATCGCCCAGCAGTTTTCAGTACCGCAGCACAGGCCGGCTTTCTCCTCGCCTTCCACGCCGCAGTAATACGGGATCATCGTCACGTTCGGAACAGATTCGGCAAGCGCGGCGTAGTCCCAGGAACCGGTGAAATAGAAGGTGACTTTGCCGTCTTTGAACTCAGCCGCGGCATCATGTCCGCCGGTGGCCAGGTCTTTGGGATCGGTAATGCTGTTGTTGATCATCAGGTCATACAGGTTCTTGTAGTTTTCCATGTAGGCGCCGGTCAGGGAAGCAGGCATGTCAGTCCAGCCGTCGGCCTTCTTCTCATAGAAGTATTCCAGGTTCGCCAGGTGGCCGGTGAAGCGCCAGCTGGAGGAAGAATCCATATCGGCGGAAGCAAAGGCGTCAAAGCCCAGCGTGGCCGCGTTGGCATGGATGTCTTCCGCAACGGCTTTCAATCCGGCAAAATTGACCAGCTCGTCCATGGAATGGCCGGCTTTTTCCACGTTGTCCGGATTGACAACGATGCCGTAACACTCGAAGCAATAGCCGATGGAAACCATCTTGCCGCTCTCGTCATGAAGCGTATAGGCGTCCGTGGACCGTTCCTCGGCAATTTTGGTGCCAGTGAGGTCCATCGCGAAATCGCCCCACTCCCTCACGCTTTCGGCGTTGCCGATCACGAACATGGTCGGCGGAGCGGATTTGTCCATTTCTGTGCCGAGCTTCTCGTTGTAGGTGCCGGAAGCAGCGGTTAACACTTGTACCGGAACACCTGTGGTTTCCGTATATTTCTTTGCCAGCGCCTGGGCGTCTTCTTCCAGTTCGGGTTTGAAATTCAGCCAGTAAACAGATCCGCCTTCTGCGAAAGCGGTGCATGCCATTGCAAAGACCATCGTCAGTGCAAGCAGGATACCGAGAATCTTCTTCATAATTGTTCTCCTTCTGTTTGTGTTATTTGGTCATTGGAAACGTTACCAATGCCGTCTGAACGCATTTTATCCTGCTTTTTTCTGATTGTCAACCCATGAAATGAACTTTTTGTCTTTTTATTTCAGAACAACTTCATGCATTCTCTCTGGCAAAGATCAGCTCGATAAACGCCTTGATCTGCGCATCCCAGAATCCCCATTCATGAATGGCGTCCGGTTCCTCATGGCTGATCACATCCCAGCCGTTCTTCCTCAGGGCAGGCACGAACGCCTTATGCTGGTCGAAAAGGAAATCCTTTGTGCCGCAGCTGACGTACAGCCAGGGCTTATGCGCGGCCTTCGCGTTCTTCTCCATCAGGAAGAAGGTATCATATTCCGATCCCTTGACTTCCGTCCGGTCTCCGAAAACGCGGTCCATCTCGCTCCCCCGGACCCGCTGGTAGAAGATTCCCGCCAGATCCACCGCACCGCTGAAAGATGCTGCCGCGGCAAAGTGGTCCGGATACGTCAGAGCCAGCCGCATGGCGCCGTATCCGCCCATGCTCAGCCCGGCCACATAGGTATCCTCCGGCTTGTCACTCAGCCGCAGGAAACGGTGCATGGTCCTTGGAAGCTCGTCGCTCACATAATCCCAGTATTTCTCACCGCACACTTCATTGCAGTAGAAACTGTGGTTGACCGCCGGCATGATCACCGCCAGGTTATGACTCGCGGCGTAGCGTTCCACGGAGGTCCGCCGCATCCAGATAGACTGGTCGTCGCTGTATCCGTGCAGCAGGTACAGGACCTTCGGCGGCCGTTCATCCTTGGAGGCGCCCATCCCGATGCCCTGGTTCACTTCCGGCAGGATCACGTTGACGGTGGAAGCGACGTTCAGTGCCGCGGAGAAAAACTGAATCTGCAAGAAAGCCATAAGATCTCTCCTTTTTTATTTGCTCAGTTCCGCCGCGATCCGCGCGCCGAGCTTCGCGTTGTTGTAAACCAACTGGATATTCGCCTTCAGGGAATCGCCGCCGGTCAATTTCTGGATCTTGTCCAGCAGGTATGGCGTGGTCTGCTTGCCGTGGATGCCCAGGCGTTCGCATTCGGCAATGGCTTCGTCAATGTTCCGGTTGATATAGTCCGGATCCATGGAGTATTCCTCCGGAATCGGGTTGGTCACCAGCATGCCGCCCTGCAGGCCACATTCCAGCTTCACCCGGAAGGCGTCCGCCACTTCCTTCGGCGTATCGAGACGATAATCCACCTTAAAGCCGGAAGACCGGGTATAGAACGCCGGCAATTCTTCCGTGCAATAGCCGATGACCGGCACGCCGCGGGTCTCAAGGTACTCCAGCGTCAGTCCCAGATCAAGGATGCTCTTCGCGCCTGCGCAGATGACCATCACCGGCGTCTGCGCCAGTTCTTCCAGGTCCGCGGAAATATCCATGGTGATCTCCGCCCCGCGGTGAACGCCGCCGATGCCTCCGGTAGCAAACACCCGGATGCCCGCCAGCGCCGCGCCGATCATCGTCGTGGTCACAGTGGTAGCGCCGTCCTCCCCGCGCATCAGCAGTACGGGCAGATCGCGCCGGCTGGCCTTGGTCACGGCCAGGCCTTTCTTGCCGAGGTATTCAATCTGCTCCGGTGTGCAGCCGACGGTGATTTTCCCCTGAATAATCGCGATGGTCGCCGGTACGGCGCCGTTCTCCCGGATAATCTTTTCCACGTTCAGCGCTGTCTCCACATTCTGGGGATAAGGCATGCCGTGAGAAATAATCGTGGACTCCAGGGCGACAACAGGTCGGTTCTCCGCCAGCGCCTGCTTTACTTCGGGAGATACAGAAAGATACTTTTCAAGATTGTTCATAATATAATACTCCTTATGGTGGAATCTCCCCGGCTGTGCCCGGGAGGATTTCTCAGCGTCATATTGTGTCACATCGGATAAGTCAGTTTCAGATCAATTGCTTCAGGAGACAGCCTGGAGCTGACTGCTGCTGGATCCTCCGCGCAGATCGACGAAGCGGCAAGCGCCCGCCTGGCGGCTTCCATGGTGCCCAGCCCGTTCAGGAACGCGTCCGCAGCAGCCGCTACAAAAGCGTCCCCGCAGCCGGTTGTGTTGACGATGGTACCCGGTGCGCAGGGAATCAGCATGCCGCCTTCCCGCGTATCGTCCGCCCAAACGCCTCGCCCGCCCAGCGAAATATACACCCGCTTCACGCCTAAGCGGTGAAGCGCGTCCGCCGCCCGGCTCAGGTTTATATCTCCCTGGATGGTCATACCGGTCAGCAGTTCCGCTTCCGGCACATTGGGTTTGATCAGCGTCAGGCGGGAAAGCAGCGGCAGCAGGCGCGGCGCTTTGGAAACGGAAACCGGATCCGCCGCAATGGGCACCGTCACGTTCTTTGCGATCCAGGCCAGCGTTTCCTCCGGCAGGTTCGCGTCCGCGATCACCATGCTGCCGCGGTTCAGGACAGGCAGCAGCGGTTCCAGCTTTGCAGGCGTCAGTTCGTCGCAGATCGCCATGTCGGAAACCGCCGCGCTCAAATCCCCGTTCCGCTCGTTCACGCACAGGTACGCGGAGGTCCGGCCCAGCGGGTCCGTGAAGCTGTACTGCAGATCAATCCCGGCGTTCAGGCAGTGCTCCCGGATCACGCCGGCATAGGTATCCTCACCCATGATCGTGATCAACGATACCTTCCGGCCGAGCAGGCGGAGATTCTCCGCGATGTTCCGGCCTACGCCGCCGGGAGAGAGCGTAATCCGCCCGGGGTTGGAATCTCCGGCCCGGAGCTCATTTACCGGCGTGCCGGAAATATCCATATTCACCGCGCCGATGACATATACCGTTTCTTCCGTCCGCAGCTGTGTGCGCCAGTCAAAGATGGATTCTTCCCGGCGCGGCGCCGGGTTCGTGAACAGGTTCACGCTTTTCCCTCCAGACAGAGAATAACAGCCGGGTCAGCATAACCCGGCTGCCTTTTGATTATTTCAGCATGCTCTTTTCCCAGCAGTCATAGGGCTTCAATCCGAGAAGCTCCACCACTGTCGGCGCGACGTTGGCCAGGCCGAAGGGGCTTTCCGTATTCATCTCATGCCGTTCGTCCGGATCGTGGATGATGAACGGAACGGGGCGCAGGCTGTGCGCGGTGCGGACGGAAACGGCGCCTTTCTTGTTCTTCTCCAGCATCTGGTCGCTGTTGCCATGGTCAGCCGTCACCACCAGGATGCAGCCGTGCTCGTCGCAGGCTTTCAGGATGCGGGTCAGGCACAGGTCTACGGTTTCCACCGCGATTTCCGTGGCTTCCAGGTTGCCGGTATGGCCCACCATGTCGCCGTTGGGGAAGTTGCAGCGGATAAAGCCGTACTTGCCGCTTTCGATCGCCGCAATGACCAGGTCCGTAATCTCGGTTCCCTTCATCCAGGGACACTCGTCAAAGGAGCGGACGTCGGAAGGCACTTCTTCCCAGGTCTCCAGCTCCTCGCTGAATTTCTCGCTGCGGTTGCCGTTCCAGAAATAGGTCACATGGCCGTACTTCTGGGTTTCGGAGCAGGCGTATTCGTTGATCCCGTTCTCCACCAGCAACTCGGTCAGCGTGTGGCGGATCTGCGGCGGATTCACCAGGTACTTGTGCGGGATGTGCAGGTCGCCGTCATACTCCAGCATACCGGCGTACAGGACGTTCGGAACCGCTCCCCGGTCGAACTTGTCAAAGGACGCGTCGCCGTCGAAGGCCATGGAGAGTTCCAGCGCTCGGTCGCCGCGGAAGTTGAACAGGATCACACTGTCGCCGTCCTTCATCGGGCCGACGGGCGCGCCGTTCTCCGCGATTACGAATCCGGGCAGGTCCTGATCGATGACGCCGGGCTGCTCGCTGCGGTACGTCTCAATCGCTTCCTTCGCGGAGGCAAACTGCCGGCCTTCACCGTGCACATGGATGTTCCAGCCCTTTTCCACCATGCCCCAGTTGGCCTGATAACGGTCCATCGTGATCTGCATACGGCCGCCGCCGGAAGCGATCCGGACGTCATAGGAAGCGTCCTTCAGTTCCGCGATGGTCTTTTCCAGCTGATCCACATACTCCAGGGCGGAGGTGGCGGGCACGTCGCGGCCGTCCAGCAGGATATGCACGCGGGCCTTGCCCACGCCTTCAGCCTTGGCTTCCTTCAGCATGGCCAGCAGATGGCCGATGTTGCTGTGAACGTTGCCGTCACTCAGCAGGCCGATAAAATGCAGCGTGCCGCCGGAGGCTTTCACGCCGGCAACCAGCTTATGCCAGGTTTCGGAAGCGTAGATGGAACCGCTCTCGATGGATTCATTGACCAGCTTGGCGCCCTGTGAATATACCTGGCCGCAGCCCAGCGCGTTGTGGCCGACTTCGCTGTTGCCCATATCGTCGTCGGAAGGAAGGCCGACGGCCGTGCCGTGGGCCTTGATGATCCGGAAAGGATCGTTGGCCTTCAGCTTGTCCAAGGTCGGGGTTGTGGCCTTCATGACCATATTGCCCAGCTCTTCGTTCGATTCACCCACGCCGTCCATAACAACCAGCACAACGGGCTTTTTCATAAATGGAGTTCCTCCTGTTGATAATGATTCTGCGTCCCCTTTCAGGGAAAGGTCTAACCCTATAAACATTACAGGAAAAGGGCAGAAAAGTCAATGTCGGTCCTTGACGTTTACTCAGATTCCCCGAACACCTGTTCCCGCATCCGGATACCCGTGGGCGTGGAAGCCAGGCCGCCCTTTGCCGTCTCCTTCAGGGCTTCCGGCATCGTGTCCCCGACGCTCCGCATGGCGTCCAGGCACTCGTCCGCGGGGATCTTTGCCCCAATGCCGGCCAACGCCAGGTCCGCGCTGGAAAAAGCGATGACCAGGCCGGATACGTTGCGCTTGATACACGGGATTTCCACCAATCCCGCCACCGGATCGCAGACCAGGCCCAGCTGGTTGGCGATCGCGATGGCGCAGGCGTCCGCGCACTGGGCCGGCGTACCGCCCATCAGTTCAACCAACGCCGCGGCCGCCATCGCGGCGGCGCTGCCGCATTCCGCCTGGCAGCCGCCCTGCGCGCCGGCAATGCTCGCCTTATTGGCGATCACCATCCCGAACGCGCCGGCAGTAAACATGGACATGACGATCTCTTTTTCCGGAATCTGCCGGTCCTCCAAAAGGGAAACCAGGCAGCCCGGCAGGATGCCGCAGCTTCCCGCGGTCGGCGCCGCCACGATCCGTCCCATCGACGCGTTGCAACCGGCTACAGCCAGCGCCCGGGAGATGGCTCCGCAGAGGAAGGAGCCGCACAGGCCGCCCTTCTCCTCGGCATAGGTTTTCATTTTATAGCCTTCCCCGCCGGTCAGTCCCGACATGGACCGCTGATCCTTCTGCTGGCCGGCCCGGACTGAATTCACCATCACCTGGAAATCCAGTTCCATCTTCTCGTAGGCTTCCAGTTCGGTAACTTCCATGGTTTCCGCCTGGTCTGCCAGCACCAGGTCGCTGATCCGGATCCCCTGTTTTTCCGCTTCGGATACCAGTTCCTCGATGGATTCATACTTCAGCATGCATATATCCTCCCTGTCAGACCCTGCGGATCAGGATCGCGTTGGAAACATAGTCGATCTTCCGGATCGCGTCGATCAGTCCCTCCGGCGGCTGCCCGTCGATTTCAATCGTCATGATGGCGTTCCCTCCCCGCGTCTCACGGGTAAGATGGAAGGTCGCGATGTTCAGGTCGGCGTACTCAAAGTGCATCAGCTGGGTTACGGCGGCGATGACCCCCGGTTTGTCCTGGTGCATCACCAGGATCGTATTGTTCTCTCCGTTAAATTCCACGTTCATCCCGTTCACCTGGGAGACCAGGATGTTTCCGCCGCCGATGCTGGCGCCCTGCACGGTGCCTTCTTCACCGTCCTCCAGGATAAAATGGATGCGGGCTGTGTTGGGATGGGCTCCCTTGATATCCTCCTTCAGGAAGGTATACTCGATCCCCCGTTGTTTTGCGATTTCCAGCGCGTCCCGGATCTCCGCCGAATAGCTGTGGTACCCCATAATCCCGGCCAGCAGCGCCCGGTCCGTTCCGTGGCCTTTATACGTCTGCGCAAAGGATCCGGACAGGGTGATTTCCACCCGTTTCAACGGTTTGTTGTCCGTCAGCTTGTTGGCAACCCGGCCAAGCCGGACGGCGCCTGCCGTATGGGAACTGGAGGGACCGATCATGACCGGTCCGATGATATTGAATACGTTCATACACGACTTCTCCTGTTTCGTTCGGTCAGATATCCAGTTTTGTGTCTCCGCCCAGGAATGTGGGCAGGCTCCTGCCCGTCTTCTTCCAGTGACGGTATTCTGCCGTGGCAGTAAAGATGACGTCACCTGAAGAGTTCAGCGCCGTTTCCATCGAATCCTGGATAACGCTGATAATGAATCCGACGCCGACCACCTGCATCGCGATGTCAGCCGGGATACCGAACAGGGAGCAGGCCATCGGAATCAGCAGCAGCGATCCGCCGGCCACACCGGAGGTCCCGCAGGCGGCCAGCGTGCTCAGCACAGAAAGCAGTACCGCAGAGGCAATATCGATCGGTATCCCCAACGTGCGGACTGTTGCCAGCGTCATGATCGTAATCACGACGGCTGCACCGTCCATGTTGATCGTCGCGCCTAACGGAATCGAAACGGAATACATGTCCTTGTCCAGCCCCAGCCGTTCGCACAGCCGCATGTTCACCGGAATGTTCGCGGCGGAAGAACGGGTAAAAAAAGCGGTGATTCCGCTTTCCCGGATGCAGCGGAAGATCAGCGGGTAAGGATTGCGTCTCAGGAGCACGAACACAATCAGCGGATTGATTACCAGCGCGACTGTCAGCATCGTCCCGACCAGCAGAATGATCAGCATTCCGTAATCCTTGAAGATGGAAAACCCGGTGGTGGCGATGCTCAGATACATCAGGCCCATAATGCCGAACGGCGCGAGATTAATGATTCCCTTGACCGTGCGGGAAAGAATCTCGCTGAAATCCGTGAACAGGGCTTTGGTTCCGTCGCCTGCCAGTTTTTTCATCAGGATGCCAAAGATCACAGCCCAGAACAGAATGGAGATGTAATTCCCGTCTGTAATGGCGCCGATCGGATTGGTGAACATGCCCACCAGGAGGTTTTCCAGTATTTCCCCGATCCCCGAAGGAACCATATCCGCCTGAACAGCATCCTTCAGCGCCATGCTGACCGGAAACAGGAAACTGATTACGACCGCCACCATTGCCGCCATAAACGTTGAGAACAGATATTCGAAAATGACAAAGCCGAAGCGCCGGTCAAATTTCGTCTGCCCGTTCGCCAAGGAGGAAATCACCAGTACAAAAACCAGTATCGGCGCAATGGCTTTCAGTGCGCTGACAAACAGCGTTCCCGGGATTGACAGAAACATGGCGGATGGGAACAGCAGACCCAGTCCCGCGCCGATAACCATCCCGATGAGAATGCGCAGAATCAGGCTCATACTGGAATACCCGCGTACAATCCTGCCTAGAATATTCTCTTTTTTCATGCTTTCCCTTTCCTTCCCTGTATCAGTCTGTCAGGCGTTTTTCAGTTGTAAAACCATCACGCTGCTCTGATTGCATTATACTATGATTACCCGCATATTAAAAGAGAAAAAACGCCATCCGAAGATGACGTTTTAAGTGTATGCTGTGTTTTACTTTACAGCTTCCGCGCCTTTTTCCATGGCCTGACGGTTGATGGGCAGCAGATGCTCCTTCTTCGGGCCGAAGGTGGCCTTCAGGGCTTCCATGGCGGAGTCGATGCTGATCACGCCGGTCTTGGCGATGATCGCGCCGAGCATAACCATGTTGGCGGTCCGGCTGTTGCCGAGCTGTTCGGCAATACCGTTGCAGTCCACGGGAATCGCGGTGATATCGTCCCGGTCCGGGGTGATATCGATCAGGGAGGAGTTGTACAGCATGATGCCGCCCTTTTCCATCGCGGGAGTAAACTTAATCATGCTGGGCTTGTTCATGATCACGGCGATCGGGATTTCCGTCACGAGCGGAGAACCGATGGGCTCGTCAGAGATGACCACGGCGCAGTTAGCCTCGCCGCCGCGCATCTCAGGTCCGTAGGACGGCATCCAGGAGACGTTCATCCCCTCATGCATGGCAGCCTTGGCCAGCAGCTGGCCGATCAGCAGCACGCCCTGTCCGCCGAATCCGGCAATCAGAAATTGAGCTTCCATGAATCACTCAACCTCCTTTTTCACGCCCAGCGGATACTGGGGGATCATGTTGGCTTCCAGCCACTTGAGCGCTTCCTGCGGCGTCATGCCCCAGTTCGTGGGGCAGGCGGACAGCACTTCAACCAGGGAGAAGCCCTTGCCGGCGATCTGCATTTCGAAGGCTTTTTTGATGGACTTCTTTGCGTCCATGATGTGCTTCACGTCATGCACGGAAACGCGGGAGATAAAGGCCGGCCCATCCAGGGTTGCCAGCATTTCGCTGACCCGGATCGGATAGCCGCACAGCTTGGGATCGCGTCCGTAGGGAGAGGTGGTTGTCACCTGGCCCGGCAGCGTGGTGGGCGCCATCTGGCCGCCCGTCATGCCGTAGATCGCGTTGTTTACAAAGATCACGGTGATGTTCTCGCCGCGGGTCGCCGCGTGGGTGATCTCCGCAGCGCCGATGGAGGCCAGGTCACCGTCGCCCTGATAGGTGAAGACGATATTATTCGGATTCACCCGCTTGCAGCCGGTAGCCACTGCCGGAGCGCGGCCGTGGGCCGCTTCCATCATGTCGCAGTTGAAATAGTCGTAGGCAAACACGGCGCAGCCAACCGGCGCGATGCCGATGGTTCTTTCCTGGATGCCCAGTTCATCGATGGCTTCCGCCACCAGGCGGTGGATGATGCCGTGGGTGCAGCCGGGGCAGTAATGCAGCGGCTTGTCGGTCAGCAGTTTTGTCTTTTCATATACCACAGCCATGCTTATTTGCCCCCTTTCGCAAGTTCTTCAACCTGGGTGATGATCTCACGGACCGTCGGCACGATACCGCCGGTGCGTCCGAAGAAGTGAACCGGCTTCTTTCCTTCCACAGCCAGCTTCACGTCGTCCACCATCTGGCCCATGCTCATTTCAACGGTCAGGAAGGCTTTCGCGTGCTCCGCGGCCTTCGCGATCGGCGCCGCGGGGAACGGCCACAGGGTAATGGGCCGGATCAGGCCGGCCTTGATGCCTTCCTCGCGCAGCTTGCGCATGGCGCTGCGGGCGATGCGGGCAGTGGTGCCGTAGGCCACGATCACATAGTCCGCGTCTTCGGTCATCTCTTCCTGCCAGCGGCACTCGTTTTCTTCCATCACGGCGTACTTCGCGTACAGCTTGTTCACGTGCTTTTCCAGCACGGCGGGATCAATATACAGGCTGTTGATGATGGCCCGATCGCGGCCGCAGCCCGGCTTCCAGCCGGTCGCCGCCCAGGTCTTCTCGGGCAGATCAGCCTTTTCTTTGTGTTCCGGCATTTCAACGGGCTCCATCATCTGGCCGATGAGGCCGTCGCCCATGATCAGCACGGGATTGCGGTATTTGTCCGCCAGGTCGAAGGCTTCCTGGGTCAGTTCCACCGCTTCCTGCACGGAGGAAGGCGCCAGTACCAGCATGCGGTAGTCGCCGTGTCCGCCGCCGCGGGTGGACTGGTAATAGTCGCTCTGGGCAGGCTGGATGGATCCCAGGCCGGGGCCGCCGCGCACCATGTTCACGATAACGCAGGGCAGTTCCGCGCCCACGATATAGCTGATGCCTTCCTGCTTCAGGGAGATTCCCGGGCTGGAAGAAGAGGTCATGACCCTCGCTCCGGCGCCGGCCGCGCCGTACACCATATTGATGGCGGCAACTTCGCTCTCCGCCTGCAGGAAACAGCCGCCCTCAATCTTCGGCAGCCGTTTGGACATGTATTCCGGAATCTGGTTCTGGGGGGTAATGGGATAACCGAAGAAGAAGCGGCATCCTGCCTGGATAGCGGCTTCGGCGATCGCTTCATTCCCCTTCATGAGCATTTTCTCACCCATGGATTCGCTTCCTCCTTTATTTCTCCACCTTAATCACGGCGTCGGGGCACATCCGCGCGCAGAACGCGCAGCCGATGCAGGCTTCCTGATCCGTGATTCCGATGGGATGATAGCCCTTGGTGTTGATCTCCTTGCTCAGCGCAAGCAGATGCTTGGGACAAACCTCGGCGCAGAGGCCGCAGCCCTTGCAGGTCTCGCGGTCTATGGTCAGTTTGGCCATGGCTTCCGCCTCCTTACAAAATGATTAAGCCTATTATAGGGATTTGGTTTATATGAGTCAATGAAGGTACACAAAAAAGCCAAAGGACTGCAAAAGCGGGTCAAATCCGGATTGATCTCAGGTATTCCGCCAGCATCAGTCCGATCCGTTTGTTATACTCCGCGTTCGGGTGCCACCGGGCGCCCATGTCCTCCGGGCCGTAATCCGGCACGGAAAACGCGTATACGACCTGCATCTCTTCCCGGGCCCGCCGGACCGCTTCCGCTGCCAGTTCCGGCCGGCAGTCTGTCGCCGGCAGGATCCAAACGATCTTCGCCCGCGGGTTGTGCTTTCTCACCTTCCGGATCAGGTTCATTGCGCCTTGAACAGCCGTTTCTCTGTCCGCCTCAAAGGAGTTCCGCTCGATCATCCCGTTGTTGTCGTTCGTCATCAAGCGAATGCAGACGATGTCCGGCTGCCACCGGCTGAAGTCCCACAGTTTCCGGCAGCCCCTTGCTTCCGCTTCCGGCCCCTGCAGCACGCCGACAGTATACTCATAGGCGTCAGACATATTGTTGGCTTCCGTATGCTGATAATCCCAGTTCACGCCCCAGCCGCTCTGGGACAGGATGCTCCGCTCGGCGTTCAGCGCTTCACAGGCGTACCAGGAATAGTTCCCCCGGGCTGTAAACCAGGGCGTAACCCATTCCATATTGTCCCGGGCAGCCAGTGCGCCTTCCCCGCTGGTCAGGCTGTCGCCGATAAACTCAATCCGGCAGTCCCGTTCCGGCAGTTCCAGCAGTTCCCCTTCGATCCGCAGGCTGTGGAGCAGCACCGTGGCTTCCGGGTTCCCCGGCATGCACTGGGTCTCCTTCATCAGCGTCACGGTCCGTTCCTGTTCCGCTTCCAGCCCCAGCAGCAGCGGATACATCCGGATACCCGGTTCCACCGGGAACCGGGTCACCGGCGCGCCGTCCGCCAGCACGATCATCCACATGATGGATGACGCCGCCGGCGCTTCCAGCTTTGCCCAGGCCGCCGTGCCGCGGAAGCGGAACTCCATGCCGCTTCCGGTCCAGTCCAGAGCCGTCGGCCGCTGTTCCGGATCCATCCGCCCCATCAGGCGGATTCCGGGCGTGGACGCGGTAATATCAAACGTCTGAAAACCCATGTCGTTTTCTCCTTCATGTGTCATTTTGGATAAAGCGAAGCCTCTTCTCATCCGCAGGGGTCATTCACTCATTCATGAATTGCTTATGCGTAGCTGTGAATGCCCGGCAGGAATGTGTTCACGCCTATATAGGTAAAAATCACGCAGATAAAGCCGATCGCCGCGAACAGCGCCGCTGTCTTTCCCTTCCAGCCCCGGCGCAGCCGCAGGTGCAGATAGACTGCGTAAATAATCCAGGTTACCAGCGACCAGGTTTCTTTCGGATCCCAGGACCAATAACTTCCCCAGGCCTGCTCCGCCCAGATCGCGCCGGTCAGGATCGTCAGCGACAGGAACAGCATGCCGAGGCATACGCTGCGGTAGCTGATCATGTCCAGTTTTTCCGGCTGTGGAATATGCTGCCCCCAGAAACCGTCCTCCCTGATCTTTCCGCGGAACAGAAAAATCAACGAAATCACAAAGGCAACGCCGAAAGCGCCGTAGCCGATGATGGCTGTTGACACATGGAAGGCCAGCCAGCTTGACCGCAGCGAAGGCATCAGTTCCCGCACTTCCCGGTTCTGCAGGGCAGCATACCCGATCATCAGCAGGATCAGCGGCGAAGAAAAAGCGCCGAGCACCGGGAAATGATATTTCCGGATAAAGATCAGGCTTACCAGGCACAGCGCCCAGGCAAAACTGGTGGCGAATTCATACTGGTTTGTCATCGGCCAGTGGCCTGCGCCGATTCCCCGCAAAACCAGGGCAGCCGTGTGCAGCGCAAATACTCCGGTCTGCAGCCAGAAAGCAAGCCTGGCCAGCATGTCTTTCTTTCCGATCACAAAAGCAAAATTCAGGACCGTCAGTGCGAAATACCCGGCTACTGTAATCGTGAAAAGCGTGTTCTCCGCCTGAAGCATTATGCATCCTCTCCTTTCTTGTTTTCCGCCGTGCAGGGTATGAAACCGGATTCTGCCGCCGCTTTCACGAACTCATCCCGGAACAGCGCGCCGCCTTTCCGGCACCGTCCGTACACATGCCACCCGGTTTCTTCCCGGATCGCCCATACGGCGCGGGGCTGCAGCCAGAAAGCCAGTACAAGTCCGGCCAGCGTAATCAGTCCGCCCAGAAGAACCAGCCATGTGAAACTGTCCCGTTTTACCGCCAGCAGCGTATAATTTCTCGGGTTTTCAAACAACACGGTGTATTCGTCTATGGTCAGTTCCTCGCCCTGTTTCAGCACGTTCATCCCGAGCAGCTGCCCCTGATAATAGACCTGGTAAAGATAGGCAGGATTCCTGATTTCTTCCGACTCGGTCTGCGGCATCATGCCCTCTCTCTGAATATAGTCCGGATAGAACGCCTGGAAATATATCACCAGGTCTTCCTTGTCTTTCACCGGAAAGAATTCCCCGGCGCATAACGCGACAGTCTGCAGTTCTTTACCGTCTTTTAGAACCCGCACGTCCGCGCCCCAGCCGATGGAGTTCTGGAAGAATTTATACCCGAACAGATCCGCCGGTGCGTTCACACTGGCCGTTCCATGTTCCTGCGTCCCATCCGCCGCGTTCGTAACCGTCAAAGAGGCAGTATACTGCTGTACAGAACCGCTTTCAGTCCGGACAACCTGAAAGTCATCCACGGTTACATTAAGGCCGGAATCACCCATTTCTTTTGTTTGTCCCGGCAAAGCCCACACGGTGTATTGTTTTATGGTTGCCTGACCCAGAACGAAGCCGAGGATCAGCAGCAGGATACCCAGATGGCAGATCCAGGCTCCCCAGAGTCCGGAGAGATTCCTGGCGGAAAAAAGCCGGCCGTCTTTTCCTTCCTTCGGCTTTGGCATACGCAAAATCGTGAACAGCCGGTCCGGGGATCCGCCGCCTGCCGCCTCCGCGGAAGCGCCGGACAGCGCCGTGCTGTCCGGATCCTTGAACGTCTTGATCCGCTTCAGCAAGGCCGGCAGGCGGACCAGGTTGCAGCACAGCAGATTCAGGCACAGCACAGCACTCAGTCCGATAAACCACCAGCTGTGAAAAGCGTCGTCCAGCCGCAGGGCGATGATGAACCCCGCTGTCCGTTCTCCGTACTGCGCCGCGTATTGATCGTATGTCTGGCCCTGCGGGATCGTTGAACACAAAGCGCAGGCAGCCGCAAGCAGCACAAGCAGCGTAATTGCGAATGGCATGGAAGAAAGAAACTTACCGATTTTTTTCATGCGCTGCAATCCTTATACAAGGGAGACCGCGGATGCGTTCCGTCCGCGGTCTCCGTAATCATTCCGTCTCTTGTCGTCTTATTTGCCGGCTGCTTTTTCGAGGATCTCTTCCATTGCTTCCTGTACGGAAGCGGCGGAATAAGTCAGTGTCGCACCGGAAATTGCGTCCGGAGCGGCGCTCTGGCTTTCCAGGATTGCCTTGGCCCATTCCGCTTTGATCTCATCCGTCAGCAGGTCTTTTCCGTCCTCGTCTTCCGACAGGATTTTCACGGAGACCAGCACACCGTTCTTCGCGTAGGCAATGACCGTAATCCTGCTGAAGGGATTTTCCTTATCCACGCGGTATCCGGCATAGGCGGGCGGCGTTTTCGGAGCCTCCGCTTCAGCGGAATCCGTATCGGCGGGCTGTTTCTCCGTCGCGGATTCTTCCGCGGGCAGTTCCTCTTCCGGAGTCTCCGTGCCTGTGTCAGCAGTACCGGCGGATGCCAGCAGGCCCATTGCTTCGTCAATCTTCGCTTCGGAGGTGTCCAGGCATCTGTTCGCCAGTTCGGAGTTATGGGCGCCTTCGGAATTCTCCACGTAGCAGAAATCGAAGAACCATTGGGCTTCGCGGTGCAGTTTGCGTACCGCGTCCAGTTCCTCTTCGCTCATTTTTCCGGCGGACACCGCAGCAGTCAGGGCGTCTTTCAGCCCGGACAGTTTGTTCCCTACCTCAGTCTCCCGCGCGGTAATCTTTTCCTGGATACCCTTCACCAACGAGATCGTATTCTCCGCGCTTCCGTGGCAGGCGGCGCACTTTGCCAGCAGCGTCTCGCTTTCCAGCGGACTGACCAGGTGATGATTGTGATACTGGGCGCCGCTTTCCGTTGTTTCCACCGGCATATGGCAGTCCGCGCAGCTGAGCATCGCGGCATGCTTGCCGTAGGAATAGGTTTCCAGCTCCGGATGCTGCGCCTTGAGCATCTTCGTGCCGGTTCCCGGCTGCTCCCAATCGCTGAAGCCCAGCTCATCATAATAGGCCAGGATCGCTTCGGGCGTCATTTCAGCCTTGCTGTGGTAAGGCATCATCGCCTCGCTGTCTTCCGGCGTGAAATAGTACTCGATATGGCACTGCCCGCAGGAAAGCGACGCGGCTTTGATCTCGCTGACATTCTCTCCCAGGGCTTCGTTCACATACTGGTGCGTCACAACCATTTGCCCGCCGTTCCCGTCATCCGCGCCATGGCAGGTATAACAGGATATCGTATTGGTCGTCTGGGCCATCACTTCGTCAAAAGGCATGGAATACACGCTGACGCCCTGTTCGGCGATCATCTTATGCATATCCGGCGTCTTGCAGGTCAGGCAGTTCGCTTTGGCATGCGGCCGCTGGGTCTTCTGTACATCCTCCAGCGTATAGGCATGGCCCCGGGCGCTTCCGTAATCCTTCGCGAATCCGTATCCTTCATAGATATTCACCAGATACGGATCCTGCTCCAGATAGTCCGTTACGTAGCTGTTTTCAGATTCCCTGCCCATGGATACGGCAATCGCGGACAATATATCGCCGGCGTTTTCAGCCGAATTCTCCGCCGGTTGTTCGGGCGCCGGCTCCTCCGCGGGCTTTACTTCCGCCTCAGGCGTTTTTTCTTCAGCGGGCGTCTCAGCCGCTTCGCCGTTCATTTTCGCCAGGATCTCTGTCATGGCTTCCTGCACGGAAGCGGCGGAATAG